>CAVBWS010000010.1:0-51296 GCA_963599255.1 Treponemataceae bacterium
GACTGCGCCGTCCCGGCACTGCAGCAGCTTAAGCTTCGCGACCATTAGTCAGCACCTACATCTAATTCACCTAAAACATTTATGAGTTTCAGCCACTCAAGGTGGTATTATATCACTTCAGCTGAAAACTTCCAGCGCGATATTATCCCTTGAACCTATGCACCATTCTCTCTTCCTTGATGGTGGTTGTGTCATTATGACCCGGAAGTACGATCGTCTCCGGAGGAAGCGGCAGAAGCTTCTCCCTTATTGCTCTAAATAAGGCTGCTTCGTCTCCGCCTTCAAAATCGGTCCTGCCCCAGGAATGATAAAACAATGTATCACCTGACACAAGTATGCCATTGTCCTTGAAATAATAGCATACGCCGCCCTCTGTATGTCCCGGAGTATGGATCACATCTATCTCCATTCCGCCTATGGACAAGTGATCTCCGTCGTGCAGCATTACGTCATCCGGCTGCAGCTCATAAGAAGCCTCCAGAAATCCGCCCTGATATTTCAGTCTGTGAGCATCAGCCTCATGGACGTATACCGGGACCTTATATCTGTTCTTAATGTCTGTAAGTCCCTTAAAATGATCACTGTGGCAATGAGTCAGCAGAACTGCTGCCACAGATACGCCCTCCATCTTGCTGATACATTCCTCAATAAAATCAGCATTATCCCCGGGATCTACTATAACTGCCTGTCTTATTTCCTTATCATAGATAACATAACAATTGGTCTGAAGCATGCCCACTCGTATGCATCTGATCTCTATATCTCCCATACAATTCCTTCCTATAATGTCAGCCCTAAATCATTGTTTTTTCAAGCTTTTCTTCAAACATACATCTCTCAAAACAAGTTTTTCTCAAAACAGAGTTTTTATAAAACTTATCCGACCTTGTCAGCCTCATCAGCCTGTTTCTCACGCAGCTTTTCAGCCATTGGTTGTACGCTGAATATCAATTACACCGTCTATTATATTAAGCTTCTCTATTACCTTGCTTAACTCGTCCGTGGATGCTACCTTAAAACTCATCTCTATTGTTGCAACATTCTGCTTATTCGTAATAGACATGAGCTTGGTTATATTAATGCCTCTTGAGGACATAACCTTGGATACCTCAACGAGTATTCCAGGCTTATTTTCGGCAAATATGGTTATGCTTGCCTCGTACCTTTCTTCAATAAATGCTGATGAAGGCTTATCCCACTCTGCGTCTATGAGTCTGGCCCTGTCAGCTGAAGACATATTAAGGATATTGATACAATCCGTTCTGTGGATCGTTACGCCGCGGCCTCTGGTAACAAAGCCTACGATCTCATCGCCGGGAACAGGTGAGCAGCATTTTGAAAATCTTACAGCAACATCATGTATTCCCTTAACAACTATTCCATCGCGGTGTTTCGCATCATGATTGTACAGTTCTTCCTGAGCCTGCGCAGAGGAGGCATTTTCAATAACATCCTCATCCGTCATTTCATTCTTCTTGTACTTTTTATTAAAGTCATCCAGAAGCCTATTAATGATCTGACCTTCCTTTAAGCCGCCGTGACCAATAGCCGCAAGTACAGAATCCCAATCCTTACAACTGTATTTCGCCAGGATCTTATCAGTAAATTCTGGTGCAAATATTCCCTGCTCCGTTATGCCCTTGGACTTAAGATATTTGTCTATAAGGTCCTTGCCTCTTGCGACATTATCTTCCTTCTGAATATTTCTGAACCACTGGTTGATCTTCGACCTGGCACCGCTGCTCTTAACTATATTCAGCCAGTCAAGGCTAGGACCCCTTGAATTCTGAGAAGTGATTATCTCAACCCGATCACCATTTTTCAGTTTGTAGTCAATATTAACGATCCTGTCATTAACCCTTGCACCAACCATCTTATTGCCGACGGCCGAATGGATATTATATGCAAAATCCACCGGAGTTGAGCCCACCGGAAGGGTTATGACATCTCCCTCAGGTGTAAAGCAGAATACCGTATCTGCAAAAAGATCCAGGTCATTTTTTATGAAATCCAGATATTCTCGGTTATCCGATGTCTCCTTCTGCCAATCCAGGATCCTTCTGAGCCATGCAATCTTCTCTTCTTCATTGCGGCTCATGGTCTTATCATTTAAGCCCTTCTCTTCTTTATATTTCCAATGGGCAGCAATACCATATTCAGCTGTCTTGTGCATTTCATATGTTCTGATCTGAACTTCAAAGGGCTGTCCTGTATGACTAATAACCGTGGTATGAAGGGACTGATACATATTAAGCTTAGGCATGGCAATGTAGTCCTTGAATCTGCCTGGTATAGGCTTGTAATCTTCATGGATCGCACCTAATGCTGCATAGCAGTCCTTGATGCTGTCAACCATAATTCTTACGGCAAACAGGTCATATATTTCATCAATATTCTTATCCTGCTTGATCATCTTCTTGTAAATGCTGAAATAGTGCTTAACTCTGCCGTCAACAGTACATTCTATACCGGCATTTACCATGCATTTTTTAACTTCACTGATCATCTCATCAATGTGAAGTTCGCCGCCCTTCATGCGTTCCTGTACATCTTCTACCAAACGATAATAAATATCAGGCTCCAAGTACATAAGAGCCAGATCGTCTAACACTGTCTTTAATTTAGAAATACCGAGCCTTTTGGCGATAGGCGCGTATATCTCCATAGTCTCTCTGGCTTTTTCTATCTGCTTGTCCCTTCTTACATACTGAAGGGTTCTCATATTATGGGTTCTGTCAGCCAGTTTTATGATGATAACCCTGAAGTCCTTGGACATTGCCAGGAACATCTTACGCAGATTCTCAGCCTGAACCTCCACCTTATCCGCCGCGTACTGAATCTGGGTCAGTTTTGTTACACCATCTACCAATTCGGCAATGACAGGGCCAAACTGTTCTCTGACCTCATCAAGCGTAGTGTCGGTGTCTTCTACCACATCATGAAGCAGACCGCCGCATATGGCTTCCTTGTCCATATCCATATCCGTTAATATGATCGCAACGCTGAGAGGATGAACTATATAATCCTCGCCGGATTTTCTCTTCTGTCCTGCATGGCGCTCCTTGGCAAATCTGTATGCCTTCTTCACCAGCTCAACATCCCCTATAGAATGTGACTGAGATACCATACTGATAAGCTTCTCGTACAGCTTGTCTTCGGGTACGAATGGCTCTTGTCTTATAAGTTTCGGCAATTGCTCATCGCCGTGTTTATTCTTTTTAATCAGATCTAATGTTGACATAATAATGACTCACTTCTCGAAAATTTCAACTTTTGATTGACACTCATGATACTGTTATGATATAAAATACCAGGTGTCCAGGGGAATCATACAATGGCAGTATGCCGGTCTCCAAAACCGCTCATGGGAGTTCGAATCTCTCTTCCCCTGCTAAAAGACCTCAATATTGAGGTCTTTTTTGTTGTATTCAAATCCGTTTTTACAGGATTTTTAATTATTAAGAACTCATATGACTTCATTTCAGCTTCCTATCCGTGTGAATATTCATTCTCACAGAATTCCTTATGTAATATGAATGGTATTTCTTTTACAAAAAAGAGATTTTACATTACTTTGCACATTTCTGCAATAATGCTATGGTCTCGGCTACATTAGATACTCCGATAAGTCTTACATTGCTGACATTTTTAATCGCTTTTTGTGCCGACAGTGGGATTATACAGGTATTAAATCCCATTTTAGCAGCTTCTCTTATCCTGCTTTCTGTCTGATTTATATTTCTGACTTCACCGGATAATCCGACCTCGCCTATAGCCATTACATCTGACGGCACCGCGATATCCATATATCCTGACGCTATGGCCATGATAACAGCCAGATCAAGTGCGGTCTCCGTTATCTTCATTCCTCCGGCTATATTTACATATATATCACATTCATACAGGTGAAGTCCCAGTCTCTTCTCAAGAACTGCAATAAGCAGGTTCATTCTGTTAAAATCAATTCCCGTTACACTTCTTCTGGGATTATTAAGTCCTGACTTGGCAACAAGTGCCTGAATCTCTGCAAGTATGGGTCTTGTTCCCTCCAGGCTGCAGGATACAACGGAGCCTGACGTTCCCACGGGTCTTCCTGTCAGCATAAATTCTGACGGGTTTAAAACCTCTGCCAGACCGGTAGAGCGCATCTCAAATACTCCTATTTCGTTGGTTGATCCGAAGCGGTTCTTAACCCCTCGCAATATTCTGTAAGAGGCCTGGGATTCACCCTCGAAATAAAGCACAGTATCTACCATATGCTCCAGCATCTTAGGCCCTGCAACAGAGCCATCCTTGGTAACATGTCCCACAACAAATATGGCTATTCCCATTACCTTGGCCCACTGCATGAGAACGTTCGTACATTCTCTTACCTGACCGTTGCTTCCCGGTGCAGATGCAACATCCGGTCTGTACATCGTCTGTATGGAATCAATCACGCATACCTCGGGCTCATCGTTTTTCAGCACGTTTTCTATAGAATCTATATTAGTCTCGCTGAGAAGCTTCATGTACTCATTAAACTCGCCTATCCTATTTGCGCGCATCTTTATCTGTTTAAGGGACTCCTCACCTGAGATATACAAGACCTTGATCTGCCTATCGCTTAACTGCTTGCATACCTGGGTAAGCAATGTGGACTTGCCTATGCCGGGATCACCGCCCACTAATACAAGGGATCCCTTAACAATGCCGCCTCCCAGCACCCGGTCGAATTCCTTTATGCCGGTTTCAATCCGTTCATCTCGCTCAGCAGAAATTTCTGACATGGTATATGCCCTGACATCGCTGAACAGACCACCTCCGATTCCTCTTCCGACATGGGAAATGCCCCTCTTCATGCCGGAGGCAGGAGCCTCCACCAGAGTATTCCATTCATGGCAGGCAGGGCATTGCCCTGCCCATTTAGCTGATTCATATCCGCATTCTTTACAGAAAAATGATGTCTCTCTTGCCTTTGCCACGTTACTGCTCCTTGACTTTCTTTACATTAAATGTAAGTTTATTATCCTTAACGCCTATACTTACTTTGTCTCCGGCTTTTATGCGTCCTTCCAGGATTTCTTCTGCCATTTCATCTTCAAATGCAGACTGAACCTTTCTCTTAAGGGATCGTGCGCCATATTTTCTGTCATATCCCTGTTCCACAAGATACATTTTGGCAGCATCACTTACACTTAGGCTTATTCCCATCTGTTTAAGTGCCCTATTCTTGATCTCGTTAAGCAGAATATTAACGATACCCTTCATATCCTGCTTCGTAAGTGAGGAGAAAACTATGATCTCATCAATACGATTGATGAATTCCGGTCTGAACAAATGCCTTACCTCATTCATTACCGATTCCTTCATATGTTTGTATTCAATTTCCTCGCTCTTTTCCGCAGCAAATCCCAGATTCTTAGGTTCAGTGATCTTCGAAGCGCCGGCATTGCTGGTCATTATAATAATGGTATTCTTAAAATCTGTCTTTCTTCCGTGAGAATCAGTTAAAATTCCGTCATCCAATACCTGAAGGAGTACGTTGAAAACATCCGGATGTGCCTTCTCTATTTCATCAAATAATACTATAGAATATGGATTTCTTCTGACCTGTTCTGCCAACTGTCCACCCTCTTCATATCCTACATATCCCGGAGGTGTTCCTATCAGTTTAGATACACTGTGTTTTTCCATGTACTCAGACATATCGACCCTTATGATGGCATTTTCCGTGCCGAACAATGCCTCTGCCAATGCCTTGGACAGTTCAGTCTTGCCCACACCGGTAGGTCCTAAGAACAGGAAGGAGCCGATAGGCTTATTAGGGTCCTTAAGTCCCACTCTGCCTCTTCTTATGGCCTTGCTGACAGCCGATATAGCTTCATCCTGAGCAATAACCCTCTTGTGAAGTTCCTTTTCCAGGTTCTTAAGTTTAGAGCTCTCCTCCTGGGCGATTCTCTTAACAGGTATCTTGGTCCACTTGGATACAACATCTGCTATATCCTCCTCTGTAACCTTAAGCCCCGTCTTTTTGCGTGCCCTGCCTGCCTTGTCCTGATACTGATTGATCTGAGTTTTAAGCGAATCTATCTCCCATTTAATATCAGAAGCTCCTTCCAGATCCCCTGTTTTTAATACCTCTTCCAGTTCTTCCTGAAGGCCCTTTAATTCTTCTTCCAATTTCTTCACCTTAGGAGACAGGATATATGTGGACAAACGAACCTTAGATGCCGCCTCGTCCATGATATCTATGGCCTTATCCGGCAGGAATCTGTCATTAATATACCTTGTGGACATATCAACAGCTGCTACCATCGCACCGTCTGTGATCTCCACATCATGATGCTTCTCATAATGAGGTCTTAAGCCTCTAAGAATTTCAAGGGATTCCTCCCTGGTCGGCTGTTCAATATATACAGGCTGAAATCTTCTTACAAGGGCTGCATCCTTTTCAAAATGCTTTCTGTATTCATCCATGGTGGTAGCACCTATAATCTGGATCTCGCCTCTGGCAAGTGCCGGCTTTAAGATATTGGCAGCATCAATAGAGCCCTCTGCGCCGCCTGCGCCTATCAGTGTATGAATCTCATCCATAAAGAGTATTATCTGTCCGTCATCTGAAACTTCCTTGATGATCCTTTTTACCCTCTCTTCGAACTCACCTCTGTATTTTGAACCGGCAACCATAGCCGGAAGATCCAGGGAGAGAATCCTCTTCTCGTCGACAGGGCCGCTGATCTCACCGGATACGATTTTCTGAGCCAATGCCTCCGCAATGGCTGTCTTACCTACACCGGGCTCTCCTACCAGGCACGGATTGTTCTTCGTTCTTCTTGAAAGTATCTGAATTATACGTTCTATTTCACGTTCTCGTCCTATTACTGGATCACTCTTGCCTTCACGAGCCTGAGCACACAAGTCCTTGCTGAACCTTCCCAAGATCTTCTCTTCTCTTTTGTTCTGGTTATTTCTGTCAAGTCCCAGTTCGGCTCTGTGATTGCCGGGATTTTCACCCATTGCCACAAATGTATCTGTCATTATTTTTTGCTTATTGGCGCCTAATGCCAGCAGTACACTATTGGCAGCGCCCTCTGTCATTTTAAGGAGTGCCAGAAGAATATGCTCGGTTCCCACCAATTCTTTATTGCATTTCTGCGCTTCCTTGCCTGCATTATCTAGCAGCTCTTCTGTCTTAGGTGTAAATCTGGCTCCTTCTACTACGGCCGTACCTGTATTTTTTGAAGAATTAGGCTTAAGTATCTTCCTGATCCCGTCCAGATTTATTCCGTTGGCTGCCAGGGTTTTTTGTGCTGTACAGCCCTCTGTTTCTGCCATGGCTGCCAGGATATATTCCGTTCCGATGTATGTGTCATTATAGCTTGCAGCCACATTGCAGGCCGCAGCCATAACCTCCTGTGCCAATCTTGTAAATGCCTTTTTCATAAATAAATATTTCCTTACTTGCTTTATTTTTATAGTCTTAAAAGTATTGCAAATGTTTCAGAGCTGCATCTGCAGCATCGCTGCTATGTTAGCTCCGCCTTGCCGCCTGCAGATATCCTGCCTGATAAGATTTCATTCTAATTCATTATATATTTTATCTACCAGTTCCTTGGCTTCCTCCCGGCTTATTCCCTTCACTATACCGCTGGCGATAATAGGACGCATAAGTTCTCTCATCTTATCCAGAGACTGTATCTTATCGATATCGATTGAAACTACCGCGCCTTTTCTCCTGTCCACCTTAAGAAATCCGTCCTGACGCAGGGAGGAATATGCCTTATTTACCGTATGCATATTTACGCCTATGTCATCTGCAAGATTTCTTACCGACGGAAGGGACTCGCCCTCTCGCAGCTGGGATGTGGCTATCGCAACTATTATCTGATTTCTAAGCTGTATATATATTGCTTCTTCACTATTAAAATCTATCTCTATTAACATCTTGTTACCTCTTATCACTATAAGCATATGGCTAAAATGTAGACATATGTGTACCGGGAGATGCAGCTTCCCTGCTCGAAAATGCCTAAGCTGATCATTTTCTCGCAGGGAGCTGCATCGTCCCGGCACGCAATACCTAACCTTTCTTGTTTTATCCAAGTATAATGTATCACATGCTTCTAAGCGTTCTAATTGTTCTACTTATGATATAACAGCAAATCAGATAAGTCAATTACACTTTTAAACAACATAATCAGGTCTTAAATTGCGGGCTGAATAACACCATATTAAAAAAGACAAAATCATGGTTCTTTTTTCGGTTAAATGTATGTTATACTTGTATACGTTACTGTAATACACACTACAGAATACAGGAGAAACTATATGGCATTATATTTAATTGACTTTGAAAATGTACATGATTCCGGACTTAACGGAATCTGTTCTCTTACCGATCAGGATGAGGTAAGCATTTTCTACAGCAACAAGTCAGAGCACATGTCCTTTGATACACATGTGAATATCATGAAAAGCGAGGCACGCATTAAGTATATTAAGCTGAGACGTTGTGCCAAAAACTATCTTGATTTTCAGCTCTGCACACACCTTGGATATCTTATCGGCTCAAAAACAGAAGGTCCGTATTTCATTATCAGCAAGGACACAGGTTATGACAGTATCATTGATTACTGGAGAGATCACGGCATTACCGTAACCCGCCAGCCTTCAATCGGATTTAATTCTATGTCCAATCGTGCTACCGGACAGACCATCATCCAGGCTCAGCCGGCTAAAGTAGATGTTCAGGAAAACAATCATGTCATAACATTACCTTCTGTTCCGGTGTATTTTATTGGTTCTTCTGAAGATGAGAAAAAATCCCAGGAAGAAAATGTCACTGAAGCTGCTGCACAGAATACTTCTGAAGCAGCTGAAGCAATATCTGATTTACCAGTTTCAGAAGACTGCTCTTCTGAACAAAAAGATGCGCCTTTTGCAAAGACATCTAAAAGTAAGTCAAAAACAAGAGGAAGATCAAAATCAAATATTGCTAATGACAACATTCTGCCGGAAGAACCAGTATCAAATATTTCTGAATGTGAAGACACTGATGCCGATACAGGCATCGAACCAGTTATGCTGAAACCGGATGCTCTTCCTGAAGCTTACAGAAAGAAAGTTCGTTCTGCACTGCGGGGCAAAAATATCCCATCCGGCAACTACTCTGCTATATACAAGGCAGTTGTCAACAGCTATGACAAGCTGGCTCTTAACAACCTGTTGGTCAAGTCATTTGGCAGCAGCAAGGGCGGTATTGTTTACAACATGATTAAAGACATTTTTACAGAGTATCATTCATCATGAATATTTGTGAATCCTGCGCATATTTCATATATGACGATGAATTTGATGAATACTTCTGTGACATGAACATGGACGAGGATGACGTTGCAAGGCTCATGTCAGGACATTATAAAGAATGTCCATTCTGGAGAAATGGTGACGAATACGATACTGTAAAACATCAGGCATAAGCATACGTTATCTCTTTATTATTTCGAGGTAAGTAACACTTAACCGAATGTATATCGTAAGTTTCCATTAAAAAAAGAGCTGCATTGGGACGTTTACTTAGAATCAATTAAAAACACTATGATTTTCAAGTAACCTTCTCAAACGCCGAAAAACAGAAAGCCCACTCAACTGACTACAATGTCTGCTGAGTGAGCTTTTTTCGTTTAATATAGGTTTTTAAGCAGAAAAATCGGCATAGCAGGATGTTCCAAACTATGCCGATTTTTAGTTTTTTAGGATACTAGATCCCTATGTTCTCAGATCTTCATGTTTATCCGAATTTTTTTCACATTCGCTGTCTGCTGAACATTTATCTGTCGTACAGATTGCGGTCATCATCTTCAGCTGTTCGAAAACAACTGCGCCGATGTGTTGTTTACCTGTCGTACAGATCACGGTCATCATCTCCGTCAAAATCATCGTCTTTCTTACGACGTCTTATCAAGATGATCAATACGATCACAGCTATTACTATAAGCGCTGCAATGGCAATAATGATCCAAAGTACTGCATTGTTGGTATCACCTGTCTTCGGTGCTGTCGGCGATACTACTTCAATAGTAGTTTCGCAGGAACCATCAGTATACAAGAACTTGATCGTATGTGTTCCTGTAGGCATCTGGTTCAGGTAATCCGCATGAATCTCAACATATGTGCCGCCTGTTGTGGCACCAAACCATGAATCATACTGAGTCGTTGCTACATTGTTGCCGTCGATCGTAATTCCGGTAAACTTACTATAATCTCCGTCCAGACGGAACAGCAGTGTTGTTGTGGCGCCCTTCTGATACTTTGCATTGATTCCCTCGATCAGATTGTAGAGATTCTTCCACTGTGCATACAGGTTAACAGTTGCGCCTGAGGTTTCGGTAAGGTTCTTGATCTGACCCTTATCTTCATATGCAGTTCCGCTTCCGTCAGCCTTAGTGTTCCAGCCTGCAAATGTATATCCTGTACGGGTTAATGTATTTGCAGGAAGAACAGCCGCACTGTCATATACATAGGTCTGGCTCTGCATAGTGCCTGAACCGCCATTTGCATCAAACTTAACTGTATATCTTATAGCCGTCCACTTAGCATAGAGCTGAAGATTAGCAGATACAGCGTCATTAAAATTATATGCTGTGGTGCACTGCGTATCTGTAAACCAGCTTCCGAATATATATCCTGTTGCTGTCGGATCAGTTGGCTTAGTTACCTTCTCACCTGACTTAACTGTCTGTGGGTTAGGTGCTGTTCCGTGACCATTTGCATTAAATGATACTGAATATGATGCACTCGGAAGTTCTGTCCACTTAGCATACAGTGTTATATTTCCTGTTACTGCTGTGGTGAAGTTATACATATTCTTGCAATCCTGGTCTGTATACCAGCCGCCGAATACGAATCCTTCACAAGTCGGGTCATTAGGCTTAACAGCCATCTTGCCATTTTCAATGGTCTGTGCAGATGGCGCTGTTCCCTTCGAATTAACAAATGTTACGGTATAATATGTAACCGGCACCTGTGTCCACTTAGCATACAGTGTCATTGAGCTTGTTACAGCTGTATTGAAGTCATACTGTACCGTGCAGGCCTCGTCGGTAAACCATCCTCCGAATATCCAGCCAGCCTGTACAGGATCTGCAGGCTTAACTGCCTTCTCACCCGATACAACCAACTGTCCCTGTGGCGTTGTTCCGTATTTAGTATAGAAGGTTACACTGTACGTAGCCTTAACTTCAGACCATTTTGCATATATCGTAATGTTGCTGTTGATCGTGCTGTTGAAATCAAACTGCTTAGCATATGTCTGGTCTGTATACCAGCCCTCGAATGCCCATCCGGTCTCTGTAGGGTTAGCAGGCTGTGCTACCTTCTCCCCCTTCTTAACAGAAACCTGGGAAGGACTAACGCTTCCGTGGGCTGTTGAGAAGGTTACTGTATATGTATCTGCCGGACGTTCCGTCCACTTAGCATATAATATCAGGTATGCTGTAACAGGACGATCGAAGTCATACTGTGTTGTGCAGGCTTCATCTGTATACCAGCCGCCGAATATCCAGCCTTCTGCCGAAGGATCTGCAGGCTGTGCTACCCTCTCACCTTTCTTAACCTGAACCTCTGAAGGGGTAACGCTTCCATGAGCTGTTACAAATGTTACCGTATATTCTTCTGTTACCGGCTTGGCTGCCCATCCTGCATATAATGTAATATCAGAATTAATCTGTGTATCAAAGCTGAATAGTGTGGTGCATGCTGCATCTGTATACCAGCCTGTGAAATTATATGAATCATCTGTAGGATCATCCGGTTTCTGAGCTGTATCTCCAGGGATTACTGCCTCCCCCTGAGGAACAATAGTTCCGTGTCCGTTAAGGTCAAACGTTACATATACATATTCAGGAGCTGCTTCGGTCCACTTAGCATACAATATCAGATATGATGTCACCTGACTGCTGAAGTCATACTGTGTTGTACATGCTTCATCTGTATACCAGCCGCCGAATATCCAGCCTTCTTCTGAAGGATCTGCTGGCTGTGCTACAGTTTCTCCGTCATTTACAGTAACTTCACCTGGAGTAACACTTCCATGAGTTGTTACAAATGTTACTACATAGGTTGCAGGCGGGATCTCTGTCCAGTGTGCATACAATGTAATATTGTCAGTTATCGGTGTATTTGCAAAGTCAAATGCAGCCTCTGCACCCTCTGCATACCATCCATCAAAGGTATATCCTGATCTTGTCAGTGTTCCCGGATCTGATGCGTAACTTCCTGATTCTACCGACTGTGCATCAGGCGCTGCCACATCTTCTGTCTGTGTATCGAAGGTTACTGAGTAGTATGTAGGCGGTATCTCTGTCCAGTGTGCATATAACGTAGTATTGTCAGTTATCGGTGTATTTGCAAAGTCAAATGCAGTATCTGCTCCGTCTGCATACCATCCGTCAAAGGTATATCCGGATCTTGTCAGTGTTCCCGGATCTGATGCGTAACTTCCCGATTCTACCGACTGTGCATCAGGCGCTGCCACCTCTTCTGTCTGTGTATCAAAGTTTACTGAGTAGTATACAGGCTTGGCTGCCCATCCTGCATATAATATAATATTTGTCATGATCGGTGTATCGAAGCTAAACTGTTCCGTGCAGTCTGCATCCGTATACCAGCCGGTGAAATTATATGCATCATCTGTAAGATCTTCAGGCTTCTGAGCTGTATCTCCAGGGGTTAATGCCTCACCCTGAGGAACAATAGCGCCATGTCCGTTAATGTCGAATGTTACATATACATATTCAGGAGTTTCTTCTGTCCACTTAGCATACAACATCAGGTCTCCTGTAACAGGAGTGTTGAAGTCATATTGTGCTGTGTAGGCTTCATTTGTATACCAGCCTCCAAATACCCAGCCTTCTTCTGAAGGATCTGTCGGCTGTGCTACTGTCTCTCCGTCAATTATGTCAAATTCACTAGGCACAACACTTCCGTGGTCAGTTACAAATGTTACATGATGGGTTTGTGGTATCGGATCCTCTTCCGGTTCGGTATCCTGCTCTGTATCAGGATCCGAATCTGAATTGTTCTGTCCCTGAGTCAGAACAATGCTGCCATCATCCTGAGTCATTCCATAATAAGAACTGTCCGCATCATATGTTATATAGTTTGCGCCATCATATAAACCATCATTATATCCGATGGTCATTCCTTCTATGGCTGAAGTATCATGAGGTGATACACCTACCGCACCTCCCAATGGCTCATCAATATGAAGTCCGCTTCCATCAAGATGAATATTATTAGCAGAACCATTGAAGTCAGTATTGCCTGTAACGCTTATATATCCGTCAACATATACATTTCCTGATGTACGGATGGCCCCGCCGCAGACTGAAGTATTGCCTGTAATAGCTGCACTTCCATACAGGTATACATCACCTTCATTGTAGATAGCACCGCCGGCATAATCAGCTGTACACTGTGTGATCGTACCTGCCTCAAAACTAAGCGTACCGCCGGCAGCAATATATACAGCTCCGCCATATCCTGCACGGCTGTTCTTAAGTGTTGTGCCCGAGCTGATAACAAGCTTGCCGCCGCCTAATACATTGAACAAACTATATCCGCTGTAGTTTGTATTAGCTCCATCAATGGTAATATCACTCAAGTAGATCTTACCGCCGCTTGTTATATTAAACAGCGCGTCACCTGAAAAGCCTCTGTAAATTGTATAATCACCAGTTAGGTGAATTGTCTTGTCTACTGTAATGGATTTCGTGATGTAGATATCAGATCGGATCTGAATCGAAGCATCATCGTCTGCATCCTTTATTGCAGCACTCAGCGACTTATATCCGGTTTCACCTATGTATGCCACATCAGGTGCATTCTCGTCATAAGTCTCCTCATCGGAACTTGGTGTTCCTGTTTCATCTACTGCGCAATAACCATCTACAACATGATTATGTCCGGACTCCTCTCCGTCAGCAAATGCCGATACAGGTATCAGCATTAAAATCATTGCAGTGGCTATAAACAGACTAAGAATTCTCTGTTTCATGTTATTCGCCTCCTTGTAATTATTTGGACAGTTGCGCATTTTCATAGTAAAAAAAATCTGTGAATTTTTAGTGTTTTTTTTGTCACTAAACTGAGCCAAAAGTAAAACAGCGCATCAATAATTTTGCATTCAAGCTCTAAACTCATCAATCCAGTTTATATGTATTTTCTGTTGACTGGATCACTACCGCCGCCATATCTGTTCCCAGTCGGCACGCTTCTTCGATTGACATATTGCAAATGAGTCCGGCTGAAACTCCTGCAAAATATGAATCTCCCGCTCCGGTTGAATCGAGTATTTCAACCTTCTTAGCGGAGCACATTCCGGTTGTTCCGTCCCGGCATGCATAAACCGACCCATCCTTATCCAATGTAACAATCATGCATTCCGTATCAAATTCCTTCAGTTTGCTTTCTAAAACATTAAGCATCTCGGCAGGATTTTTTTCGTCAGTATTCAGATCAAACAGCTGACCTGCTTCTATCCGATTGCATACGAAACATTTGCATTTGTTTATGTATTTAAGCCGGTTAAGAGCTATTGTCATGTTGGAGATAACTCCATATACGTCAATATTATATTTCTCAGCCAGTTTGAATACCCTTGATACGATCTCTTCTTCAATATCTATCTCAATTGCAATTGCATCGGCACCTGCAAATATCTCATCGCCCTTTTCGTCCAGAAGCAGACTTATAGGAAGCAGGCTCTGCCTCTTGGATAAATTAGCGCATACATCGCCTTCAGGCGTCATGATAACCATCCATGTGCCTATCCCATCCGGCATCTTAAGCATATAGTCTGTTATCACTCCGGACTTCTTAAGATCTGACTCAATGGCAGCTCCCGGGCCTGTGCTGTCAGTAATACTTATAAACACCGGGTTGATTCCTAAGCCTGCTATGTCCTGAGCTACATTTCTGCCAACGCCACCGTATTTATATTCAATGCGTCCCGCATTTCTGCCATTGGGTATAAAGGTTCCCTCCGGATATCCCTTGATGTCCATAAATACGGTACCGATAACTACTATTCTTTTGTTTTCGAAATTATACATAAATATCAGTCTCTCTCCGGCAGCCTTCAGAAAGTTATACGCAGCATCATCTGTTCCATTATACCTTCAGCAATTAAAATATACCAAAAATCTTCTTGTCCCTCAATGGCAAAAGACATATACTTTAATTGCTCAGTATGGTGAATATAAAACCTCATATAGGGTGCGGAATATACCATACCAACATAAATTTTAATTTACAGGAGAATTTCAGCATGAGTGAATTTGAAAACGAGAGTAAGGCGGAAAATGAAGCATTTGACAATAAGCCTGAAGTAATTGAATCAATGGAGGATTATGCGGCCGAGCTTAATAATTCTCTTCGCAAGATCCGCGAAGGTGATGTTATGGAAGGTGAGGTAATAGCCTTCAATGAGCATGGTGCGATCCTTGACCTTAATTATTATGCTACGGGACGTGTACCTGCGGAGGAAATGAGTGCCGACCCGTCGTTTAACATAATGACCGATGTTCAAATCGGCGACAGATTTACAGGAATTGTCAAGACCGTAGACGATGGACACGGTAATATTATCTTATCCAAAAAAATGGCTGAATCAGAATATTCCTGGGATGCATTAAGACAGATGCAGGCGGACGGCACTGTTATCTCCGGAGTGATCTCCGAAGTCGTAAAAGCCGGAGCGATCATGTATGTCAAGGGAATCCGCGGATTCATTCCTGCATCAAAACTGGGCATCAAATATGTGGAAGATACTGCTCCTTACCTGGGTCGCAAGATGAATGTCAAAATATCCGGGGTAAATGAAGAACAAGAAAAGCTTATACTCTCTGCCAAGGAAATCCTTACTGAAGAATATGTTGCTGAGCAGGCTAAAAATATCGGCAAGCTGGCGGTCGGAAGCATCCTCACAGGAACTGTAGAAAAGCTGGAAAGATACGGCGCCTTCATCGATATCGGAGATGGTATCTCCGGACTTCTTCATATTTCAGAAATTTCCGATAAAAGGATCAGTCATCCTAAGGCTGTTTTAAAGGTTGGGCAGGAGGTTACGGTTATGATCATCAAGATTGATAATAACAAGATAAGCCTGTCCATGAAGGCTGTTGAAGCTGCTGAGGAAGAAGAAATTGAAGAAGAGGCTCACGAGTACAGAAGCGAATATGTGCCAAATAATCCATTTGCTGATATATTCAAGAATATGTAACAACAATCTGTAAATATCGGATCACTTAATATGCGCCGGCAGTCCGGCGCATATCTATTATCAAATCAGTTTGTGCAATTTATCTGATAAATTTTCCTGTCATAGACTACAATGATTCTCAGGAGGGTCGGGCACTACAAAAAACTTATGCACTTTACTTGATAACCCCTCTCAGGCAATAAACCAGATTTATTAAACAGGCATTTATATCAGCTTAATGCTGCCCGGGTTTATTTCCAGTCTGCGAGCCTTGTATAATACACCTACCGCTTTCTTAAATGCATTTTTGCTGAGACCGAAATCTCCTTCTATAATCTCCGGTGCTGCCTTGTCATCATATCCTAGGCAACCTCCCATTTTCTTGATCAGAACATACACATTTTCCGCATCTGCCTCCAAGGTAATGAGTGATTTTTTCTTTTTCTTTTCATCAGGCGTTGCCCCTTTGATGAATTTGTCAATCCACATGGAGGCGGCGAGTCTTTCGCTTCTGTCCAGGTACAATGCCACCGGATAATACATACCTTCCTTCACAGGCTCTATCTGCTGCCCAAATGGAAGAAATAGATCCTTTTCCAGTCCCCAGTCCAGGAATGCACCTATTTTGGTAACCTGCTTAACCTTTAGAACTGCTATCTCGCCCAGCACCAGCTTAGGTTCGTTTATGGTAGCAATAGGTCTGTCGCTGGAATCCTTATAGACAAATACCCTTATCTCGTCGCCAACCTGTGTGCCTGCCGGAACTTGTTTTCTCGGGAGCAGTACCCTGCTGTCCTCTGTTCCCAGATATACACCCATATTGGCAGTGGCTACCACCTTAAGAACCTGCCATTTGCCATATTTATATGATCTTACTTCGGAATTCTGTTCCATAACCTTCACCATTTTCTATCTTCATAAGACAAGCATTTGCCTATATTTTATAATGATTAATTATCTGTACCGTTCTTACATGTGCGGCGACTACTATATATAAGCATCAAATCTTACATGTGAGCGATATACCAGCACGACAGATATTCTAGTTAATAAAAGTAAAAATTGTCAAGTTATAACTGCCAAATTGTATTGGCAGTGTAGAAAATGAATAAAAAATAATATAGAATCTATGTATCCAAAAAACTTAACTATCACACAGGAAGGAATCCATATATAAAAATGCAGTTATTAGAAACAAATGTGCAGAAGCTCGAGCGTGCTATTGCGTCGCGTCTGCCAAAGGAAGAATTAAAGAAATGGCTAAGTGCCAATGCACAGCCTTACAGAGAACTTATGACCTTCTACAAATGTGCCATTATGGAAGTTGAAACCAAATTTAATGTCATGAGTGAGGAGTTGTCCCTTCAATACGACCGTAATCCTATAGAGACAATAAAAACCAGATTGAAAAGTATCGACAGCATAATGGAAAAACTCGGCAGAAAGAAGATCTTTCCGACGGTCGAGGCCATTGAAAATAATATATTTGACATAGCCGGGATCAGGGTCATATGTTCATATGAAGAAGATATCTATATGATCGCTCAGGCTATTCTAAATCAGGATGATGTTACCCTCTATGAAGAAAAGGATTATATCAAGAATCCTAAGCCTAACGGATATCGCAGCCTTCATCTTATTATAGAAACACCCATATTTCTTCACGACCGCAAGAAGATAATGAAGGTGGAGATCCAGCTGCGCACCATTGCCATGGATCTGTGGGCAAGCCTGGAGCATAAGATAAAATACAAAAAAAATCTGCCGCCAAATGTTGCGGCAGAGCTTGAAACTGAGTTGTTTAATTGCGCTGAATTATGCAAGACACTGGACAGCCAGATGGCTTCAATACAGAAACGGGCTGATATATACATCGGATAAGCCTTCAGTCGCCAACTGTCCTATTCATGCATCAGTACAATTTCTTTCAATCAACCACCTGCATAGCAGGTGGTTGATTTGTTTGTCAAAGCTTCGCAATGACAAACAGAGGCTCGCCCTACAAACCATGTGACGAGAACCTCGGCGTACAGAAACTGCTCGAAATCACCTTCTCCGGTTGATTCCGAGCAGTTTTTGCGCCTTTCCGGCACATTGTTATTTATTTCTGTAATCGTAGAATCCGATTCCGGCATTTACGCCAGTTTCACCGCGGTCGATCTTTTCTTTTAATTTCTTGCCCAGTCGGTTAATGATATGACCTTCTTCGTCAGCCCCCGGCATCATCTTGTTGATGTTATAGATGGTATCCAGGCCTACCCTGTCTGATATCTCAAGCGGTCCAGACGGTGCGCCTGTGGCCAGCTCCCAGGTCTTGTCGATGGTCTCAACATCCGCATATCCGTCTGCCCACAACTCCATGCCTGCCCACTGAAACGGAAGGAGCATGGTATTAAGAAGATATCCGGCCTTTTCCCTTCTGACAACCAACGGAACCATGTGGATCTTCTTGGCAAATTCTATTACCATCTCCGTGGTCTCCGGTGCTGTTTTAGCGTGCCCCATGACCTCGGCTGTATTTCTCTTCCAGATACTATTAGCAAAATGCATTGCACTAAATTTCTCCGGGCGTCCCGTATGTTCGGCAAATGTGCTCGGAAGAAGTGTTGACGAATTAGAACAGATAATAGTCTTCTCAGGGAGAAGATTTCTGATGGATTCATAGAAGGCTGTCTTAACTTCAGGATCTTCTGTAACTGCTTCAACTATAAAATCCGCATCATCAAAAAGATGTTCCATATCGCTGACGATCTTAAGCTTATTAGCAAAATTATCCTGAAGTGTTTTGATTATCTCATCTAATCCTTCTTCGGTCAGATTCTCCCAATCGCCGATAAGTCCCTTAGGATATACAGATTCCCTGGCAGGTTTTCCGATATATTGGCGTGCTGCCGCAAGGTCGTCTAACATAAGGCCTGTATATCTCTTGATCTTGGCCTCTGTCTGCTCAATCGGGTCTTCTTTCCTGATTAAAATAGTAGTGTTGTTGCCGGAAAATGCATTCATCAATGCGATCTGTGTACCTAATACTCCTCCGCCTGCAACAACAACATTTTGATCCTTCATAAATTTTAACTCCTCTCATTAATGAAAATCTCTCTTGTTTTTGCTCAACGCAGATAATTGTACAACACATTTCAGTATCATTGCAACGTATTTGTGCATTTTAAACAATTTTTATTTCCTGTGCCTTAAGGATTTCAGGGCATCTACTCTGTTCTCTATAGTATCCTTAACCTCCTCCAGGTCGTCCTTGATATTCTTAAAATCGATCTTGGTATTGATACCCAACTGATTAAAGAATCTGCTCTTCTCATCAGAATCATATCGTTTCCGCTGGAGCAGTGCCTTGAGTTCATCATATTTGACTATAACATCATGATCCTTACCATAAGTCTTAATGATAGCTGCATTTTTACCCGAAAATACCAGATCAATAATGAAAACGCCCCAGAACATGCCCACAAAGAACGAAAACCACATATTGTCTGACCACCAATACAGCCATTTCAATGCAATATTATGAATAAACAGATAATACCCGGCACCAATGGCTGTCCAGATAAGAGAAAACAACGGGCAGATGATACCCATTATGTTGCCCCATCGTTTTCTGTAATCCCAGAGCCGCATATTGAGAACTTTCAAAAGAAATAAGCCGCCGATAAATTCAATGGCAGTCATAATCAGACCAATAAGCAATATTACAACTATAGGCGATTCGCCGGGCCATAAGTCATTGATTATAATGCAGATACCGCACATGGCAGCAAGACCTATTCCATATATAGGAAGATACGGTCCTACACAAAATCCCGGGTTTATAAAATATTTGCCCCTCGGACCCTTATGAGTTACCAAATTTCTAAAGAGCCACTCCATGCCCCATCCAAGGCAGGCTCCCACGAAGAATAAAAAGGCCAGTGCCAAAATTACATACATGCGCCGCACTCCTCTCCCCTCAAGTTTGTTCACACGTTTATGATTATATATGCAGCCGATTTGTTTACTAATACATATGCCATGCTGTCACATGATCTTACTGGCCGTTTACCATGAGAACCGACTCATAAATTCCTGATCCTCAGCTGAAAACGGAACACCCTTGGCGCAGAATTTCTTGTCCTCATCCGTAATCTGTCTTATAACTCTGCAAGGATTACCCGCAGCCACCGACATGGGCGGAATGTCCTTAGTAACAACACTTCCAGCTCCGATTACCGAACCCGCTCCGATGGTAACTCCCGGAACAACTGTTACATTGCCACCCAGCCATACATCATCCTCGATAACCACCGGCTGCCCGCACTCAAGGCTGGAAGCGCGGGTCTTCGGATGGATCGGATGGCATGCCGCATATAATGAACAATTGGGTCCGATAAGAACATGATTGCCTATTGTTATGGGGCCTGCATCCGAGAGTGTAACATTACCGTTAATATACGTACTGTTGCCCACCGAGATCAGATAACCGTAGCTGCATTTAAATGGCGGGATCACAGAGGAACACTCGCCAAAGGATTTGAAAAATCCTTTGAGCAGCTCTGCTCTCGTTCCCCACTTCTCCGGAGGCAGCTGATTATAATTATATGTAAATAATTCTGCCTTGTTTCTGTCCTCCGTCAATCCGTCTAATCTCGGTGAAAATGGCTTGCCGTTTATAAGATTATCTTTATGATTCATGTTATTTCAATCTCCATAATATTTATTCTGTCAATGCAGTCCACTATTTACAAGACGGCATACATTGTCCTGATAAATACAAACATACCGGTGCGTCACGAAATATCGGCATCAATATATTACCAGCTAAAACCTTCCATACCCAAACCAGAATTGAGCGCGGAAAGTCCGAGTATATTACTCATCAGTTTCAATTTTAATACTGCTTCCTGACTTGCCTTCAATTACATGAATTTTCTTCGGAAGGCATTCCTCCAGGCGCGCAACATGTGAGATGATTCCTATCTGCCGCTTGCCTGCCGCCAGGTGGTTTAGAACTGATATCGCCTTATCCAGTCTGCCGCTGTCCAGGGAGCCAAATCCCTCATCAATAAACATACTGTCTATCTGAATTGTGCTCGCACTCTCCATCTGAACAATATCAGACAGACCTAATGCCAGCGACAAGGAGGCTTCAAATGATTGACCTCCTGATAAGGTAGCGGTCTCTCTCTGAGTATCGGTGATCGTATTTAATACCTTAAGCCCCAGTCCCTGACTTGTGCGGCCATCACCATTCTCAGTTCTTATAAGACAATACTCTCCATCCGTCATTTCGGCAAGGTGTATATTGGCCTGGTCAATTATTTTATTGAAGAAATCACCTAGTATGTAACGGCTGAAGGAATATTTATCGTCCGCAACCTTCGCCAAGGGCGATAGCTTTTTCTCAACCCGTTCATAGATCTTTCGCTCCTTATCCAAGGCAGATATCTTCCTCATTACCTGCCTGTTAATATCAAGTTTCGATGCAAGATCCGTCTGTTTTTCTTCCAGTTTTTCTATATCATCTGCCAGCTGAGCTATTGCATCACCAAGAGCATCTGTGTCCTCCCTTCTGGCTCCCTTAGTGGATGATTCCAGGGTCTTGATTGTTATTTGTGCATTGCTGACCTCATCTTGGTATCTGTTGATTTTATCAGTATTTGCCTTGATCCAGGCATCAAGTTCATCTCTGCTCAGCATCCTACTCTCTGGAGATAAAGCGCTGTCATAGTCACTTTCATCCGCAAAATTCTGCTTTTTCAGTGCCTCACTATAACTACTTTCTGCCTTATTTCTTTCAGCTTCTTTATTTTTTCTTTCTTCCTGAGCTGATGTTATATTGCCCTTATTTTCTGCCTGCTTCTGCACACAGGTATTATATCTGCCGGTAATGTCTGCTGTCTGAGCCTCCAGTTCATTGATCTTCTCTTGAAGTGACCCGGCATAATCCATTGCCGCCTCTTTAGACTCTGGAAAACCTTCAAGCTGCTTACGGCAGTCTGAAACCTTCTGCTCCGACAATTTTAATTTTGTCATAAGATCATTAGTATCAGATACCAGCTCTGCAGATAATTTTTCCAGCTCCGTTATATTTTTATCCGTTTGTTTCTTCTCTTCCTGAGCTTTATTCTTTCTGTCAGCATCCTTCACCGTCTGGTTATATGCCTTATCTGCCGCCCTTCGAAGATCGTTTTGCTCATCTTCAGCTGTATTTATTGCATCTCCTTCAGATAATTCCTGCCAATCAGTCTTGCCCAGCAGATCAGCCGCTTCTTTAACGCAATTACCCAATGATAGTTCATATTCCTTCTTCATGCCCTCGAAGGATTTTAATATAGAATTTTCTTTTTCTCTGGCTTTATTCCATTTATCAAGAACCGCATCTACAGCTTCCTTGGTCGGAACATCTTCATGTAACTGTGCAAATGTTCCTGCATCCGCTAATGAATGTATACTGCCGCATACGGGACACGTTACAGTTTCCTCGGAATGAAGCTGCATTCTTAATTCCTCAGCCAGAATTCCTGCCTGACCATTTAAGAATGCCTTATTAAGTTTCAAATGTTCTTCTTCCGCTGCCAGCGAATTCCTCTGAGCTGTGCGAAGCTTTTTCTCCAATTTGTTCTTTTCATTCGAAAGTTTTCTTGTCTTTTGAACCCCGTTCTTCAGTTCTTCCAGCCGAACTATCTTGTTATCAATTGCATCTAATTTATTCCTTTCTACAGCAACAGCTGCCTCTCCGGCATGTTCAAGCGTCTCTAATTCTGACTTTAATTTTTCTTGCAATATTCTGGCTTTTTTGAGCTCATCATTAACCTTATCCAGTTCATTTTCTGCCTTTTCGTAAGCTGATCTTTTGTTTTCATACTCACAGCTATTCTCGTCAAGGTCATCATAATAATGCATTACGTCGCTGATTTTAGACATCATGCTCTTCATCTCATCGATCTTACGGGAATTTTCTTTTTGAATTTCCTCTGCCTTAGATTTTAAATCTCGTTCCTGAACTGCAAGTTCATCTCTTGTTTTTTTAAGAAATGCTATTTTTTTGTCATTTTCAATGATCTCATCTGCAACTTTATCAAGTGCCAGCCTGTCCGGCAGAACCTTCTGAGCCTTAACAGCCCCATCCAGCTGCAGCTTCAATCTGTCAATGACATCCTTCGTAGCATTCAGGCCTTCCAGTTTCTTCCTGCAGATGTCAAGTTTATCCAGCAGCTCATTATTTCGTTCAGCCCTGATCCTGGTTTCGGATAATTGATCCTTATTGGCGCTCAGCCTTTTTTTCTCATCGCTTATATGCGCTGCTTCCTCGCTGATTCCTTCGGTTATCTCCTTAAGGGTATGCAGTAATTCAGGATGATCAGCTGCTATCTTGTCAGTTGTTTCTGCTGATATGTCGTCCGGAATATTAAATAATCTGACCTGGGCCTCAACCTCCTGGGTCTGAAACCTTAATCTGTCATTAAGAAGCATATATGCCGCCTTAAGCCGGTTCTGCAGATCCTGATGTCTGCGGTTATCATAGAGCTTGCCCAATATATTGCCGCGTTCATCACTTCCTGCCATCAGAAATTGCTGGAATTCTCCCTGAGCCAGCATGATTATCTTTCTGAATTGAGATGCATCAAGACCAAGGATCTCTTCAATCTTTTTGCTGACCTCGTCTCTGTTTTCCAGCCCCTTGCCTGCAGCGATCATCTCCCCGTTTTCATACAGAACTGATTCCTTGGCTGCCTTCTGTGCGCCACCATTTTTGCCCCAGTACATACGCCTCTGCACATTATAGTCCTTGCCAGCATTGGAAAATGTCAGCTGCACCTGCATTTCGGATTTTATACTGCCCTGCTTGGCATAATCACTGTGAAATGCCTCTGTATTATTTAATCCGCATCGTCCCTTACCGCTGGCCGTACCAAACAAGGCGTAGACGATCCCGTCAAATATCGTAGTTTTGCCCGAGCCCGTTGCACCGGTAATAAGATAGACCTCATTACTCATAGCATCAAAGTCTACCACTGTTTCCTGTGCAAATGGTCCAAAGGCCTTCATAATAAGCTTATGGGGTCTCATACATTCTCCTCTCCGACAATTCTTATCAGGTAATCCAAGAGCTCCTGTGAATCATCTTTATCCACATATTTGGCCTCATATGTGTAGCTGTCACCGTTTTTTATCTGCTGCGACAATATCATTTCTATAACATGTTCCTGAGCCTCATCCATGAGTTCATGAGCCTGTTCCTGATAGAACTGTGAAAACTGTTCATCAAGTGAAAACGAATCTATTTTTCTCAGACTGCCGGCAGCCTCTTCATCGAATACTGTCGTGGATTTACCTCTGGTAACATTGATCAGACTCTCTCCAAATACATCTCTTAATTTATCCAGTGCTCCCGTGGGAATGTGTTTATCAGTAATGATACACTGAATGTGATAAGAATCTCTATCCGTCAGTTTGCTGCCTTCTTCCAGCAATTCCTCCAGTGTTCCAGTAAACTTTTTCATCTTATGAAGCAAAGGGATCTCTATGTGCTGAATGTCTATATCTTCCTTAGAATTAATGGTTACAAGAGTCAGATCCTTCTTACGGTCAACTTCTGAGAAGTCATAATAAAGGGGACAACCTGAATATCTGACTGTCTCCCTTCCCATTTTCTGGGCATTATGGATATGCCCCAGTGCCACATAGTCAAAATCATCAAATGCCGATACCTCAATCTCTCCTACGCCGCCGATAATAGTTTCCGAGTCACTATGTTCAGGAGCCTTGCCATTTGCCAGAACATTTTGATGTGCAATAAGGACATTACACAAATTCTTATCAATATCCTGGGCAGCAATAAGCGATCTGGCAGCTGCGTCATAGGTTGTTATGTCAGGATTATTTAATACCTTCTCATCTGCCACAAGCTTAGGAAAAATATATGGCATAAGCCAGAATGTCACCGGCGTACCGCCAGCTGAAACCGTGATATGCTTAAGCTCCTTTTCAATTCTTCCCGCTATGTATATCTTGTGTGACGATAAAAGCTCCTGATTATAGGAGAGCCTTCCTTCGGAATCGTGATTGCCGGGAATAATGAATACATACTTATCCCTGGCTGCAAGTTCCGTCAACATGTGATCAACCAGCTTCATCGCCTCAATGGACGGATCCTTCCTGTCATAAACATCTCCTGCGATCACCACAGCATCAACATTATACTCATCTACTGCTTTCAGCAGCTGTTCCACCCAATACGGCTGATCTGCCTCTACCAACGATGTCTTATAAAACATCTTGCCAAAGTGCAGGTCGCCTATGTGTATAAATCTCATACTTCACTCCCAACTGTATAACCTCACCATGTCGGTATACATCTTTATATACGCCATATATGCAGGCGATAATTGTCTTTTTAAATCTGCTACAGCATAACACATTAGCACAAATAAGCAAAATCATGTCGGAATTTTTACTGATTTTTACTGATACTAATTAAATACTTGACACTGTTTAATTCTATTAGTATATTCTTATTGAGAAATATTCCTAATAAGAATATTAACCAAAAACCTATAAACCAACACACAGCGAATACGGGCGCTATCATCCCGTAAATAGTTAAAAGCCTGAAAAATCAATGATTTAGGGCTTTACATTACAGGAAGGAGAATTGACCATGAGAAGTATCACTAAACTCGAACTGCAGTATGCACACCGTTTCTACGGCTTCAAGGGCGAAGCACAATACCTTCACGGCCATACAGGCATCCTTACCATTGAGGTGGAAGGTTCTGTCAACGAGGGCGTAAACATGGTGTTCCCTTGCAATGAAATCCAGAAGACAGCATGGGATGTGCTCAAGAACTTTGACCATGCACTGATCCTGCGCCATGACGATCCGCTGCTGCCTGCCGTTCTCAATGTATACGAGAAACAAGGCATAAAGAATGGTCACCCTAACAATGTTATGAAGGGACCTGCCTTTCAGACCGAGCTGGCAACCGCTTACCCTGATTGCCGACTGGTTGTAACAAAAGAAACAATGACCGTTGAAGGCATGATCAAAATCGTATATGATCTGCTGAAGGACAAGCTGAATATCGTTAAGCTTACCTTCACCAGCGGTGTTAATGCGGCTTCTGCCGAATTCCCATGCCATCTCGAAGTTGAACGTTGTCCGTTATGCGGCATTGCTTTGGATGAAAATGGTGTATGTCCTAAGTGCGGATATCGCAAACAGTAACAAGTAAATACATGGATTACCCACCCTGTTCGCTATGAACAGGGTGGGTATTAAAATGGAGTTATCAATGAATAATATCATGAGAAGAAATACTAAACAGCGTAAGCTGGTGCTGCAGGCAGTTCAGTCAAGATGCGACCATCCGACGGCCGAGCAGATTTATGAGGATGTACACACAGCTGACCCAAAGATCAGTCACGGAACAGTATATCGAAATCTGAACTGTTTGTCAGAAGAAGGAGCAATCTGCCATGTGCGTGTTCCCGGTGCCGACAGATATGATCTGCGCACTGATCTGCACTATCATATGTTCTGTATAAAATGTAAAAAAGTAATAGATGCGCCATACCCATATAAGGAGGATCTTGACACAGATACTACTCAACAGTCTGGCTTTAATATCATTCGTCACCGACTGGTTTTCGAAGGTATCTGCCCGGAATGTCAGAAAGAGGCATAGTCAGTTAAAAAGTTTTCTCTTATTGTCTAGTATAAATTATATTTATACTCAACGTTTAATTTTCTCATTTTCTTGCATTTTCAGTAAGAATGATTGACTTTTTCGCTATTTCTAATTCAAATTATAACTTTTCTCTATTATCCCCTATTTCTTTTTAATATTTCACTTCCGTTCTGCTTAATGATATTTTTTCACAAATGATACAGCTGTCAGACAAAAGGGACATTTCAGCTGCTATCAAAAATCAGAAAATTATAATTCAGCAAAACAGGAGGACAATAAAAAATGAAACAAATTGCTTTTATCGGAACGGGTGTAATGGGAAGTGCTTTGCTGCGAGCAGCCTGCAAAAGCGTTGATCCGTCAGAAATCATAATTTACGACAGATCTCTGGAAAGGACTAAAGAACTTACTGAAGAGCTCGGATGCTGTGCAGCTGCAAGCAGTCAGGAAGCAGTCAAGTCAGCACATTATATAATGTTCGGCGTACATCCTCACCATATGAATGGTGTTGTCGGTGAACTTATCCCTACCTTCAATGAGGAAATAAGCAACGGTCACAGACACATTGTTTGTTCAATGGCAGCAGGTTTCGCAATAGCAGATATCAATAAATTATTTGCAGGCGGCGGTATCAATAATATGCCTGCAATAAGAATTATGCCTAACATTCCTTTGAAGATCTCAAAAGGTGTAATTATTTTTTCAAATAATGAATATGCAAGCGACAAAGAAACCGAAGGACTTATGAACATCTTAAAAGCTGGCGGACTCATGAAGCATCTTACCGAGCGCGAAATGAATGCCGCAACTCCGGTATTTAGCTGTTCTCCTGCATATGTATATATGTTTATTGAGGCCATGGCAGATGCTGGTTCAGAAATCGGACTTACCCGTGATGTATCAATTGAGCTTGCAGCAATGGCTACATTCGGCTCAGCAGCAATGGTACTTGAAACGGGAAAACATGTCGCTGCCCTCAGAGACGAGCTGTCTACTCCGGGCGGTATGACAATAACAAGCACAAATATAATGGAAGAGGCCGGTTTCAGAGGTGCTCTGATAAAGGGCGTTCTTGCAGCATATAAACGTTCACTGGATATGATCTAATAACTATGGCAATGGAATTTTTTCAGAATCATATAAAAATCAGGAATGCATTTTGCCTGTTTATAGCTTGCCTGTTCTACTCGCTTGCCCTTAACCTGTTCTTCGCCGGCAACAATATTGCTGCCGGCGGGCTTGCAGGAATAGCAACAGTTTTAAGCGGAGTGTTTCATATAAAGATATCTATACTGATTCTTCTGATGAATATCCCGCTGCTGGTCTTAGGCTTTTTCCTAAAGGGATGGCGTTTTACACGCAACACGATCATCGGCTTTGGTATTTACATTATCTTAGTAGAGATAACATCCTACTTGCCCACGCTAACGGTTAACCCGTTGCTGGCCGCACTATTTGGCGGTGCTCTCTATGGCATCGGAATGAGGTTTATGACTGTAGCCGACGGATCAATCGGCGGAACAGAACTTATAGTAAGGGTTTTATTTAAATTTTTTCCAAGGGCCGGTATCGGCAAACTCTGCCTGTTCGTGGACGGAACAGCTGTAATTATATCATTCATAGTATTCCATAATATAGAATTATGCCTGTATGCCATATTAGCATTATTTATCTGCTCTCGTTTCTCGGATAAAGTCTTATTTGCCGCAAAAGCACCTAAAAGATGTATTGAAAATAAATAATATATTGCTACATAAAACGAATAAACTGAAAGGATTAGGTATCAAAAATGACAAGAAATGAAAAGAAAAAAATGTTAACTGAATTATTCCAACAGAAATGGTGGCTCGGAGAATTCAGAGATCATTTCACGGAAGATTTAACATATGAAGCGCCAATGGCTCCTCCTGGAATGCTTCAGAGTCTTAACGAGGGCATGACCGCTATCCATATGATGTGGCTGTCTGCAACTGTAAAAACATGGGAAGCTGAGATCCTTAAGTCATACGGACCTAAGGAGGAGAATGGAGATACCTTCTTTATTATCTATAATGTAAAAGCTGATGTTAAATGGGGCGGCACAGAAAACACATACTCAAACAAGCGCGGAGTTCTTCGCATTCGCATGAACGGGGACAAGATCTGCAGCATAAAAGAATGGTTTAATCCTCTTAATTGGATCAAGGCTGCAGGCAGAGATGTACCTGTTTTCGGAATGAGCATTCCTATGTGCAACGAGCTTTCAAGAGCCATCCACAAGGAAAAACCTGCCCGTCCTGAATATGATATGAGTCCCGAAGCCTGTGAAAACAGAAGAAAATCAAATATTGAGTGTTTCGGTTCTCTTGAGAAGGGATATGCATGCAGTCCGATTCCCGTAGAAAAAGGATTTGACCGACTAGTTCTGAATGTTCCTGCTAACATGAAGGAAGATGTTACTCCTGAAGAGAGAGAATATTTTGACCTTTGGCTGGCAGTAGGAGAAACTAAACCATGGACCTGGATGCCTGGTGCCGTTGTTTATGAAACAGATGATCCGTATGCCTCATTCTCAGAGCCTTGCGGTTATGGCGGATATAACTGGCCGGGCAACGAAGAATTCGGAATGTTCTATGCCAACAAATATATATGCTATATTGAGCTGGACGACAAAGGTTTCTGCAAGAGATATTGGGAATTCCTTAATCCTATTGCCAAAATGAACTCAGTCAATAAAAGCTTGCCGTCATTTCCTTGGTTATTCTGATAGCACAAACACATATTACCTTTATAATTATGTTAAATGAAAGGACAAAGAGATGAGTACCAAAAACAATTCAACCGATAAGGTTCCTGTGCTTCAGAAAATGTGCTACACCTGCGGCGACCTGGGCGTTAATCTGATGCATAATATCATTTCAAGTTATTTTATGCTCTTTATGACAAATATAATGGGAATCGCACCTGTAATAGGCGGTGTAATATTTGCAATCGCCAGGATATGGGATGCAATCAATGATCCTCTCATGGGATCCATCAGCGAACGCGTAAAGCCAAGAAAACTCGGCAGATACCGTTCATGGATGGCCTTCGCCATCGTTCCTTATGCAGTATTTTTCGTCTTGTGTTTTACGAATCCGGAGCTTTCAATGGGTGCTAAAATCGTATATATAGGCTGCATTTATATTTGCTATGGAATGAGTGCTACCATGTTCCAGGTTCCTTACGGCTCACTTGCCAGCGTTATGACAACTAATACCCAGCAATACTCTATCCTGGGTGTATTCAGAGATTACGGTGCAAATATTGCAGGAACAGTTGTCAGCCTTACAGCTGTTATTCTTATAACTCACTTCGGAGGTGATATGAATACTCAGGAGGGCTTTACCCGTACAGCAATCCTGGTTGGAGTAGTTGCTGTATTATTCATGTGCCTCGCTGTTTTTGGAACAAAGGAGAGAGTTCAGACAACTGTTGAACCTACCAAGCTCAAGGACTGCATGAAAGCTTTTACAAAAAACCGTCCTTCACAGATACTCTGCGGCGTTGTATTCTTCTTCTCACTCGGAAATGCTTTCCGTCTTGTTTGGACACCATATTACTGCATGTATTACTTAGGAGATGCAAATGTTATCTCAACAATTTTAAGTATTATGTTTGCTATTCCTCTGGGAATGCTGCTGTTGGTTCCTTTCCTTACAAAAAAGTTCGGAAAAAAGACAGTTCTTGCATTTGGAAATATTTTCCTTGCAGGTTCAGGCATATTCTTTATGTTTGCCAAGGATAGCTATTTTCTCATAATTCTTGCTTCTATATTCTGTGGTTTATCATTAGGAATGGCATTTTCAGTTATCTGGGGAATGCTTCCGGATACCGTCAATTACGGTGAATGGAAAACTGGTATCAGAGCCAGCGGATTTATTTATGCAATCGGTGTATTTGCTGTTAAACTTGGTTCAGCTGTTGCTAATTTCGGAGCCGGAACATATTTAAGTATTCTCGGATATGATGCTTCCCTCGGAATGAACCAGCTTCCTGAAGTACAGGAAGGTATAAATCTGGCTAACGGTCTTACAGCAATTTTCTTCGGTGTATGTGCATTAATCATCCTCTCCTTCTACAAACTGGATAAAAACACATGTGACAAGATTGAAGTTGAACTTGCTGACATGCGAGCAGCTAAGATCAAATAATATCTGCTACATTTATCAACAATAATACAGATAAAGTATACCAGTGGTTCTTACCGGAACCTCCTAATAAACTCCCCTATCAGACAGGACCACACCCGAATGGATGTGGTCTTGTTAGTTACTGCAAAATTTTTAAATTTATCTATATATTTTCATTCCTCCTGCCGGAAAAACATAGACAAGAACTCTTTTATTACAGGATTAATTGCATTTTCATTCCACAGAATAACCTCATGTGCAGAAAATCCCGGCAGATCTATAGGAAGCGCCGCCATATATTGATTTTTCATATGATTGGCAAGTTTTTCAGACGCAATTGAAATGCCCAATCCAGCCTGCACATAACTATTTATCAAATGAAGACTTTCCAGGTATTTAACCTGTAATTGCGGTTCTGCCTGAGTAAGCGTTTTCGCAAAAAATGCACGCCATCTTTCGTCGCCGCTTCTGATATATATCGGATATTCTCTTAAAGCTTCACGCCAGGTTGCCTGCGGATTTCTCAGCACATATGAATATGGAACCAACAGGCAGAAGGATTCATGAATTACACAATGATAATTGGTAAATTGAAATTGTTTTTCATAATCTGTTATCAAATATAATCCAATATCTACATCCCCTGCCTTGATTGCATGAGAAACCTTCTCTATCGGATAGAGTTTAAACTGCAAATGAAGATTGGGATTTCTCTGCTGCAATGCAATAAGCGCATTTATAACGCCATATCTGTCCAAACCAACATCCGATGCCTCAAGTGCGATCGTCAGCTCCGGTCTTTCAGCAATTTCACTGTAAGCTGCCTGAATCTTAGGAATTATTGTATTTGCTTCATTTATGATTGCCCTGGCCTCTTCCAGAAGTATCTCCCCTGCCTTCGTAAGCGAAAGGGCGCGATGCCCTCTTTCCACCAAAGCATAACCCAGTTCTTTTTCCAAATCCGCAATCTGCTGACTTAGAGCCGGCTGCGAAACAAATACTTTATTAGCAGCACGGCTGAAATTCTTCTCTTCAGCAAGTGCTATAAAATAGTTTAACTGTCTTAGTTCCATACAACCTCCCCCTCTCTCACTCTGGGTGATTGTACCACTTATTTAACTGTTCTTCCACATTACAGTTTCATCGCCGGGTGTTCAGCATCCACCAGTCCGACAGTTACATTACATCCCCAGATTTTCATTACAAGTTCCTGCAACTCATCTCTTGCAGCGATCACCTTGTCCTTGTTAAAATCTGTAAAGCCATCTATCGGAAAGAAAATATCGGATGATGTATCAGTAATCTTGCCATGCTCACTCTGGCGCCATGTCCAGCGGCGAGTACGGACCTGATGTCCTACCGCATATACTATCTCTCCGGCATCCGGCTTTTCTTCGGCATCACTTCCAAAAGGCAGAAACGTATCCTCCGGCTGCGCCAATCGTATGCAAATGTCATCGCTGCTGCCGCCCAGATCATGTGCGCCCATAGGCAAGGTATATTTCAATGATATCGCATTTCCCAGATCAACTACCGGATTAATATGCGGCATTCCCTTACCCTTGGCAATTCGTGTAAATAAGGCCTCAATTGAGCACAGATATTTATTCGGATTGATATCCAATGCACGGAACGCTTCCCTGTATGGCAAAATATCCGCCTCTTCCTTAACCTTTTTCCCTTCAAATCGCTTCGCAGCCGCCTGTATGCTTTCATTTAAAAGACTGTCTATCTCCGGATATGCTCTGCTGTTGTCTACTCCCCTTGCCATAATAACTCCAAAGCAGGCATTAGGCAGCTTCTCAAAAATTTCTTTTTCGACAATAAATTTCATGTTACATCTCCTGTTGAATTATCTACAAAAAATATTCTGGTTTTCCAAAATAATCAGTCCACTTTTGAATTATTTCCCCACTTCTTGCTTCTATGATACGCATCATATTTCGCAACACTTTTATCGGAATATGAGAATTATTATTTGCCAAAAGCGTTTTTCCTGATTTAGTTATCCATATTTTAGTCGAATTTGCTAACGGACAGCCCTCAGATATGTGCACATGTATGGGTTCCAATGGTTGCCCTTCATTTGTCCAAAAATATACCCAGTATGATCCAAGTTTAAAGACTTGAGGCATTCTCGAACCCTCCTTCTTGAGCAAACTCCATTATTAAGTGTGCAGTGGAATGAATTACCTCCATATACCTTTCAATTTCTTTCTCCGTAAATCCATAGACATCTTTAATTCTATATCCGGGTAGAATACACGTCATATGATGAAAACAATCCTTGGTATCTGGTTTTTCCACATACACTTTTACAGTTCCATCTTTACGCATTTCTGAATGAACTATTTCTGACTGATCATCAAGCGTCATAAAAGGATACATCATAGCTACCACCTCACTCATAAAAATCAAATTTACCGCGCATATCAAATCATTTATTTGTATTGTATCACTTTTGATTTAAGTTCACCACATATCATCCTGCAGCTATTGAGCTTTTACCTTAGATCTCATAATGTTTGTGGTATAATAATATTGAAATTTCACGAAGGGAGTGCCGTATGATTTTAGAAAATACAGAAGACAATCAAGAGCCTAAACGTGTTTCAGCTACAATGGCCATCGAGAACATGTTCCTAAGTAGGGATTTCATTAATGAAATGCTAAAAGTCTCATCTGGAGAAAAGACCACTGACGAACTCAGAAAAGAGGTGATTAAAAAATATGCGAGATAACATGTATTGCTACTCTGAATCGGACGTATTGATTAACAGACTTAATATAACCGACTCACACGCTCTGTTTAAGCCAAACAAAAAGAGCCAGAAAACTGCGAATTTTCAAGCTCTTTCGTAAAAATAACTAAATGCGGAAGATGGGACTTGAACCCACACATTGTCACCAACGTCAGATTTTGAGTCTGATGCGTCTGCCATTCCGCCACTTCCGCAAGCGCTCGATGATTATAACAAATGCCTATAACTAATTCAAGTGGATTATTATTTTAACCATAGCAGGCTTCGACAAGCCTGTCCTCCGCAAAAGCAGGAGGCACTTCATTAAGAAGTGCCTCCTAAATATGTTGTTATTCAATAATTTATTTTAACTGTATCAATTTGATCCCATCAATTAACATTAAGCATTAGGCTCAACCATGAACAAACCATTGTCAAGCTCTGTAACTGTACCATTTACTGTAGATGTTTCATCAACATTAAGAACTGATACATAGCTGGTCTCTGTTACATTCCATACAGAACCATTTGTAAGGGTTACAATAACACCGTTGTTAACTGTCTCTGATGGTGTACATTCTACTGTACCCATGTATTCACGATAGCCGTATGTAATTCCATTATCGCCAACGATATTCTCGCCGCCAAATGGGATGCTCTTGTCAACGCCGCCTACAGGATGTACTGCATAACCTGAAGAAATGATACCTGTGATCTCTGTGTTGTCCAGTGTAAGAACCAGGTTCTTAGATGTAAACTGGTGGCAGTTGTAAATGTCAGATTCAATAGCTGTTTCACCGTTGCAATCCTGAACATAAACTTCTACTGCTTCGTTGTAGTTGTATGAGCCTGCGCCTTCACCCCACATAACAGTTGCCGGGCCCCAGTTATCAGCGTTAGTTACATCAAATGCCTCATCCTTAGGTGCGATGCTGTCGTCAAAGTCGATTGAAGTTCCGCCCAGTGAACCAGGATCATCTGAGTCAAATGCCAGCACGAATACAGGAGCATCGATCTTGCAGTTCTTTACATACAGACCAGCGCCTGTAGCGCCCATTGTCATACCGCCTGCTGATTCGCCTTCAGCTGTAAGTTCATCCTGTGTATATCCATCGCCTGTTCCCTTGTAAACGAATGCGATCTCGCCTGCATTAAGTTCTGAATCTTCACATACTGTAACACCGCCTGCTGTTGAGTGGCTCATTACAATACTCTTAGTTGCATTAACAACCGTGCCGTTAACATATGCAGATGAAGCATATTCATTTGCTTCAACATTACCATAATCAGCATTAACTAAGCAGTTAGAATATACATTGATATTAGCGCCGATTGAGTATGATGAATATCCTGTACGCCCTTCGAAGATTGAAAGTTCGCAGTTTGTAAGAGTATTCTTGCCTGCGTAGTAATACAGTGAGTAATCATTTGTTTGTGGAAGAGCCTCTAGATCTTCTTCTGTCTCAACTGCTGCCAGCTGCTCCAGATATTCATCTGTAAGACCTGTTGCTGCAACTGCCCACTCAGCAAATGTCATCTCTGTGCCATCTTCATTGAAGTATCCTTCGCCTTCAACATATGCTGCATTAAGTTCTTCGAGATCCTCTGCATAAGGATACTCTGTTCCGTCTACAGACAAGCAAGCCCATCCAAACGACTTAATTACTGTATTATTGTAATAGATGTCATAATAATCATCAAACTGGCATGTACGAACTACACCATGAAGTCCGAGTACCCATACTGCACAGTCTTCACCTTCTTCATCGCCTGTAGCTGTGAAATTACAATCTGATACGTAGATCGTCGGATATGCATCATGAACTGACAGACCGCCGAACAGTGATGTACGTGTAACGCCATCGCCTACTACGTCAACGTCAGTTACCCTTACTACTGATGCACCTGAAACTGCTATAGCACATCCGTCACCAGTGAAGTCATTGCCGCCTGATTCATGATTTCCGGTCTGAAGAATGTGGAAATTAGAATCAGAAATATTATATTCCCCATTAACAACTGTAACTATAGACATATTAGGTATATCGGCTGTAATCTCTGCACCTGAGATACCATTCTCGTCTATTGTTCCGTTTACTGCACTGTCAACAACTGACAAAACGCCGTCCTGTTTAAGAACCAGTGACTTTGTTCTATACTGAGATGATCCGTCATCCCCCAATGACAGAGGCTGTACAGTAAATACTACCCTGCCTTCATATGTGCCCGGAGCCTGTGTTACAACTTCCCCATTAACAGTCATAATTACACAGTATCCGTCTTCAGCTATGTACAGATTGCCTTCCTCAAGAGTAACACCATCATCGAACTCTAATGTCTCAGTAATAACCTGACCTATTTCTGGTGCCTGCTCCTCTTCAGATGAACCGCCTTCTGCTGAATCGCCTGCTGACTCACCGCCTGCCTGCTCGCCTGCTGATTCTTCAGCTGCCGGTGCTCCACCTTCAGGTGCCGGTGCAGCTGCGAGTACGCTGAAGCTCATTGATGCAACCATTGCAGATGCAAGAACTGCACATAAAATCTTCTTTGTTGCCTTCATATCCTTCCTCCTATAATTGTTTATCGATAACAACACAGTCTCATTATATTATCAGGGAAAGACAAGTCAACAAAGTAAATTATGCAAATGACAAATTCGTCACTATGTCTCAACGCAGGGTTTATTTATTGTGAAAGATTATATATAAAGAGAATGAGCCTGGAAACCATAATTTTATTTTATAGTTTCTAGGCTTACCTCTTCGTCTTTTATTATATATTTCAGTTCATGCAGATCATTTGCTCAATTAAATCTCTCCGACAATTTACGTTATTCTGCCTGTACCAATTGACCATTATAATATAGATTTCCATCCTCATCTTTCGTATATGCAGACAAAAACTCGTAATACATAGGCACTTCTTCTCTAGGATAGTCGTGCTTCTTGCCTTCTACTACTATCCATTTGCACACCGGAATACCTGACTTATCAGAAAATGTATATGTCGTATATTTGCCTTCTGTTTCACACTCATAATCATCCTGTGAGAAACCATATTTATTACGCCAATATTTAAGATGTGAAACAGCCGCATTATCATCAATATCCGCAGTTATATTGAATTCCTTCAGATATTTATCCTCTGTACCATAAGAAAACAGAACCGCAACATTATACGAATCTGTCGGAAGATCAGAATACTCTTCATCAAAGTAAGCCGGTGCTCCCAGAGCTGCTGCTGCAAATATATCGGAATACTTAACTGCCATATCCTGAGCCATTCCGGAACCGTTGGAAAATCCTGTTACATAGATTCTCGATCTATCCACATTGTATTTTTCACATACCTCTTCCACCAGGTGCGCCAGATAATCCGTTTCCTTATCTATGTTCATCCAATAATGCTGCTTTCCTGCCACATACAGGGAAGAAGGATATATAACTATACAGTTATTCTTGTCTGCCACCGACTGCCAATTGGCTCTGAATATCATATCCTCACCATTGCCGCCGCTTCCATGCAGACACAATATAACTGAGCTGGCACTGCTGCTTAATGCCTGTCCGTCAGGAATATATAACCAATAATCTCTCTGCAGACCTTCGTACTGCGTCCTGTAATATGTAAAATGCCAGTCATTGAAGCTGAATATCTCGCCTCCGGCGATATTGCCTCGAAATGATATCTCATCACTTTTTATCTGACCGATAAAGTTCCTGCAAATGCTTCCTACTACAGATGATTCACGATAATCGCTGTCATAATTTATATAGATAGCACCCATGGAATCACTTCCGCTCGTACTGTCTGCAGAAGAACATGCCGGAAGGTACAAAGCATCCGCATAACTTATGTAATACGAAGTATAATCAGCATCAGCGATGGAATTGACTTTCTTCCAAAAGGACAGGCTGTCATCTAATTTAACTGCTCTGCTCTCGGCAACCAGCCACAGGCTTAACGGTTTAACATCACTGGCATTATATTGTGCCAGCATACCTGAACTAAGGCCGTCTGTACCTATCAGGATAACTCCCACATATCTGTCTGAATGTTTTATAGCCTCTTCTTCGGCAAAATCCGCCGCACCTTCGTATCCGATCAGGAATACCTCACTGTCGGTATCAAGCAGAGACTCTGATACGTCATTATAAACAGCATCTATGTACGACTGCGCTTCATCGGATTTATTTTCCCAGTCAAATGACAGACAGACTACATTGAATTTATCTAAGGCTGAGAAGAAGGACCACTCCGTTTCTTCCATAAAATCCTCTGCCTGCTCGCCATACGGAACGAACAATAAACAGGTTATCTGCCGATCATCATTCTTATCATTCATGTATGCTACATATTCGTATCCTTCCTCCGTATTATAGCTTACCACTGTTTGCTCCAGAGTCTGGTTAAGTGCCTGAGCCTCTTCAGGAGTCGGTTCTCCTTCCGTTACAACGCCTCCCGCTGACTCTCCCGGAGATTCTCCCTCCATGTCCTGCGGAGGTGTCTGCATATCGGTTTCTGACTCGTCCTGCTGTGCCGTATCAGCCTCAAGCTCCGATTCATCATCACTTGCATTCTCAGACGCATCCTTCGCGCTCGGTGCCTCGTGTTTTTCATTTTTTCCTGAGAAGCTCTCTGAAGACAGACTCTCTTCAGGTGAAGATTGTGTACTTGATACGACGCCACAAGCCTCCAATGAAACCTGCACAATTTTGCTGTCAGTAACAACACCTGCCATACAGTCGGCAGACAATGACATTATCAATATAATGGAAATGACTATGCTTCTTATCAATAATTTCTTTTGACTCATTGAAAGCACCTCACATCAGCAATATCCGGTTATCAAGTTCACTGTGATTATATTAAACTTAAATTAGTACAAACTTAAATTTTCGACAGACCTTGTTAAAAAATCGAGGGAACTGTATAATCTGTTCTGGAAGTTTCATTCAGCGTGTGCGCAGATATTGCACCTGTCAGACGTCACGAACATGAAGGATAATAGCCTGAATTGCAAATGTCAGCTGCAGCTGCAATAGCATCGCTGTCATACAATGAATGGCTTTCATATATTAATTTCCTTGATTACCAAAGAAAGAGGTGAATTTACATGAATGATGTTATAAAAACAATTATGGAAAGAAAGAGTGTGAGAAATTACACCGCTGATCCGGTTAAGCCGGAAGATCTTAAGGCTATCGCAGAGGCAGCTATCTGGGCACCTAATGCCATGAACAAGCAGGGATGGCACTTCACAGTTGTAAGCGATCCTGCCATGATTCAGAAAATGAGTGATGCCTGCCGCGTTGGTTTTACTAACTGCCCCGCTCCGTCACTTCAGGAAAGAGCTAAAGATCCTAACTTCCACGCATTCTTCAAAGCTCCTGCCGTTATCGTAGTTACAATTGCTGATGACAAATTTACAGCATTTGACGCAGGTGCAGCAGCAGAAAATATCTGCCTTGCAGCTAAGGCTCTCGGATATGGCACATGCATCACAGCCTGCACAGAGTTTATGTTCATGGGCGATCCTGATCTTAAGGCAGCTCTTGATATTCCTGCAGATTACAAATTCATGTGCGCCATCACATTAGGTGTTGAGGCAGCAGGACCTGATGATCATGTTCGTGACAGAAACGAAGGCGTAATCAACTACAAATAACTATGGAGATAAGCAATGACACCGGAATTACGCAGAGAGATTGATAAGCTTAAACCGCTTGTAATAGAAAATGCACGCAAGATTCAGAAGTTAAACGAAACATGGCCTGTCACAGGTACGAGACATACTCTTCATTTAGAGGGACGCGATATAGAAATGGTTTATTACAAGGCTCCATCTGACAATGCCCCGTTATTCGTGGCATATCACGGCGGCGGCTTCTTGTTCGGTGGAAGCGCATTTGATGATGAGCTGTTCTCATATATGTCTCGTGAGCTTGATGTAAATATTGCAACTATCAATTATCGCCAGGGACCAGATTACATGGATTACACAAGTCTCGATGACTGCTACGACAGTATACTCTATTTGATCAGTCACGCTGCAGAATATGGCTTCAATCCTGATCATGTTTCGGTAATCGGTGCATCTGCCGGAGGCAATCTGGCAGCTGCAGTTGCATTAAAAGCCAATAAGACCAAAGAATTGTCGCTTGATAACCAGATTATGTTTTATCCATTTTTAGACGGGGACACCGCGCCTGACAGCAAGGGCAGCGGCAGCTTTTCTATTGCCATGTCATATATTATGAATGAAACTCACTTTTCACCAGGCAAGGCCAGAGATCCGTATCTGTCTCCGATATTTGCAGACAAAGATATGCTCACAGGACTTCCTAATGCCATAGTTGCATATTCTGAGAATGACAATCTGAAATACGAGGCCATCAAATATACTGAAATGCTGAAGGATGCAGGTGTTCATACATCCGTATTCTTCGCTGAGAAAATGCCTCACGGATATATTGAATCAGGTTTTAAATCGGAGCTGACTCCGGTGGATCGTGATTTTCTGGGACCTGATGCAGCATTATTTGACTCGGGCAAGATGCACGAAAGTTCAGTTGCAACAATTGAATTCATAAAAGAACATATGTTATAAGAATCTGCGGTATCATCTGCATGTATGGCTACATAGCTTGCTATGTACCGTGAACAAACACAAAAACGAATATTTTAGAAACGCGCCGTGAAGCTGGGCTACATCCCAAGTTCACGGCGCATTTTATTTTATATGTTATTTGCCTCGCTGTTGCTCATCTTTTTCCATTTCTTATTGGCATTTCTATAGAACATCAATGATATTACAGTAGCTGTGCTCCAGCCAAATGGCCATGCAGCCCAGATTCCTACATATCCTAATGCCGTACTTGAGAAAACAAATGCCAGAATTACTCTTAAGAGAAGGTCTGTAAATGTAGAAATTACGAAGGCCTTCATCAGGCTGGCGCCTCTTAATATTCCGTCACCAACCAACTTAGATGAAACTACAAAATAGAATGGTGCCAATATTCTCAGATACAGCACTGCAGATCTGATTGCTTCCGCTGAAGGTTCATCAAGGAAGAATGAAACAAGGGCATTTGGGAATATCATATAAATCGCAACTATCGGGATACACAGACTCCATACGATCTTAACTCCCGCCTTGAATCCGTCATGGAGTCTGTCGTATTTACCGGCGCCAATGTTCTGTGAGGCATAATTAGAGATTCCGTTAGTAAGTGTAGTAAATGATGTAATTACAAGGTTATTCAGTTTAACTCCGGCGGAATATCCTGCGATAACGGAGGCTCCGAAGCTGTTGATAATACTCTGAATTACGATATTGCCGATTGAAACGAAGCTCTGCTGCAGCACGCTTGGAATTGCTATCACTGCAAATTGCTTAAGCAGATATGCATTAAATAGTGCCGGTTTTTCGCTGCATTTGAATTGTTTAAGTCTTAATAAAACAACCAGCAGCGCTAATATGCAGCTTACACCCTGACAGATGAATGTAGCCCAGGCAACGCCTGCAACTCCCATGTTGAAGGCACTTACAAATAAGATATCTACGCCAATATTGCTGAGGGATGATATTGCAAGGAATATAAATGGCGTCCTGGAATCGCCGAATGCTGAGAATATGCCGGTGGCTATGTTATAAAAGAACACAAAAGGCAGTCCCCATACATATATATCCAGATACAGCTTAGAATCAGCGAATATCTCCTGAGGTGTATTAATGAGATTAAGAAGATATGTACTGCCCAATATACCTATCAGCATCAGGATAACACATACGATCGTACTCGTGATCATAGACGTTGAAATAGCAGTTTTCATGGTCTTATAATCCTTGCTTCCGAAATATCTCGAAGCAATGATCGAACATCCTATATTGCAGCCAAAGGCAAATGCAATAAATATCAGTGTTATCTCGTAGCTATTGCCGACCGCAGCAAGAGCATTCTCTCCGATAAACCTTCCTGCCACCCAGGAATCGGCTATATTATACAGCTGTTGAAATATAATACTTCCGAATAATGGTATGCAAAAGCTCCACAGGAGCTTCTGCGGGTTGCCGACGGTAAAATCCTTATTCATATTCTAGCCTCCATTATATTTGTCCTGCTTTTGTTAAAAATATAAGCACTTATATTTTCTATGTTCCGTAGTTCTCGATATGCAGCAGATATTTAGAAAATTCTGTGCTGAACATTTTCTGTAATCTGGCATATCATCACAGCACATAGTAAATAGAATTCAACATAAAGATAGTGCCCTGCCGGCTGATATTTGCAGCCTGCGGGCACCTTAACATCTCATTGAGATATATTAATTTGTTAAATCATTGGCAAATGCTTCGATTCTGTCCATTCCCTTGTTGATCTGCTCCATAGAAATTGCATAAGCAAGTCTGAAGTGATCATCAAATCCGAAGTCTGCGCAAGGTACGATTGCAACATGGTAATCCTCCAACAGATATTTTGCAATATCAGCTGCACTTGTAATTACCTGATCCTTGTACTTCATTCCGATCATCTCTGAACAATCAACGAAGAGGTAGAATGCACCCAGAGGTTCAACTGCTGAAAGGTGCGGAATCTCAACTGCACGCTTATAGATGAATTTTCTTCTCTCATTGAAGGCCTCATTCATCATGGCAACTGTATCCTGAGGTCCGTTAAGAGCTTCAACAGATGCTGCCTGTGTGATCGAGCATGGATTAGAGGTCTCATGGGACTGAACAGAACCCATTACCTTGGCGATGTCTTCCGGGGAACCGGTATATCCCATTCTCCATCCTGTCATAGCATAGCTCTTAGAAAGTCCGTTGATCGTAATTGTTCTTGCATAGATCTCATCATTAAGTGATGCGATGCTTACGTGCTGCTGTCCACCATAGATAAGATATTCATAGATCTCATCTGCGATTACATAGATATCCTTCTCAACTGCAAATGCTGCAATCTCTTCCAGTTCTTCTCTTGTATAGATCATACCTGTCGGATTGCACGGAGAATTAATAACGATTGCCTTGGTCTTATCTGTATATGCCTTCTCAAGATCTACTCTTCTGACCTTATATGAATTCTCCTTTTCGCATCTTACAAATACAGGAACACCGTCACAGAGCTTAATTATCTCCGGATAGCTCAGCCAGTACGGAGCCGGGATGATAACCTCATCTCCGGGATTTAAGATAGCCTGAAAAGCATTGGTAAGGGAGTGCTTGGCACCATTGCTTATTACAATCTGACTTGGTTTATAATCAATTCCGTTTACTTCTCTTAACTTGCGGCTTACAGCTTCTTTTAAATCCGCTGCTCCGGAAGCCGGAGTATATTTAGTGTATCCAGATTCAATAGCTTCGCATGCAGCCTTGCAGATATTCTCCGGTGTGTTAAAGTCAGGCTCTCCAGCGCCAAAACCTACAACATCTATTCCCTTTGCTTTCAGTTCCTTCGCCTTTGCTGAGATAGCCAATGTAGAAGAAGGCTTAACAGCTAACGCTTTTCTAGACAATTCCAATGACATAAACAAACTCCTTTCGAAACTCATAATCAAGTCGGAATTTTATCACATTCCAATTCATTTGTATACAAATTTCATGCCATAAATTTGTATATAATGTCTTGATGAATAAGCTTAGTTTCTATGCATTGTTATTTGTCACGAAGTGCATAAAACCTGCGTTTTTCTTCATACATTTTAGCATCCATATGCGTTAAAAAGGTTTCCGCATCATCGTGTTCCGTAAATTGCGCATATCCCATTGCCACGCTTATGGCAAATGGTTCTGCTCCCGACTCATTAAACCCGGCGATATTGTTATTGATCTCATCCATTACAGAACGAACGTTTTCCTCTTCGACACCCGGCAGCAAAATGATAAATTCATCTCCGGCATATCTGATGGCTATGCAGCCATCAGGGATTGATCTGAATAATATATTTCCCAGGGTGCAGATCGCCTTATCGCCCTTACTGTGACCAAACTTATCATTAATATCCTTGAAATCATTTATATCCATCATGATTCCATACAGCGTGTTCTGCATGGTTCCGTCATTACGTTCTCTTTTTTCCAGTATGCCATTTAAATACCGTCGATTATACAGTCCGGACAACTCGTCCATATATATGTTCTCCGCATATAACTGCATTTGAACAAATGTCATGGCTATTGCCACCGATACCCAGGAGGTGGATATTCCATAGCAAAACAGCTGAACAACAACACCTACAAAACATGGACCTATGAAAAGCCATACAGGGAAGAAGTTTAGACTTATTCCCTGTTTTCTGGAATGATAAACTAGATAAATACTGTAAATAAAATATATGACAAGTGTTATATATCCCAGAACTGCTCCGTCTGTCCTATGATATATATTATCCTTCGACACTTTAAACAAAATTTCAGTGCCACATAGATTGCATATAATTGCTGCAAGTTCAACAAGCCACGGGATCATTATAAATTTAGCCTTGCAAAATGTTCTTCTGTAATTCCTATAAATACGAAGATCTACATACAGACACCACAGCAGAGCTATGCTGACTGTACCCAGAAGGCATAGACTATTAGATATATAATTAATCGCTATACCACCCGTAATATCCCGACCATCTACGAAAAACGAAACCGTCTCGCACAGCGCTCCACACAAATTTACAAGAGCCATGCTGTCATATATTTTGTCTTCTGTATGGATATTTTCTCTGTTCTTGCGTCTGCAGATCAGCAGGAACAGCATCATCAGTACGGCGATGCCATTTGCCACTGCTATTTCCTTCAAAACTACCATTTATCATCATCCTGACGTTTTTATTTAAGATTTTATATGATTGCTGTATACCGGGATGTCGCATACCTGCAGGATTTTCTATTTGCCTCTATAAATCCTGCGGTATCTTTTTATTCTTAAAATAATACTCCCGATCATGTTCATTTATTTCCCGCAGTATCCTGCACGGATTGCCCACAGCCACAACGCCGGACGGCAGATCCTTAGTTACAACACTTCCTGCTCCTACTACTACATCATCGCCGATAGTAATACCCGGAAGTATTATTGCCCCCGAACCTATCCAGCAGTTCCTTCCGATATGAACGGGTGCATTGTATTGATACCATTTTTCCCGCAATTCAGGAAGAATCGGATGTCCCGCTGTGGCAATGATAACATTCGGCCCGAACATGGTATAATCTCCCACATAAATGTGCGTGTCATCTACACAAGTGAGGTTAAAGTTTGCATAGACATGTTTTCCGAAATGCACATGACTTCCTCCGAAGTTAGCATGAAAAGGCAGTTCAATATAGCATCCTTCGCCGACTTCTGCGAACATTTCTTTCATCATAGCCTGTCTCTTTTCTGATTCAGTCGGACGAGTCTGATTGAACTCGTACAGGCGATCAAGACATTCTGTCTGCCATTTTGTAATCTCGCTATCATTCGGATGATATAATTCTCCCGTATGCATTCTTTCCTTCATCTTGCTCATTTAAATTCTCCTTACATAACATTGTGCTGCCTTAGAGCCTGTTCTAATGAAAGTTGCAAATTATTCATAAGACTCTTTAACTGTATTTCAATACAGCTTATTATTCCAATCCAATTTGTGATTTTGATGTCTCCCAAACCGCTATTTTCCTGATCAGATTCTGTATCAGCTGCTTCCACTATCTCTCCTGATTCAGGCGGTTCCTGATTTATTTTGATATTATAATTTAATTGCCACATCATTTGCAACATTTGTGCATTTTCAACCATGATGAATTTCTTTGCCATATGTGACTATCTTGAGATATCAGATGGTCGAACGAAGATGCGACTATTTTTAGTTGCATCTTCGACATTTTCGATATAAAATACTCGTAAACAGGAGGGACTAATATGAGCAACACAATTGAATATAAAGGATATATTGGCAGTGTTGAATTTTCCGAGGAAGATTGCATATTTTACGGAAAGGTTCAAGGAATCCGTGCCCTTATTTCTTACGAGGGAGAAGACGCATCAGAACTTATTTCTGATTTTCACAATGCAATTGATGATTACCTTGAGTCCTGTGTTTCAGAAGGCAAGGAACCCGAAAAAGCCTTTAAAGGTTCCTTTAACGTACGCATTTCACCTGCAAATCATCGTGCTACCGCCATATATGCGATTAATCACCAGATGTCACTGAACAGCCTCGTCAACGAGAGTCTCACAGAGTATCTGTCAACACACGCATAAGCGCTGCGTATCAAAATTTACAAAATTCAGGAAAATGACCGTGATTTCTATTGAAAAGTTATGATTTCTATGCTTAAATTTTATTCAAAAATCAGGGAGGTTTTTTATAATGGGAATTGTAAAGGAATTTAAGGAATTTATTAACCGCGGAAATGTTATTGATATGGCTGTCGGCGTTGTTATAGGTGCCGCATTTAAGGCCATCGTGGATTCGGTTGTAAGTGATCTTATCTCACCGATCATCGGAATTATATTCAAACAGGATTTTTCATCACTGTCAGTTACGATCAACGGATCTGTTTTTACCTACGGCAACTTCATAATGGCTGTAATTAATTTCTTCCTTATAGCTATTGTTCTCTTCTTATTTGTAAAAGCTGTAAACAAATTCAGAGATGAGAAATCCAAGCTTACGAACAAGGAAGAAACAGCTCCGGCTCCTACAACCAAAAAATGTCCATTCTGTCAGGAGGAGATCTCAATTGAAGCTACCAGATGCCCGCATTGTACATCTGAGTTAGATAAATAATTTTCTTTAGAAATGCGATGTTTAAAAAGGCTACTGCATCATCTGAATACAGTAGCCCTTTTTGTCTCTATTTCGTATTGTTTTCCTAATCCTATAACGCTTTATTGTCTGAAAGCTATAATAAGTTTTACTTTCTCATATTCTGAGATTGAATTATCCTTTACTTCTCCCAGTGATCTTTCTCTTCTGCATAAAGTGAAGGCAGGATCTTAGAAAGATTTGAGAATTCCTTTACATTATGATGAAGCAGGTTCCATGGGCCTTCCTTCGGAATCGTAACTCCGTCCGGAATACATTTTACTGCCTTGCCGTCTATTATCTGCCAGCCGAACCAGAATCTGGAGCGAAGCAGTGAGCCTCCTTCTGCAGGGCGCAGGAAATGCGTCATAACGACCGGAATATCCGGCTGCTTATCATCTCCGATAATCTGACAGTTTGCACATATAAGGGCATTGCAGGCTTCTGTGTCTACCTTGCTTTCATCATAGCCCAGCACCGACGGACGCTCGAAATGAATTCTGAGCATACCGGCCTTGCCTGTGCCTATATCTTCCCAAATATTATGGACACTGCCCCAATGACGCTCACGCATTGACTTAGTCATATCAAGGGCTTTAGCAGGATCGTCCAGATATACATCGTAGTGATCCTCATTATCCCAGCATGCATAACGAAGACGATCAATAGGATGCCATGCAAACCACCAATCAAACATCTCGCCTGTTACATTAGGAAAGAACGTCTTATTAGCAATAAGCGCTGTTCCATCTTCTAACTGCCACCAGCCAAACTCTCCCGGCAGCTCTCCCGGCAGGAACAGGTCATTTCTGTCCTGAATACGAAGTGCCAGCTTGTTATCCAGCGGCTCATCAGTAATCATATCGTACTTAGCCTGCTCACCAGCGTATATATCTGCTGCATAATACTTATAAAAACTTTTCTGTCTGTCTGCACTTGATGCAGGAACCTTGTTTGCCATAATCATTCTCCTTTACATTGTTTTTGCTGCAAATATTCAAAGCCTCACTATACTTTCACGAACCACGTCCGAAATGTTTGTAGAATTTTATTTGTCGTAAACACTGCTCGTACCAGCGCAGCACTATGCAGCATTGGGTTCGTAAATCAAGGTTCTGAATAATTACTATTTTCGACAACCACATTATAAAATCGCATAAAAATTCCTGCAAGACACCTTGCAGGAATTCTGATTTGTTATTTATTCCCATCTGGACTTAACAGTCTATTCTCCGCTTACATTAGGCCGCAGCATTTCTATAAACTTATGTAAGGAAGGCTTCTGGTTATTCTCGTTCCATGCGCAGATAATACCGCTTTTTTCGTCCTTGACGGGTATCTTAACAATATCGGCATAATCCGGGAAGTCGAAAAAATCGTCCGTAAACAGCACCACATTGTTATCATTATGGAACAAATACTGTATGCTGTATGCATTCTTATACTGTGCAGCCAGTTTCGGTTTTACACGATACGGGCGGAATCGTTCATTCAGATCCTGCTCATATGAGCCCTGAATTCCGGGCCTTTCTCCATGCTCTAAAACTATAAAATTCTCATATAATATGTCAGCCATGGTAAGAGAAGCTCTTTTAGCCAACGGATGGTTGCGTGACATGACGAGCTTGGCATCATTGCATGCTGTCCACTTCCAGGAAAGTCCCATCTCTTCCAATGAATAGCGCTCGAAATCAGGAATCATTATGGCGTCATACTCGCCCATCTGCAGACCTTTCTCCAGATCTGTCATATACTCTGTTGATAGTTCAAGCTGAATCTCCGGATATGCTTTCTTAAATCTTTCCTGAAAATTCCAGAAATACCGTTCCGGACGTGCTGTATTTAACAGGCCAATCTTGAGTTCTGTATCAGCCTCCCTCTGCAGCGATGCTGCCTTTATATAACTGTTGTGCATGGCACCTGTCTGCTTCTTCCAGTCCTGATAGAGGATTTTTCCTGCATCTGTCAGATGTATCTCTCTCGTTGTTCGAGTAAAAAGCACGAGTCCCAATTCCTTCTCCAATTTGGCTATACTCTTGCTTACGGCTGACTGCGTCATATGCAGATAGTCGCTTGCTTTGGCAAAGCCCCCATACTCTGCCACATTCAGAAATACTATGATCTGCTGGATCGTAACTCCGGCCAATGCAAAATCCATTCTCTATCCTCCTGATTTCAACCATGTGATTATACAATTCTGCAGGAATATTTACAATCAGATTTATTCCTTTAGGGAATAATTATATCCCATACATTCATTGGACGGCTTTCAGAAAAATAAATTATAATACGTCCGTAATTTCTCAGAGTTGCATAAAAAAAATCAACATATGCAATCAGCTCTGACAAATAATGTTTTACTTATATTTTACTTATTATAGGAGGGTTTGTTATGAACAATACCAAAAGTAATTTTGGCAAATGGGGATGGTCAATGATCATCTATTGCGCCATCAGCTACTACATTGCTGCCGTACTTTCTACGGACACACTTAACTGGTTCCCAAGTGCATTTGCTTCATTAAGAGGCTGGGGCGATGATTTTGTTAACCTGTGCAATACCATGTCAGGTATCGGCGGATGGATCAGCGTTGTTGCCGCTATCGTATTCAGTATCATGGCTGCTAAGAAGGGAAGCCGCTTCATGGCAGTTTTCGGAAATATTATCTGCGGCATTGTCTGCATCATATTTGCTCTTACCACAAATATGACCGTATTCCTTATTATGATCGTTCTGTTAACCTTCGTTGCAGGCAACATTCAGCTTAATGTTGTTCCTAATAACATTATGAACATCTGGTTCCCTCATAAGAAGGGTCTGGCTCTCGGATGGGCTTCCATGGGTCTTCCTATCTGTACAGCTACTATCGTTCTTATCTTAAGTGCCATCGGCAATCCTCAGACAGCATATATCATTATCGGTATCGTTTGCTTTGTATTTGCTGGCGTATCAATCTTCTGGGCTAAGAACACACCTGAAGAGGTTGGTGCCACACCTGATAACGAGCCTATTAATCATGAAGAAGCTGAAAGATTGATGTTACAGCAGGAAGCTGCTGCCGCTAAGATGACATTAAAGGTTATCGCCAAGGACAGAAACACATGGCTTATCGGCTTTGGTCACGGTTTCTTATGGATGACAACCCTGGGTCTTGTATCTAACTTCGTTACAAAATTATGCATGGTAGGTATTGAATCTGGCCTTGCTATTAAGATGCTCACTGTAGCGGCCATCGTCGGAATCATTGGAAGCTATATCTGGGGACTTCTGGATCAGAAATTCGGCACCAAGACAGCTTCACTTATCTATGGTGCATGGTATGTGGTTGCTCTTCTTCTCATGATCTTCCAGGATGGCTCAATGGCAATGCTCTACCTTGTAACCTTCTTCGTCGGATTTGGTATCGGCGGCATCGGCAACCTCATTCCGTCAATCATCGGAACATGCTTCGGAAGATTCGGATTCATCCAGGCTAACCGTATCATCGCTCCTATCAATACAGCCGTTCGTTCTACAGCCTTCGTTGTAATCGGTCTGGTTGGTGTTGCAAACATCAATACAGCATACTATGTATTCCTGGCTTGCTCAGTAGTTGCAATCATTCTTATCGCATTCATTAAGCCTAAGAAATACGAATAAACCACAAGCAATATTTCTCACTTCATAAGTGCAAAATATAACGCAGAAAAATCCCCGCTATTTATCTGTCACTACTCTCCCCGTGACGATAAAACAGCGGGAATTTTTTTGTATAAAAAACATTTCAGGATGTCTCTTTATTTGTCTGGCATTGCATCACCGATTACATATCTCCAGGTATTTGACTGTCCATAATAAATCATATATCCATTTAATCCGGTCTGCCATTCAAAATCCGGATCACAGACATAAGTAGAACCATTATAAACAATCTCAACCCATCCATGTTCCCCATAGCCGCCTACTCTCAACGGTACACTTCCATGAATAAGCTTAACGTCATAACCCAGCAATTTGGCCATCCAATAAAACGTAGCTGCCTTTCCGACGCAATCACCAATTTCACAGCTGAAAGAATGAATTGCAGCACCTGATGTTGTCGTATAAGAATATGCATTGTATTCATAAGGAATATCTACTGCCCAGTTATGTGCTGATTTAAGATCCCAACCAACCTCATCTAATCTTTGCGAAGCATACATCTTTGCAATATCAACCCTGTCACTTGATGCTTTACCTTTTGTAACGGCGTATGTCACTCCATCAACAGTAACTATATCAGTGATATAATTAAGTGTATCATTTTTAAAATACCAGTAGTCATCATCAATCTGAACTATTCCTGTTCCTGTCAGCATGCCGCCCCAGTCATAAAGATAATACCATTTATCATTTATGTACTGCCATCCGGTTTTCATTTTGCCGCCTGCGCCCATGTAGTACCAATAGTTGTTGATATTGCGCCAACCAGTCTGAACCTTACCGCCGCCGGACAAATAATACCAATCATTATCAATATAATGCCAGCCGCCGTACCACATCCTGCCGCCGGCACCCAGATAATACCAATATCCGTCAATATAATTCCAGCCGGTCTTCACCTTACCACCTGCGCCCAGATAATACCAATCATTATCAATATAATGCCAGCCGCTGTGCCACATCCTGCCGCCGGCACCCAGATAATACCAATATCCGTCAATATAATTCCAG
>CAVBWS010000011.1:0-49065 GCA_963599255.1 Treponemataceae bacterium
CGCCTGCATCATATTGTTCTGGGTAAGCTTAGATACTGCCACCTGAATCATCTCCATGTCCTTGATCCCGTACTGTTCAAACAGCTGCGGAATGTGCGCTGCCATCTTGAAATCCAATGTATAAATAACAAATTCCATATGCGGATTGATCTTAAGCAGGCACTGGATCTCCTGCTCCATGCTGGCAGATGCTACAAGCATGGTAAGAGACGGAACCGGAAGTCCGGACATGGTCTCATCGTCCACGTGGTCAATAATTGTCACGTTATTGATGCCAAACTTATCCACGTTGTCTTCTAGCGTGGTTCTGTCCATCTCTGAATACTCAACTGCGATAATATGACCTTCGCTGGCAAGTATTGCCGATTCAACTGCTATGCTCTCGCCGCTGATGATGCAGATATTGTCTCCGTATGACACATGCATCTTGTTCATGATAATGGCTCTTAACTCGCTTCCCACATACTGCACGGAGCCCTTAGAAAAGCTTGCATTCTTCATACCTATCTTATAAGTATTGCAAGCCTGCGGATTGATGATCAGCATAGCCGCAGATGCATTGATTCCTCTGTTGATCATATTCTTGATCTGATCGTGTTTAATCGGCCCCGACGGTTCAGAGCCTTCATTATACCAGACCTCACACTCTCCCAGACCTACGTCCCACATACGATAAAATATGTCATGGTGACCCGCCTCGGTAAATACCAGCACGCACTCATTCGCCTCAATAGCCGGTATCAGATTCTTATTCTTTCTGGTAATGTCCAGCATCTTGACCTTCTCAAGATCGACTTGCGTATTTTCCATATAATACCGAAGCCAGTCGAATATGATCTTATTGCCAAATAATTCCTCGCTCATATATTTTATTCTCCTTCTGCTGAGACTGCCTTTTCCTTTTTTTGTATTTTAAAAATACAACCTACATAAAATTGTATTTTATCCGTATTTTACGGCGCAGTCAAATATTTTCCCTTAAAAATAACTGTCTGCTTTCTATATAAAGTGTAACTTCCTCGTTGGTCCCAAGAAAGAGGTTGGTCTAAACAAAAATTACAACGAAAAAATGTGTTACAGCAACACTTTTTACAACGAATTTTTGTAGCATACGCAAATACGGTACCTGTTATCAGCATCAGCCTATCTCATTACGTCTTTCTCGCCGCTGCAAAATGCCTTTTTTTCTGTCACACGGTGGACGATTTTCTGTTCTTATTTTATAATGTCCTCCGTGGTTATTATGGCTTGATGCTATCGCAGGCTGTATTATACCTGTGAACTTACAGTTCGTATCAAACAGTAATGATAATTAGCGAGTTTATTAAAGGAGAATTTCTATGAATAAGACAAGAGCAACTTTCTTAAAGACAATGGCTGTTCTCTGTGCCGGAGTTATGGCTGTATGCCCTACATTTGCATCAGCTTCAGAAGGCGGATATGCAGGAAGCAACTATTCAGAGGGCATTTCTGAAGACGGCGGTTATGCTGGCAGCAATTATACTGACATCCCCGAGGGCGGCGGTTACGCCGGCAGCGATTATACTGACATCCCTGAGGGCGGCGGTTACGCCGGCAGCGATTACACTGACATCCCTGAAGGCGGCGGTTACGCCGGCAGCGATTACACTGACATCCCTGAGGGCGGCGGTTACGCGGGAAGCAATTACACTGACATCCCTGAGGGCGGCGGTTATGCAGGAAGTAACTACACCGATGGCAGCGACAATGCCTCTGTCAACAATGCAGCTTCCGGATCTAATCAGCAGGTTAGTGAATCTGAACTTGCTACCTGGACAAAAGGCTTAGGATCTGCCTGCAAATTGGACGGCAACATTGTTGTAGTTTCAATATTTGTTAATGACCATGACTATTCATGGAATTTTTCAGATTCCAATGATACAACCACCAGAGACAACACGTTAACATATCTGGGCATTGCAACAGACTGGATCACTGAGTGCGGCAAAACATGGAACAAAGAGCCGAAATTCATCTATGACTGGAAAGAAAATACCGACCTGTACTATGAAGCAACTATCAGCTGCGATATTACAGACGAGGAAAACGACCCGACCTCATATGTGGCACAGTACATACAAAACAGCATCGATGAGAAGCAGCTTCTGACCAAATACGATGCAGACAGCATTGTATATGTAACCTATCTGAATACTTCATCAGAGAACAAGTCTGTATCTTTCAGCATTCCATACACGGATGACAGCGAATATACACAGGAAGTTTGCTACATGCTGCTAAATGTTGAAAATGAAATCGAGAGCCCTGCAGGATATGCGCACGAAATCCTTCATGTATTCGGAGCTCCTGATTTATATACTTCTGAGGATCCTGCATTTAACTGCAATATTGATGATGCTTATGTAAAATATTGCAAGACAGCCCATGCCAACGATATCATGGAAACCACATATGACGTTAATACAGGCGACTCATACTATGACCATATTTCCAATGAATTATCAGATGTTACAGCATACTATATCGGCTGGACAGATACTTGCAAGGATGTAACAGATTATAATCTTCAGCAGAGTCATTATATTCTTACAGGCACATATGAAAGTGCTGCTGATGCAAAAGCTAATAATTAGAATTATTTCCAAGTGAATGGTACACGTGCCGTGAACCTCGGCGTGCAGCCCCTGCTCGAAAACACCCTCGCTGATGTGGTATAAAAGTCCCGGACAGCGGATGTACAGCTAAACGAGCTTGCTTGTGTAGCTGTACATCCATTGGACGGGCTAGACGACATGAGCAAGTAGGACGGTAGTACGGATTGCGAAGGTCGTTAGGATGGCGAGAGTACGGAGTACGGAGCAATCCCACTTTTATTAGACATCTAAACAGGGGGTCTGCGCCGTCCCGGCACGAGCCAGATTGCTTTTACAATAGTCGGCTAATTAAATCATTTTGCAGAACTGCGAAGAACCGGACGGCTGACCGCCGTCCGGTTCTTCTTGTCATTTAAGGAATAGTCTAAGCCAAATCGGCTCTTTTAACAACAATTACAACTATCACTTCATGCGTTTCTCGGATCCTTATAATGATGTGTTTCCTCCAGCATCTGATCCTTGATCTTCATGAGACGAATCTGTGTTGACCTCTCATTTTCATCTAATTTCATCTGAATGTATTTAATATTTTCCTGAGCATTCGGAATCAATACATGCTCAAGTGCATTAACTCTTCGCCGAGTCTTCTCAATCTCAGCCGCCATAAGCTGACAGGATTTTTCGATCTCAGCCAGTTTAAGCATATCCTCGAATATCTCCGACAGACTCTCGACCGCATCATCCAGATCCGATGACGTAAATACATATCCATATGAATAAATATCATTAGGATCTGCTGTCTTAGTCTGAAATGTAAATACCGGCACATCAACGCTCATGACATTCCTGCTGCCGGCCTCCAGCTGTACACTCTGTCTAGGCGCCATGAAGGCAGCATTGACAGTTTCATCATCCATGCCTGCCTTCGCCAATACGAAGTTCTTGTTTGCCTTTATTATGCCGGCCTCGACCTTGCGTCGCAATGCTCTGTTCTCACGCACCAGATCCAGGAACTGCCGCATAAGTTCGTCTCGCTTGTCCTTCAGGAGCTTATGTCCCCTCGTGGCAGTTGCCAGCTTCTTCTTCTGTTTTGTTAATTCCATTCTAGTAGGATTAACCTGCGTTCTTCCTGCCATAATTTATATGTAATCTCATTACTCTTATCAGAATAACGGATTCTCCTTTCCTCGTTGTATTCGGCTCGTCCTGAGATATTGCCAAATTACCGGCGTGCCGGAATGGCACAGCCACTGTTAAGCCGTGGCTGCACGCCGTGATCCACGACACGCGAGTAGTTACGCCTCATAATACTTATCCAGAAACTCATCTTTGATACGTTTGAGCTCTGACCTTGGTAAAATTCTGAGCAGTTCCCATCCCAGATCCAATGTCTCTTCGATGTCTCTGTTGGTTGTAAATCCCTGTGAGACATACCTCTTCTCAAATTCTTCAGCAAATCTGGCATACAGCTTATCCATATCAGTAAGAGCAGCCTCACCCAGTACAACCATGAGTTCCTTAGCTTCCTTACCTCGCGCATATGCTGCAAATAACTGATTCATGGTATTTGCATGGTCTGCTCTGGTCTTTCCTTCACCGATACCTTTATCCTTAAGTCGTGACAGAGACGGCAGCACATCAATAGGCGGCATAACGCCCTGGCGATACAACTCACGGCTCAGGATTATCTGTCCCTCTGTAATATATCCGGTAAGGTCAGGGATAGGATGGGTCTTATCATCTTCCGGCATCGTAAGGATAGGGATCATGGTGATCGAGCCATTCTTGCCCTCCTGGCGTCCGGCGCGCTCATATATCGTAGCCAGGTCTGTATACATATATCCCGGATATCCGCGTCGTCCCGGAACCTCCTTCTTGGCTGCCGAGATCTCTCTTAATGAATCCGCGTAATTAGTGATATCCGTAAGGATAACCAATACATGCATATCCTTCTCAAATGCCAGATACTCGGCTGCAGTAAGTGCCATCTTAGGTGTTGCGATACGCTCAACCGCCGGATCATTTGCCAGGTTAACGAACATAACTGTTCTGTCGATGGCTCCCGTCTCCGTAAATGACCTTCTGAAGAAATCAGCCTCCTCGAAGGTGATACCCATTGCCACAAATACTACAGCAAACGGTTCATCTGTGCCTCTTACTCTGGCCTGTCTGGCAATCTGCGCTGCCAGCTGTGCATGAGGAAGTCCTGACATAGAAAATATCGGAAGCTTCTGTCCTCTTACCAATGTATTCAGGCCGTCAATGGCTGATACTCCGGTCTGGATAAACTCCTGCGGATATTTTCGTGCCGCCGGGTTCATAGGAAGTCCGTTTACATCCATTCTTTTGTCCGGCAGAATCTCCGGTCCGTCATCGATCGGTCTTCCCAATCCGTCAAATACTCGTCCCAACATGTCCTCGGAAACACCCAGTTCCATGGTTCTTCCTAAGAAACGGACCTTGCTCTCCTGTGGGTTGATTCCCGTGGAGCTTTCAAACAGCTGAACTAACGCATCTGTGCCGTTGATCTCAAGTACCTTGCAGCGGCGTTTCTCGCTATTTGTCAGTTCTATCTCGCCTAATTCATTATATGTAACGCCTTCAACGCCCTGTACCAGCATCAAAGGTCCGGCAATCTCTTGTATTGTCCTGTACTCTTTTGCCATCTCTATCCTCCGTCAATGTGTCATTTACCTGATATCTCAGGATATATTACTGTCATCGCACTGAGACATCGCCGTTCCGGCACTCAGCGGCTTACTTTACTCCTGATGTGTAAGATATCCCACCTGCTTATCAAGCGTGTTCATGATATGCTCATATTCCTCGTCAACTTTATCGATCACTGTATATTTGAACCTGCCTATATTCTCTCTTACCGCCAGATTAGCCAGGTTTTCAACTGATGCTCCCTCATCAAGAGCCTCAAGCGATGTGTCATAATATGCCAGGATAAGCTTCATCATAAGGAATTGCTTATGAAGCTGTGTGTAAGTGTCCACCTCGTTGAAGGAATCCTGATGCAGGAAATCTTCTCTTATGGAACGGGCTGTCTCCATCTTAAGCCTGTCTGTTGCTGACAGTGCATCCATTCCGACCAGCTGTACGATTTCTTCCAGCGCAGCCTCATCTGACAATAGCTGCATAAATCTGGCACGGCACTCCGTCCAGTTGCCCTCTACTGTCTGATCGAACCATTTGCCCATGTCATCTGCATACAGGGAATAACTTGTAAGCCAGTTGATGGCCGGGAAATGTCTCTTATAAGCCAGATTTGAATCAAGTCCCCAGAACACCTTAACGATACGAAGTGTTGCCTGAGATACCGGCTCGGAAATATCCCCGCCCGGCGGTGACACCGCTCCGATTACAGACAGCGCTCCCTCTCTCGGGTTTATTCCTTTGGAAATAACACGGCCTGCCCTTTCATAGAACTGTGCCAGTCGCGAACCCAAATATGCCGGATATCCTTCCTCGCCCGGCATCTCCTCCAGTCGTCCTGACATCTCACGAAGAGCCTCTGCCCAACGAGATGTTGAATCCGCCATCAGTGCAACTGAATATCCCATATCCCTAAAATATTCTGCAATGGTAATTCCTACATATATAGATGCTTCACGAGCCGCAACAGGCATATCTGATGTATTGGCAATCAGAACTGTTCTCTCCATCAGTGAGTGACCTGTCTTAGGATCCTTAAGCTCCGGAAATTCATTCAGAACATCTGTCATCTCGTTACCACGCTCGCCGCATCCGATATAAACTACGATATCTGCTTCAGCCCATTTTGCTAACTGATGCTGTGTAACAGTCTTTCCTGAACCGAATGGTCCCGGTATAGCCGCTGTTCCACCCTTAGCGATAGGGAACAGACAATCAATAACTCTCTGACCTGTGATGAGCGGCACATCCGGAGATAGCTTCTTAGAATAAGGGCGGCCTACACGAACCGGCCACTTCTGAAGCATACAGATATTAGTCTGCTTTCCCTTCTCGTCCTCAACTACTGCAATAGTTTCTTCTATATTGTATGCGCCCTCGTTAATCGACACGAGTGTGCCGTTAATACCATTCGGCACCATGATTTTCTGCTCAACGATAGGCGTTTCCTGTACAGTGCCGATGATATCGCCGCCCTGTACCTTATCGCCTGCCTTCGCGCACGGAACGAAGACCCATTTGGTTTCCCTGTCAATGGCAGGAACTTCCACGCCTCTTGTCAGATTGTTGCCTGTCATCTGCAGGATCTTAACGAGGGGTCTCTGGATTCCGTCAAATATGCTTCCTATAAGACCCGGACCCAAGTCTACCGAAAGGGGTGCTCCTGTTGATTCTACAGGTTCTCCCGGGCCTAGCCCTGATGTTTCCTCATAGACCTGGATAGAAGCCTCGTCTCCATGCATTTCTATTATCTCACCAATGAGTCTTTTATCTGAAACACGTACCACGTCGAACATATTGGCATCTCTCATGCCGCTGGCTACGACCAGTGGTCCTGCAACCTTTTTAATGGTTCCTGTGCTCATTACTGTTACCTATGCCTTTCATTTTGATTATATTACTTAAAATGTATCGTCATCTTGCCGCACTGTCGGAGCGGTAAGGCCGACTGCTGCAAATATGTTGTATAGATGTTCGCTGCATGCCGACTGCAATTTCGCCGGATCACACAATGTCCGAGCCTACGGCTCTCTCCACCAATCGGCTGATATTAGCCAGACCCTGTCTGGTATTGCCGCTGACTCCCGGTATCGGAATGATCGCCGGCAGCCTCGTATCATTATATCGGTTGACTGTATCCATAATCTGTGACTGCAGCTGCTCGGTTATATATATTATTGCATAATCATCTGCCGCCAGTCGTTCCAGCTCTCTGGCTCCTTCTCTGGCATTAAGCACCGGAAATGTCTCAAGACCCAGTGTTGCAAAGCCATATATTGAATCTCTGTCGCCAATAACTGCTATCTTATACATAGCTTTCTCTCAACCTTTCTCTGATCATTTTGTCCGGCAGTTCATTTAGTTTGCCCGACAGGATCAATCTGACAGATTTTATCTCGCATTCCTTGGCCAGCACATATGCTGCCAGGGGTGAGATGGTAAATGCATTATATTTCTGCGGCTTTATAAGCTTGATCAATCTATCATCACACCATTTGTCAAATGCAGCTGATCCATCTCTTATAGCATCTGCCGCATCCTTATATATTGTCTGCTCCAGATATTCATATATAGCGTTAAGACCATTTCTTGCCGCTGCCATGATCTGAATCGGCGATACACTCTTGCAGTCAGCGAGTGCTCTTGACAGGAATTCACTATCCTTGCCTGTTTTACATGCGCGGATTGCTATATTTATATTAGCTGCCGCACATTTAAACTCCGCATAATCCTTAAGAAGTGCATTGCCTGACTTTGCGGCGCACTCACTTATACTGTCAAGGCACGCCTTGTCTATGATGACATCGCACATCTGTGAATCTCCTGCCCTGAACAATACTTCCCTGGCTTCATCTGCAGCCCTCATCATTATGAGCGGCAGGGAGCCAAAGTCTGCATCAGCTGCGCATTTTCGCAGCTGCGCAACTGGGATCGTGCCCCCGTCCATGTAAACATTCAGCATTTCCTTCTGAATATACGACTCCTTAATAGCGACCTTAAGATTATGAAAATCCGTACCATATCTGAATATGTCAAATGTCTTCGCTTCCATAGCGCCGCACAGACTGTTCAATAATTTCCACATGCGTTCCCTTTCGAGAGTCAGCAGTTCTTCCGGAGTATTGTTATCCGTCGGACCCCAGCTCTTTTCCAGGAGAAACTGTATGCACTCGTCATAGGTCTCGCATGCCATCAGATCGTCTAAATCCTTATCATTGAGCAAAGTATTTTCTTTTGTGCGAATCCTGGCTACCGCTGCAGGCATCAAGTCATCACCCAGCAGCTCATCGTCCAGAAGCGTATCGCATAAGAATTCTTTGTCCATTTCTATCTCCTATCTACCAATATTTATTCAACGCTGCAGATGTCAGATCAGCAAAGGCGTTTTCGAACAATTGCTGCACGCCGAGGTTCACGGCACATTTACACTTTTGTACGCGTGCCGATATACCCAACTGCGCTAACTGAATATCATCCTGCTGATCTTATCCTGCAGCTCCTCTCTTGATGAACTGATCAGCACGTCTATGCTGCAATTCTCTTCTATATCACCGTAGGACAAGATGAATCCGCCCTCAATATCCGCAGGCTCATCGACGACTTGCAGCCGACAGTCTTCTAATTGTTTCTTAAGCACTGCCGGAAGCCTGTCCAGATCCCTCTGTGAGAACATTATCCGGCCTGGCTCACCTGATGCGTATTTTTTCAGCAATCTGCCAATTATTTCAAAATATTTATCTTCATTCAGACTAAGGATCTCTGCCTTAGCCATGGACAATACTTCTTCTATCTTGTCCTGCTTGGCCTGCAGCAGTATTCTTTTTTCCGTCATCTGCGCTGAACTTTCGATTCTTTTGGCCTGTGCCGCGGCATCTGATTCTGCCTGTTTCATTATGGCCGCCGCCTGATCATCTGCCTGTTTTTTCTCCGAGGATATGATGGCAGCTGCCTCTTCTTTGGCTGATGCGATTATCTTGTCAGCTTCAGCATTTGCCTCCTGAGTGATATATTCCAGGATCTTCTCCAATCCACTCATCTGTTAACTCCTCTCATTAGAATGCAACATTTGCGGCACCTGAAATAGCCAGGATCGAAACCAGCAGTGCCAGAATAGCGTATGTCTCAACCATTACAGGGAAGATCATGGCTTTACCAAACTGTTCCGGCTTCTTGGCAACTGTTCCGATGGATGCAGCTGATGCACGTCCCTGTGCAATGGCTGAATAATATCCGGCAATTGCGATCGGAAGACATGCGCACAGGTAAACGAAACCTTTACCGATGGAGATGTTACCGTCGCCGCCTAATATACCTGTCTGGGACAATGTGATAAATCCGATGATAAGTCCGTAGATACCCTGCGTACCCGGAAGCAGCTGGAGAACCATGACCTTACCGAATTTGCCCGGATCCTCTGCAATTACTCCTGCTGCCGCTTCACCTGCCACGCCTACGCCCCTTGCAGAACCTGCGCCTGCCAGGCCTACAGCCAATGCAGCTCCCAAAAGTGCCAATATTGTGCCCATGTTAGTCTGTAAAAATTCAATCATCTCAGTTCTCCTCATATTTGTAATACTTTGTTTTTATGCTGTATGGTTCAAATGCTCTTCCTCCGCCTGTATAGAAGCGACTGAAGAATTCCACATATTGCAAACGGTTAGTGTGTACATATGCGCCCAGGGTGTTAATGCCTATATTTATCGCATTGATGATCACGAATACGATTATAAATATTATGACTCCCATCACACTGCTGCCGAACATAGTTCCTATCATATTGGCAACCGATGAGATAACGCCGGTTGCAAGTCCCAATGCCAGAAGCCTTGAATACGACAATACGTCTGACAGATAGCTGGTTATTCCATATACAGCGTATGCTCCCTTAATGAGACGCTTCGGCCAGCTCTTACACTTGAACTCGCCCATAAATATGACTACTACCGCTCCGACTCCTGCGATTATAAGTCCGATATTTCCCGCACTTGCGGATATTATCGGCTCGCATCCGCCGCCTAAAATGTCCATGATCATCTGCATTGACAGGCATTTAATGATAAGACCTATCAAGATCACGTACCAGACGATGACGCCGAACACCAGACTCATGTAGTCCTTCTGCCTAATGTATTGATATGCTGCGACTCCCATGCCGGTAAATATGTGTATGATGCCCATGATGAGTGCTAATGATAGCACGGTCATCGGATGCGCCGTCATATCCAGCCACAGCGGCTTAACTACTATCTCATGTCCGAAGAAATTGCCGCTGACAGAACTGATCAAATCTCCGAAGTAACTTCCGAACAGTACACCGAAGAATATAGCGCTGATACCGCCGAACATGAACAGCTTCACATTGTTTCTCAAGCTCTGCTCCATGTGAGGATTCTTAAGCAGCAGCACACCGGCTCCTATTGTTATCAGGAGGCCTATGCATGCATCCGCCAGCATAAAGCCGAAAAATACGAAGTAGAACAGCGATATCAGAAATGAAGGATCTATCTCGCCTTTGGCCGGCAATGCGTAGGACTCAACAACGCCTTGTACCGAACTGGAAAATGCATTGTTCTTCAGCATCACCGGTACATCCTCATCCGCCCCCGGATCGTCGTACTCTATGGACAGGTCGTATTCCTTGAGGGCTTCCTTAAGCTTCGGAATGTATTTCTCAGGAACGTATCCCTGCAGCACAAATGTATGCTGCGATTGATGAATGTTTCTTGTTACCTGATATTTCTCTTCTCGGATAGCCATGTAATCCAAATAAAATTTAATTTCGTCTCTGTACCCAGCCAGACTCATGATCTCTTCATCTAACTTCTTGATCTCGCCCTCGATGGATGAGATTTCATCATTGAGAGATTCGATGGCCTGTATCGGTGTAAGCTTGCTGCTGACAGATGGATAGGCAAATCCAATTGCTCTCAGCTGCGAAAACATCGTATCCTTATCCTTGCTGCCGCACACAGCTACTATGCAAGTCTGTTCCTTGTCGGAACTGATTATGTTTATGTCTCTGGCCTCCACCTGAGCTGTGGCCTCATACAGTTCTTCCGATGTATGAAGTCCCGCAACTGAACCGATAAATATCGCAGTCTTGTCTGTTCCTGCAGTATCTAACGGAATGTCCAGACTCTTCCAGGGCATGAGCATATCTATCTGCTGACGATTTCTTACTATGTCTGATTTCTTCTCCGTGATATCCCTGGACTTATTAAGAATAGTTTTTATTATTCCATATGTCTGTCTGGCTGTGTCATGGAAAGAATCATATTGAGACTTTTCGATCAAGTCTCTTCCTTTAAACGAGGACAACATGCCCTTCTTAACCGGGCTGTATGCGTCAAGTATCTCCAATGCATTCTCTGCATCATGGATATTTCTCTCAAATTCAGAACTCGGTATCGGCATATTTTCCTTATGGAAGACTTCATTATCTTCAACAAAATTCTGAACCTCCACTACGCCCTGACGCTGTATCTCTTCAAGTACAGCCTTTCTGTCCTGTCTGAGGCCGCATATCGTTATCCTTTTCATGGCCAATACTGCCATCTTATGCCTCCTTAAAATGCAAAATATGCTCTATCACCATCTCAACCGCGTCTGATTTGTTCCGGTCGAAATTCTTCTGCATCTGACTGACCACGGCATCCGCTCTGAACGAACTAAGGAGGCGCTGGAGCCTCCTTAGTTCGTTCTAATGTCTGCTTCGCCGTACTTCTCGCATCGCTTACAACATTTTCTCTGTACTGTCTGGCTTCTTCACGCGCTGCCGATATAATCCCGGCGCTTTCATCCTGCGCCTCCTTAATCCTTTGTCTGGCCGCAAGCTCGGATTCTTTTATTTTGTCCAGCGTTTCCTGTGCCATTTGCCTGCCTCCTTGTGTTTATTAAAGTTGCGATAACTGTGCAGCATATCGTTTATGAAAATTGCCGATATACTGCTTTTTTGTTTGTTGAATTTTTCAAACCGATTTTTCAGCCAATATATCACTGCAATGTATGAATTTCAATACATGTTTGTATTTTTATGAGTACAATTTTTAAACAATGTTTTTTAGCATTTATTTTTTCTTTTGTACAAAGTTCACAAGGCAGCCATTCACAGCGTCTTGCTGTCCGGCCGTATCTGCGCAATTTCAGACCCTATGCTCGCCTTTATTTATAGACAAAAGTGGTGAATTATACCCCTTATTAATGCCCCTTTGGATTTAAACATCTTAATTCTGAACAAATAGACTTATACTGTATCAATAGGTTTGTACACTGAGGGCTAGACCACCCATCATAATTTCTGCAATTAAAAGTATTGATATGGCAAATATTTTGTTCTATTATCTGCCTTGTTGTTTGCTTTTTATCAGGTAAATAGCAGCTATCAAAACCCTCATCATGTGATTCCTGCGATTTACATGGTGTATGTGCGAAATACCGTGATGACATCAAGATCCTTGCGCAGCGTGATTTTCGCAATTTATATATTGAAAGTTTAGGAGATACTCACTATGAGAGAAGAATATATCTGTAATAAAAAAAGCTTAAAAAAAAGAAACCAGGAAGGGCGAAATATCATTCTGATCGGCATGCCGGGCGTCGGTAAAAGTACCATCGGTGTTATTCTTGCTAAAACCCTCGGCATGGATTTTGTTGATGAGGACATCTTGATCTGTAATTGGGAGAATTCCACATTGCCTGAAATTATAGCTGAAAAAGGTATCGATGCCCTGCTTGCTATCGAAGAACAGGTCGGATTAACATTTGATGGTGAAAATTGCGTACTGGCTACCGGCGGCAGTGCAGTTTTCTCAGATGATGCCATGCAGCATCTGAAGAGTACAGGGGTATGTATATGGCTCTACTCTCCTCTTGATGTAATCGAGGAACGGCTCGCCCGCGGCTCCAGAGAAAATCGCGGAGTAGCTGCTCCTGCATCCATGACTGTTGAGGATATCTATAATCAGCGCATGCCGCTGTATGAGAAGCATGCAGATATTAAGATCATCTGTACAGGACAGCCGGAATCTACAGTGGAGAAGATCATTGAGGCCATTCACAATATAAATGAAAACAATTGATGCATCTTACTATTGACTTAATCAGAAATAATGCTATAGTTTGTATTAGTTAGTCAGTGCTAACCGTTATATTGATTAGAATAATCGTGATAATGGTTAGATGGGTTAGCTAATGCTAATCATGCTGATGAGAAGTAACTAAGATGCCCTCCATTATAGTTGCAAAAATATAACGAAATAAAAACTGCCGCAGCGTTTGGTTTTGAGTACAAACACAAATGTTGCGGCAGTCTTCTGTTTTTTATTTAAATTTCAGCTGTTCTCTATTGCCTAATATCCATGTACTGATACATTACAATATAGTGTCTCTATCATAACACAATGCATCGGCAAAAACAGCACAGGCACATCCTGCCTTTCCTGCATCATCTTATATTGCCTTCGTCTTGGCTTTTACTGACTCGAATGTATCAGTAATCTCCTTATCCGGTTCACCGGTAACAAGCGAAACGACAATGATGAAAAGTAAGGCAACTATGAATGCCGGAAGCAGTTCATATATATCCCAAACGCCTCCCATCGGGCGAACCATATACTTCCATACGAAGATAACGACAGCTCCTGAAACCATTCCTGCCAGTGCTCCCCATTTGTTGCAGCGTTTCCAGAACAGTGCGCACAGAATAACCGGTGCAAATGTCGCTCCGAATCCTGCCCATGCGAATGACACGATGGCAAATACCGAACTGTTAGGATCACGTGCAAATATTACTGCAATAATCGCGATTACGATTACCGATATCCTTGCAACCCACATGGTAGCCTTGGTGCTGAGATTCAGCCTGAATACGCCGCCCAGGATATCCTCCGATACGCTTGATGATGCAGCTAACAGCTGTGAATCAGCTGTAGACATTGTAGAAGCAAGAATTCCCGACAACACAAGTCCTGCCACAATAGCCGCAATCACTCCATGATTGCTTAATATATCTGATATTCTGACAATAATATTTTCGGCTGCAGAGCTGGAGGTAAATGTCTCAATGGCTCCCGTTGTTGAGATCGCATATCCTACAATACCGATAAATACAGCAACTCCCATGGAGATGACTACCCATATAGTTGCAATGCGTCTGGATGTTTTGATCTGCTTCGGATGCTTAGCGCCCATGAATCTGAGCAGGATGTGAGGCATTCCGAAATATCCCAGGCCCCAAGCAAGGGTCGATGCAATTTTTATAGCGCCATAGGTGCCGCCCTGCATGGTTGATACATTGCCGGTACCTGTAAAACTCAAGTAACCGGGTATAGAAGTGGCAACCTCCGACACGCTGCTAAATCCCCCCGCAATGCTGACGCCAAATACCATTATGACAACCAGCGCAACAGTCATTACAATACTTTGGATCAGGTCAGTAACAGATACTGCCATGAAACCTCCGAGGATCGTATAAACAATGATTACTGCCGCGCCTACGAGCATGCATGTCATGTAATCAAATCCCAGGAAACTATTAAACAGTTTGCCAACTGCTGCAAATCCTGATGCAGTATATGGGATGAAGAAAATAATGATTATTATGGCTGCAATGCATGACAGCATATTTTTATCGTCTTTAAATCTCTTGGAAATAAATGCCGGTACTGTGATGGCATCGATTTCCTCAGAATAAATACGGATTCTCTTGGCAACTATCAGCCAATTCAGATATGTACCGATTGCCAGTCCTATTGCTGTCCACGTAGGATCTGCAAGACCTGTAAAATATGCAAGTCCCGGAAGTCCCATTAAGAGCCAGGAGCTCATATCGCTGGCCTCAGCACTCATGGCCGAAACTAACGGGCCTAAGCCTCTTCCGCCCAAATAAAATTCACTGGAAGAATTGCCGGTTCCTTTTTTCGAATAAACAACGCCCACAACAACCATGCCCGCCAAATATACGAACATAACGATTGCCATGATAATCTGTTCTGCAGTCATATTACCCTCCACCAGACTTCTTAAATTGCACTGCATCCGACGTGCAGCATATCTTTTTGATCTATATTTTTTCTGTTAGTGAATGATCAAAAGCCGATTTTGCTTTTAAGATTCTAAACGTTTAACAAAGATAAATGTTATCACAATGCAAATTGAAATAAAATATAGACTATATTCTATAATTTGTTGCAAAATATTCCCGGCAAATACTTAGATTTATATTGAATTTCTCGTGATTTTTCACTAGACTGTAGTCTAAACTAATAATTATAAGATAATTAGGAGAATTCACAAATGGGACGCTCTAATAACAATACCAAAAGCCGTATAGTAACCGCCGCTTGGAAGCTGTTTTATAAAAACGGATATGACAACACTACCATCGATGACATCGTCGAAGCCTCTGAAACATCAAAGGGGTCATTCTATCATTATTTTGAATCCAAAGATTCCCTGCTTGGCTCGTTGTCATATTTATTTGATGAAAAATACAAGGAATTAGAGGAAACCCTCGACCCTGCCATGAATCCAATTGACAAGCTGCTCACCATGAACCGCGATCTGTTTCTTATGATTGAAAATACTGTCTCCGTCTCCATGCTGAGCCAGCTATTTGCAGCACAGCTGATCACGACCAGTGAGAAGCACATGTTAAATCCGGACAGAACATATTACAGACTGCTCAGGCAGATTGTAATTGAAGGCAAGGAGCAGGGATTATTCCAGGAGAAGCTCACCGTGACTGACATCACCAAGGCCTACGCCGTATACGAGCGGGCGATCATGTATGACTGGTGCATCTCCAGCGGCAATTATTCTATCTGTCAGTATTCGCAGAAAATGCTGCCCATGTTCCTGGCGGGGCTGCTGAAGTGTCCTGCCACGCCCGCCTAGAGAACAGCTCCTTGGAGTAACCCCGCAAATGCCTTCAGAAGACTTTCAATCTGATTCATTTTTTAGCATGTGGTTATATTGAAGGGGTCAACGATGTTTCTTATGTATTTTCCGTTGTTTCAGCCTATTGCAATAGTAATTGAATACAAAATATGATATAAACTTAACATCATTCTGCTCTGCCGCAGTTTTTGCTTAAGGCATAAACAGGTCGGCGCAGATTTTGATATTTTCTTTTATGTAGAAATTTCATTTAACAACATACAACAGAGAGGAGATATCTTATGGGACTATTTGACAAGAAATATTGTGACATCTGCGGAGCGCAGATTAAACTGTTGGGCAATAAGAAGCTGGAAGACGGCAACTGCTGTAAGGAATGCGTTTCCAAATTGTCTCCGTGGTTTAGTGACAGACGTCACAGCACGGTTGCAGAGATTAAGGAGCAGCTGGCATATAGAGAGGCAAATAAGGAAGAGGTTGCTGCCTTCAATGTAACTCGCACTATCGGCGATGATACTAAGGTTCTTATTGATGAGGATCAGAAGAAATTCATTGTTACATCAAGCAGCAAATGGCGTGACTGCAATCCGGACGTTATCCCATTCAGTTCGGTAACAGGCTGCAATACCAGAATTGATGAATCAAAGTCCGAGATTACTACTAAGGGGCCGGATGGCCATGAGGTTAGCTGTAATCCACAGCGTTTCTCATTTGATTACGATTTCTATGTAACGATACATATTAACAATCCGTTTTTCGACGAGATTAATTTCAGGATCAACTCTTCATCAGTAGAAGAAACAGTTACTATGCAAAATCAAGCTGCAAATACTCCTGGCAGAGCCCCTCATCCTGGTATGAACCATCCTGCGGGTGCCCCTCGTCCTGGTGCTCCTTTCGCAGATCGACGCCCTGGTGCTAACGCCCCTGCCGGCGGTCCTCGCCCTGGTGCTAACGCTCCTGCCGGTGGTCCTCGTCCTGGTGCTAACGCTCCTGCCGGTGGCCCTCGCCCTGGCATGAATGCTCCTGCTGGCGGTCCTCGTCCTGGTATGAATGCCCCTGCCGGCGGTCAGGCAGCTGCTGCGGTTTCAGTTGATTCTGTAACCAATACTAATCACGGAACCGAATATACTAACTACGAGAATGCTCTTGCAGAATTAAAGGAATTATTCACAGGTATCCGTGAAACCACAAGAAGTGAGGCTGCTGCTGCCGCTGCTCCTAAGGTTCCGGTTAAATGTCCTAACTGTGGTGCAACCAGCATTCCGACAGAATCCGGATGCTGTGAATATTGTGGCTCCGCACTTAACTAAAGTGGTAAGATCACATTTGCATTTAATAATTCAAGCATACAGCAAACATGTCACCTGCGGTGACACAAAACACCTAATAAGGTCTGATTGTGCTTAAATTCCGTAATATCCCTGGTATACGATGACGCCGGGGAGCTTCACAGCATTTGCACACTCACATACAGAGATTATTCACGGAAAACACGCTGAACGGCATTATCCAAGCGTGTTTTCCGTATTGTTGTGGTGATTTGCCTGAAGCAAATGCTCATCTCGTAAACATCGCAAGCCTGCATCTTCGAAAGCCAAGGCATTTTTCGCAGGTGCAAAAAACTACGGATATAAGCATATCTTCACAGCAGCAATTCTTAACGACAAGCACCGAACAAGTGCACAAATAACTTACAGATCAAATACTTTTTAGAATTAATTGAAACAAGGGGGATTACAATGAAAATCGGATTTGATAATAACAAATATCTGAAAATCCAATCAGAACATATCAAGGAGCGGATCTCGCATTTTGACAATAAGCTCTATATGGAATTTGGCGGCAAGCTGCTAGATGACATGCATGCATCACGTGTGCTACCGGGATTTCACAGCGACAGCAAGCTGGAAATGCTGCTGCAATTCTCAGACCAGGTGGAAATGATCATGGTCGTAAGCGCTGAGGATATTGAGCACAATAAGATAAGAGAAGACCTTGGTATTACATATGATCTGGATGTTCTGAGGCTGGTGGACGAATACCGTGCAAGAGGGCTGTATGTAAGCAGCGTTGTTATTACCAAATATTCCGACTCAAGAAGCATTCGCCATTTTGAGGAACAGCTCTCGCAGCAAAACATTAATGTCTACCATCACTACTTTATTCAGGGATATCCTAATAATGTTGAAGTTGTTATCAGTGAAGACGGATACGGAAAAAACGATTTTGTAGAAACCACCCGTCCTCTTATCGTTGTTACCGCGCCAGGTCCAGGTTCAGGCAAAATGAGTGTGTGCCTCTCTCAGCTCTACCACGAACACAAGCACGGCATCAATGCCGGCTATGCCAAGTTTGAGACCTTCCCAATCTGGAATCTTCCGTTAGAGCATCCTGTTAACCTGGCATATGAGGCAGCGACAGCCGACCTTAATGACATCAACATGATTGACCCTTACCATCTGAGATCCTACGGTGAAACCACAGTCAATTACAACCGTGATGTAGAGATCTTCCCTGTTTTAAAATCAATGTTTGAGGAAATATTCGGCGTCAGCCCTTACAATAGCCCTACGGATATGGGCGTAAATATGGCCGGCAACTGCATATGCGATGATAATGCATGCCGGGAGGCTGCAAGACAGGAGATCATCAGACGCTACTTCAAGGCTCTGGCAGGCGTCGCCGACGGAACGAAAACAATTGATGAAGTTAAAAAGATTCAGGTTGTCATGAAGGAAGCTGGTATAACTGTAAATGACCGACCGGTGGTGGTTGCAGCTCGTTCAAGAGCCCTTGAGACTGACGATGTAAGCTCTGCTCTTGAACTGGAAGACGGAACCATTATTACCGGCAGAACATCGGAGCTTATGGGACCGTCAGCCAGCTGTATTCTGAAGGCACTGCGCCATCTGGCAGGAATTCCTGAGGATGTTAATCTCATCTCCCCGGAATCAATTGCGCCAATCCAGAAATTAAAGACACTCTACCTCGGAAGCCGCAATCCAAGACTGCATCCGGAGGAGGTTCTGATCGCGCTGTCAACAGCCTCTGCAACTGACGAAAATGCTGCGATGGCTCTGGAACATGTGCCATATCTTACAGGCTGCCAGTTCCATACAACAGCAACCCTCTCAGCCATCGACAGACGTACCCTCAAGCGACTCGGCTGCGATGTGACGTATGAGCCAAAAAAGCTATAATGAATGCCGTTGGGATTGCGAGAGCCCTACATCTAAATAGCTAATAAAACAGCTGCCACAGTTGAGGATTATCTCAGCCATGGCAGCTATTATTTTTAATATTTATTAATGTATCTTGAAATTACGGAAATGTCCGTTCTACGAGCCGCTTCCGTTTTCGGTCATATCAGAAATCATTTCTTCTGTGATTTGCCGATCTCGATACCCATCTTGAATGCATCTACGTTTGGAGCGATAAGCTTAGGCTTAGCTTCAAACTTGTGTTCGATACCCTTGATGATAACTTCTTCAGGAACAGCCTCTGTATAACCAACATATACGCCTAACATGATAACGTTAAGTGCTCTCTCGTTCTTGATGTCGATAGCCATCTGTGTAACAGGTGCTGAGATAACATTGATGTCATCTCTTTCGATAGGATCAGTAACGATAGTGCTGTTGATGAACAGGTTTCCGCCTGGTTTAAGGTTGCCTATAAATGCATGAAGTGAAGGACCATTCATAACGATAAGGTCTTCCAGATCGTAGCATACAGGTGCACCGATTTCGTCATCTGAAATAACAACGAAGCAGTTAGCTGTACCACCACGCATAGCAGCACCATAGCTAGGGAAGAAGGTTACCTTAAGGTCTGTAGCTTCACATGTTGCATCAGCAAGAAGCTTACCCATTGTCATTACGCCCTGGCCGCCAAATCCGGCCATCATAATATTTCTTTCCATTTACGCTTCCTCCTTAATTAGCAAATTCCAGCATCTTTGTCTCTGTAAACACCAACAGGGAACTCTTTGAGCATATCGTTTCTAAGGAAATCAATAGCACCCTTAGGAGTGTAACCCCAGTTAGTAGGACATGTTGTAACGATTTCTACAAGTGAGAATCCCTTACCATCGATCTGGTTCTGGAATGCCTGCTTGATGTACTTACGTGTCTTAATAACATTTGCCGGTGTATCAACAGTTGTTCTAACCAGCAGCTGAGGAGCCTTAAGCTGAGACAGAACCTCGCAGATGTGCATTGGGTATCCGTGTTCTTCAGGCTTTCTTCCGAAAGGAGCTGTTGTAGCCTTCATGCCGATCAGTGTTGTAGGAGCCATCTGGCCGCCTGTCATACCATAGATACCGTTGTTGATGAAGATAACTGTGAAGTTCTCACCTCTGTTAGCAGCTGAAACTGTTTCATCAAGACCGATAGAAGCAAGGTCGCCATCGCCCTGGTATGTATAAACCAGTGATTCCGGTGAACTTCTCTTAACACCTGTTGCAACTGCACATGCACGACCATGAGCAGCAATAATTGTATCGTGTGAAACATATGACTGTCCCAGACCGCAGCAGCCTACACCCTCAACTCTTACGAGTTTGTCAAGCATGCCTAACTCCTGAACAACCTCGCCTACCAGCTTATGAGCTGTACCATGCATACATCCCGGGCAGAATCCGGAAACAACTTCTGGTAAGAGGCCTAATGTTTTTTCATATACTTTTTCCATTGCCATATTAGAGCACCTCCTTGATAAGCTTACGTGCGCCTTCCATTACCTGGATATTTGTAAGCAGCTGTCCGCCTGATCTTCTGCATTCCATGATTGGGCATCTTCCCTGAACCGCATGATCAACATCCCATCTCATCTGAGCAGGAATTGACATTTCTACATCAAGGATACCCTTAACCTGATTGAAATCAAGGCTGCTGTATGCTTCATATGGGAATGGAGATACCTTAACTGGTCTGATCAAACCAGCCTTGATGCCTTCTTCTCTTAACTGCTTAACTACAACCTTGCAGATACGAGCTGAGATACCGTATCCTGTAAGGATGATCTCTGCATCGTCAACCATGTATTTCTCAACTTCAACATCCTTGTCCCATGTTGCATACATAGCTTCTGCTTCTTTGTTAGCGATCTCCTGGCCTGTACCAACTGATCCTGGGAAGCAGCACTTCTTCTGTCCCAGAGGATGTCCGATACATGCACGGTCATTAACATTCAGTTTAGCCTTCATTGCTGCCAGCTCTTCATCTGTTCTCATCTTAGGAAGAACAACAGGCTCCATCATTGTACCCATAACACCATCAGTGAGAACTAATACAGGGTTGTTGTCTCTTGCAGCAAGGTCAAATGCTTCATAAACCATATCAACGCATTCCTGAACTGTTGATGGCGCGAGAACGATCATTCTGAAACCACCATTTCCGGATGCCTTAGTAGCCTGGAGATAATCCTGCTGTGCAGGCTGGATAGCACCGATACCAGGGCCGCCACGCTGTACGTTAACGATTACAACCGGTAAACGAGCTGATGCGCAGTATGAGATACCTTCACTGTAAAGTGAGATACCGCATGAAGATGATGAGCTCATAGCTCTGTTACCTGCTGCAGCTGCTCCATATAACATATTTACAGAAGCTACTTCGCTTTCGCCCTGTACGAAGACACCGTTTACCTCCGGCATTCTTCTTGCAAAATACTCAGGGATCTCGTTCTGCGGAGTGATAGGATAACCCGCGAAGAAACGACATCCTGCTCTAACTGCTGCTTCAGCAATAGCTTCGCAGCCTTTCATAAATACACGCTCTGCCATTTATTTTCTCCTTCCTGTTATTTCTCTCTCCATACCTCAATTGCTGCTTCCGGACATATCTGTGCGCACATTGCGCAGCCGATGCACTCTTCTGGCTTAGCAGCGATTACATAAAGGTATCCCTTTGAGTTAACCTTTTCACCAACAGCGAGAACACCTTTTTTGCAGGCGTCTACACAGTACTCGCAAGACTTGCAATACTCAATGTTGATGTCTACTTTTCCTTTCGCCATTACTTTTTCCTCCTTACGGTAATTATAAAGCACTTATATCAATCAACCCATTCATATGTCAGATAGAGGTCAATCGGAAGAAGGAACTTATCAGTTCTCTTCTTAGCTTCTTCATAGATATCCCTTCTTACACAGGCGCTGTTAACGACTGTATAGTCCTTAAGAAGCTCGTCCATCTTATCTAATCCCTGAATGAATTCATCAACTGTGGTACTGTAACCCAGATTCGGATTACCCAGAATGTATATGTGATCCAGTCTGATCGCATTCAATATGTGGCTCATGGTACCGTCGATAGCCTCAGTGCTCTTGGTCCATGGTCTGTATGAATTAACCACATAAACCGGAACTGCATTATCCTTAGATAAAATATTCCAATACATTCCTGCAAATTTAGGAGCCTGACTTCCGCCGCCTATATCTATAAGCGTATATCCATCACCCTGAAGCGACGGCATAACTCCGCCTACCATGGTAGGCGCATCCTGGAACTGCTCCTGATAGTGAATATTTACGCCCTTTTTAACAAAGGCTTCTTCCATATCCCTTGATCTGTATAAAGGTTTTGTCTGGTCCAGGTCGAACAGATCAACCTGCTTGCCGGTCTTCTCTGCCAGCAATGCTGCGACATTAAGAATGATCTCGCTCTTGCCGCTTCCGGCCTCGCCGATGAAGACAAAATTCTTCTTTTCATTCATTATATCTGCAAATGTTTTATCGCTTTCGTAGAATAATCCCATACCATTTTCCTTTACACACAATATACTTGTATTTTATAACAAATCACACATGTCGACAAGTGTAAGACGCTAAAATACTTGATTTTTTTGTGTTAAATAATAAACAATCTTATGCATTTTCGCCAATTTCTGTTTCATCGAAATAGTTACTTCACCTAACTGTGTGGTGTCTTGCACATAATTGATTTTAGAATTTTTATGTATTTTATAAAATACATATTCATTTAATCAATAGCTTGACTTTTGTTTATACCGGAATATCACTGTGCTGCTAAAGGTAAGATCGTTCCGCACCACATATTCTCACAATCCTGACAGCCTTCACGGCGATACTCCAGTTTTTGCTTCCTGATGCGATATAACATCAAACAAAATATTCAGGATATTTATGCCGCATTTCTTCGCCGAAAAGTCCTACCGAGTCAATATGGCTGAACATGAGCCGTCTGGCCTCTGCTTCATCCTTCTTCTCTATAGCGTCGACAATTTTCTTATGTTCCTGGGGCAGAGATGCAATTCTGGCCTGGGCACTTACTTCCATATTACGCCATCTGCGTACGTGAAGGTAAGCATCTGCATATATTTTCTGAACAGACTTTCTGCCCGCTGCCTCCAGCAATGTATCATGAAATTCATCATCAAGCTTATAGAACTCCTGGGATTTAACGCCAGAGATCTCTGCCTGCATCTGCTTATCCAGGCACTCTCTCAGCTGCTTAACCAGCTTCGTATTATCTTCATTTTTAAGGATAAAATGAAGCGTCTCCTGTTCTATCGCTGATCTTAAGAAAATAATATCGTCTATGAATTTCAGATCAATAAGGCTTACATTGGTACCCCTCTGAGGCTGCACCTCGATAAGACCTTTTTCCTTAAGAATTGCAAGTGCCCCTCTGATGGCATGCCTTGTAGCGCCGTACACTTCGCAGAGTTCATTTTCCGAAATGCCCTCCCCCGGCTTATACTTAAGGCTTATTATTTTGTCCAGCAGATCTGCATATATCGTACTGCTGTTAATAGATTGCATTCTTTTTATGTTCATCTGTATTCATCAGCACAGCTCTCCTGAACATGTTAATATCCAGGAGAGCATTAGTTGTCTGTATACCTATATTTTGAAGATTTCAACCTGCGGCGTTCCGAAGCGAACATAATATAGCTTATTCCGTGCCGTGAACCTCGGCGTTGCAGCCACTGTTCGAAAACGCCTACGCTGATTGTTTTCTCACAGTGGCTGCGCCGTCCCGGCACGGTCACGATTACAAACATCTATGTTCTTTATTAAACCCTGAACCGCATACCGCAGGCTGAGCCTTTAAATTACTTACAGCTGACCTTCAACCTTAGTGAATTCTCTTGCGATCTCTTCGCCGCGCAGTACACGAAGTGCGCCAAATGCCAGTGATTCCATCTCATTTTCACCCGGATATACGATTACAGGAGCGATATATGAAACTCTTTCCTTAACCATATTGGTGAACATCTCTGACTTAGCGATACCGCCTGTAAGGATAATGTTGTCAACCTTGCCGCAAGCTGTTGTAGCCATCATGGCAACGCACTTAGATACATCCAATGCCATTGCTTCGTAGATTAGCTTAGCATGCTCATCGCCTTCAGCAATCATCTTCTCAACTACACGTGTGTCATTGGTTCCGAGATGGTCTAAAAGTCCGCCGTTTCTCTTGATCTTATTCATTACAGCTCTCTTATCAAGACCTGAGAAGCATAAGTCAACTAACTGGAATGCAGGAAGTCCGCCTGTACGTTCCGGTGAGAATGGTCCTTCCTCATCGCTTAAGAAGTCAATGATCTGTCCCTGTGAGTGAAGAGCAAGTGTAATGCCGCCGCCTAAATGGCACATTACAAGATTAGCCTTCTGGTAATCCTTACCTGTATCCTTCTCCCACTTCTTAGCAGCTGCGTGCATGTTAAGGTTGTGACCGAGGGCCTTTCTTCTCATGCTCTTAAGTCCAGCTACCTTAGTAAGAGGGATCATTTCGTCTACTGTAATTCCGTCATAAACAAGTGCCGGAATACCCAGTTCCTGTGACAGAGCGTAAGCAATAGGTGCACCAACGTTTGATGCATGCTCATTCTGCGGATTGTAATGAAGCTGCCATACCATGTCTTCATTTATCTTATATGCTCCGGACTTAATAGGCGGAAGCAGACCGCAGCGAGATACGATAGCTGTAAGATCCTTCAGGTCAACGCCGTGTCTCTTCAGGCAGTCAACAATTGTATTCTTACGGAATTCATACTGATCAAAAATTACATCATATTTACCTGTTTCTTCAGGTGAATGTTCGATACTTTCTACAAATAATGGGGTTTCGTCTTCATAAACAGCAATTTTTGTAGATGTAGAACCTGGGTTAATTACTAAGATTTTTTCCATTATATATTCTCCTGGTTAATTATTTTAGTTTTGTGTCAGATTTCGCACTTCGTGCTCTCACAATCCAATCTGTATTCGCAATTCGAGCTCTCTCTGCTTGCTCATACAGATTATCCTATCCGATAGATACGAGTTTTCTCGTGTATACACGGCTCACTCGTATCTGCCGTCCAGGACCTTTATGACATATTTATTTAGCATTCATTGAAGCTACCGCTGCAAGGCACATTGACAGATACTTCTCTTCTGATGTTGAACCACGGCTTGTCATGATTACAGGGCATTTAGCACCAACGATGAAGCCGCCCATCTTAGCATGGCAGAATCCTGTAAGCATCTTGCCCATGATATTTCCTGCATGGATGTTCGGAGCGATGAGAACATCGCAGTCGCCTGCGCATGGGGACTTGAAGCCCTTGAACTCAGCAATCTCTGCATCTGTTGCACAGTCAAATGAGATAGGTCCCTCTACGATACAGTTAGTGATCTCACCGTTTAACTGCATCTGCTTAAGAGCGTCACCGTCAACTGTTTCCGGCATCTTAGGATCTAACTTCTCCTTGCATGCAAGAACACCAACCTTAGGGCAGTCATATCCCAGTGCAAGAAGTGTATCAACTGTATTCTGAATAATAGCCTTCTTCTGCTCAAGTGTCGGATATGTAACCATACCGCCGTCAACAGGAACAATAAGCTTGTGATATGATGGGCATTCAAATGCTGTGAAATGGCTCATTACGCCGCCCATGCCCAGGCCGTGTTCTTTATTAACAACCGCCTTAAGGTAAATACCTGAGTCAACCTTACCCTTCATAAGGAAGTCAGCCTTGCCTTCATTGATAAGAGCAACTGCCTTCTTAGAAGCCTCTGCGATATCCGGCTCATCATAGATATCTTTTTCCGGAACTTCCAGACCGATCTCCTTAAGAACCTTAAGGATTTCTGCCTTATCGCCTACCAGTACCGGCTCAACTAATCCTGCCTCAACTGCCTGCTTAACAGCTCCTAATGTGTGATCATCATTAGCTGCTGCAACTGCCATACGGCTCCTCTTTGTATTGCCCTGTAACTTGGCAATAATCTCGTCAAATGTCTTATAAACCATGATTTACTCCCATTCTGCGGTACTTTTCCCCGCCATGCGCCGTATCCATCGGCATTCAGCCACTGTTTGGAAATATCCTCGCGGAAAAGTGACTAAGCCGTTCCGGCACGAACTAAGTGCAGTCAATGCACATTTCTAACATACAATAAGCCCGTCTCTCCCTGATGCATCCAACAGGCTGCATCTTGTGTCTGTCGGCCGCAATCATGGGATCAACGGGCTCTGAATATTCATAAAATTACAACTGATTGGCTATAATCTTACAGTCCATTAACGATATTGATTGGCTTCTCGCCTTTCTCCATACGCTCCATATTGTCAATTGCTCCATTAAGCATTGTGATGAATGATTCATCTGTCATACCGCCTGTGTGAGGTGTAAGTGTAAGTCTTGCTGCTCCAGCAGGGCTCATGTTAAGAAGCGGATGATCTGCTGGTACCGGTTCCGGTGAGAGAACATCAAGACCTGCATGTGCGATCTCGCCTGCTTCGAGAGCTGCAGCAAGAGCAACCTGGTCAACAACCTCACCACGAGCTGTGTTAACGAGCATAGCTGTCGGCTTCATAGCCTTGAACTGCTCAGCACCCATCATATTAACTGTTGTAGGAAGTACAGGGATGTGCATAGAAATAACATCGCACTGCTTAACGATCTCTTCAAACGGAAGATAAGAAATACCAAGTTCAGCTTCCTGCTCAGGAGTCGGACGATATACATCGTAGTAGCTGATCTTAACTTTCCAGTTCTGAAGTCTCTTAGCTGCTTCCTTAGCGATAGCACCCATTCCTACGAAACCGATGTGCTTGCCGCGAAGCTCATGAACACCTGCTGCAAGAGCGTCATTCTTAACATCTACGAATGGCTCTGACTTAAGTCTCTTGTCATAATATGCCATTGTTCTGTAGCACTCAAGCATAAGAGCAACTGTAGCCTCAGCAACAGCGTCAGCATTTGCACCCTTATTATTAGAAACGATAACTCCCTTAGCCTTAGCAGCGTCTGTATCAATCTTGTTGAATGCAACACCTTCTGACTGGATGAATTTAAGATTTGGGCAAGCATCGATAACTGCCTTTGTTACCGGATGTGTAGCGTTAACAAGGATATATTCCTTATCGCCTACAGCCTTGATCATGTCTTCATCTGTATAAGGTGCCTCGAGATATGTAATCTCCCAGTCTGATGGGAAATGGATTCCATATTTGTCGAAACGACTTGCAAGTACCGTTGAAACTAATTTCTTTGCCATTGGTTTGTCCTCCTAAATAATATACTGCATATAATAGATACAATTATTTGAAACTATCCGTGACCATGAATACCTGCAACAAATTAACAGATCCTTCTTGCGGGAATGAGTTGATCTTATGCAAATTTTCATGGTAAAAACGCTGCATGAGTCAAAAAATTATGCTGCGTAGCAGCGATTTTGCGAATAAAGCTCTGAATAGTGACAAGTTTTTTAAAAAAACATACCCTGTTAGTTTACATCACAATCACTAACTCGTCAATTGATTATCCCCGTCAAAGCCGCTTACATTTTTGTTCTTTGTTCATACATCAGGTTAGAAGCAATCATACCATAAAAATACCCCTATCCTGTATATACAGAAAAGGGGCATGTAATTGACTTATATAGCCGGGAACTTGATTTCTTTATATTTATTCATTTTTTCCTTAACCGCCGGATCTTCTCCCATCTTCTTCATGAAGTCGATACGTGTTGCAACGATCTCATCAAGATGATATCCTCTGGCCTCATCAACATTTCTGTCTCTGCATAAGCCATTCTCTGCGATTATGAACCTACCGTCAACCAGCTTAAGTCCTGCGCCGCATACTGCACATTCATAGTCGAACTTAAGTCCGTCCCAGTGTTCATCTCCCTTGAAGACTAATCCGCCGTGGCAGTTCGGGCATAATCCGAGGTCCGGATCTCCCAGCCATTTTCTCTCTTCTACAGGAGTCTTGATGGCCTCAATAATATTTTCTCCCATCTTATGGCATCTGTCGAGACATTCCTGACGGATCACAATATTTCCCGGACGACCTACCCTTGTTACCAGGTACTGATCCACAACCTTAACTGAGTTAGTGAACATAGTTGCTCCCAGTGCTTCCAGGCTGAATCCCTGCCAGTCGTGGCATGATCCTCCTACTGAAATAAGGCCTGCAACCATGTTAGGATTTTCCTTAACTGCGCCGATCTTAAGCCTGAAAGATAACTCATATGCCAGAAATCTCTGAGCAAATTTCAGATATAACGATGATGGCAGCAAGTCGTAAGTCGGACAACCTATAATAAGTCCGTTGCAGCTCTGGAACACATCCATGATCTTATCCATATCATCCTTATCCTTAAGAACACATCCCGGATAATCCTTTCTCCTTCCTAAAGCTACATCCCCCATCATCATTGTGCAGGATTCGCATCCCGTACATGGCAGGATGTTATAGTCAAACAGGTTGATAAAAACAACCTCTGCTCCCGCAGCCTGGCATGCAAGCAGTGCTTCTTTAACCGCGATGTCACTGTTGCCGTTATGTCTTCCGGCACTGATACCTAAAACTTTCATGCATTTCCCCTTTTCTTTATTTATTGTTGTAATTATGACAATGTTTTTATTGTATTCTCGCTGCTGTACTGTTTTTATACAATAGCAGAACCTGTGGAGTATAGCACTTTGTTAAATTTATAGCAAGCTCAGCCCATTTATACAGATACACAATAAGGGCAGAATGTGGTAAACTTCAGATACTTGAGCAGTCAGTCAATACTGAAAACGGGAGCGGGTTGCTAAACGCATCGACGCAGGCAGGGACGATCACTCCATTTTGATCAAGAAGAAAGGCAGGTAGGACATGAAGCTGTCATTAAAGATTATCAGTGAACATCTGGAAAAATATGTGCATATTATCCGCTTCAAGGATATCTACAGTACCTTAAGGCTCAGCCGTCCTGTCTTTCTGACAGACGAGACAGAGCTTCTTGCTGATACACTGTACATTACATCCGCCGATAAAATGCCTGCGAACCTTATATACCAGAATGGCTGCGGACTAATACTTATCGGCAGTGTTAATACGGATGTTCTTAACTGTCCCGCTGTAATTCTCGTTCCGGAGACTTCTGATATACTTAAGGTTCATAATTATATAAACAGTATCTTCGACTTTTTCGATGCCTGGCAGCACAAGCTGGAATACATTTCCACCCACTACGGGAGGATGGCCTCCTTTAAGAAATGCCTCGAGGCCTCCCTTGAAGTATTCGAAAATCCTGTTTCAATCTCGGATCCTTCCTACAATTATCTTATCGCCAGCCTGGAATCATCGCAGGCCACCTTTAATGTTAAAAAAATGTCCGATAAGATGAAGGATTATATAAACAACAGTCCCTTTGGCAGAATGCTTATATCAGAAAAAGATGTATTTACGATCAGCGACCCGCATTTGCAGCACCGAATGATCGTTCGAAATGTTTTCTACGGAAGGGATATCATTTACCGCCTGAGTGTTCACGAATCAGCCAGACCATTTCGGGAAACTGATTATATTCTGCTGGATCTTCTGGCTCATTATATCTCTGAATCATATGAGAAGGATTATTCTGATTCAGATTCTGAAGGTGCGGTTTTATCCAGGCTTCTTACTTCTGCCCTCTCATCAGGCATAGTCAATAAGTCTGCACTAAAGAAGGAATTGGATAAGATCAACTGGTCTGCCTCTGACGAATTCGTGATCGCATATACCCAGACAACTTATCAGGATCTTACCCTTGATTCTATTCCCTATTATTGCGAGGAGATCGCCCGTGATTATCCCGGAGTTCTGGCCTTCAGCTACCAGGGCAATATTGCCATATTATTTGATATCAACCTCTTCAGTAATCAATCTGATGACATTGATTCTCCGGCAAATGCCGTTAATGACTCCGAGGCCGCTGATGCCAAAATTAACGACTGTGAGAGATCAGATCCTGAGGCTGACACCACTGATACCGGTAAAACTGTTGCCAGTGCAGGCAGTAAGTCGGCAGAACCCGAATATATCACTGCCATGTCTGAGTTTCTGTCCTCTTATAATATGCGTGTCGGGATATCGAATACATTTGACAACATCTATAAGATCAGACATTACTTCCGTCAGGCACAAACGGCTCTGGACATCGGCTCAAGGCAATATCCTGACGTTATGATCAATTACTTTCATAAATGCGTACTGCCGCTTCTGATCAACCTGGCAACCATGGAATTTACCAGGGAAGACCTGGTCTCTCCTGTATACGCCCGCATCAAGCTGCACGATCAGCAGAATAACACAGAATATCTTAAGACCCTGCGCGAATATCTGAGCCAGAATCTTAATACAGTTCAAACTGCATCCGCCCTATATATTCATCGGCTGACCATGGTATACAGGCTCAAGCGTATCTGCGAAATCGGCAAAACGGACTTAAAAAAGCCAGACGAATTGCTTCATCTGGCTCTGTCATTTATGATTGATGAGTCTTAATATTCAACTTCCTGATCCATCGGAAGTTCCAGTAACTGCGGATTTTCTATAAGAGTTTTCAGAAGTTTTAAGGACTTGGCATAATAATATCCGTCTGCCAGTCTCTCATCGAGAGTAAGTCCCAGGCTTACGATCTCTTTTTCTACCTCGTTGCCGTTTTCATCTGTTTCCTTAACCTTCTTAATCTCACCCATGATGCAAAACAGTGAGCATGTTCCCCAGTTCGTAAGGTGATGATATCCCACATTCAGCTTAAGTGAGCCCAGATTTGACAGCAGCATGGAGGTATAATACGGATCCGTTTCAATCAAGCCTCTAGGACATTTGCCTATCTTATCCAGGAAGCAAATGATCTCACAGAACAGCCTTGTAAGTCTTCTCGGCATACGGCTTACAATATCCATACTCTCTGAGGATTTGTCGATCTTATCGCTTCTGCCGGAGCTTATCTGCTTATACAGTTTCTCATGAATGCTATGGATGTCATCCTTGTCCTCTGCATGAATGATGGCCAATGCCTCCGCTCCGTTGTCTGAGAACAGCTTCTTAACTACAAATGAAACCGATACTTCATTACGCTGATACATTAACTTGTTGGCTACGAACCTGTTCAGGCGAGGCCTTAATGTCAACGTCTTAATGGCTGCGGTTACAATAATATGAAATGGAGTAAACGGAAAATCCGTTTCATTTTCATTTAATTTGGCCAGATATGCCCGCATGGGTGCCATATCGAATTTTTCCAGAAAATATGCTTCATTATCGCAGCGATTCGGATAAAGTATCGGTGTGATAACATGCATAGGATCTAAGTCACGTATTAATTTGCCGTCAAATCTGTCTCCGAAACGGCGGCGTTCTCTCTTTTTTGCCATATTTGACCTCTGTATTATCTTGAAAATATTGTCAGCGGACATGCGCCGCTGACACAGACCGAGTGATTATATTCCAAATATAGTGACATTTGCAAGCTTATTATTCAGCATTATCCATCTTAGCCACATCGTCATCTTCTAATGTGGCGGCAACCAGTGCGATCTGCTCCTTTTTGGCTGTTCCCGGATCTACAGCATTCTTCTCTTCTTCCGTCTGAGCAGCGATCTTGGCCAGCTCTTCCTCTTCCAGAATTCTGTATGCTACCTTGCCTACTAATGTCTTCGGCAGAGAATCTCTGAACTCAATATCGCACGGCATCGCATACTTAGCTACATGTTTCTTGCAGTAAGCCATCAGCTGCAGCCAAGTGTCCTCAGATGGTGTATAACCAGGATTTAAGACAACAAACGCCTTAACCTTCTGCATCTTATATGAATCCGGCAGACCGATTACGCAGCTCATGTGAACCATCTTATTGCCGTCCAGGATATTTTCCATCTGAGCCGGGTAGATATTATAACCGGAGCTGATGATCATTCTCTTAGAACGGCCCTTGAAATATACGAAGCCTTCGTTATCCATCTTGCCCAGGTCACCTGTATATACCCAGGTAAGACCATCTGCATGCTTCCTCAATGTGTTGGCAGTTTCTTCCGGCTTGTCCATATATCCCTTCATGGCTGTAGGACCCGCCAGCAAGATCTCGCCTTCCTCTCCGTATGGCAGCTCCTCATCCGTGCCCGGACGGACGATCTTAATAAATGTATCCGGAAATGGCACTCCGATGCTTCCCTCCTTGTGCATGTTCGGAGGTGTAAGACAGCATGCCGTAACCGTCTCTGTAGTTCCGTATCCCTCACGAACCTGAATAGAAGCGTTATGATCATACAGGAATTTGTCAAATTTCTTCTTAAGTTCAATAGACAGCGAATCGCCGCCTGAAAATACTCCCTTTAGGCTGCTTAAATCCGCCTTATCCATGCAGTCAAGCCTTAATAGAGCTTCATAAAGTGTAGGAACGCCTGCTATAAAATTACATTTGTATCTTGTAATCTGCTTAGCATAACTCTGTGGTGTAAATCTAGGGATCAGGATACATCTTCCGCCGTTAAAGAGCATTGAGTGGATACATACACCCAGACCGAAGCCATGAAATACCGGCATAGCTGCAAGCATTTTATCTCCCGGCTTAAACATAGGATTTACGCCGACGATCTGGGTTGCCAGAGCATTGAAGTTCCTGTTTGACAATTCGATGCCCTTGGTTGTTCCCGTAGTTCCGCCGGAATATAAGATAACAGCAGTCTCATTTGCATCCTTATGCGCTTCATAATTCCAGAAGCAGGCCTTGCCTATGTTCATGAAATCCGCCCATCTGATTACAGGGGCGTCCTTAGGAATTTTCTTGATCTTGCGGCCTTCAGTCAGCATATATCCCGCCTTGATAGGCTGCGCCAATTCATCCTTAACAGAGGCGATTACGACATTAACCAGCTTGGTATTCTGACGAATAGCCTCTATCTTATTATAAAATTGATCCAGTGTAATAACCGAGATACTCTTAGATTCATTAATATAGAATTCCAGTTCCTTCTCTGCTGACAGCGGATGCACCATGTTGGCAATGGCTCCGATGCAGTTCAGTCCATAAAATGTATAAATTGCCTGCGGACAATTAGGAAGAGCTACCGTTACCCTGTCATTTTCCCTGATACCCAGAGTCTTAAGGGATTTGGCGCATCTCTGGATCTCAGAGATCATCTTTTTATAGGTAGTAGATTTGCCCATAAAGTCAAATGCTATATTGTTCGGATATTTTTCGGCTGCAGCCTTAAGCCCTTCATACAAGGTACCATCAAAATACTCCATGTGAAATGGCAAATCTCCGAGATAGTCCTTCCAAGGAGTCTTGGCTGTGATCGGATCAGTGGCCGTAACCTCGTTGACGTATTTAGCTTTTAATTCTGATGTTTCCATTTTGTCCCCTTTTCTTATACATCATAAGTGCATCGTTTTATCTATAATAGCGAGTATTATTCGTATGCTTAGCAAATGCGAACATGACTCACGCCGCTTTTTCGCAATCCTACAGATTCTACAATCGCAGCGTCTCATCGTCAATTGCAGGAGAAATCTTTATACATAGTGTAAAAATCAAAACAAATCAGTCGTGTATGACTGTGAGGAAACACTGTCCTTAGCGTTCAGATTCTATTCACGCTTGCGGACAGTGTTTCCTCACAGTCTTTTTTACTTATTGTAAGAAATAAAGACAGGCTGCCTGCAGTGGCATGAACACGAATAGAATCTGAGTGTGAATGCCGCTGACAGCGCAGCCTGTCGATGAATTTAATTAAATCTAAATACCTCTGTTATGCAGAAGCATTTGCTCTCTCCTTGATACCCTTCTTAGGCTCAGAGAATCTCTTCTGTGAGAAGATCTCGAAGTGAAGCTTCTTCTGAAGTGTTCCCATGATACCATCCGGAAGGAACAGGATTACCAGAATAGCGATGGCACCGAGGATGATGTTAGACCATCCAGGTAATTTAGCCAAAACTTCCTCAAGGATTACGTAGATGACGGCACCTACAACCGGTCCTGATACAGTTCCGATACCGCCGATGATTACGATGAATACCATAGATACTGTCCAGTCAATGCTAAATCCCGAGTTAGGATAGATAGTTCCCTTGTTAATAAAGAATATACCGCCTGCAAGTGCTGTGAACAGCGCTGCGATAACATATACTAACAGTTTAGACTTGAAGATGTTAACACCTACTGATGAAGCAGCATCTGCATCATCTCTCATGGCTGTAAGTCCCAGACCTGTCTTGGTTCTTAAAAGAACATAAACAACGATCATGGCGATCACGCATAAGGTAAGGGCCATCAGATAGATCTCCGGAACCTTAGGATAAGGTCTTGCCTTGATTGAGATACCGCCGCCCTGGTTAACATATTTCCAGCTTAAGAACCATGTGCAAATAGCCTCCGAAACAACCCAGGTCGCAATAGCGAAATACATACCTCGCATCCTAAACAGGACAAATGATAAAAGCAGTGCAACTATAACTGCAATTACTGCACCTACCAATAATCCTACCCAGATTGACATAGCATATGTAGATGTCATAACTGCTACAGAGAAACCTGCCAGACCAATGAATGTCTGGTTACCCAAACTGGTCATGCCTGTGAATCCTGACAGCAGGTTCCACATCTCGCCCAGTGTTATATACAGGAAGATCTTCATTAAGTAACGCATAGTGTTGCTTGAGAAAACACCTGTAAGATTAAAAATATACAATGCTGCAACGATAACGATGCATACAATAAACATCACTTTGCCGTCCAGAACCTTTATAGGCTTGTGGGCTGATGCTAATGTTTTATTGTCTCCCATAACATCCTCCCTTCTACTTGCTGAACAGACCCTGTGGTCTAACTGCGAGCATGATGATCAGCAAAATGTAGCTTATAAGTAAGCCATAATTTGCTCCGCCGATAACCTGTGCCAGGCCGAAGATAAGTCCTGCAACAAGTGTACCCGGTATTGATCCCATACCACCGATAACTACTACGCCGAATGCTATAAGCAGATAGCTGCCGCCTGATGATGCATAGAATGTCCATTTAAGACCGATGCACAGACCTGCAACTGCAGCCGTCGCCATAGCAATACCCATTGCTATAGCATATGTTTTTTTAACACTTACACCCATAAGAGCTGCTGCCTGAGTATCGTCAGATGTAGCTCTGATAGAACGTCCCATGTAAGTCTTATTAAGGAACCATGTAAGAATACAGATAGCGATAAGGCTTATTGCCAGAAGGATAATATCCAGGAGGGCAATACTTACACTTCCGATCTTAAGGATAATTGAGCTGTAAGCTGCACCTGCATGACGAGCATCTGCTGAGAACAGAAGAAGCATAGCATCCTGCAGAATGATTGAAAGACCGAAGGTAACCAAAAGTGCCGGTTCTGAGCCCTTCTGCATAACTCTGTTAATAAGTCCTGACTGCAGTCCCATGCCTATCAGGAACATAAACGGAATAGTTACAATAAGCGTCAGGATCGGATCTACTCCAAGTGCCTGAGCAATAAGTGTTGAGGCATAAGCGCCTATGATTACGAATTCGCCGTGTGCCAGGTTGGTCAGTTTAACGATACCGAATATCATTGTCATTCCAACGCCCAGGAGAGCGTAGATACCACCAAGCAATATGCCGTTAATTAAATACTGAATAACGATCATTTTTCTACCTCCTCTCCTTAGATACCAAAGTATGCCTTCTTGATCTCGTCCTGACCCAGATCCTTAGGATTACCTGACAGAACCACATTTCCCTTAAGCATTACATGGCATATCTCACCGGTCTTCATGGCTCTCTGAGTATCCTGCTCTACCAGAAGAATTGTCATGCCTGTATCCTTGTTGATCTTCTTGATAGTTGCGTAAATATCCTTGATAACCGTCGGTGCCAGACCCAGTGAAATCTCATCAAAGAGAACCAGCTGCGGCTTGGTCATAAGAGCACGTCCTACTGCAACCATCTGTCTCTGTCCGCCTGAAAGAGAACCTGAAGCATCATTTCTCTTCTCCTTCAGAACCGGGAACAGATTATAAACCATCTCAAGAGAATCCTTAGCCTGTGCTCTTACATTCTTAGGAAAGCTGCCCATGATCAGGTTGTCTTCTACTGACATTCTGACGAAGCATCTGCTGCCCTGTGGTACAAGGCTTAATCCTCTTGTTACAATCTTTTCTGCCGGAAGATTAGTAATATCTTCCCCTCTGAAATATATTTTACCTGCGCTGGCTTTATGAAGACCTGCAACTGTATCCATAAGCGTGGATTTGCCTGCACCATTTGAGCCGATCAGTGATACGATCTTGCCCTCCGGCACATCCAATGATGCAGAATGAACAGCGATGAAATCTCCGTATTTAGCCTGAACGCCCTCTATCTTAAGTAAAGGTTCACTCATTTTATTCATCCTCCTCTTCTACACCCAGGTATACAGCTTCAACTTCCTTAGACTCCATAACCGGTCTAGGATCACCGATCAGCAGCTGGTGTCCGTCTGACATACACATAAGGTGGTCTGTAGACTCAACCATAGTCTGGATAACATGCTCGATCCAGATGATTGAATATCCTGCAGCCTTAAGGTCTGCTACCATCTTCATTACGTCCTGCACCTCGGCTTCTGTAAGACCGGCTGCAACCTCATCAAGGAGCAGCAGCTTAGGCTGTGTGCCCAGAGCTCTTGCGATCTCAAGACGCTTACGATCAAGAAGTGTAAGCTCGCCTGCAGGGATCTCTCTTTTTTCATACAACTCTGTCAGCTTAAGAGCTTCAAGAGCCACGTTTCTTCCCTCGTGTTCAGAATGATTTGCGCCATGAACTGATGCTACAAGAACATTTTCATATACGCTCATGCCTTCAAATGGGCGCGGAACCTGATAGGTTCTTCCTATACCCATATGGCATCTGTCAGCAGGTTTAACCTTAGTTACATCATGACCATTAAAGGTTATCTTGCCGGTGGTAGGCATTATAAGACCAATCAATGCGTTGAACATGGTTGTCTTGCCGCATCCGTTAGGACCGATAACACCGTATACCTCGCCCTCTTCCACTGAAAATGACAAATCATGCAAAATCTGAACACGGCCGTATCCTGCATTTACATTTTCAAATGTTAAAATATTACCCATAATTATTCCTCAAATTTTTCGGAGAGCCTATAAAGGCTCTCCGCTATAAATTAATATGTCGGATTATAAATTGCTATTATTTGTTAGTAGCATTTCCAGGAACATACTCGCCTTCTACTGCAATGATGTCATAAACAGTATTGTCGATAACAACAAGCTTCTCTGTTCCGTCATCCTGTAACTGCCACTGTCCGCCGGCGATTACAGTATCACCATACTTAAGACCCTGCATTTCCTTATCATACTTGATAGGTCCAACGATTGTATCAAGATCTGTAGCTGCAAGAGCATCTCTCAGAGCTTCAGGTTCTGTTGTGCCTGCATTGATAAGTGCGTTAACTGCAATCTCAAGAGCTGCATAAGCATAGCCTGTAGGCTGCGGCATCTCTCTTCCGTTGTCAGCAAGGTATGCAGCGCCGATTTCTGCTGAAGAAATGCCTGTAAGAGCTGATGAGAACGGATAGTTAGGTGTCCACCAAACCTCTGTCATGATACCCTGAGCCAGACCCTGTGTATCATTTTCAAGAACGCTTACATCACCAGGAAGCAGGCAGCACTTGCCCATTGTGATACATCCAACTTCAACGCCTGCTGCGATACAAGCCTTGTATACATTCAGGAAATCAGGAGGAATGTTTGTACCTGCGAGGATATCAATATCTTCCTGCTTGAAGGTATTAGCTAATGATGTGAAGTCATTTGATCCTGAAGGATACTGACCCGGATCAACTACTACATAGCCGTCTTCAGGAAGCTTCTCTACGAAGATATCATGCCATGCTGTTCCGTCTGCATCCGATGCAAATGTAAGACCAACCTTATATCCCTGTCCAGGACCGTATCCGGCTGCTGTCCAGAGTGCCTTATGGCATTCATAAACATTCTCGATTGTCCAGAATGCGTGGAATACCCACTCACATTCGATTCCGCCGGCAACGTTAGCTGCTGTAGGGTTAACAGGTGACTGAATGGATACGCAAGGAACACCGTAACGTTCTGCTGTCTGAGCAACAGGAATAACTGTCTCAGGTGTCTGGATAGCGATCATCATGTCTACATCATTCTCTTCAATAAGCTTCTGTGCCATCTCTGCACACTTAGATGAGTCTGATTCTGAATCGTACAGAATAACCTCAATCTGCTTCTTCTCGCCATCTACCTCGATGCCGCCCTGGTCAGCTACCCACTGAGTCATTGTGTCAATAACCCACTGAGCGCCCTCGCCATTACCAGCCAGTGAACCGGTTGTTGGGTTAACATAACCAATCTTGATTGTATCTGCTGCCTGTGTGTTAACTGCGCCAAAAAGGCCAACAGCCATAACAGCAGAGATCGCAACCGCTAAAATTCTCTTTTTCATTTTGTCTCCTTTCAAATTACACGACATGCCATAACTGTTATTTCTGGCATTTGGCTGGATTGTAACATTAAATATTATGTATTGTAAATAGTACAATGTATCAACTTCATACAAAAAAATGTATAAAATTTATACATGCTTTGGCGCTGAATCTCCTTGACATATAACTTTATGTATGCTAGTTGCCACATTTTGCAACATTTTCTCACAAATTTCATGAAATTTTCAAATAAAAGACAGGCTGCCTGCAGTGATACGAACACGGATAGAATCTGAGTGTGAGCATCACTGACAGCGCCGCCTGTCGAGATAAGATACAATTATAACGGCTGTATAAAACAGTGCCCTTAGCGCTCAGATTCTATTCACGCTTGCGGGCACTGTTTATATACAGCCTATTTGCATTCATATTAAATACTTCGTGCTGGGACGGCGCTGCCCCCTGCGAGAAATCAATCAGCGAAGGCGATTTCGAGCAGGGCAGCATGCCGAGGTTCACAGCACGAAGTCTTTAAATATAACGTTATTACAATGTTGCAGCCATAACCGCCTTGATCGTATGCATACGATTCTCTGCCTCGTCGAATACGATTGACTGATCGGAAGAGAATACGCCATCTGTAACTTCCATGCAGGTAAGACCGAACTTCTCGTAGATGCTCTTGCCTACTGTGGTATTAAGATCATGGAAGGCCGGAAGGCAATGCATGAAGCGGCACTGAGGGCCGGCATTTGCCATAAGAGCTTCGTTTACCTGATAAGGAAGAAGGTCATTGATCCTCTCCTGCCATACCTCATCAGGCTCACCCATTGATACCCATACATCTGTGTAAATAACATCTGCGTTCTTGGTTGCCTCCATAGGGTCTGTGATAAATTCAAGCACAGCACCGGTCTGGGCTGCCACCTTCTGACATGTTGCCACAAGATCAGCATCCGGGAAATACTTTTCCGGCGCGCATGCCACAAAATGCATGCCCATCTTGGCACATCCTACCATAAGAGAATTGCCCATGTTATAGCGGGCATCTCCCATATATACTAATTTCTTACCTTTAAGCTCGCCGAAGTGTTCTCTGATCGTAAGAAAATCTGCTAAGATCTGCGTCGGATGGAATTCATTTGTAAGTCCGTTCCATACACGAACTCCGGAATATTGAGCCAGCTGTTCCACCTTCTCCTGCTCATATCCGCGGTACTCGATGCCGTCAAACATTCTTCCCAGTACGCATGCGGTATCTGCCATACTCTCCTTCTTGCCGATCTGTGATCCCGTTGAATCCAGATAAGTTGAATGCATTCCCAGATCCGCTGCAGCTACCTCGAAGGAGCACCTGGTTCTCGTGCTGGTCTTTTCAAAAATAAGTGCAATATTCTTGCCCTCATGCATACGGTGCGGGATGCCTGCCTTCTTCTTGGCCTTAAGATCAGCCGCTACATCCAGCAAATATGTTATCTCTTCCGGCGTAAAATCCAGAAGCTTCAGAAAGTTTCGTCCTTTTAAATCCATCATTTTGCTCCATTTACTCTTCTATTTGTTTTTTTATACCATTAATTCATGTTCTGCTATGGCACAGTTTACCGATTGAATATAATTACGAAGGTCATTAGCTTTCGAAATAGTTATTGCATTTACAGAATAACCGCTGATTTATCTGCAAGCCTCCTTTATGATATCAACTGCCTTCTTCAGCACATCCATAGGAATATTAAGAGCCGGAAGCAGACGTACCTTATCCTTGGCCGTAAGACACAATACACCATTTTCAATGCATTTGCTGATCACATCTGACGCCGGCTTAACAGTCTTGATTCCGACCATAAGTCCCATACCTGCTACAGATTCGATGCCTTCTGCCCCCTCAAATGACGAAAATACATACTGGCTCTTCTCCTTAACTTCCTGAAGAAGTTTATCGTCAATACGCGACACTATACTGTAGGCAGCGGCGCAGCTTACAGGATTGCCGCCAAATGTTGAACCATGATCTCCAAATCCCAGTACATTCTGCACCTTCTCACTCATAAGAGTTGCCCCCAGCGGAAGGCCGCCTGCCAGACCCTTGGCTGTTGAAACCACATCCGGCTTGACTTCGAAATTCATGTATGCATAGAGCTGTCCCGTACGTCCGTTTCCGGTCTGAACCTCATCCACCATCATAATAATGTCATTTTCTTCTGTGAACTTACGAACTTCCTGAACATATTCCTTAGTAAGAGGAAGAACGCCGCCCTCGCCCTGCACGCACTCAATCAGTATGCCTGCAATCTGCGTAGTTTTCGCAAGCTCCTTAAGAGCCTCGATATTATTTGCCTCAACATAGGCGAATCCTGGTGTCAGCGGCTGGAACAGTTCGTGGAAATGATCCTGACCTGTAGCCGCAAGAGTTGTAAGTGTTCTTCCGTGGAAGCTGTTCTTAAGCGTAACAATCGTGTATCTCTCGCAAGGCTCTCCCTTCGGATGCTCAAGTGCCCACTTGTCTGAGGCATATTTGCGGGCAACCTTAATGGCACATTCATTGGCCTCTGCGCCGGAATTAGAGAAGAATACCTTCTTCATTCCCGTCTTCTCGCACAGTGCCTCCGCCAGTTTAGCACACGGCTCTGTGTAGTAGAGATTTGACATGTGCTGCACCTTGGAAATCTGGTCGATCACCGCCTGCTGCCATACGTCATCTGCAACGCCAAACGACGTAACACCGATTCCGCTGCCCATATCGATGTATTCCTTGCCGGATGCATCCTTAACTATTGAGCCCTTGCCCGAAACTATCTCCACCGGAAACCGCTTATAAGTTCCCGCCACAAATTCCTTATCCTGTTCAATTATATTCATTATTTTTCTCCAATATTCTCTAATATTCACATTCACCATGCCTTACGCTGGGCTAGGTCACCTGCAGCCCGCCTATTATCTATTATATAGAGGCATTTGCCTGCATATCTTCGCCGACCGTTAAGCACCGATCATCGTACCTGCGCCTTCATCTGTCAGAAGTTCCATCAATATAGAATGAGGGACTCTGCCGTCCATGATAACTGCATTTTTAACGCCCTTGCCCAGTGCCTCGATACAGCACTCAACCTTAGGGATCATGCCGCCTGCTACGATGCCCTGTTCACGCAAATGCTTGGCCTCCTCTACTGTTACCTTGGAGATCAGCGTCGACGGGTCGTCCTTATCCTTGAGGATGCCGGCCACATCTGTCATCATGATAAGCCTCTCTGCATTAAGGGCTCCTGCGATATATGCGGCTGCTGTATCCCCATTAATGTTGTAGACATGTCCCTCTCGGTCACATCCCACCGTTGCAACCACCGGAATATAGCTGCCCTCCAGCAAGCCAATAACAGGATCTACATTAACCCTGGTAATGCGTCCTACATATCCCAACCTCTTGTCCTTCATCTCAGCTTCAATGAACCTTCCGTCCACGCCGGACAGTCCGATGGCATTGCCGCCCTTTTGCTGAAGCAGGTTAACAAGACTCTTGTTGACCTTGCCTGATAAAACCATCTGAGCGATCTCTGCCGTTTCCTCGTCTGTTACCCTGAGACCGTCAACGAATTCCGACTTCTTGCCCAGCTTCGTCATCATCTCGGAAATCTCCGGACCGCCGCCGTGTACCAACACCACTTTAACACCGATAAGACTTAAGAGAACTATGTCCTCCATGACCTGCTGTTTAAGTTCTTCATTTATCATGGCATTGCCGCCATATTTAACTACAACAATCTTGCCTGTGTATTTTTTTATATTTGGCAGAGCCTGTACCAGCACCCTGGCACGCTCCGCATTTGAAAAATCTGTATGCATTCCTATTACCTCACTTGCTGCAACTTTCGCTTATTAATTGCCAGTGCCATGCACTTATGACACGCAATAACCCACATCCTGCCAGTGCCGGGACGGCGCAGTCCACTGTTTAGATGTCTAATAAAAGTGGAATTGCTCCGCCGCTTACGCGCTCTCGCAATTCCCCGACGGCATTCGCATTCCGGACTTTCATCCTTCTTGCTCATGCCCTCTAGCCCGTCCAATGGATACTCACCTGCACGAGCCAGCTCGCACAGGTGTGCATCCGCTGTCCGGGACTTTTATATCAGGTTCTGTAGTCACCGTTAATTTTTACATAATCATATGTAAGGTCACATCCCCAGGCTGTGGCGCTCTCGCTGCCGCTGTGAAGATCTACAAGGATCTCGATCTCCTTCTCAAGCAGGATTTCTTTAGCCTTATCCTCTGAGAAATCTATACCTGCGCCATTTTTGCAAACTTCCAGAAGTCCCTTATCACTTCTGAAGGACACGTCTATCTTATTTACATCAACATCTGCCTGGCTGTAACCGATAGCACACAATACGCGGCCCCAATTGGCATCTGCGCCGAACATCGCCGCCTTAAGAAGGCTTGAGCAAATGACACTCTTAGCCACGATCTTGGCCGTCTTCTTATCCGCTGCTCCTGTTACAATACATTCAAGAAGTTTGGTTGCTCCCTCACCGTCACCGGCGATTTTTCTGCAAAGCGCAACGGTTACAGTATTAAGCGCCTTCATAAATTCATCGAAGTCTGCACCTTCTGCAGTAATCTCAGCATTTCCTGCCAGACCATTTGCCATAAGAACAACTGTGTCATTGGTAGATGTATCGCCGTCAACACTTGTCATATTGAAGGTATTCTGTACGTCCCCCGACAGTGCCTTCTGAAGCATCTCAGGAGATACCGCTGCATCGGTGGTGATAAATACAAGCATTGTGGCCATGTTCGGATGGATCATGCCGCTTCCCTTAGCGATGCCGCCTAGCCTGCAGGTCTTGCCGCCGATCTCAAATTCCACTGCCACGCTCTTAGGCACGGTATCGGTTGTCATAATGCCCTCGATGGCCTTGTCGCTGCCATCGATCGACAGTCCTGCTGCCAGTTCCGGTATTCCGGCTGCTATCGGTGTAATATCAAGTCGCTGACCGATAACACCTGTAGAAGCAACAACAATGTCATTCTCCGCCAAACCCAGCGCATCAGCCGTGAGTTTACTCATCTTCTCAGCAATCTCAACTCCGTCTGCATTGCATGTATTGGCATTGCCGCTGTTACAGATAATAGCCTGCGCATGACCATCTGCCAGGTGCGCCTTGTCAACTATGATCGGGGCTCCCTTAACCAGATTGGTGGTGTACACCGCAGCACATGCCGCACGGACCTCGCTCACAATAAGGGACAGATCCCTCTTGTCCTTGTTCTTGCGGATGCCGCATCTTATGCCATTAGCCTTGTATCCCTGTGCGGCGCATACGCCGCCTTCTATTAATTTCATATACATTCCTACCTATATCTATATAATTATATCTTTTTATATTGTGCCGGGACGCCGAGGTTCACGGCACATCACAATCAGCATATTGCCGGACGGCGGCAGCCACTGCTATATCTCCAATCCCGTCGTCTCATCGATTCCCATAACGAGATTCATATTCTGAATTGCAGCACCCGACGCACCCTTGCCCAGGTTATCGAATCTGCTTACCAGCAATATTCGTTCATCATTTCCAAATACACTTATCTGCATGTCGTCTCTTCCGGCAAATGCCGCTGCAGAAATGAATCCTTCCTCGTCAGCATTTTCTATATATTTTACAAGTCCGTCCTTGTAATAATCTGCATAGATCTTCTTAATCTCATCTATTCCGACAGATACATCTCTGGCAAACAGCTGTACTGTTACTTCCATACCTGCATAGAAATTGCCGACTATCGGGCAGAATATAGGAGCATTTTTAAGCCCGCAGACCTTAACCATCTCCGGCAAATGCTTGTGGCTCTGACTAAGACCATACATTCTCGGGCCTGTGAGAAGCTTCATGTGTTCAAGATCAGCATGGGGATTCTCATAATCTGCTATCATCTTCTTGCCGCCCCCTGAATAACCTGTCAGCGAAAAACAGGAGATATTAGTATCCGGTTTAATTACACCGGCCTCTGTAAGCGGTGCTGCCAGTGATATAAATCCGCTGGCATGACAGCCCGGATTGGCTATCTTCTTGGCGGTCTTGATCAGCTCTCGCCTTCCTCCGATCTCCGGGAAACCGTATGTCCATCCATCAGCGGTCCTGTGGGCTGTTGATGTGTCTATTATAACCGTATGATCATTTTCAACCATGGCTGCAGATTCTCTTGCAGCATCATCCGGAAGACACAGAAAAACTATATCCGCACTATTGATCGCGTCCCTGCGGGCCGATGCATCCTTTCGCAGCTCTTCCGGCAGCTTGACCAGTTCAATGTCCCTGCGCTTACTTAATCTCTCTACTATCCTAAGACCGGTGGTTCCGGCACTTCCGTCAATGAAAATCTTGTTCATTTGTATTGTCCTTTTTGCTGCATATATCAATATTTGCACTGCCCGTCGGCAGCATTTTCGTTTGAATTATCACTTCGTATAAATCAACATAGGAGCTGCAGCAACTGCAGCTCCCTCATGCGTTCAGGCGCATATGCACACTTATACTCTTATTGATTACATTTGTCAAAGAGTTTTTGTCGTTTTATGCAAATAATTTGTATTTTATGCATTTTATTATGTATAAAATGGTATTTTATGCATAATAACCGTATTTTTACATGACTTACACGGATTCTCAGATGCTCATCCTTCCCTGTCTCAGCCCCATACCGCGCTTCACTTTATTACCTGCTTTATGATATTCACGTGCGTATACAACGGGCTATCGAACCTCATGCCATGCTTCATTCGAATACCTGCTTTATACTGTCATAATGTAAGAAGATGCCTTCCTCTGCCAGTTTCCTGATCTCATCAGCCTCTGCAAATTTAAATCCCATGGCCTCCTCCTGTTGGATTCTCACATCGGCATCCGATACATCCATGTCAAATCTGTATACGTCTACGAAGTAATTATCTTGTTCCTTAGGATTATCTCTTCTATATGTAAATACATATCCGCCGGCTGCATTTCTCACATCCAGTCCTGTCTCCTCCAGCACTTCTCTTCTTACAGCCTCCCCTGAAGTCTCACCTGCCTGTACGCCGCCGCCTGACACCTCCCACCATCCGGCCGCCCAGGATTTGCTCATTACTCGCTGCGTAATAAGGAACCTGCCGTCAGGTCTTCTGATCACTCCCAGCACCGTAAGGTGGTAATCTCCCGGCTCCATGGTCCAGTCGTTTCGCAGCATGATTCTTCCGGTAGGCTGCTTATCCGAATCATATATATCCCAGTATTCAATCTTGTCTGCCATTAAAATCTCTCCGTGTTTAATTCAAGTAGCTTCCGTTAATTATCCTGCTATGCGTTTATGCATTTGCTCTACATATCGGTGTTCATTTACTATCATATATCAATATCCAGTTCTACCGGGCAATGATCCGAACCATATACCTCTGTCAGGATCTTACTGTCCTTCATATTCTCTGAAAGTGACTCCGAACATATAAAATAATCTATACGCCATCCGATGTTTTTCTCTCTGGCATGAAATCTATAAGACCACCAAGAATATATCTGTTCCTGATCAGGATAAAAGAATCTAAACGAATCCACAAATCCCGAGGTGAGTATGGCAGTCATCTTCTGCCTCTCCTCATCTGTAAATCCTGCATTTTTCCTGTTGGATGCAGGGTTTTTAAGGTCTATCTCTTCATGGGCTACATTAAGATCGCCGCAGTATATTATGGGCTTTTTCTCATCCAGTGACTTGATATATTTCAGGAATTCATCTTCCCATGCCATGCGCCAGTCGAGCCGCTTCAATCCGTCCTGAGAATTAGGAACATACACCGTAATCATGTAGAACTTGTCATATTCCAGGGTTATAACCCGGCCTTCATGGTCAAATTCCTCTATTCCGATGCCGTAGGTTACACTTAACGGTTCTTGTTTTGTAAATATTGCCGTGCCGGAATATCCCTTCTTTTCAGCATAATTCCAATATTGATGATACCCGGGCAGCTCCAGCGTCACCTGTCCTTCCTGGCATTTTGTCTCCTGCAGACAGAAAATATCTGCATTCGCCTCATTGAAGAAATCTATAAATCCCTTGCCCATGCAGGCACGGATTCCATTTACATTCCATGATATGAGTTTCATGTTGGCTTCCTCTCAAGTTGTATTTATTCCATATGATAGACGGCGAGGCTTACATCCATGCAATAAATAAAATTCACGTGCCGGGACGGCGCAGTCCACTGCGAGAAAACAATCAGCGAAGGCGTTTTCGAGCAGTGGCTGCACGCCGAGGTTCACGGCACGTGTCCAATACATGCATGTGCTGGTTACTGTCCAAGATGCTCATGCCCTCTAGCCCGTCCAATGGATGCACGCCTGCACGAGCCAGCTCGCGCAGGCGTGCATCCGCTGTCCCTTTTGTTTGATAAAAGTGGAATTGCTCCGCCGCTTACGCGCTCTCGCAATTCCGACGGCATTCGCAATCCGGACTTCCGTCCTACTTGCTCATGCCCTCTAGCCCGTCCAATGGATGCACGCCTGCACGAGCCAGCTCGCGCAGGCGTGCATCCGCTGTCCGGGACTTTTATTGCACGTATATAAAACACCTTCCGGTCACGTCGAAGATTTCGTCCACGTCATCATAGGCCACCAGAGTCTCCTCACCGGTTTCAATATTATAAAGCATCAGATTATCATACAGGTCGTATCCGTAGATCACATATGTAACGTCATAATCTTCCCATATAACCGGTATCTTCCTGCCTGTATAATACAGTGCCTGGTTCAGATATATTCCGGTTATGTTAAGTGCCGTTCCGTTATTGTAGCTGTCTACGGCATTATTGATCGACGTTGCCGTAAGCTCTGATTCACTAGGCCTTGAGGTTCGCTTGTAGAAATATCCGTCGCTGGTCACAACTACACCTGTCGCATAATATGCGCTCATAATGGCTTCGGCCGGATTGGTTGTGATCAGATTCAGATCACCTGCTGCGTATACATAATATTTGCCGGTGTCTGATAACATATCGCTTACGTCTGTGGTCTCCTCGCTGCACAACGTTATCTTCATGCTGTCATTTATCGTAGCCTTTACATTGGCATCCATGGTTTCGGCTACTTCTATGTAATTGACGGTACGTTTGTCCTCATTGTAGCTGTTATACGGTTCAGCCTCGGCCTTTTCCTCTATATTTGTAGCAAATAAGGTGAATTCATCTGCTTCTTTATAATCACTTCCGACCCTTGCTACCCTATTAACAACAACTCTGTTATATTCAACGACTGAAGTAACATAATATCCCTCGCTTGAGGTCTCCGAAATAAGTACATTCTTGTTATCGTCGATAACATATAGGTCTGTCATAAGCAAATATTCCGCTCCATCAGCCGTTACATAGGTCTTGCCTTCGTCACCGACGCCGTATACCAGATCCTGATTCAGAAAGCCCAGGACCTTAATGCATTTGCCGGCCTCAGCTTCTACGGAATAGGTATTTCCCGTCGCAAGATCCATTACATTTATTTTAACTGCATCATTTTCCTTGCCACCGTCCTGCCATGCCAGCATCCTGCCGTCGTCTGACGCCTTGAAATTATTCTCATTCAGACCGCTTACAACCAGCTGTGCGGTATGCGCTGACGGATTTAATGAATAAACGTATTCATCGAGAAGTATATAGAATATATTATTGTCATTCAGATAGCATAATGAACCTATGGAATTCTTCAGTATCTGATAAGAAAGGTTCGAAGGAATGAAGATGTCCTCCCTAACTTCATTAGTCTCTGCGGAATATGTATACAGTCCTATGCCGGCCTGACCTTCATGCACGCCGCGGTTCATGTATCCATATACGAGGAATTCAAAATCACCATCGTCTGTTATCTTCAATAATTTTATATCATGCTGATTATAATTCTGCCTGATATCTGTAGGATCTGTTTCAAAGGAAAACACCTTCTGAAGAGTCTTGGTATCAGTGTCCATGAACCATACCGCCTTATCCGCAACAAATACATTCATGTTGCCTGCTGTATTGGTCATTGTCTGGATATTCAGATCATTGGCAATGCCGATCTGCACGGATTTATTGCCAATCTGGCTTGCCTCCGGGATAAATATCTCATCTACAGATCGTTCATAGCTTAAAATGTATTTTTTGTCTCCGTATATTCTGGTTTTATAATATTCAGACACATTGTAATATTCCTC
>CAVBWS010000012.1:0-45871 GCA_963599255.1 Treponemataceae bacterium
TGCTTGTCTCGCTGCACATCCATTGGACGGGCTAGACGACATGAGCAAGTAGGACGATAGTCCGGATTGCGAAGGTCGTCGGGATTGTGAAAGCACAAAGTGCGGAACAATCCCACTTTTATTACATATTTCTCGCAGTGGCTGCGCCGTCCCGGCACGGCATCAGCTTGGTGGAATTTACAATTTAACATAGCGTATCTCAGGTCGAGGGAACATGAAACTTATGCCAACTGCCCGGGCGTTAAGCATCATATTCCTGACAGTCCATAAGACAACCTGATTTACATATCGCTTCACCCCATAATTGCTATTTGCGGCTTTCGCCATATTTGCCCGCAGACAGCGACTATGGGGTGAAGTTTTGTTATAGAACAATGCATAGGGAAGACAGTACTTTTGCTGCTGTCAAAGCTTGTGGGTATGCGGCGGATGTGCATTTTCAGGGTTAAGAATCGTCAGTAAAATATCAAAAGATATGGATTATCTGAAGCATGTTCTGGTATACTTACACGGCTCTGCTGAGAGAAAATGTTTATGCAGTTATTGCATTTTAGCTTGTATGAGGACAATATGACGCCGAAGACCTCGGCATATGATGATCACATTTATGCAGGGCGGCAATGTTATTAGAGTTAAGTCAGGAAAAGTCTATGTTTGAAAATTACGAAAATGCTGAAATTACAATAGAGGAACTGGCGGATATTCATCCGTCGAAATATGTATTATATGATGTAAGGGATGAGGTGTCTCATAAATATGGGTTTATTCCGGGTGGTTCGTGGGCTGATGACCTGGCTGAGCAGGCAGAAAAGGGAATACTTGAACAGGATAAGGCATATGTGATTTATTGCATGAAAGGCGAGCAGAGCAGAGATATGGCCTATGCCTTGAGGCATTATGGCTACGATGCGGTTAGTCTCAAGGGCGGATACAGTCAGTGGCTTATCTCCGGCTATAGGGATGATTACAATTCTAAACAAAAGGATGTTGAAGTAAGCATAAGAAAGAAATTCCACAAGCAGTTGTTTACACCATTTGCCAAGGCAATCAACCAATACCAATTGGTCCAGGAAGGTGACAGGATCGCAGTGTGCATCTCCGGCGGCAAGGATTCCATGCTTATGGCCAAACTCTTTCAGGAACTTCAAAATCACAGAAAGTTCCCGTTTGAGCTGGTATTTCTGGTTATGGATCCCGGATACAGCGAGATCAACCGACTGGTAATCGAGAAGAATGCGAGAATGCTGGGGATTCCGATTACTATATTTGAGTCCACGATATTTGACGCGGTATATGATATCGATAAGTCCCCATGCTATCTATGCGCAAGAATGAGAAGGGGCTATCTGTACAGCAAGGCTCAGGAGCTGGGATGCAACAAGATTGCCCTCGGTCATCATTATGATGATGTTATTGAGACTATATTGATGGGGATGCTTTACGGTGGGCAAATGCAGACGATGATGCCTAAGCTTCACAGTACGAATTTTGAGGGAATGGAACTTATAAGGCCGATGTATCTGATCCGTGAGAATGACATAATCCATTGGAGAGATTACAATGACCTGCATTTTATACAGTGCGCCTGTCATTTTACGGATACCTGCTCATCATGCCGTGAGGACGGAACATCGGCTTCAAAACGTATGGAGACGAAGCAGCTGATCGCACAGCTCAAGAAAATCAATCCGTATGTTGAGAGCAATATATTTAAGAGCGTGGAAAATGTAAGCCTCAGCACGATTATTGCATATAAGGATAAGAATGGTGTGAAGCATAATTTCCTTGAGGAATACTAAAGGTCCGCATACTGGATTAATTAATCTTGTGCTGCCTGCGATTTGGCGCCAAGTATTTTAAAAGTATACTCAACAGAGGTTGAAAAATCAGCGATAATTCATTATGATAACCAAGTTAAACTGACATGCTGTATATAGCGGCACAACTTAAAAAAGAGGATTATAGATTATATGTTAAACGATTATAGATATTATCTTAATGAAACCTATGATTTCGAGAAGAGCACGTGGGTGGGCATAGGACTTGCTATCTGGACCATCGGCGGAGTGCTGGGATTTTTATATGAGACAATATTTTACTGGGCCAATTCCGGCTTTCAGACGTTTTATTGGACCAGCAGTACCTTCGGACCTTGGATGGGAACATATAGTTTAGCTTCACTTCTGATATTTCTTATTTTGTATTGCTATAGAAAGAGACCTTGGACGGTTATTTTAGTAAGTGCAATTGGGTGCTCGCTGATACAGCTGCTGGCAGGATTATGCATGTATTATTTCTTCGATGGCAAGAGGATATGGAACTATACTCTTGAATCCCTTAATTACGGTAATCTGAGCGGATTCATTTGCCTGAGGTCTGTGATTGTTTATGCGATCCTGAGCATACTTATCATGTATGTATTCGTTCCGATATTACTCGAAATGGCATGCAAAATGAATTATTCGTCATTTATTAAATTGTGGTTTATTATTGGATTCATCTGTCTGGCTGATATGGCATATAACGATATCATCACAGCAGTAGTGCCGGGACTTCCTTCAGCCGAAGGAGTTTACAGCCGTATCGGATTTAATTTCAGAAGAATGTAAACGAACCGGATGGAATGCAATTTGAAGTAAGCATACGTAGTTGCTTGGAGAAAAAATATGTTCAGACCTATCAGAAGAATAAAAAAAGAAATAAGCCATGAGGCCGCTGAGCAGCTCTTACTAGAGTCGAAGCGCGGCGTGCTGGCGGTGAACGGAGACGATGGATATCCGTATGCGATACCGGTTGATTATCTCTATGATGCGGCACAGGGTAAGATATATTTTCACGGCGCTAAGGCAGGACACAAGGTAGATTCTCTTAAGAAGTGCGACAAAGTATGCTTCACGGTATTTGGAAAGGAGACCATCAAGGATCTGGAATGGGCACCTTATTGGCAGAGCACTGTAGTGTTTGGAAGATGCCATTTGCTTGAAACAAATGAGGAAACCGAACAGATCTTAAGACGGATCGCGAGAAGATATTATCCTGACGAGGACGCAATTAATGCGGAGATTAATTCATCACTTAAGGCAGTGCAAATGTACGAAATCACTATTGAACACATGAGCGGCAAGGAGATTCAGGAGAGATGAGCCGGCGTTAGGATCGAGGGCATATTTCAATATAGTACAAGTTAGGGAAATTCAGATAAATATATTTCTGCCGACTCATTTGCCGGCAGAGGAAAAGAGGAACAATGTCAAAACCATATTATATTACAACAGCGATTGCCTATACTTCAGGTAAGCCGCATATCGGCAATACGTACGAGATCGTATTGGCTGATGCTATTGCACGTTTCCGCAGGATGGAAGGCTACGACGTAAGATTTCAGACGGGAACTGATGAACATGGTCAGAAGATTGAGGACAAGGCCAAGGCAGCGGGATTAACCCCTAAGGAGTTCGTGGATAAGACTGCGGCTGAGGTTAAGCGCATCTGGGATCTGATGAATACATCTTATGACAGATTCATAAGAACGACTGATGCGGATCATGAGGTACAGGTTCAGAAGATTTTTAAGAAGCTCTATGAGAAGGGCGACATATATAAGGGCTCTTACGAAGGCTTGTATTGCAAGGAGTGCGAGGCATTCTATACAGCCAGCCAGGTTAAGGATAACAAGTGTCCGGACTGCGGCATGGAGGTTCATCCGGCCAAGGAAGAGGCTTATTTCTTCAAAATGAGCAAATATGCTGACCGTCTGATCGAACATATCGAGACTCATCCTGAGTTCATCCAGCCTGAATCCCGTAAAAATGAGATGATGAATAATTTCCTTAAGCCGGGACTTCAGGATCTGTGCGTATCACGTACATCGTTTAAGTGGGGCATTCCGGTGGATTTCGATCCGGAACATGTTGTTTATGTATGGATTGATGCACTGTCCAACTACATCACAGGTTTAGGATATGATGCTGACGGTAATCATGGCGAGCTGTATAAGAAATACTGGCCGGCGGATCTGCACCTGATCGGTAAAGATATCTTAAGATTCCATACAATTTACTGGCCGATCATGCTGATGGCATTGGACGTAGAACTGCCTAAACAGGTATTCGGACATCCGTGGCTCTTACTGGCTAAAAATGATAAGCAGGAGGACGAGGATGCACCGGTTAAGATGAGCAAATCCCGTGGCAATGTTATCTATGCTGACGATCTGGTAGAGGTATTCGGCATTGATGCCGTAAGATATTTCGTTCTGCATGAGATGCCGTTTGAAAATGACGGAACCATCTCATGGGAGCTTATGGTTGAGCGTGTTAATTCGGATCTTGCCAATACTTTGGGCAATCTGGTCAACAGAACCATCTCGATGTCCAATAAATATTTCGGCGGAGTTGTTGAAAATAAGGGCACAACCTGCGAGAAGTGTGCAGCACTTGATGAAGACTTCAAGTCTGTGATTACGGGCATCAAAGACAAGGCTGTGGAGAAAATGGTTGATCTTCATGTTGCCGATGCTATGACGGAGATCTGGAACATCTTCAAGAGATGTAATAAATATATTGATGAGACGGAGCCATGGGTTTTGGCTAAGGATGAGGCGAAGAAGGACCGCCTGGCTACAGTTCTGTATAATCTGATCGAAGGAATCACCATCGGTGCTTCACTTATCCAGCCATTTATGCCGGATACAGCTGAAAATATCGTAAGTCAGTTAAATACGAAGCTCCGGGCATTTGAAGACTTGGATAAGTTCGGACTCTATCCGTCAGGCAACAAGGTAACAGAAAAACCTCAGATTCTCTTCGCACGCCGAGACCTTAAGGAAGTGCTGGCGCAGGTAGAAGAGCTTACAGCAAAATAATTATATGAGTATGATTATAGATACACATGCACATTATGATGACCATGCGTTTGATGGAGACCGGAAAGAGATTCTTTCCGGTCTTTTAGAAAGAGGCGTGGCAAATGTAATAAATGCCTCAGCTGCAGCAAGAACCCTTCCTAAGGTGCTTGCGCTGGCGGAACATTATGATTTTGTATATGCAATGGCAGGTCTGCACCCTTGTGAGGTATATGGCTGCGGCGATAATACAGGCAGTCATGTTATGGAAGTGTATGGACGCGAAACTGATGCAGGAAGTCAGGTTACGGATATGCATGGTGGAGATGTCAGTGGGAATGCGGCATCTCCTGCAAAAGTAACAGATGCAGGCATTGTGCTGCCGAAAACGGAAGATCTGAAGGCAGCAATACAGGCTATGGTGATGAATGATGACAGATCAGACCACACTGAGGGCGGCAAATTGTCACAGCTGGCAGATAACAGCTGTGTGAGCACAGAAGAAGCAGCTGGTGATCCAGAAGGACTGGCATGGAAGGTCGCCGAAGCCAAGGCAGATATTGAGTGGGTACAGACCTATAATATAATTAAAATACAGGAATGGCTGGGGGAAGCATTTGCAGCATACGATCCTGATGAGATAATTACATCAGAATGGACGGCGTCGGAGCGCGAGATGAAGCTGCTGCAGGCCGCGCTGGCGCACCCTAAGGTGGTAGCAGTGGGAGAGATAGGACTGGATTACCATTATGATGATACCAATAAGCCGCTGCAGAATAAATGGTTTGCCGATCAGATAAATCTGGCCAGGGAATTTAATAAACCTGTTAATATTCACAGCCGGGATGCTGCAGCAGATACAGCAGATCTTATGAAGGCAGAACATGCCCGAGACGTTGGCGGCATAGTTCATTGTTTCTCCTATGGCAAAGAGATGGCGGCGGAGTTTCTTGATATGGGCTTCATGCTGGGAATCGGCGGCGTAGTCACATTCAAGAATTCCAAGAAGATCAAGGAAGTAGTATCATATATGCCGCTGGATATGCTGGTTTTAGAGACAGACTGCCCATATCTGGCACCGTCACCATACAGAGGCAAACGAAATGATTCCGGATACATCAGCTACGCGGCGCAGGCGATTGCAGACATCAAGGCAGTGACGGCGGAGCAGGTGATTGAAATAGCTGCGCAGAATGCCAGACGGGTGTATAAGCTGGGATGACAGTGGCTGCGCCGTCCCGGCGCGCGAAAAATGATTGAGGGCCGTTTCGAACTGCAGCAATCATTGCTCGAGATCATTACAGGAGGATTTAACATGGCAGGTACGAACAGCACCACCATTGAATTACTGAAAAAATACAACTTTTCGATTCAGAAGAAATACGGTCAGAATTTCCTGATTGATGATAATATTTTAAGCGGGATCGTAAGTGCCGCTGAGGTTACGAAGGATGATATCGTACTTGAGATCGGGCCGGGACTGGGTGCTTTGACTGGGCAATTGTGCAGAGCAGCAGGTCAGGTGATAGCTGTCGAGGTGGACAAAATGCTGATACCAATCCTGGGGGAAACCATGCAGGATCATGACAATTTCACGCTTGTTAATGAGGACATTCTGAAGGTCGATATAGAGGCCTTAATTACTCGGGTTGTGAAGGAGAAGATGGCCGGAACAGACGCGACGAGGGCATCTGAAGGAGAAAGCTGCGACTTGGAGTCAGGATTGCCTAAGATCAAGGTGGTGGCAAATCTTCCATATTACATAACTACTCCGATCATTATGGAGCTGCTTGAGAAGAAGAGCTGCATTAAGAGCATAACAGTAATGGTTCAGAAGGAAGTTGCGGAACGTATGCAGGAGCGGCCGGGAAGCAAGAGTTACGGCGCTCTGTCACTAGCGGTTCAGTATTATTCAAAGCCGGAGTATGTAATGACGGTTACAAGAAACTGCTTTCTCCCGCGGCCTGATGTTGATTCGGCTGTTATAAGACTGGATATCTATGCTCCGGATCATAGGCCTGTCAAGGCAGCAGATCCTTCTAAAATGTTTGCAATAATAAGAGCAGCATTTAATCAGAGAAGAAAAACCCTGGCCAACTCCATTGCCAATGCTAAGTCACTGGGATACACCAGAGATCAGGTCGTAAATGCACTTCGCGAGATGAACTTATCAGAGACAGTCAGAGGAGAGGCACTGACGCTGGAGGAATTTGCCGGTTTGTCAGATCGATTGGGATGACAAATTGTGATTGCTGGCGATTGTGACTGCCATGTGCTGCGGATTACAGAATGCGGCAGCTACTCTCTTGAAGCTTTTGCTGATAGTTTTTCAGCAGAGATCATTTAAAAAGCAGCTTGCATCAGAACTTATGTACATGTAAAATTTTGATAACCGTAATGTATTGGTTAGTGTCAGATGACCTATGAAAAACTGAGCCGAAAAAGCTCGGATAAGCATTGAAAACTGCAGGCATTTTGACAGAAAGGCATGAAGATGAAGACATTAGTAATATTAGCCGGCGGCAAGAGCAGCCGTATGGGCACAGACAAAACATTTCTTGAATATAATGGCAAGACTTTTCTGCAGATGCTGCTTGATGAAGCCAATAAGCACTTCGGCAGAGTAATTGTTGCAGGCGGCAGTAAAGAGCATGCCCTTAAGATTTATGAATATATAAAGGCATCGGGTATGCGCGCATCAAGCCAGCCGGAGATCTTAGAGGATAAGTACGACAGCATTGGCCCTATGGGAGGTATCATGTCTGTATTTGAACAGACCAAGCTTCGGGAATTTGCCGTAACGGCGGTTGACTGCCCGAATGCCTCAATGGAAGTGCTGGCACAGCTTCTTGATAAAATGAAGGCAGCTGACGATAAATATGATGAAATGCATCCTGTTTCCCCAAAAGGATATGAGATGCCTAAGCTCAGGTTGGTAGAACCTGATGAATCATTAGAGGATATTATACAGGCAGAGAAAAAACTTGCCGAGGAAAAAGAACCGCCGGTGGCAGTTATGCTGTCGCTAAGAGACGATTTATCAAGACACGAGGGCAGCGATCAAAAAGATGCTGCGGGTAATACCGGTAACTGTGTGGACAATAGCCTGAATATAGTGCAGCATATTGAAGATCTGCACATAGAAGCCTGCGCTGCGGCATATTCAAGAAGAGCATATAACCTGATGAAGCAGTCACAGGAGTTGGGGAAATTTGCCTTGTTTAAGGCTCTCGGTATGGAAAATATCGAATTAGTTCAGGCAGAGGATATAAAGAAGACAAATCCTGGATTAAATGATATAGATTTAGAGAAAGCATTTGCAAATATTAACTGTATTGAGGAATATAAGAATATGATGGCATCCAAATAATGTATAATTGAGACATTATAGGAACATCTGTATAGAATATCTGAATATCCGGTTGAACTGATAAACCAGGGTGTTTTAAGGAAACATTTTAAAGATCAACGATTCAAGGTTAAGGATTACAGGAAGGAGTGATTTTATGCCAGGACATGGACCAGGAGGACCAGGCGGCCCAGGAATGGGCGGAGGACCAAGAATGGGTGGCGGCCCGGGGATGGGAGGCCCGAGACCAGGCGGCCCGGGGATGAGAGGCCCTAGAATGGGTGGACCGAGAAGACCATGGGGACCGCCACCGCCAAGGCGCGGAGGCTGCTGCCTTATGCCATTTATCTTTATTGCTGCTATTATTGCTGCTATAGTTGCGATCATTTTATAGTAGAACGAATAATAATTAACTATCCTAGTTATTATTTTGTTCTTGTTGGCACAAGCGTTTAATGACTATTCGTTTTATAGTCGGATTCTTTTTTTAACACTGTAATAGTGCCTGAATGATTCTAATTTAAGGACAGATTATTCAAAAAAAGCAGTTATCGATTGAAAGTCTGCAGTCAGGATTACCTCCGGCCGTATGCTTATGCATGAAAATGCTGATTGAACATACGGTTCGGAGGTTTTTGTGTAATAGTGGATTTTAAGCAAACTTCAAGTCTTTTGAGTGTCAATTTCTGTTAGGTCGTACTGTAAATTATAAAAATAATAAAAATTACTAAATTGCAATAAAAGTGTTGACAATGGCAGAAATTCTTGTAAAATAAAATCAGTAATAATTACTGATTTGGAGATAAGGCAGTGAAAACACTGAATTATTCAAAACAAAGAAATGCAATATTGGATTTTCTTCATACGAGAACGGATCACCCAACAGCGGATGTGATCTACCAGAATGTCCGGAGTGTAATTCCTAATATTAGCCTGGGAACGGTATATAGGAATTTAAATCAGCTGGCTGATAATGGCATGATCTTAAGGCTTAAGGGGAAAAATGGCGCTGAACATTTTGACGGCAATACCCAGGAGCATCAGCATTTCATTTGCAATGAGTGCGGCGCTGTGGAGGATATTTTTTTGAAGGATTACGATCTGCTGGCTTCTGTAAATGCAGCGGCGGAGGAGATATTTGATGGAGAGATACAAGGTAAGGATATCTATTTCTTCGGGGTATGCAGCAAATGTTTTAAACAAGAAATGAAGACGGATGATAGAAGAAAATCCTGCTAAAACCGTTTCAAATGAATGCAGCTGCATAATTTCATAAGAAGCTGCGGAAAAAGAAACAGAGCTAGTGAGCAGGAACAGTTTTCGGTGTAATGACCGTTAGACTTAAAATTATAACAACAATAGTGAAAGAAAAAGGAGAAATTAAAATGGCAAAGTGGATTTGTAAGGTATGTGGTTATGTTCATGAAGGCGATACTCCGCCGGAAGAGTGCCCGGTATGTCATGTAAAATCTGACAAGTTTGAGAAGATGGGCGGCGATAAGACTTGGGCAGCAGAGCATGTTGTAGGAATCGGACAGGATGCTCCGCAGGAAATAATTGAAGGTCTTAGAGACAACTTCAACGGCGAATGCTCAGAGGTTGGTATGTATCTGGCTATGGCACGTGTTGCTTTCAGAGAAGGATATCCTGAGATCGGTCTGTACTGGGAGAAGGCAGCTTATGAAGAGGCTGAACATGCTGCTAAATTTGCAGAACTGCTGGGTGAAATGGTAACTGATTCAACTCAGAAAAACCTGGAGATGAGAGTAGAAGCTGAAAATGGTGCAACCCTCGGCAAGTTTGAATTAGCTAAGAAGGCTAAGGAGCTGGGACTAGATGCAATTCACGATACAGTTCATGAAATGGCTCGTGATGAGGCAAGACACGGCAGAGCATTCGAAGGACTTCTTCAGAGATATTTCCACTAATTTATGGAGGCAAAGCAATGAAATACATATGTGATGTATGCGGCTGGGAATACGATGAAGACGCCGGATATCCGGAAGGCGGCATTGCTCCCGGCACAAAGTGGGCAGATGTACCTGCTGATTTCGAATGCCCGCTATGCGACGTAGGAAAAGACAGCTTCAGCGCTGAATAATTGCAGATAACCTGATAATTTATTTAAAAGAAATATGTATAAGGCGAACTCGTAAGAGTTCGCCTTACTTGCTGGTGTGTCTTGCAGCGTATGGTTTAAACTATTTTATCATCATCAATCCGCAGTTTTCGTTCGAGATCTTTCCTTCAGCCCTGAACGAATAAAAGATGTCACTTCTGCATCTGGTGCATAGGTGAGAGACTTCGATATTGTCCGGATTAACCCCGCAAGCGATCAGAGAGTGGTTGATGGCATGGAACAGGTCAATATGATAACGACCGTTTATATGCGGCAGGCATGATATGACGTCAGAAGAATTGGCATTGACAATGTCAATTTCGTTGTTGGCTGCATGATGACATCTGCCAGCTGCATAGGGATCTGAATGACCAGATGAAACATTTGCTGATGAAGGATTCATGAATCCGGTCTTATTCTTATAATCCTTGGCAAAATCCCGAGCAACATCATCGCCAACTTCATAACAGTTAGTGCAGATGCCCGGCGATATGGCAGCCGATACATCGGCCGGCTCTGTGCCGTAGGCTTTATTCATCGCTTCCAGCATAACAGCTGCAATATGAGTCTGAGTACCCTTGCGGCCGGAATGACACAGGCCGATGGCCTTATGTACAGGGTCAACGATATAAACAGAAGGACAGTCTGCGCCGAATGTCTCCAGCATAACACCAGGAATATCGGTGATCAGACCGTCAATGCTCTCAAGGTGCAGATTGCCCTTTACAGATGCTTCAATATCATCTGCAGTTATCAGGTAAATATTATTAGTATGCTTCTGCGCAGATGAGATGAGATATCCGTCCTTAACATTAAACTGCTGCTTAAGAAGAGTCTCGCAGTGAGAAACTTCTCCGGGCTCCGAGGATACTCTCAGCAGCGGCTGAAAAAAGTTATTGATGGTCTCACCAGCACCGCGACCGTTTTTCCAATAGAATTTAGTCGTAAAGGCATTTGCCACGATGCCGGTACGCTCGAGATTTTCAAATGTAAAAAAAGGAACATCATATATAGGATCATCCATACACTTCATAATTATTACCATCTCCCTTGTCCTGCCGGGACTTCTTGCTTTCACAATACAGTCTCTTGTTCCGGTAAGAAATCACTTGCTGAATCATGTCAGCAAGTCCTGCCGCTAAGCATTATTTTAATAATTTTCCGCATGAAGCTCAAAATAACTCTGCGGATGCTGGCAGGCAGGACAGACCTCAGGAGCCTTCTCACCCACAACGATATGTCCGCAGTTGCGGCATTCCCATACCTTTACTTCGCTCTTGGCAAATACTTCTGCCATCTCCACATTGTGAAGCAGAGCGCGATATCTCTCCTCGTGATGTTTCTCAATGGCAGCGACCAAACGGAAACGCTCCGCCAATTCCGGGAAACCTTCCTCCTGAGCAGTTTTGGCAAATCCTTCATACATATCCGTCCATTCGTAATTTTCGCCATCGGCGGCTGCAGCAAGATTTTCGGCAGTGTCCCCTATGCCATTTAACTCCTTGAACCAGAGCTTGGCATGTTCCTTCTCATTTTCAGCTGTTTTAGGAACAGCGCTGCGATCTGTTCGAAGCCTTGTTTCTTGGCAACAGATGCGAAGTAAGTGTATTTGTTGCGAGCTTGAGATTCACCGGAGAAAGCCTCCCATAGATTCTTTTCCGTCTGTGTTCCGGCATATTTTGTAGTATTGTTCATAGGTGCATTTCCTTTCCCGCCATGCAAATGGCGCTTGTAATGATACAGACCTGCCGTTGGTCAGCGGCACAGTCGTATGGATAAGCAAATCACGATGTACATACACATTTCGGTTCATTACATCGTGTTAGGAATAAATCCTGATTGGATTATATGAAAGATAGAAGTTGGTGTCTATATTTAAATTAAATTTTTGATGCCTGCATTTGTACAGAGATGTGCTAATTCAGTTCATGCATTTTATTGATACCAAGTCAGATGAAAAATGCGCTGCAGGATGCGCTGCAGACGGCTCTGCTTGACTGTTAAGTAAGGTTCGTCTATAATACATCTGCCTCGGTGGCGGTGTTTGATGCCCGGGTCCAATGCAATGGAAATCCATGAATCGTGTCAGGTCGGGAACGAAGCAGCACTAAGTGGAACCTTTCATGTGACGTTGGGAAGCCTGGGAGTAGCCGTTTGCCGGGGTGTTTTGTTTTTGTAAGTAACGGCATGAGCATTAGGGCGGCCGCCCTGTACGCTGGCTGGGATTTTTATAATATGAATGGAGAAAATCATGACTATCGCAGAGCAGAGCCTTGAATTACACAAGGAAAAAAAGGGTAAAATCGAAGTAATTTCCAGAGTTCCTGTTAAGGGCAAGGAGGACTTGTCACTGGCATACACGCCGGGGGTAGCGCAGCCGTGCCTTGAGATCCAGAAGGACATCAACAAGTCATACGAGCTCACCAGAAGGTGGAATCTGTGTGCAGTAATTACCGACGGCACCGCAGTGCTGGGCCTGGGTGACATAGGTCCTGAGGCTGGTATGCCGGTTATGGAAGGCAAATGCGTACTCTTCAAGGAGTTCGGCGGCGTTGATGCCTTTCCTTTATGCATTAAGACCAAGGATGTGGATGAATTCGTAAATACGGTTTATCTTATCTCAGGAAGCTTTGGCGGCATTAATCTTGAGGATATTTCAGCCCCGAGATGTTTTGAAATAGAAGAAAAATTAAAAGCAAAATGCGACATTCCGATATTCCATGATGACCAGCATGGTACAGCTGTTATTACACTGGCAGGTATTATGAATGCCCTCAAGGTTGTAGGCAAGAAAAAGGACGACATAAGGATCGCAGTAAGCGGCGCAGGAGCTGCAGCGACTGCCATTACGAAACTGTTGGTAAATTACGGCATCAAGGATATCACGATGTGTGACCGCACAGGAGCCATCTACGATGGACGTGAGGGCCTTAATCCTGCCAAGGCAGCCATGGCTAAGATCACCAACCCTAACAAGATCAAGGGACAGCTGGAAGACGTTGTTAAGGGCGCAGATATATTTATCGGCGTTTCAGCTCCGGGTAAGCTCACCAAGGAAATGGTCAGCACCATGGCAAGGGATGCGATCATATTTGCCTGCGCTAATCCTGTGCCGGAGATCTTCCCTGACGAGGCCAAGGCAGGAGGTGCTAAGGTATGTGCAACAGGACGTTCTGATTATCCGAACCAGATTAACAATGTACTGGCATTTCCTGGTATATTCAGAGGAGCCTTCGATGTCAGAGCCAGTGAGATCAATGAGAAGATGAAGATCGCGGCAGCTTATGCCCTTGCCAATCTGATCACTGACGAAGAGCTGAACGAAGATTACATAATCCCCGCAGCATTTGACCCAAGGGTGGGTGAGGCAGTGGCTCAGGCTGTAGCTCAGGCTGCAAGAGACACAGGCGTAGCCAGGATCTGATATCTGCGTAGTATCCGGCCGGAATTTCACCAGTTAATGATAAAGGACCTAAAATGAATACTTCAGAATTGGGAAATAAAAAGACTAATCCTATAATAGACCTTCACAGTCACATTTTGCCTAAGATGGATGATGGCAGTTCTTCATCTGCCATGTCTATTGAAATGTTGGTGCGTGCAGCTCGTCAGGGGGTCACCCATATGGCTGCAACGCCCCATTTCTACCCACAGCAGAATAGTCCGGCAGAGTTTCTGGCAAGGCGTGCGAAATGCCGATCCAGACTGAAGGAGGCTATAGAAGAAGCGCGTTCTTATGACAAGCTACCGGGGAATGTAGTTCTTCCTAAGCTGTTTTTCGGCGCAGAAGTCGCGTTTTTTCCTGGGATCAGCAATATTGAAGACTTGGATAAACTCTGTATCCTGGGCACCAATGTCATGCTTCTTGAGATGCCGTTTTGCGCATGGAGTTCTCGTGTGCTGGATGAGGTGGAGAATATCTCAAGGCATGGCATATCTATTATCATAGCTCATCTTGAGAGATTCTACCGATATCAGACTGACAGGCATATTATCCCGGCATTAGTGGATATGCCTGTTACTGTACAGGTAAATGCTGAAGACCTTCTCACCTGGACTAAACGCCAAAAAATCATTAAAATGTTTGCCTCAGGAACTGCGCAGATCCTTGGTTCAGACTGCCACAATCTCGACAGCCGCCCACCGAACCTCGGGGACGGACGAATGGTCCTGGCTCAGAAATTAGGTTCCGAGATATTAGAAGAAATAGATCGTACTGCAGCACAACTGCTTAATATTAGGTATTAAATCAGCAGCAATAACTACCGCTGTTCGGGACAGCACCTATCGCCGCATCGCCTTTAGACATTCACGGTTGCGGCGATATTTGGCATCATTCATTGCGCTATCCAATATTTGCAGTTTCTCTGGTTCCGGTATCCATGGAACCACTATCCTTCGGCATTTACATTGTATTTATAGCCTGTTGGTGTTACAATACCACAGATTGTGACTAAAATTATGCTCACCAAGGGGGAATTAAAACCTATGGCACATAGACGAAGAAAGTCGAAAAGAACAGCAGGTCTTGGTTATTTTATTGTACTGCTTCTTATACTTATCGTATTCGCAGCGGCAGCGGTATTTATTTCCAAGAGATTTGCACCTTCTAAGACGCAGGTGGATCTGCGGGATTACTACAACTTAAGTGAATACACTACATCCAATAGAACGGCAGCCGGAAGCAATGAGCTGGCGATTGTCATTGAAGATCAAATCCTCGATAACGATGATGTTAATGAGTTTCGCGCAGTAAAGGATGATAATGGTAATGTATATATCGCACTTTCAACGGCACAGAAATATATAGACAATCGGTTCTATGCTGACGAAAATGAAGGATATGTAATTCTGACCACGGCAGCGGATTCGGTGATCACGGCCATCGGCAGCAGCATTTACACCGAGAACGGTGAGGATCACGATGCAGGATATGAGATCGCACGATACATAGAGGGTGTTGTATACCTGAATATGGATTTCATTGCAGACCATTCCACTGTAAAATATACAGTTTTAACAGACCCCGGCAGGCTGTTTATACAGCAGGAATCTCAGACTTATGACTACTGCACGGCAACGTCTATGACCAGAATCCGTATGTATGCCGATAAGAAGTCATCGATAATCGCAGATGTTGAGAAAAACAGTAAGCTGAAGGTTATCAGCCAGACCGATGGCTGGTATAAAGTCATTGATGATGCTGGACATATCGGATATGTGCAGAGCAATTTCATGAGCGACATCGCATCAGAGACCATCACATCAGATTACACCGAGCCGGAGTATACCCATATAACACTGGATGAAGACATCAACATGGTATGGCATGGTATTTATTACTACGACTCCAACTATTATATTGAGGATTATACCTATAATATGACAGGGGTAAATGTTCTGGCGCCGACATGGTTCTTATTTGCTGATACAGAAGGCACGATCACGTCATATGCTAACCAGGAATACATTGATTATGCGCATCAGCATGGATGGCAGGTGTGGGCTGTGCTTGAGGATCTGGACGGCGAGTCAAGTGTTGACATTGTCACCTATACATCGAAGCGCAAGTCTGTTATTTCCCAGATTGTAAATGAATGTCTTACATACGGCATTGACGGAATTAACGTGGATCTGGAGCAGATAACCACCGCAGAGGGTGACGATTTCATACAGTTTATAAGAGAGTTATCGGTTGAATGTCGTAAGAATAATCTGATTCTGTCAGTAGATGATTATGCTCCGTACAGCTACAACTCCTTCCGTCACACTGATGAGCAGAGCAAGGTAGCCGACTACGTTGCAATCATGACATACGATGATTATGTGGGCACAGGTACCGCAGGTCCGAATGCAAGTCTCTCATTTGTAGAGGAGGTTCTGGATCTGTGCAAGACCACGGTTGATATGGATAGATTGATTGTGGGTATTCCGTTCTATTCGAGAGTCTGGTATGTATATACAGATGGCACTATTAATAGTGAAACTCTGGATATGAGCGGTGTTGAGGATCTTGCCGCAAATTACGGACTTACATTCGAGTGGCAGGAGGCAAATGGGTACGACTACGTCGAGTATGACTATAATGGCGGCACCGCCAGACTGTGGTACGAAAATGCCAAATCCCTTCAGGCGAAAATACAGCTTATTAATCAATATGGTGTTGCAGGAATATCAGGATGGAGACTGGGCCAGGAGACCTCGGACGTATGGGCCGTGCTTTCAACAATTAATGATGTAACTGCATCAACTGATGAAACAACTGCAGCTGCAGAAGGTGAGGTGACTGATGCAGAAAATACAGCTGACGGAGATACCGCACAGAATGAAGTTGAGGGCTAGTCCTCAGTTATAATCACAGTTATTAATAAACGACCATGTCCGCATATGCAGACATGGTCGTATGTTTATTGAAAGGCATAATCCTGTTTCAAAAAAATAATCCTTCCGTTGATGTGGATAAATGAGTTCGCCATTTACCTACAGTGGACAACGGGCAGATACATCAGAATGGATATTTAGCACGAGAATATGAAGAAATTAACTACTGAAGAAAAATATATGAAAGAAGCCTTAAAACAGGCGAAGAAGGCCATGGCCATCGGGGAGGTTCCGATCGGCTGCGTGATCGTATATCAGGATAAAATCATCGGTCGCGGGTACAACAGGCGCATGACCGATAAAACTGCATTGGCCCACGCTGAGATAACAGCCATCAGGAAGGCTAATAAGGTTATAGGTGACTGGCGGCTGGACGACTGTCAGATGTATGTCACCCTTGAACCCTGCCAGATGTGTGCCGGTGCAATAGTTCAGTCAAGGATAGCTGAAGTATACATCGGTGCCATGAATCCTAAGGCGGGCTGCGCCGGCAGCATCCTGGATCTGTTGCACGTGGATCAATTCAATCATCAATGTCATGTAGAGAACGGAATCTTGGAAGAAGAATGTTCCCAGCTGCTGACATCATTCTTCAGGGAACTCAGAACCGGTGGGCTGAAGAAGAACTCGCGTGCAGGATCTTCTTCAATTTAATACGACTTGGATATTATTTATTAAATCTTGGAATTTACACGTCATTTTATATTTTTCTGCGCGAGGTTATTCTTACGCCTTTTGAAGATGTCAAGTGTTTTTTAACAAATTTTTGTAGGTAACAAGCGTTACATTACCCATTTTCTTTACGTTACAGGCAGATGATTCTGAACGTACGGGATTTGATGAATTTTTAGAACGATATAAGAAAGCATTGCCATTAGAAAAGTTGGCAGTGGAGGTACTGTAAAAATGCTTGAAGAATTGAAGAAAGAAGTTCTGGAGGCTAACCTTATGCTTACGAAATGTTATCGTGGGGACATTTGATGGGATAGACCCAATGTCAATCCCGGCAACATTGGTCCACAGCCACGGACCCTTTGCCTGGGGCAAGGATGCCGAAGAGGCAGTTCATAATGCCGTTGTACTCGAAGAAATCACATTTATGAATTTTCATTCTCTTATGCTTAATCCAAAACAAACTAGGATGCAGGCGGAACTTTTGGATAAACATTACCTGCGTAAACATGGCAAGAATGCGTATTATGGACAGTAGGTGTACTATTTAACAATGACCGCCACCTTTAAAATAAACCCTAAAATCTATTCAAAAGACAGGCAGAAGGCACATTAGGACGAAATCCATAATGTGCCTTTTGTTTGCAAATATTAAGATATTACGCAAAATATAGGAATTCTAGGCATCTAAATTCGGCTATTACATCCGGCAATTTCGGTTGAGGATATCAAGGGAGTATGTTATAGTAAAAAATCGATTGAGCGGCAAACGCTGAGGTAATAAAAATACTCAATTACAGAAAAACACACAGTCATCGTCGGTTTCGACAATAAAGATAACGCAATCGTCGAGAACAATGAGGATATTACATATGACTACCGAAATTCAAAAAAATATTCAAAATTCCAGGATTATTAAATATTCAAAACATATAATTTATGCAGCTGCAGCAACGCTGATCTTTACGGTGCTTTTTGCGTTGGCAGGCATAGGGGCTGAAGAGGCGCATGCAGACCAGTTGACACCGACATTTTCCAGTACAGACGGAAGCGACTGTGCCAATATATCTGATAATAGCTACAGTACGACAGAATATTTTAATGCCGGCACAGAGATAACCATCAGCGATGAGGCAGGCATTGATTCACTGTATATTCTGTGGGAGTATTACCCGAGCGAATGGACGCTGCGTGTAAATGGCACCGATTATACATATGGTAAGGACGGCTACCAGCATGAATTCGTGGAGCTGCCATCAGAGGCCAAGGGTGCCACCAGCGTAACTGTCGTAATAGGCAGCGAGCAGACTACGATTGCTGATATATATGCATTTTCATCAGGAGAGCTGCCTTCATTTGTTCAGAAGTGGGAAGCAAGCTATGATGAGGCAGATGTATTATTTGTATCAACCCACGCAGATGATGAGGTTTTATTCTTCGGCGGACTTATCGCAACACTGATAAACAGAGGCGATGTAAGAGTACAGGTGGCTTATTTTACGGATCTGTCATTGACGGAGCCAATAAGGACCCATGAGATCTTAAACGGTCTGTGGGCAATGGGTGTAACCCATTATCCGCAGTTGGGAGAATTCGAGGATATATATTCCGAATCCTACGATCAGGCAGCACAGCAGTACGACAAGGACAGCAGCCTGGAGTACATGGTTCGAACCATTCGCAGGTTTAAGCCGCAGGTGGTAGTGGGTCAGGATCTTGAAAACGGCGAATATGGTCATGGCGGTCATATGTGGAGTGCAGACATGATCGCGAAGGCGCTTAAGATCACAAATGATGCGACACAGTACCCGGAGTCGGCAGAAAAGTACGGAACCTGGGATGTTCCGAAGACATATTTTCATCTGTATTCTGATGGTCAGATCACGTTGGATCTGAGGCAGCCCCTGGCAGCATTTGGCGGAAGAACGGCTTATCAGGTGGCAGCAGATGCATATCTGGAGCATCAGTCCCAGCAGTGGTGCTGGTTCTATGTTTCTGACGGATATCTGGCGGATGGAAGCGTAGACACTGAGCATCCGGAGATTAACTGTGCGAAGTTCGGCCTTTACAGAAGTCTTGTAGGTGCCGATACCGGCAATGATGTAATGGAACATATTACCCTGTACGATGAGCAGGAAAAACAGGCTCAGGCGGAGGCACTTGCGGCCCAGGCTCAGGAAGAGACGAGCGCGGAGGCGGCAGATGGTACGGATGTGTCTGCTGACGCAAATGCATCTGCGGGAACTGAAACAGCATCAGCTGACAGCGTGATTGACACAAACAGCAGCAAGACAACTGTTTCAGGAGGCAAAAATACAACAGCCCTTACGATATTTATAATCCTTGCGGTTATAGTTGCAGCCATAATTATCGGTCTTGTGCTGAGTTCATTATCCAGGGCCAAGATTAAGGATATGGACAGACAGATTAATAAAGGTAAGACCCCGAAAATACCATATCAGCGTAGCAGATCTGCATATGAACCGGCACCGACAAGAAGTATGCAGCCGAGAAATCCGCAGGCGGACGGTCGACGGTCAAGAAGCAGCCAGGCCGGAGGATATGACAGAAGAAGGTCGTCAGATGGTTATACATCCGGAGGCTTACAGTCGGGCAGATTCCCGCAAAGGGACTCAAGAACAGGAGCAATGTCCGGCAGATATAATTCTGCACAGCAAGGAAGAAATAGTTACGGATCGGCATCTGGTGCAAGGAATGGCTACAGCACAAGAGGTACGGCAGGATATAGAGGCGCCGGAGCTTATGATCAGAGAGATTCCTCATACAGGGGCATAAGAGATGCACAGAGCAGGGGAAGCTACACGCCGACGGATCGTTCAAGTTACAGCAGCAGAACGTCTAATGCGACCTATGGCAGGGACAGAAGATAACACTGCTATGACTTGATTGATGCCCGTACGGGCATACCCTTTCGGCACGCATTTGCAAATAATACGATGCGTTGTCTTCTGCACTACTGTACGGGCGGGACATTAATGTCTGTACAGTAGCAGAGCGAGACTTCTAGTATAAAGGAAAAAACAATAGATGAATTATGCAATTGTAATACCTACACTTAATCCGGATGAGAAGATGACGGATTTTGTGGATGTGCTGGTAGCATCAGGATATCAGAACATTGTGTTGGTAAATGATGGAAGCACACAGGAAACTGTGAAATATTTTGAGCAGGCCGCCGAGCATCCGCAGGTTACGGTATTGACGCATGAAGTGAACAGAGGCAAGGGAGCAGGCCTTAAGACCGCCTTCAAATATCTGGCGGAGAACAGACCGGATATCGATGCTGCTATAACAGCCGATGCGGACGGGCAGCATACCGTGGATTCGATCGGAAGATGCGTAGCTGCATTTGAGAAAAATAGCAGCGAGGTGGTATTCGGCGGCAGAGAATTCTCGGACAAAAATATTCCCTTCAGAAGCAGGTTTGGCAATAAGGTGTCCAGTGTTGTATACGGATTTTCCTGCGGGATTAAGCTTCAGGATACTCAGACGGGACTTAGGATCATTCCAGCAAAATATTTTGAGAAGTTCTCTGAACTCAAGGGTGATCGTTACGAGTATGAGACGAACATGATAATCGCCATTAAGGAACTGGATATTCCGTATGAAGAGGTTCCCATTGAAACTATTTATATCAATGATAACGAGTCGTCACATTTTAACCCGCTTAAGGATTCCTTCAGGATCTACAAGATCGTGCTGGGGTATTTTTTCAAATTCATATGCAGCTCACTCCTGAGCTGGATAATCGACATCGGGGTGTATTCACTGGTGGTGCTTATACTAGAACATAAGGTAGATGACAGTACGATGGAGATCATAGCAGGCGTTGCATCGAGGCTTATATCGTCGATTTTCAACTACGTTGTAAACCGTAAGGTTGTGTTCAAGGCAGTGGACAATGTGAAGCGGACCACCATCAGGTATTACATCCTGGCTCTGTGCCAGGCTGCAATTTCTATCTTGTGCGTAAATCTCATCGCAGATACGCTGCTCAAGGTTCCTGGTCTGTGGCATACAGTTGTTAAATGCGTTGTGGATGGCTGCTTGTTTATATTCAGTTATGGAATACAGCGCAAGTGGGTATTTAGGCATAAAAAGATATGATGCGGCTGAGCGCGATAATGAAATGAAAACTGTTTAAGCGTGCCGGGGCAGTGCAGCCGCATTAGTGCAGGAATCTTCGAATGACTGACTGCATAGCGAAGTTTATGGCATATGCCAGAGAGTGATGAGACATACCCTTCTGGCAAATATACCGGCAATTTAACAATGATTTAGCAGTGATTGGAGAACAAATATGGCACAAAGATCACCAAAACATATACCAGACGACAGGTTAAGAACAGATTCCGGCGACAGATCAGTATCTTCAAGAGATGAATATTTCGGAAAATATAGCGATAAACAGCGTTCAGTCAGGTCGGAGTCAAGCAATAGAGTACGGGCTAACAGGACTGAAGATATAAGAACATCTAGGTCAGCTCAGGCGGAGGCAGGCAGGGTCAGAACCACCAGATCAGGCGACACCAGAGTAGACGGAACGAGAACATCACAAGGCGGTCGTACAGAAACACGGGCTGCCGGATCTGCAGGGGCTCGTGGCGATCGAGATGGCAGAACAGCATTAACAAGAGCATACAATGACCGAGACAGCAGAAGACCAGCTGCACGAAATACCAGGAGACGAAAGAAGAAAAGTCATGGCGGCCTGATAGCTGCGATCATCATTATCCTGGCTCTTGCGGCCGGTGTGGTGGTAGTTCTTAAGACTGGACTTATCAACTTCAATAATGAAGATACAGCAGTCGTGCAGGATACAAGACCGCTTCCGGCATCACCGAAGGTGGTATCAACAGCGTCGCTGGGAGCCACCGGAGATATACTGCTTCATTCACCGATCCTGGAGGCAACTGCCACCTGGGACGGATACGACTTCACAAATGTATTTTCCAATGTATCCAGCGTATACGAGGAGACGGATCTGATGTTTGCCAACCTGGAGGTTACCCTGGCAGGTGCGGACTACGGAGACGGATATTCGAGCTATCCCGTATTTAATTCGCCGGATGCCATTGCGACAGCACTTAAGAATGCGGGAGTAGACATCTGCCTTACGGCTAACAATCACACATATGACACTGGGGATACAGGTCTTACAAGAACCCTGCAGGTGCTGGACGAAAACGGTCTCGAACATCTGGGCACCCGTGAGTCGACTGACGAGCATTATCTTATGACTAAGAATGTCAATGGTATAAGGCTGGGAATGCTGTGCTACACGTATGATACTCGCGAGTACACGGACGGATATATTTCGCTGAACTTCAACACGCTGTCGGATGAGGCAGAGAACCTGGTTAATACATTTAATTACGAGAATTTAGATGAATTCTACGCAAATGTTCAGCAGCAGTTAGATTACATGGATATGCTGAATGTGGATGCCAGCGTTATTTTCATTCATTGGGGCACCGAATATCAGGATGAGCCTAATGACTATCAGACAGAGATGGCACAAAAACTCTGTGATATGGGAGTTGATGTGATCATCGGCGGGCATCCCCATGTAATACAGAAGTTTGATACTCTCACCAGTGCTGACGGGCATGAGACTGTCTGCTTGTACTCCATGGGCAATGAACTGAGCAATCAGCGTTCCGATCTTATGGATGAGGACGGCAACAGAGGTTATACCGAGGACGGACTTGTGTTCCAGGTATCGTTCGAGAAGTTCAATAATGGTAAGGTTAAGGTAAGCGGCGTTAATATTGTGCCTACCTGGGTACAGCTGGATGGTAACGGATATCAGATCATCGCACTGGAAGGCACGGATGATCCGTGGAGCTGGGGTTCAAGCGATACTTATTCAGCAATTTCATCATACAACAGAACTCTGGGAAGGCTGAGCGATGCATATATTCAGTATCGAGCCGCTAAGGGAGAGAGCGAAATAACCACATATCTGGAATATTAGAACCGGGCGATAAAAGAAGATTGTCTTTTTAAGACAAAACAAATATAATATGTAACTGTTTAGGGTCAGGTAAAATGTCATAGATCAGTTGAGAAATGCCAGCCATTTCAGAGACTGCTGATGAAATTTTATTTGGTAATAGCACCGCATGGGCAAAAGCAGTGCGGTTGCAGCTTGGCTAATGTGTTCTGAACAGTTGCATATTATATGAGTATAAAAAATAATTGTTTGGAATAGCGCTGAAATCTAAACAGTTATGAAAACTTTAATAATGAAAGGTGAAATTTTATAATGGGAGCAATGGTTGTTAAAAAACTTGTAGAAGATATATATATTCTTGAGTCAAGAGAAGAGCGCTTCAAGGAAATGGTTAAGGAGTATCCTAAGAGATTCGAAAACGCTGAGATGTATTCAATCAGCGTTATCCAGCAGAAGCCGCATTGGAAGAACAACAAGAACACTCTGGATCTTAAGATTGACGGCGAGAGAGTTCATGGTCAGTATCTGATGGGATGGTTCATGGATAAGGATAACATCGAGGGACTGGCTCAGGCAGCCATCGAATACGTTGAGGGATTTTTCGCTATTCCTAAGGAAGAAAGAGATGCAGATGCATATTTTGCTGACGAGAAGTCAGACTACGTGCTCGACCACTTCTATGAGACAGCCGGCATTGATCCGAATGCTGAATAATTCAGGATATACGCACCGTGTTTTAATGGTATAAGCATAGATAAAAATCATGTTGTCCGAAAGAAATCTATGACAGCAAATGATTTGTCTGATGAGTAGAAAGGCGGATAGTAATTATGAAGATTATTTACAAGGATGGTACTGTAGCAGAGTGTCCGGCAGAGGAAGAACAGCATGTACTGCGCCATTCGGCAGCACATATAATGGCACAGGCAATCCAGAGGCTCTATCCGGAGGCAGATTTTGCCTACGGACCTGCCACTGAAAAGGGCTTTTATTACGACGTAGATCTTGGCGACAAGAAGATTACCGACGATGATCTGGTTAAGATCGAAGATGAGATGAAGAAGATCGTTAAGGAAAATCTCAAATTCAGCTCATTTATTCTTCCGCGAGATGAGGCTGTGGCTCTCATGAAGGAACGTCATGAGAAATATAAAGAAGAGCATATCGGTGATCTGCCGGCTGATGCAGAGATCTCATTCTTCCAGCAGGGCGATTACATTGATATGTGCGTGGGTCCGCACATCCTTTATACCAAGGCTCTTAAGGCCTTCAAACTGACACAGAGCTCAGGAGCTTATTGGAAGAACGATGCCAAGAATAAGATGCTTACAAGAATCAATGGCGTCGCATTTGCAACGAAGGAAGAGCTGGCCGAATACGAGAAAGAGCAGGAGGAGGCGCGCGCCCGCGACCACAGGAAGATCGGTAAGGAGATGGCATTGTTCATGACCGACGACCTTGTGGGCAAGGGACTTCCGATGTTCCTTCCGAACGGCTACATCGTATGGCAGGAGCTGGAAAATTATATTAAGGAGAAAGAAAGAAAGCTGGGATATCAGCATGTTATGACTCCTTGCGTAGGTACGGTTCAGCTGTACGTGACCTCTGGTCACTGGGCTCATTACAAGGCAAATATGTTCCCGGCCATGGAGGTTGAGGGAGAGAACTTCGTTCTTCGTCCTATGAACTGCCCTCATCATATGATGATCTATGCTAACAGACCTCACAGCTATAAGGAGCTGCCTATCCGTATCGGCGAGATCGCACATGACTTCCGTTTTGAGTCATCAGGCACATTAAAGGGTATAGAGAGAGGGCGTCACTTCTGCCAGAATGATGCGCATCTGTTCGTAACACCTGAGCAGATCGAGGACGAAGTAGGCAAGGTAGTTGATTTAATATTCGAGGTTTACAAGGATTTCGGCATTGAAAATTACAGATGTGTACTGTCACTTCGTGATCCGGCTGATACCGAGAAATATCATCCGGATGATGAGATGTGGAACAATGCAGAAAATGCACTGCGCCGCGTACTTAACGATCTGGGTATTGATTATACAGAGGAGATCGGCGAGGCTGCATTCTATGGCCCTAAGCTGGATGTAAATGTTAAGCCTGCAGTTGGTGCAGAGATTACATTGTCTACATGTCAGCTGGACTTCTGTCTGCCTGCCAAGTTTAACCTTAAGTATATCGACAGCGACTCTAAGGAGCAGACGCCGGTTGTTCTTCACCGTGCGATATTGGGCTCATTAGACAGATTCATGGCTTATATAATTGAAGAAACTAAGGGCAAGTTCCCGCTGTGGCTGGCGCCTCTTCAGGTTAAGGTTATTCCGATTTCTGATAAATCTATCGATTACGCAGCATCTGTTTATGAGAAACTTAAAAACAGCGGCGTCCGCGTTCAGTTAGACGACAGAAGCGAGACCATGAAATACAAGATCCGCGAGGCTCAGCAGGTGGACCGTGTGCCGTATATGCTGATCATCGGTGCCAAGGAGGCTGAGGATGGTCTTGTTTCCGTCAGAAAGCGAGATCAGGTTGAAAATGAAACCATGACTCTTGAGGCATTTGTTGAAAAAGTACAGCAGGAGATCAAAGATAAGGTAAGATAAAATATAATGAAATATCGTGAGCCACAATGGCTGCGGGTATGGAATTAGTGCAAGTGCGGGTGGCTGAGAATTTCAGCCACCCGTATGTGCTAGTATGATGTTTTTTAGATAACTATACCATTCTCGCAGAAAAATTTTTCATTTATGTTTATTGGGAAGAACAGGCAGGTGAAAAAGCCTAAGTGCGGCAAGGGTGAAAAACGACGATTAAGTCTGGGGGATGTCTTTTGATAGCGACATGTAAATGAATCCATAGGCGTGGACACATGATAAAAAGTAGAAAATATTTATAATTTACAGGAGATGAAAAATGAAAGTAACGAATGATATTAAATATATTGGAGTAAACGATCATGATATAGATCTGTTTGAGGGACAGTATATTGTGCCTCGTGGCATGGCTTACAATTCATATGTAATTATGGATGATAAGATCGCAGTCATGGATACGGTTGATGCACATTTTGGTGATGAGTGGCTGGCTAATCTTGAGAAAGCACTGGGCGGCAGAACCCCGGATTATCTTATTGTGCAGCACATGGAGCCGGATCATTCAGCCAACATCACGGTATTTATGGATAAGTATCCTGATGCCCAGGTGGTAGCTTCAGACAAGGCATTTGTCATGATGAAGAACTTCTTCGGAAATGATTATGCTGACAGACGAATCTCTATCAAGGAAGGCAGCACATTAAGCCTGGGCAGGCACGAGCTGACATTCGTGGCTGCGCCGATGGTACATTGGCCGGAGGTTATGGTGACCTATGATGCCTGCGACAAGGTGCTGTTCTCAGCAGACGGATTCGGTAAGTTTGGTGCAAATGACATAGAAGATCCTGAAGGCTGGGCATGTGAGGCCAGAAGATATTATATAGGTATCGTCGGCAAATACGGTGTGCAGGTACAAAATCTGCTGAAGAAGGCAGCAGGACTTGACATTCAGATTATCTGCCCTCTGCACGGACCGGTATTAACAGAGAACTTGGGCTATTACATCAATCTGTATGATATCTGGTCCAGCTATGGTGTGGAGACGGAAGGCGTTGTGATCGCCTACACTTCCGTATATGGCAATACAGCCAAGGCAGCAAATATCCTGGCGCAGCAGCTTGAGGCTAAGGGCTGCCCGGAGGTAGAGCTTCTTGACCTGGCACACACGGACATGGCTGAGGATGTGGAGGCAGCATTCCGGTATGGCAAGCTGGTGCTGGCAACAACCACATATAATGGGGATATTTTCCCATTTATGAGAGAGTTTATTGAGCATCTTACGGAACGTGGGTATAAGAACCGCACAATAGGCATGATCGAGAACGGAAGCTGGGCTCCGCAGGCAGTTAAGGTAATGACGAAGATGTTCGAGGGCTGCAAGAACATTACATATACCCAGACGAATGTGTCAATTATGTCAGGTGTGAGCGAGGAGAACATTAAGCAGCTGGAAGAACTGGCAGAGGAGCTCATGTCCTGCTAAGCAGAGGCGAGATTTTAAAGTACATTTTGATTTATTATGTGAATATTAGTGCAGGCGTTATGTGAACATGAATGCACTTTTATAACATTTATAGGGGAAAGTAAAATAAAAATAAATATGGAAAGGATGGTTTTACAATGGTAAAGAGAAGGATCATGGCAGCGGTACTCGTGGCAACCATGGCAGTGGGGATGTGTACTTACGCCGCGGAAGGTGGGCAGCTGACAGGCTCAGAAAACGGGCAGGAGACAGTAGCTTCCGACAAGGAGTACATCGAAGAGACCCTGAATCTGGCAAACAATGAAAATCAGGAATGGAGTTACAATGAGTCGGCTGATGCCTGGGTGATGTCAGTGGTGACAGCGGTGGCATATCCGGAACTGGAAGGCCAGCAGGGCGTATCGGTATGTGTGCCGGGAGCATATGTGAAGGGTATCGACACTGACGGAGATGGTACGGCTGATGTGGCAGCAGGTGAAAATGCTGCAGCTGCCGGTGTACAGGTATATACGGAAGCTGTAAAGGGAAGACTTGTGATTGACTATGATGCACAGATCGTAAGCCCGAACGGACAGACATATACAGCAGCTACGGCACCGATTATATTAAATACCGGTGCGGCAGGATACGGATCCTCCAATAACAGCAAGGCTGCAACGACTTATGCTGCAAATGGTTATATCAATGTGTCCTGTGGCAACAGGGGCAAGCAGGATACTGCCACAGATGCTGACGGAAACATATATTATACAGGTGATGCACCTCTATGCCTGGTGGATCAGAAGAACGCAGCAAGATTTATCAGATATAACGTGCTGCTGGGAAATTTGCCGGGAAGCATTGAGCATCTGGTAACCACAGGCGGCTCAGGCGGCGGCGCACATGCAACGATGTTTGCGGCAACGGGAGATGCACAGGACTTCTATGATTATGAGATCGAATCAGGTGCAGTAGGAATCTATCGCAATGAGGACGGTTCATATGCAAATGTTGTGACCATCGACGGCGTGGAGCATGAGATTTCAGACGGTGCATGGGGCTGCGTGGCATATTCGGCAATCACATCCCTGGCTGAGGGCGATATAAGTATGGCCTTCGAGTATTACATGGATACGACCTACGATTTTAATTCGCCGTTCCAGAAACAGGTGGCTTCATATCTCTCAGAAGAGTATATGACATATATCAACGATAAGAATCTGTCAGTGGAAGAGTCACAGGTAGGATTCGATCTGAACGGGGATGGTGACCTGGAGGATACGGTGGCACTTACGATTGAATATGACGCCGAGAAGTACGCAGATACAAATGGCTATGGCGGTACATATCTGGACTTATATCTGGCAGAGTTTACACAGAATCTTCAGTGGTATCTGGATAATCTGGACTATGCCGAGGGATGGACTTGGTTTGATGAGAACGGAAGAGCATTGAGTGGCGAGGCAGTGGCACAGATGACATCAGAAGATAAAGCAAATGCTTTCATTGAAGGCAGGTATGCTGCAAAATCACAAGGCGGTTCAGGCGGCGGCCCAGGTGGAACACCACCGCAGGGCGGCGCCCCGGGTGCATCTGAAGGCGGTGAATCAGCCGGCGCAGAATCAGCAGGGGAAGCACCGGAGGCAGCACCGGGCGGCGATGCCATAGCAAATGCTGATGTTGCAGCAAACAGCACAGGAGACACCATGCTGGTAGGAACGCCGGATGCCGGAACGACCCAGGGAACAGGCAGTACAGTGGATTCTGCTAATTATGCTACATTTGACGACATGGTGGCATCTTATAAGGAAGACATAGAAGAGGTAGAGGCCGGAGACAGATATGGCAACAACCAGGTAGAGCTTTATAATCCGCTTAATTATATCGGAGCTGATGGTACAAACGGACCTCAGTGGATCCGCATTATGATGGGTGCAGCTGAAGGCGATATGTCAATGTTTGCATCACTGAATCTGCAGATTGCATTCTTAAATGCCGGCACTGACGCTGACATTGAATGGCAGTGGAACGGCGGACATGTGCCGTCAGAGATATTAGGCAGTTCATTTGCATATTACGTAGACAAGATGTACGGCGAATATGTATCCGGAGTTGAGGCAGTTAAGGAAGAGGCAGCACCTCTTACCGAAAATGGCGATGCTGAGGAACCGACGGGCGACGACCTTACTTCTTGGGTAAATTACGAGGATATTAAGAATGTATCCTTCAGCCTGGCTGATGCGGTGAAATACAGAACAGATAATGCCAGCAAGGCAGTGCCGGGATTCGATGTTATCGACTACGGTCAGGAGGATTATGTATTCGGCAGCAGCACCAGGGATGCAAGACACTGGAACAGAGCAGTGCTGACGGTATTCGAAGAACATGCAGATACGCTGGCAGAACTGTTCAATGCAGGCTGATAATTTACAGAAGTATCTAGCGTAAGCTGTAGTTTCGATGAAACTGGTTAGTACGAGTTGAAGTGCTGATGAGATTGGCTAGTATGAACTGAAATATTTAACAAGAGAAGTAGGGAGATTATTTCAAATGATCACAGACGAGCTGATTATAAAAATGACCGAATTTAATGCCGGGGATCCTAAGCGGATTCAGCATTTTATAAAGGTGTATGAATTCGCACACGTAATCGCAGTGCAGGAAGGACTGAATGAGGAGACCCGCGGAATTCTGGATATTGCATCCATAATGCACGATATCGGCATCAGGCCATCAGAAGAAAAGTATGGCCGTTGTGACGGAAAACTTCAGGAAAAGGAAGGTCCGGCATATGCCAGAGATATGTTGGCAGATTTTCCGGAGGTCACAGCAAAAGAAACTGAGCGCGTGTGCTATCTGATAGCTCACCACCACACATATGAGAATGTGGATGGTCTTGACTACAGGATCCTTCTGGAAGCAGACTTCCTTGTAAATGCCATGGAGGATGATCTGAAGAAGGAGGCAATCATTAATTTCAGGAACAAGGTCTTCGAAACCAGAACTGGTAAGCATCTGCTAGATACCATGTTTGGATTGTCGGATTGAATTAAAAATTACAAAGTTTAAAAGGGCTGCTGCACTGTTGACTATAGGCCAACGGTACGCAGCCCTTTTTGCAGATAAATAATAGAAGAAAATGAAGGGCTGTCCATTTTTTTAAATATTAGTTGACAACAACTAGCTGTCTAGTAAAATTATATGGGTCGCTAGCTGTCTAGTTTGTATTATAGCAGATAGACAGCTAGTCGAAAAAATAAAAAGTTCTTGTCGCAGGACAAAGAAATTTTAAGCAAACGGCAACGGTTTCTTGTGACAGTGATTATGTTGCATAGAAAACAAGCTAGAGATGATTATTCAGAACACCCATATACACAGTATTACAGCTTAGAAACATTTGTTTTACTTGTATGTAAGTTCACCAGATGGATTTATAAAAATCAGCGAGCCATGTCTCGCGAAATGAGTTGATTTTTATAAATTCATCTGGTTCTGAGAAATTTTATATATAGATACACATATAGAAATAGCAACAATCATAGAATTAGTAAGGATCAGATAGGCGTGAGTTTAAAACAGGAAATAGAGAAGAGACGAACCTTTGCGATCATTTCGCACCCGGACGCAGGCAAGACAACTCTGACAGAGAAGTTCTTGCTGTACGGTGGGGCAATTAATCTGGCAGGTTCAGTTAAGGGTAAAGCAACAGCAAGACATGCAGTCTCTGACTGGATGGAGATAGAGAAGCAGAGAGGAATCTCTGTTACATCATCAGTACTTCAATTTAATTACAACGGATATTGCATTAACATTTTGGATACGCCGGGACACCAGGATTTCTCAGAGGACACTTACAGAACGCTGATGGCAGCGGACTCAGCAGTCATGGTCATCGATGCCAGCAAGGGTGTCGAGGCACAGACCAGGAAGCTCTTCAAGGTCTGCGTTATGAGACACATACCCATCTTTACCTTCATTAATAAAATGGACAGAGAGGCCAATGACACCTTCGATCTTTTAGACGAGATAGAGACAGAACTGGGCATCGCCACATATCCTATCAATTGGCCCATCGGCTCGGGTAAGGAATTTAAGGGCGTGTATGACAGAAATACAAGAAGCGTGCTGACATTTGCTGATACCCAGAGCGGCACCAAGGAAGGCACCTCCAAGACCATTGCGATAGACGATCCTGCACTGGCAGATGAAATCGGTCAGGCCAGATATGACACCTTGACTGAGGAATTGGAACTTATAGACGGTGCAGGAGCCGAATTCGACCTGGAACAGGTAACAAAAGGTGAGCTGTCCCCAGTATTTTTCGGATCAGCGCTCACCAACTTCGGCGTTGAGACATTCTTAGATCACTTCCTTAAGATGACGTATGCACCGCGAGGTCGAATGTCTGACAAGGGCGAGATTGACCCATTCAGCGAGGACTTTTCAGCATTTGTATTCAAGATACAGGCCAATATGAACAAAAATCATAGGGACAGGATAGCATTTGCACGCATATGCTCCGGCAAATACACCTCAGGCATGGAAGTATATCACGTGCAGGGAGGAAAATCGCTGAAGCTTACGCAGTCCACGCAGATGGTGGCAGATGAGCGTAAGATGGTGACGGAAGCCTACGCAGGAGATATTATCGGATTATTCGATCCGGGAATATATTCGATTGGCGATACGCTGACCACATCGAAAGAAAAATTCAAATATGAAGGAATTCCGACATTTGCACCGGAGCATTTCGCAAGGTGCAGGATCGTAGATTCCATGAAACGTAAGCAGTATGTGAAGGGTGTGACACAGATCGCACAGGAAGGTGCAATCCAGATCTTCCAGGAATTCAACAGCGGTATGGAAGAAATCATCGTTGGCGTGGTCGGCGTGCTGCAGTTTGATGTGCTGAAGTTCAGGATGCAGAGCGAGTACGGCGTCGAGATCAGGCTAGAGCCACTGCCTTATGAGCATATCAGGTGGATTGCTAATAAAGATGAGATCGATGTTAATTCTATCAGCGGCACCAGTGATATGAAGAAAATCGTGGATATGAAGGGCAATCCGCTGCTGCTGTGGATCAACAGTTGGAGTATAAAGATGACGTTGGAGAGGACGCCGGGACTGCAGTTGGAGGAGTTTAGCCGCAACTGATGCCAGGCAGGGTGAGAGCGGCGCAGTTGAAGATCGCGATGCGCGCTGTGAACCTCGGCGATGCGGTTCACTGCTCGAAATCGCCTTCGCTGATGGATTTCTCGCAGTGACCGCGCCGTCCCAGTGCGCAATTGAAATCTGGAAAGCGACGCAGATTGAAACAGTACATGACAAGATAATATGAGGATAACGGTATGAAGGTATTATCATTCGGATCATTAAACATAGACTATAATTACAAACTTGACCACATTGTGGCACCGGGGGAGACGATATCGGATCACGGTCTGGTGGTTACTGTGGGCGGCAAGGGACTGAATCAGTCTGTTGCTCTTAGTAAGGCCGGTGCTGATGTATGGCATGCGGGCATCATCGGGACCGATGGTATGATGCTGAAGGAGTGTCTGGAAAATGCAGGAGTTAACACGGAGCTGCTTAAGATAGATCCTGTTAACAAGAGCGGTCACACCATTATACAGATAGAAGATGGTACGGCTCAGAACTGCATTATCGTTCATGCCGGAACTAATGGCATGGTGGATGAGGAATACATCGATGAGGTGGTTAAGCATTTCGAGGCTGGTGATTATGTGGTATTTCAAAATGAGATCAGCAATGTAGAGCTGGCAATGGAGAAATGCAAGGCCAATGGCATGAAGGTGGTATTTAATCCGTCACCGATGACCAGGGAACTTGCTATATCAGATATTTATCAGTACGTTGATGAATTGTTTATAAATGAGATCGAAGGCAATCAGATGACGGGAAAGACCGACCCTGAGGAGATATGCCGTGAGATGAAGAGATTGTGGCCTAAATGCCGCACTATTCTTACATTGGGTTCAGATGGATCCATCATACTGAATGAAGACGGAACATTTATACGTCAGCGTGCATATCTGTGCAAGGCAGTGGACACAACAGGTGCCGGGGATACCTTCTCGGGATATGTAACTGCGATGAGTGCAGCAGGCGAGGATATCAGGGAAGCACTGGATACGGCCAGCAGGGCATCATCATTGGCAGTCAGAAAGATGGGTGCAGCAGGTGCGATACCGACGATGGCTGAAGTATTGGCGGCTGAGTTTTAATGCAGCATCAGGGTTCTGATGACAGTGTAAATATCGACCAGCACAAGTGTGTCTGACCTGCAGGTGGGCTCCCGGTTACAGATTTTACATGAGCGCAAGCAGAATGGAGAACATTATGAATGATAAACTTTTTAGAAGGTCAAGTCTGAGCAGAGTAAATTCCCCGGAGCAGCTCAATGAGTATATCAGAGTTGCCAATCCTGGTGTCTGGCTGATACTTGCCGCGATTATATGTCTACTTATTGGAGCGCTTACATGGGGTGTGTTCGGAATCGTTGAGACCAAGGTTCCGGCCTGCATTGTTGTAAGCGACGGCGAGGCAGCCGGTTATATTTCTGAGGACAGAATCAGTCTTCTGGAAGAGGGCATGACATTTACTGTCGGTTCTTATACAGGCAGCATCCTCAGCATCAGTGATAAGCCGGTCAGAGCCGGTGATAAGGCCAATTCTTATCTGCTGTATCAGGCAGGCCTTAGTGAGGACGATTATTGCTACGAAGTTGAACTCAGGATAGACAATATGCCGGATGGGGCTTATGCAGAAGAACTCACGGTTGAACGCGTACATCCGATATCATTTATTGCAAGGTAGAGGGGCGATTATGGGAATGTTCAGAAAAATACCATCGAAGCCGCTTGAATCAGGCGTTGCCAAGGTGCCTGTCGTTATACAGCTGGAGGCACTGGAGTGCGGCGCAGCTTGTCTTGCCATGATACTAGCCTTTTACGGGAAATGGATTCCTCTGGAACAGGTGCGCGTTGACTGCGGAGTGTCCCGAGACGGATCAAAAGCAGCAAATGTGCTTAAGGCGGCGAGAAATTATAAACTTAGCGCCAAAGGATACCGATACGAGCCGGCGATCCTCAGAGAAAGAGGAAAGTTTCCGTGCATAATACACTGGAATTTTAATCATTTCGTGGTTTTAAACGGATTTAAAGGAGATAAGGCTGTCATAAATGATCCGGCCAAGGGAACATACAGTGTCTCCATGGAGGTATTTGACCGGTCATTTACGGGAATCTGCTTAATGTTTGCTCCGGAGGAGGACTTCGAGCCTCAGGGCAAGCCTAAGAGCCTCACGAAATTTTTCGCAAAGCAGTTGGAGGGTACCGGAAGTGTATTCGCATTTGTGGTTATAACAACCATGATAATGTCTCTTATAGGTATTATTACGCCGGGATTTTCAAATGTATTTGCAGACAGACTGCTCTCAGGTAATGATCCGGAGTGGTTTATGCCATTTATGATAGGCATATCTGCGCTTGCTGTCCTACAGATCATTACATCCTGGATACAGGCCACCTATTCTCTTAAGGCTAACGGCAAGATAGCCATAGTGGCCAATAGTGAATACATGTGGCATGTGCTCAGAATGCCGATGGAATTCTTCTCCCAGCGAATGGCGGGAGATATAGCAGGACGCCGCAGCAAAAATGAAACCATAGCAAGTGAGATCATAGCTACCTTTGCCCCGCTTTTAATACAGGCAGGTATGCTTATTTTCTATATATTCTTCATGATCCGTTACAGCTGGATCATGTCACTTATCGGAATAATTTCAATAGTTATCAATCTGATCGTCGGTCATTATATCTCTAAAAAGCGTGTGGATATTACGCGAGTTATCAGCCGCGATAACGGCAAACTCATGGGCGCTACGGTTGCCGGCATCGGAATGATCGAATCCATCAAATCTTCCGGAGCAGAAAGCGGATATTTTGAAAAATGGGCCGGTTATCAGGCCGGCGCCAATGCGGGAACTGTGAAATTTAATAAAATCAATGCTTATATGGGACTTGTCCCGTCAACGATTTCCATGCTTGCTAATGCAATTGTACTTATGGGCAGCGTATATCTGTGCCAGAAGGGTGAGTGGACCATCGGTATGATCACGGCATTTTCCGGTTTCTTAAGCGCCTTTATGGCACCTGCTACCCAGTTTGTAGAGGCATCACAGAACCTTCAGGAGATGCGCACCGATATGGAGCGCATAGAAGATGTCATGGAATATCCTACAGACATTAAATACAGCGGTGAGACGCCGTCTGAGGGCGCTGAATTAAGAAAACTGTCAGGACGCGTTGAGTTAAAACACGTGACATTCGGATATTCGCGTCTCGATGCGCCGCTTATAGAAGATTTCTCTATGACACTGGAGCAGGGGCAGCGAGTGGCCTTCGTAGGATCGTCCGGATGCGGCAAATCCACTCTCTCCAAGCTCATATCAGGCTTATATAAACCTTGGTCGGGAGAGATACTCTTCGACGGCAAGCCGATAAGTGAAATAGATCACAATGTATTTACGGGATCGCTCTCAGTCATAGACCAGGATATAATCCTGTTTGAGGATACCATAGCTAATAATATTAAGATGTGGGACAGTTCTATTGAGGACTTTGAGATGATACTTGCTGCCCGTGATGCTCAGATTCACGATGATATTATGCAGCGTGACGGCGGATATCAGAATAAACTGCTTGAAGGCGGCAGAAACCTCTCGGGAGGACAGCGGCAGCGTCTTGAGATCGCGAGAGTGCTGGCAGAGGATCCTACCATTATCATTATGGATGAGGCCACATCCGCACTTGATGCCAAAACAGAATATAATGTTGTCAGATCGATACATGACAGGGGCATTACCTGCATCGTGGTCGCACACAGATTAAGTACAATACGTGACTGTGACGAGATCATAGTTTTAGACAAAGGTAAGGTAGTTGAGAGAGGAACTCATGCGGAGCTTATGGCACTGGGCGGGGCTTATACTCAGCTTATTTCAAATGAATAAAGGAGACACCGGACATGGGTTGGTTCGATGAACAGATACGGGGGAGAATTAAACATGACGATGAGGCTTTCGCCAATGCCTTTGCCTCCATGGCGGGGGTGGTTATGGGCGAGCGCATTGCCCGTGCACTGCAAAATGACCGTATGCAGGCGAAAAACGCCATTGAAGAGATATTGAAGTTCTATCATATAAGAGCGGTGGAACTGCCGGAGGGCATTAACGATATAAATGATCAGCTGGAGTATCTCATGCGTCCGTCAGGTATCATGCACAGAACCGTCAATCTGGAGGGAGAGTGGTACAAGAATGCCTTCGGAGCAATGCTCGGAAGCCGAAATGACAATGGTATGCCCGTTGCGCTTTTGCCAAATGGCATTTCCGGATATCGTTTCTACGATGTACAGTCCGGCAAGTTTATAAAGTTAAATAAAAGTACGGCAGGGCTCATTAATGCCGAGGCTCTCTGTTTTTACAGACCGCTGCCATCGGGCAAATTAAGAATAAAGGATCTCTGGATCTATATAGCCAAATGCATCTCAAGACAGGACGTTATAACTGTGGGTGCGGCTTCCCTGGCGGTGGCCATTATAGGAACGATTATACCCAGACTGCATAAGCTGATATATGGCACAGTCGTAGACAGCAGGAGCCTGCAGCTGCTTTTTGCTGTATTTGGATGTCTTATCTGCGTAAGCTTTTCTCAGCTGCTCATAGGCGTCATAAGACAGCTGGTACTCAGCCGGTTCGGAAGCAAAATGAATATACAGGTGCAGGCTGCATGTATGATGCGTTTAATGTCCTTGCCTGCATCATTTTTCAAAGGATATGCAGCGGGAGATCTGGCAGGACGAGTGACCGCCATCAGTCAGTTGTGCTCTGTGTTTGCAGACAGCATATTGTCGGCGGCTCTCACCGGCCTGTTCTCGCTCGTATATATTACGCAGATGGTATCATTTGCCCCGGAAATCGCCTTGCCGGGTCTGCTGGTCATACTCTGTATGGTGATAGTGTCCATAACTACCACTATAGTGCAGCTCAGGGTATCCAGGCAGCAGCTGGAGCTGGCATTTAAGGAGGCCGGGTTAGAGTATGCCCTTATAACGGGAGTCCAGAAGATTAAACTGGCGGGGGCAGAAAAACGAGCTTTTTCTAAATGGGCCGAAACCTACACCGCGCAGGCCAGGTTCTTATATGCTCCGCCGGTGTTCATAAGGCTGGCCAAGGTATTTTCCTGCAGTATCCTGCTGGTAGGAACTGCCGTTACATACTACTGCACAATCAAGGCCAATATATCATTGTCCGATTATTATGCATTTAACTCGGCTTACAGTATGATAATGGGAGCATTTATAACTCTGACCGATACCATGGGACAATTTGCACAGATCACTCCTGTGGTAGAGCTGATGCGGCCGATACTTGAGGGCGAGCCGGAGATTTCCGAGGGCAGCCATATGGTTACGAAGTTAAGCGGAGCAATAGAGCTTAATAACGTGTCCTTCAGATATACCGATGATGGCCCGCAGATCATAGATAACCTGAGCCTTAAGGTAAAGCCTGGTCAGTATGTGGCAATCGTAGGCTCTACAGGCTGCGGCAAATCAACGCTCATGCGTCTTATGTTAGGATTCGAGACTCCTCAAAAGGGTGCGATATACTACGATGGCAGAGATCTGGCATCCCTTGACCTAAGATCCCTGCGACGCAATATCGGTACGGTAATGCAGGACGGAAGGCTGTTCCAGGGAGATATTTATTCCAATATAGTTATATCTGCTCCGCAGCTGGGTATGGATGCCGCATGGGAGGCAGCAGAGATGGCAGGGGTCGCTGACGATATCCGTGCCATGCCTATGGGTATGTATACGGTTATTGCAGAGGGTGCAGGAGGCATATCGGGAGGCCAGAAGCAGCGACTCATGATCGCCCGCGCCATAGCAAATAAGCCGCGGATACTGATGTTTGACGAGGCCACCTCGGCTCTGGACAATATAACACAGAAGGTAGTTTCCGAGTCTCTGGATTCACTTCAGTGTACTCGCATCGTTATAGCCCATCGTTTATCGACCATAAAGCATTGTAATCGTATAATAGTATTAGATAAGGGACGGATCATAGAGGATGGAAGCTATGATGAGCTTATTGCACAGGGAGGATTTTTCGCTCAGCTGGTAGAAAGGCAGAGGGTTGACCTGGAGCCCGAACATTAAAATATACGGGTAATTGCGCAGGATTTTTGAATTTGGCAATATTTTTAGATTCTTGCAAAATCATATCGTATAATATATTATACTACAATCGCATTTTGTGATTTTTGAGGAAAAGGAGACGATTATTATGAATGAGAAAATTATTCTGATGACCAAGAAACTCGGAAGTGATCCTGAACTTGTTAAGCAGATTGCAGAAGTAAAGGATATAGAAAAAGCATATGAACTGCTGGACGGAGAAGGTGCCGGTGTTACACTGGAGGAATTCAAGGACGCAATATACAAGTTCAGAGAATCAAGTGAGCTTTCTGATGATGATCTGGAGAAGGTTGCTGCAGGATTCGATGGCGTTACCCTGGACGATGTGTTCTTCACATTGACAATATGGGCTGCAGCTATGTAATGCAGTGATCACCAACCGTTATTTATCAGTTGAGTTTGGATATAAAAATTGTAACTTTGAAAGGAATTAAAACAGTGCTTGCATGGTCTGAGTATTTTCAGAACCCGTTCTATCTGGATGTAACCAGAAGACATCTGATAAGTGAAGAATTGAGACCTGCAATTCTCAAATATTGCGGCGTAACGGAAGGTTGCGCCGTGCTGGATGTCGGCTGCGGTACAGGATACTTCAGCCGATTTTTAGCAAATGGTGAGCCGAGTATCCATGTTACAGGTCTGGAATACGATAAGGGCTTCGTTGAATATGCATGCCGTGATGAAGAAAATGGCAGCTTAGATCTTACCTTCATTCAGGGAGATGCGCGTGAGCTTCCGTTTGATGATGAGACATTTGATGTGGTTACAAGCCATACCTTCCTTACAAGCGTCCCGGAGCCTGAGGATGCACTTAAGGAGATGATGAGGGTGTGCAAGAAAGACGGCACAGTATCTTCCATTACGGCAATGTCATTTATGCCGGAGGTATTTCATGGAGGATATTATGACAGCGAATGCACCTGGAACAGGCCGCTGCGTGAACTGTCTGTTAAGCTCTGCAGAATGTACGAGGCGATAAATCCCATAAAAAATTACGCCAACGACCTGCCTTCTGCTAAGATTCCACATCTGTTCGCTGCGGCCGGACTGAAGGAAGTCAGTGCATTTCCTATAGGTAAGCTGTTCTCTCTCAGCAACGCCACGCTGTCATATGAGGAGCGAATGGATCATCTTAATAAGTTGATAGAGGCTGAGCGTGAGAAATTGGCGGTATATATGAAGATCGAGGAGGCTCGCAATCTGTTCTCGCCTGAGGATGCAGAGCAGTATCTGCACTTGATGGAGGAAAAACGCAGTTTTTATAAAGCACATCCGGATGAAAATGAAATATGGGAATGGCACGGCGGAGCCAATGTATTAATAACAGGAAAGAAGAGATAAAATAAAAATGAATAAATCAGATTACAGTAAATATAAAGACAGCAAACCTGCAGATACATTATATAAGATTCAGGGCATATTGCATGACATGGGTCTTACAGTTATGCATAAGTGGGTTGATAATGAGTATGACGGATGCTATTCAAATCGAGTATCTATATACCCGACACAGCTGGGAACAAATGGTAAGGGTACCGACCCGGCTTACGCCCTTACAAGCGGATATGCTGAATTAATGGAGCGTATACAAAATAATATTATAAACACATGCATACTGTCTAAGGAAGACGATGAGTTTGAAGGCTTTTCCCGTTTTCCTGATGAAAAACAGGTACCTATTGAGACCATCGTCAGAGACAACAACAGCTTTATAAATCATGTTTTTGAAGAGCTGGGATACACAGATGAGCTGGACAAAATCTACATGCTGAAGGGCTTCTGCAACATATGCGGTGAGAAGAATGACTATGAGTGCTCATGTATACCATTTGCTGATGTGGATAACAACCGCGTGGTATATCTGCCTCATCGCCTGTTATTCGCTATATACGGAAGCAACGGAATGGCAGCAGGTAATACTATGGAGGAGGCACTGGTACAGAGTCTTTCGGAGATCTTCGAAAGGTACGCAGGCACCAAGATCGCTATGGAGCACATCTGTCCACCGACTGTTCCGCGCAGCTACATTAAAACGATTCCTTTATTGGACAATATAATCAATCAGATTGAAAGTGACGGCAATTACAAGGTTATCGTCAAGGACTGCTCCCTGGGAAGAGGACTGCCGGTAGTTGCGATTGTTATTATAAATAAAAAGACAGGAACCTTTGGCGTGAAGTTTGCGTCCCATCCTACGTTTTCAGTTGCCCTTGAGCGTACCCTGACAGAGGCTTTCCAGGGACGCCGTCTGGAGCAGTTTACCAGGATCAGTCATGTAGGTCTGGATGATCAGATCAGAAGCAGAGATAACATGCTGAACACAATGAAGATGGGAGAGGGTGCATATCCGAAGGAATTGCTGATAGGAACTCCGGATTATGAGTTTACGCCATTTGAGGAGAGCGAATGCAAGAGCAATGCAGAGATGTTAAAACGTATGATCGGATTCATACACCAGGAAGGTTATCAGCTGCTTATTCATGATTCTTCTTATCTTGGCTTCCACACCTACGTTGCCATTGTTCCGGGAATGAGTGAGATCTATCCGATAGATCAGCTTCGTTTTAGGGAATTAAGGACCTACGGCAAGGTCTATGAAACTATGGGTCACCTGCATGATCTCAGTGAGGAAGAGATTAAGAGGATTGTCAGATACATGACCTTTAAGAGGGCATCCGTGATTGAAAACCGTATTGCATGGATATGTGCACGTCCGTTTAACAATAAATTCCCGGGCGGGGATGCAGGATTCATGCACATGATGGCATGTTGTCAGTATGCACTGGGCAATTACGCCGCAGCTGAAGCAGAAGCGGCAAGGGTATATGCATATTATGACAAGGTGGGAACAGAGGAAGAAAAGGATTTCTATCGCTGTTTCAGGGCATATATGCATCACCGTGCGATCGGACTGGACGCAGATGACTGCAACCAGATCATTAAGGAACTCTTTAAGGAGGATGTAGCAGAGAAGGTTGTAGATGCCTTATCCGATCCGAAGCAGACATTAGCGAAAATGTATCCGACAATGAACTGCTACGATTGTGAGCACTGCGAGACGAATGAACGCGGAATGTGTATGTATCCGCATATATCTGAAATAACCAGGAAAATAAAGACTGCACTCAAGACAAATATCCCGGATCAGGGTGAATTGTTGGAAAACCTGCAGGACTACATGGCATAGAAGAAGGAACTATTGGATGTTAATAGACGCTAAGTTTAAAGAAGCGCAGCCGTTGGCTACCGTAAACCGCATACGTTCCGCATTGTTTGATGCCGGGATATTCACTGTTGAGAAGTGGTCTGATTCCGGCATCAACGGATGCTATTCGACTCGGATCGAGATAGCAGGCACCAGTATCGGGCAGAATGGTAAGGGCGTAACCCGTGAATTTGCTTTGGCAAGCGGGTACGCCGAATTTATGGAACGACTTCAGTCAGGATACATCTATGTAGGAAAGATTGATGATGAACTGGAGCAATACAAGGGATTTATAAGTGACCCGTCTGAACGGGAATATACTATTGCCGAATATACCAAAGAGCATGGAGATGAGCTGCAGCCGCTGGCGAAAAGGCTGGGTGCGGCTGGGACAGATGAAATCCTGAGTTATTGCAGATACGAACACACTCTGGATAAAACAAAGGACTTCTCGGCCATCCCATTCCGAAACATAACGAGCGGGAAGGTACTGTATATGCCGCTTCCGCTGCTTAGAGATGTCTATGCCACTAACGGAACCTGTGCAGGCAACAGTGAGCAGGAAGCATTGGTTCAGGGGTTATCAGAACTTATGGAGAGAAACCATAACCTTCGTATCCTGACAGAATGTATAACACCGCCTACTATTCCGGATGATTATCTGCAGCAATTTGAAGCCTATGAGATGATAAGGGAGATCTGTCAGAAATCTCAATGCGAGCTGATCGTGAAGGACTGCTCCTTGGGAACCGGTTTTCCTGTCATTGCGGCTGCGTTTCTCAGCAGGCATAGTCACAGGTATATCGTAAAGTTCGGCGCACATCCTGTATTTGAGATTGCATTGGAGCGCTGTCTTACCGAAATGCTGCAGGGCAGAAACTTCGAGGATGCAAGTTCGACATCGACGATCGCGTACTCCCGGGCAGAGGTCCTTACCCATGACAATATTCACAATGTCGTAAAATGCGCAAGCGGCAAATATTATTATAAGTTTTTCACTGCAGAAAGTGAGTATGAGTTCGTGCCTTTCCCGGACAGAACAGGTATGGATAATGCACAGCTCCTTGATTATTGCAGGAAACTCTACCAGGATATGGGATATGAGATATATGTAAGAAAATGCGGATATCTGCAGTTTCCGTCGTATCAGATCATAGTCCCGGGATTTAGTGAGATCTATAATTACGGACTTACACGTCTTAAGGAGAAGAATTCACTGCACAAATCCTCAGAGATACTAAGCAATCTGACAGAGGCAGACGACAGCCAGCTGAGGACGTTATACAGCTATCTGCGCTACAAGGAGAATTTCGCTCTGGAAAATACGCTGAGTTATACCATGAGACTGCCACTTATGATGAGCCCTGAGGATGATCTTGCGGCATACCGCTATATAGAGGCGTGTCTGGCCTTTCATTTTGAAAAATGGAAGGAAGCACTGCAATGTATACTGATACTGAATAGGATCTGCAATAAAGATAAGGAATATCTGGCGGCACTGGAAACGGCTGCCAGGAGCATGCTGTCGGGAAATGAACTTGATGAGGCATTTGCCGTAATTGAGAGGTTCTACAGTCCTGAGATCATAGGTCGTGTCAGGAGAGTATTTAACTGGAGTGACTGCGCAGAGGATCTTACGTCTTATTGTAATAAGGTGCGGGAGGCATCCGATGCGTATGAGATATACCGCAGCGTAAGGCACACCCTTAAGGACAGACAGGCAGAGTGCGATTTTATCAAGTGACTTTTTAATTCAACCCCTGATTTATTATGCCGTTTCAGGATGATGATCGTATAATAGGAATAATAGGAGGAAAAGAAAATGAAAAAGAAAATTTCAACGGCGTTGATAACAATAGCATTATCCGCTCTTTTAGCTGTTCCTTCATTTGCTGATGCAACAAGAGTAGTTACACTTGGAAACGATTTAAGCCTTCAACAGAAGGCCCAAATGCTTAAATATTTCGGCGTCGACGAGAATTCTGTTGAGATAATCTATGTTAATAATGACCAGGAACGTTATTACCTGGGAGCATATATTCCACTCGAACAGATCGGAGACAGGACATTCAGCTGTTCTTACGTGAAACCGACGTCATCAGGAGGTATTCAGGTTAAGACCGCAAATCTTGATTATGTTACCTGTAACATGATCGCAACGACACTTTCCACCTGTGGTGTAACCAATTGCCAGGTAGTTGCAGCGAGCCCTATTGTCGTATCAGGCACGGGCGCATTAACCGGCATCATTCTTGCTTATCAACAGGCAAGCGGAGAAACGCTGGATGAGGCAAAGGTTGAATTAGCAAATCGCGAGATGGTAGTAACCGCAGGTCTTTCGGAACAGGTAGGCCAGAGCAATGCCATTGCGATCGTAAACGAAACAAAGTACGAAACAATAGAAAATAACATTACCAACATAGAAGAAATCAATAATGTAGTTAACAACATTTCCAATGAGTACAACATTGAAATTGAAGACAGTCAGAAAGAAGAAATAGCTAATCTTGTTGCGGAGATTGCACAGCAAAACTACGAAATTGATGCGTTAAAGAAGACTCTTGCCGAAGTACAGGCTAACGTAATTGAGGACACCAATGCTCCGGAGACGGTACAGCAGGAGGTTCTGCAGCGTAACGATGAAATAGTACAGGAAGAAGAACAGAAAGAAGAATCAACTACAGCAGAGGATATTGATACGGACATCACTATTCCTGAAGAGACTGATATAACTACTGACACAACTGAAGAAACAGAAGAGAATATCTTAGATAACACAGACAGCTCGGCCCTTTCAGGTGATGGTACCCCGGTTCAGGAGTCCGACACATTATCTCCCGTTGTGGAGCAGGAAACAACTACTGATAATACAGGCCTGACAGATGATGATAATTGGGAGATATTTGATTTCAGTCAGGATGAAGAAACAACTGATAGTGTTTTGGATGATATGACAGAATCTGACTGGGAAGTTTACACATCTGATGCAAGTGATACCAATCCTGATAGCACGGCGACAGACAGTACAGAAGATATCGAGTCAACAGACACAAAGGAAGCTTCTAAAGAAGATGCATCAATGGATGAACAATATTTGATCGATGGCGAGGAGTTATATTCTGAGGAAGATTTCGCAGATATGCCGGAGATTGCTGATAAATATGCACTGTATACTATACTTAAGGAAAAATTAAACGATTATGCAGATGGATTAGCTGGAAATGAGAATGGCAATCATTCGTTCAAAGAAATAATTGAAAAGATCCTGGCAGAATTCGTTGATCAATCAGTCAAAGATGCAAAAGGGGAAACAGAAGATGAGACAACATTAGAGACAGAAGAAGTTCTCATCACTGAAACCAATGACAATCTGACTACAGAGGAACCGTCGATCAGTGAAGAAACAGAAGATATTGTAAATCGTAAAGAATACGAAAAAATGGACTGTATCAACAATGATATTCTTGCAGCTCTTGAGAAGATTGTATATGATGAGCTTGATGCTAACAAGGATATCTTGAACAACGCAATCACGATCACCCTTCCTGTAGACGGAGAGATAACTGATACAGAGACAACTGACACATTGCAGACAATTTATGATAATATCATGAAGATCGCAGAAGAAGTATATACTGCAGATATACAGGGCAATGAATAAGAAAAATTATATATCTTAAATAATACAAGGAGGCTGTGCGCTATTGATTCAAGATCAATGGTGTACGGCCTTTCTTAGATGATTTCTTAATTGCAGCAAGAAAAGTTTATAGTAATAGTAATAGAGGAGAAGGAAAAATGAGCAAAAAAGAAGGATACAGCAGTAAGGGGTTGTTTGGAAATATTAATCATTACGATTCTCACGGGCACAAAATTGGAGAGAGCAGACCGGGACTGTTTGGCGGCATAAACCACTATGGTACTCTGTCAAGATAACGGACACTCATTTTTTGCTCAATCCTAAAGGTACC
>CAVBWS010000013.1:0-45107 GCA_963599255.1 Treponemataceae bacterium
TTTTTATCAACCATGCTAATTTTTTAACACTTAGCTGCATTGCTTGTCAATATTCCGAAGTAAAATCGACAGTATTTTTTAAAAACTTGTTCTGCTTATTAGACAAAGTGCACAAAAAGAATATTATTTCTTGTGCAGACACGAATTATTACTTGGTAGGAGGTATCCAGATGGATGTAAATAGCTTATCACATACTAGATGGAATTGTAAGTATCACATAGTATTCGCACCCAAGTATAGACGAAAAGTAGCATATGGAGAATTAAAGCAAGACATAGCAAATATATTAAGTGTGTTATGCAAAAGGAAGGGCGTACATATAGTAGAAGCAGAAATATGCCCAGATCACGTACATATGCTTGTAGAAATACCGCCAAGCATGAGTGTATCAAGCTTTGTATGATATTTGAAGGGGAAGAGTACGTTGATGATATTTGAGAGGCATGCAAATCTGAAGTGCAAGTATGGAAATAGGCATTTCTGGTGCAGAGGATATTTCGTAGATACAGTAGGAAAAAATGCGAAGAAAATACAAGAGTATATTCAAAATCAATTAAAAGAAGATTTAGAATATAATCAAATGACGTTAAAAGAATATATAGACCCGTTCACGGGTGAGCCGGTAAACAGAAGCAAGAGAAAATAAATGAGCCCAGGGGGCTCGGCTGGAGAATGTATTGCGGCTGGTGAACCTTTCGACGAGTCTTTAGACTCAAACGCCGGGAAAGAGCCCTTATAGGGCTAGAACAAACCACCGGCTAAGCCGGTGGTTGTGATTTTTTCAGAATAATTATCAAATCACCAACTTGACTTTCTCACTTGTAAAAGATAGTATAATAAGCAAGAAAGTTAAACAGTGGATGGTGATGATATGTCTGATACTCAGGGGATTTTAGAGCTTGCCAGGCAAAATAACGGCATGGTTACGACTGCCATGGTTGTACAGGCAGGATTTTCGCGCGGCAGTCTTAAATATTTGTCGGACTCAGGTAACCTTGAAAAAGTAGCCCGCGGGGTTTATATCTTACCTGAAGCCTGGGAAGATGAATTCGTAAATATACAGAACCGATATAAACGTGGTATCTATTCCCTGGATACAGCCTTGTTCCTGAATGGCCTTGCTGACCGTACCCCGTTGAAGTTCAATATGGCATTTCCTTCCACATATAATCTCTCAAATCCGAGAAAAGACGGTTTGCTGTGCAAGGGACTAAAAGAGCCGTATTACAGTCTGGGAGTGACGGATCTTATAACACCCGGAGGCAATACCGTCAGGGCCTACTGCGCGGAGAAAACGCTTTGCGATATCTTAAAACCTGTAAATCATGTGGATGTTCAAGTAATTACAGATGCGTTCAGGCAGTATGTATCACGAAAAGAAAAGAACATTCCGCTGCTGTCTGAATACGCCAGGATACTGAAAGTGGAAAACAAGCTAAGGTCATATCTGGAGGTGCTGTTATGAAAAACGCCATGCAGCTTAAAGCAGTCATTAAGAACATCGCGAAAGAAAAGAAAATATCCGCGCAGCTTGTACTCCAGAATTATATGCTGGAACGCTTCCTGGAGAGAGTATCACTTTCACGCTACAGGGATAATTTTATCATCAAGGGCGGATTCCTGATTGCCTCAATGGTCGGACTGGACTCTAGGGCAACAATGGATTTGGATGCTACAATCAGAGGGTATCCGGTTAATGAGCAGATGATCCGGAGCATGATAGAGGAGATCATTGCTATTAATGTCGAAGATGATATTTCTTTCCGGTTAAAAAGTGTGGGAGAGATCCGCGAAGGCGATGAATATACTGGATACCGTGCTGCGCTCAGCGCTGATTATGAAAAAATGGCAGTTCCACTGAAGCTGGATATCACAACAGGGGATAAGATCACTCCTAAAGAAATAGAATATGACTATAAGCTGATGCTTGAGAATCGGAGCATCAACGTCCTGGCATACAACCTCTCGACGATTCTGGCAGAAAAACTTGAGACCGTCATTTCTAGGGGCGACCAGAACACAAGACCAAGGGACTATTACGACATTTATATTCTGACGAAACTGCAGGCGGCGAATATTGACCTGCTGAGTCTGAAAGCAGCTCTTGATGCGACTGCAAAAAAACGTGGTTCAGAGGCAATTATCAGTGAATACAGGAAAATCCTGCAGACAGTTAAAGACAGCGATGTCATGAGGCGGCATTGGAATGACTACCAAAAAAATTTTGACTATGCGTCAGAGATTGAATTTGAGGACACCTGCGATGCGGTTATTGCAATTATAGACAGCTTGTTCTCGGAGTAAGCCGCTTTGACCAGTTCCTGTAAACAGGCACATTTCCGAAAACGGTCGAAAATGCCGCTGACCAGTTTCCGCAAACAAGCAAAATGTCGATTTTCATCCTAAAAATCATTTGATATGTTTGCGCAAACAGGCACAGCTTCATTTACAGGCAATTCAAATCCAGGATGGAAAACCTGTCTGGGTGAAGGGAAAATGTGTGATGTGTCTGGGCTGCCTGCATCGATGTCCGAAGTTTGCCATACAATGTGGAAATAAGACAAGAAACCATGGGCAGTATACTAATCCGAATGTAAAAATTTGATGGAGACAGTGATGAATATAGCAGTTATAACAGGAGCATCCTCAGGACTGGGAATGAAGTTCCTGGATACAATTATAAGAAAATATCCTATGCTGGATGGACGCAAGCGGAGCCATGACTACAGGCTGGCAGAAAATTGACGGCAAATGATATTTCTTTGATGAATCAGGTGATGCACATTCTGGATGGCTATATGGGGGTACAGAAAACGGCAAAGATATCTGGTACTTTACGTATTATGGTGAAATGATCACAGGCAACTGGTTATGCTTATGGACCCTATCTTCTAGAGGTTTGCCAAGGGATAATTCGGGCTGCGGCGTTCATTCAGAAGAATAGCTGTACTGTGCGCTGGAGCTTTTGCAAGGGAGAGTTTCAAATGCGAGTTGGGAAAAAAAGAGAAGATTGACACCAAATACGGTACCACATATAATGTGAGCAGGAGGGGTAGCAGCCATTATACATTCCGAAAGCCCGGATGCCAGCCTATTACGATACCGAAGCATGAGCCGATCAAAAAGGTTTATGTGGAGATGGTAAAGCAAATTGTGGAAAGTGAGGATGTCAATGAAAACGTTGAATGAATACCTTGCCATGCCGTACCGCATGGAGATTGTAGAAGACCGCGATGAAGGCGGTTATGTAATTTCTTTTCCGGAACTTCCCGGATGCATCACCTGTGGTGAGACGGTGGAATCTGCTGTTGCGAATGCTGAGGAAGCAAAACGGGAATGGATTACCGCGGCTCTGGAAGATGGAATCACAATCCATGAGCCGGATGATCTGGGCAACTACTCTGGTCAATTCAAGCTCCGTATTCCAAAAAGTCTGCATCGCTCACTGACAGAACATGCCAGGCGTGAAGGAATCAGCATGAATCAATACTGCGTGTATTTGCTGTCCAAAAACGACGCGTCACTTGCCAGGTAAGCTTGTGGGCGTGGCAGAAGTTAGGCTGAACAGGGATATCCACCCGGTACCTTTTCAATATGACACCATTGACCTTTATAAAAACCAGAATACAATAGACTCATGATACACCAACTCATAAGTCTATTGTTTACAAGGCAAGGAGAAAGTCATGTTTTATTGTCGAGAAGAAGAACTGCAAAAATAGGACAGACATAACGGACAGGCAATAGGTGTCGAGCCGTCCGTGCCTTTGTAATACAGATGGACGATCAGTGTAGCGACGTTAACCAGATTTATACAAGGGAGTATTTATGGAAATAGAAATCAACAATATAAGTTGTTCAGAACTGAATATGCTTATCATGGACACTGCCATCAGGGGCGACATCGACAGCCTAGGGCCGGTGGATATTAACTGGAAGGTTATCGAGAACTTTGTATTCACTTTTATTCAGGAGTATACAGGGAAATGCTGGTATCGCATCTTCATAAGTAATGATGAATTTCATTACGAGAGGAAGAAAATCCTTTATCCTCAGGTTCATGACGAGTATTTTCAATATGTCTACGGATTTTACGAGAATCTGGATGGCACGGAACATGAAGTTCAGATGAATGAACCGGGTGATTGGCTGCAGCACGCAGTCGCAGTCATACAAGGAGGGTTTGCTGAGTAAACGGCATAAGTTCTTTGTGGCATCTACAAGATAAAAAACTAAGGGTTCACCGATTATTCCGGTGAACCCTTAATCATTTGTAATTCGTAATTCTTATCGAACTGGAGCTTCTAAAATTTAGAGCAAGTCTTATTTTTCAGCAGCTTCTGTTGCAGACTCATCATCAGCGACCTTGTCAGCATTTGCTGCAGCTGTAGTTGTGTCTGCCTCAGCATCGCTTGATGTTTCCTTGGCAGCAGCCTCATCAGTTTCGGCAACTTCGCTTGTCTCAGCGTCCTCGACTGTGGTTGTATCCTCAGCAGCTTCACTTGTTTCTTCTGCGTCGTTTGCTTCAGTGGTTTCAGCTGCATCCTCAGAAGTTTCGGATGTTTCTTCTTCATTTTCTACAAATACAACATTGCCCTTGAGATAATCCATAACCTTAGGCATAAGAACCTCTGTTTCAGTTACGATGAAGACATATGCCTCACCTGAAGCCTCCTTGAATTCCTCAAGAGTTCCGTCATAATCAGCAGAATCCAGGTATTTCTGCAATACTTCGTCAACCTCTTCCTGAGTATAGGTGATGCCCTGTTCTTCAGCCACCTTATCAAGCATCATTGTGGTTGTGAGAGTATTCTTAGCAGTTGTTTCAGCGTAAGCAGCAGCTGAATCATAACCGAAGTATGCTGCACATGTTTCTGCATCGATGCCGCCGAATACGCTTGTAGCATAGTAACTCAGGGTATTAGCAGCATATGCGGTCATATTAGCCAGGTCAGCTTCATTATAATAAGTGATATGCGTCTTCTCAGCCATAGCTGATGTTATAGCAGATTCCAGCTTGCTGTTATACAGCTTGTCTCTGTAGTAAGCCTTGAACTCTTCAATAGTGCTGATCGGCTCATCGAAATTGCTGTTGTCTGTTGTATACTGCAGGATCAGATCATCTGTTAATTCAGGCTCATTTGTTACAGTCTTGCTGTCAATTGTAATAGTAAATGTAGCATTCTTGCCCTGCAGATCTTCTGTAGAGTAGTCATCCGGGAAGGTTACATCGATGTCAAATGTCTCACCAATCTCATGACCTACGATCTGGTCTTCGAATCCGTCGATCATTGATCCCGATCCGAGCGTTAAGGTCTGATCTTCGGCTGTTCCTCCGTCAAATGGCTCTGTCTCGCCTTCAAGTACGCCGGAGTAATCAATTACAACAGTATCGCCGTCTTCTACGGTGCCTTCAGTAACAGTTTCTGTAGTTGTTTCTGAAGATACAACGCTGTCCAGATAAGACTGGATATTCTCGTCCGTTACTTCAACATCGGACTCGTTTATTTCAATAGTAGAATAATCATCAAGCTCAATCTTGCCATTGATCATATCAGCAGTCTTGAACCATCCGTTTTCTGCTCCGATAATTGCCAAAATACCTAAAACTATGACAGCTATAACAATAACCCATATAGTTGTCTTCTTGGTCCATTTGCTCTTAGGCTTAATATAATCAGGCTGAGAGTATGCAGAACCTTTAACTTTTTTGTTATCCATAAATTATCCTCTTTTCTGTCCGACGCAGCTGCATAGGAGACTGCATAAGAACTAATTTAAAATTTGAAGAGATTTTAGCATAATGAATAAATAATATAAAGACGAAATTTATGGCATAAAACCTAATCAAAATTTATACATTTAGTTATTAACTGAAATTTTGGTTATGTACAAATGAAATACATGGGAGAAAATAGAAAAAATAGTTATGGATTTTTATTGATACATGGGGTAGAATAACAGCGGTAAAGACGTGACGGGACGTAATAAAATTCCTCAGGAGGGAGATTTATGAGCTCAGAATTAATTCGTGCTGAAAATATTGTCAAGAATTTCGGACTGACGAAGGCACTGCAGGGGGTAGATTTCTCACTGAATTCAGGTGAGATAAGAGGCCTTATCGGTGAAAATGGTTCAGGCAAATCCACAATATGTTCTATTATATCAGGCATTTACGGCTGTGATTCGGGAGAGATGTTTCTGAAGGGACAGCCCTATAAGCCGGAGAGCATGGTAGATGCCCAGAAGAAGGGCGTTGCTATGATCATGCAGGAAATGGGAACGGTTTCCGGCATTAAGGTATGTGATAATATTTTTATCGGCAAGGAAGCAAGGTTTACTAAAAACGGCCTTGTTAACAGGCGCGCCATGAGGCGTGAAGCAGGCAGGATTCTTGAAGAATTGGGTGCCGGAGACATTGATCCGTGGGCACAGATAGATACTCTGAATTTTGAGAACAGGAAACTGGTGGAAATAGCCAGAGCTATGTATGACGATCCGGATATTTTAATTGTTGATGAAACCACAACGGCGCTGTCGCAGCGGGGACGTGATATTATATACAATCTGTGCGGCAAGCTGTCATCTCAGGGCAAGGGAGTTATCTTTATTTCTCACGACCTGGACGAGATTATGGAACACTGTACAGCTCTTACGGTATTAAGAGACGGTATACTCATAGATACGCTGGATAAGGAACGCATGGAGCCGTCACTTATTAAGTCATTGATGGTCGGACGAGAGATGGTGGGCGATTATTACAGAAGTGATAAGGACGGCAGCTACTCTGATGAGGTTGTCTTAAAACTTAAGGATATATATGACGGCAGAACTCTGAAGGATTTCAATCTTGAACTGCATAAGGGCGAGATCCTGGGCATCGGCGGTCTGTCAGAATGCGGAATGCACGAGGTGGGACGACTGGCATTTGGCATAGAAAAACCCTTAAGGGGCTCAGTTACATTGGCAGACGGAACTCATATTTCTCAGCCTTATGTAGCTACGAAACACAGAGTAGGATATATTTCCAAGAACAGAGATCAAGAATCACTGATGATAACTGCCACGATCTGCGAGAATATTGAGCTTCCGTCACTTAATAACATAACAAGAGGCGGTCTCCTGTTCAGAAAGGACGAGAAGAAGCTGGCAGAAGAGCAGAGACAGCTTTTATCAATTAAGTGCAATTCTGTAGATCAGCCTGTGCGGGGACTTTCGGGAGGCAATAAGCAGAAGGTTGTTTTCGGAAGGTGGATTGGCAATAAGTCGGAAATCCTTATACTTGACTGTCCTACCAGAGGCGTGGATATAGGTGTTAAGCAGTCCATGTATCAGCTGATTTATAAGTTAAAACAAGAAGGCAAATCTGTAATTCTCATTTCGGAGGAGCTGGCTGAGATCATCGGTATGAGTGACAGGATAATTATCATGAAGGATGGCGCAGTCAATGGAGAATTCAGCAGAAGCGACGAAGTGACTGAACATAAATTAATAGAATATATGATCTAGAAAAATAAGCGTCGCTGACGCGGGCTGGAGGATAAAATGGAATTTTTAAAGAGACATGCCAGGACGTTCCTTCCTTTTGTAGGTCTGGCAGTTGTAATAATTGTATTGGGTATACTTTCGGGAGGCAGATTATTTGATTCTGCTAACCTGAACAACCTTCTGGATCAGAGTTATACCATTGTGTTGCTGTCTGTAGGATGTGCGTTTTTATATTCCCACGGAGGATTTGACCTAGCGGTAGGCGGTATCTACGGTATGTCAATGATGATTTCGGGACTGATATTCCTAAGTACCGGAATGAGTATATGGCTGGCACTTCCGCTGTGTATCATTGTATCGCTGGTATGCTACATGCTGATGGGTATTGTAACGGTTAAGCTTCAGCTGCCGGCATTTATCACATCGTTGTGCATGCAGTTTATTTGCAGGGGAATTGTTACAACTATCTCGGAGGGCAATATCAACCTTCCTGCTGACTTCTCAGTGGGTGATAATTGGATAATTAAGATAATTGTTTTGATCGTTCTTGTTGCGGCTTGCTATATCCTTCTTCATAAGACCGCATTTGGCAAGAAAAACAGGGCTATCGGTGAGAATCCGACAGCAGCAAGACAGAGCGGAATCAATATCGATAAGATCAGGCTCATCGCATATGCCATCGTTGCTGTAATGGTCGGTGTTGCAGGATTTTTCGCAATGTGTTCGGCAAGAACGGTTGCTACACTGGCAGGATCAGGATTTGAAATGGATGTTATCGTAGCCGTTGTTTTGGGAGGAATGAGTCTTAACGGCGGTATGGGCAGTTCTGTAAGAGCTCCGATCATTGGTGCACTTATAGTGGTTCTGCTGACCAATGGCCTTGTGATCATCGGTGTTCCTAGTCAGTGGAGTGATTTTGTTATTGGTATAGTATTCCTGGTAGTTATCTTATTTAATTACAAGAGAAATAAATTAGGCTTGCTGCCGAGATAATAGTTTAAAAACCTCGCGGGGATAATAGAAAAGGAGAAAAATAATATGAAAAAGTTAGTTGCATTAAGTTTATCAGCAGCACTTTGTCTGGGAATGTTTTCATCGGTTGCATATGCGGATGAAGCTCAGCAGACATACAAGGTGGGTGTAATTCTGTATGATACAGAATGCCAGTGGGCCAAGGATATCATGGGCTGTCTTGAATCAATCGGAACACCGTTAGGTGTTACGTTTGAAACAGCTATCGGCGGAACTGATCCTGAGACAACAATTGAAGACGCTCAGAATTTCGGTGCAGCAGGTTACGATGGAATTATCAATCTTCATCCTGGTACTGTAATGTCTAAATTGGTTGAAATATGCGAGCAGTATGGCATGTATATTGTAACTTCAAATGACCCGTCAAATGCCAGTGAAGATTATGCAACATTCTCACAGAATGAATACTTTGCCGGTGAAGTTTGGGAAGATGAGAAGGAAATTGCAGGGGAGATCATCCAGGATATGTATGATAATGGAGCAACAGAATTTGGCCTTCACGGATTCCCTTACGGACTGTCGGCTCAGATGGATGCAAGACTTAACGGTGCTAAGGCTAAACTTGAAGAGTTAGGTGTTGCAGAAGAAAATATTCATGAAGGCCTGTCATTTGACAAGGCAGCAGCTGCTGACGAACTCATCAGCTCATTCCCTACTATGAATGCTATCTTCTCATCAGTAGAGACAGTTTCTACAGTATATCAGCCTCTGATTAACGCAGGCAAGAGCGGCGAGATCATGCTTAACTGCTATGATCCTAATGATGATGCACTTGCAGCATTCCAGGACGGAACACTGTCATATGCCACAACAGGTACATGTGCCGACTCTATGATCGCATTTGTACTTCTGTACAATGCAATGTCAGGACACAGAATGACTCAGGATGACGGAAGCGCAGCTTCTATCAATATGAAGTACTTACTGTGCAAATCAGCTGATGACTTCCAGACAGCAATCGAGAATTGCTCAGCAGATCATCCTGCATACACACTTGAAGAACTTCAGCAGTTTATCGGTGCAGATGCTTCCTTCAATGATCTTAAGGCATTTGCAGAAGCATTCTCACTTGAAGACATTCAGGCACGTCACGCCGGCTGATATAAGCAGAAATGAAATTATATGCAGTATTTGCGGAAAATGATCATTGATCATGCAGAAAATCTGCAGGCTGCATAGTTAGGGACTAACGGCGCCGTATCTGATATTATGATGCGGCTGCCGAAAGCCCTGATGATTGTCTGAAAACTATTCGAAAGGTTAAGACCATGACTTTTAAAAGAATCGCGGGAAATACTTGGAAAACTTTAATATGGCCGGTAGCTATCTATGTTCTATTTCTTGTACTGTGCAAGATTTTCAGCCCTCAGGCAGCATTTGGCACATGGAAGAGTATAGACGGCATCATCAAGCAGGCTATCTTATGCGCATTGATTGCTATGGCAATGGCTTGTAATATGCTTAATGACAGATGGGACTTCTCAATGGGTATTATCTGTGTTTGTACCAGCTTCATTGCCGCACCTATTGCCAAGGCTTTGTGCGCAGGTATGATATCTGAAAATGGCAAGACGACGGCGCCTTCATGGGTATTGGCCGGATTATGTATTGTAATATGCATGATCTTGTGCCTGATAAATGCCGCCTTGTATCTTATAATTAAGGTACCTGCGTTGGTTATCAGTATAGGTGTAATGCTTGTTTATGAGACATTAGTCAGGGTTGTCAATGGCGGAAGCGGAGCCAGATTAAGCGGCCTTAGTTATACATTGTTCGGCAGGTCTCCTTGGATATATATAATTGCCATAGTTGCCTTTATTATATTCTTCATAATCTATACATTCACCAAATTTGGCTATAATGTCAGATCTCTGGGAAATAACCAGATCATTGCCAATAACATTGGTGTTAATGAGACGAAGAATGTTATCCTGAGCTATCTGCTGTGCGGTTTTATCCTTGGCATCGCTGCTGTTGTTAATGTAGGACTTAAGGGCAATATTGAGGCTTCGTCTACATTTAACAACAATATGGGAATGATGTTCCAGGCATTTCCGGCTGTTTTTATCGGTCTGTATCTGTCAAGATACACGAACTTTACGATTGGTATTTTTATCGGAGCTTTTTGCATAAAGATGATGACGGCTGGTGTGCTGGCATTAGGTCTTCCGTCAGCTGTTCAGGATATAGGCGTAGGTGCATTCCTGTTCTTCTTTATAGCTCTTACAACTAACCAGGGACGTTTCCTTGATTGGAGTGCAAGAAAGGCAGCAATGAAGATGGCCAGGGCACATCAAAACTGATATAACGGTTTTAAATTGACTACACTACATCCTTGACTATTTCTAAATAACATAGGAGAGACCCAACATTTACATGACTTGTGGCCAGCACAGTAGCTGCATAAAAGTAAATGATTTGAGCGGATCAAATTATAAAGGCATAAAAATAACACGTGCTCCTGACACGTGTTATTTTTATGCGGATAACAGGACTTGAACCTGCACGGTCTCCCACCAGAACCTAAATCTGGCGCGTCTGCCAATTCCGCCACATCCGCTTGTTTATTGCTTAAAATGCTTTAGTGAAACATTCAAAAACCGTTGATTTTAAAGGAAAATCACGCAATATTTGCTTTATTATTCTTTATTTTGCATTAGCCTTTTTCACTCTAAAATTGATATACTTTTTGATATACCAACCTCAAGCCGTTGCAAGGATAGCATAGTTTCATAAATATCTCAACACATAAATAAAATAGGCTGAAATACTGCTTTTTTTATTTTCAAATAAACAACACATCATGAACATAAAAAGGTCACAAAAGAGAATTAACATACGGACAATTGATTAAGAAAAATAAGCAATATAAAATATAAGATATTGCAGAAGGAGACTCATATGAAGAAGACATTCACAAAGAAAAAATTAGGTGTTACTCTCGGGGCACTCGCAGTAGCAGCAGCGCTCACAGGAGCGATGATAATTCCGGCAGCAGCTGCTGATACTAATACATCCCTGCTTACACTTGCAGCATCATCTGAGGACAGTACAGCAACAGCTACATCAGGATATGTGCTGACAGATGTTTCAGATGTAGTAGCAAATGCATTGCCATCGGTTGTATCAATAACATCAAGAACAGCAATTGAGAATTATTACCAGAATTATGGCGGAAACGGAATCGAAGGTTTCTGGGAGTACTTCTTCGGCGGCAGCAATGGCGGCAGAGGATACGGTCAGGAAACACCAAATGATAATTACTATTATGATGATAACAGCAACTCCGGTGGCGATTCAAACGGTAGTTCAAGTGATGATTCATCAGACGATCATTCAAATGAAGTAGACAGCAGCTACGGCTCAGGAACAATTATCTCTAAGACGGATTCAGAGGTTTTGATCCTTACAAGCTACCATGTAGTTGAAGACGGTTCTTCACTTTATGTAACATTTAATGATAATACTAACGCTGAGGGAACTATTAAGTCAGCTGATGAAGCTAAGGATATTGCCATCGTATCAGTACCGACTGAGAATATAGAGGCTGATACACTTAATAACATTTCTGCAGCTACAATTTCAACAGAATCACCTGAGGTTGGTGAAGGCGTTATTGTAATCGGTAATGCACTTGGCTACGGAATCAGTGTTACAACAGGTATTGTAAGTGCAGTTGATCGTGAGATCACAGTTGATGGTAAGACTCTTTCAGTAATTCAGACAGATGCAGCAATCAACAGCGGTAACTCAGGCGGATGCATGCTTAATTCTAAGGGAGAGATCATTGGTATCAGTGAAGCTAAGATCACCCTCTCTAATGTTGAAGGAATGTGCTACGCAATTCCGGTTGCTAATAACCTTGATCTGATTGAGGAACTTGTAAATACTGACGGAACAATCAACAGTGATGAACAGGCAACTGAAAATGCCGGATACTTGGGAATCTACGGAAGAGATGTATCATCAGATATATCTTCCGGATACGGAATGCCTACCGGTATATATGTTGCTCAGACAATAACAGGCGGAGGAGCTGCTAATGCAGGTATCTATTCAGGTGATATCATCACAGCAGTCAACGGAACAGCAGTAGGATCAATGACAGATCTTCAGGCTCAGCTTGCTAATTATCAGGCCGGTGAGACAGTAACGATTACTGTTCAGAGACTTATTAATGGCGAGTACCAGCTGATTACAGTTGATGTAATACTTACAAACAAGATCAGCTGATAATATATAATATTTGGTTTTCGCGAAAAACAAGGGGTCTTATTCACAATCGTGGGTAAGGCTCTTGTTTTATGTAAATTTTTCAAAAATGTGTTGCACAAGTTTATAGTATGTGTTATAGTACGACTAGCACAAATAGTGCAGATGAATACACACAGGGTGGTGATAATATGAATATTAATAAATTTACCAGAAACGCAATGGAAGCAATAGAAAATTGTCAGAAACTTGCCAATAATTATGGTAACCCTCAGATAGATTGTGAGCATTTGCTGTACAGCATGCTGGAACTGGATGACAGCCTGGTTAAGAAGCTGCTTCAGAAGATGGAGATAGATCCGGAGGGCTTCAAGGCCTCTGTTATGGACTTGATTCAGAAGAAGCCGAAGGTACGCGGCGGACAGCAGAGCATAAGCGCAGCGTTAAATGATGTTTTGATAAATGCCGAAGATGAAGCTAAGGCAATGGGTGACGAGTATGTATCAGTTGAACATCTTGTTTTATGCATGATGAAGAAGGGCAGCAAGGAAGTCAAGGAACTGTTCAAGAGATACAATATCACAAGGGAAACATTTCTTAAGGCATTGGCTCCTATCAGAGGCAATCAGAGGATAACAACTGATAACCCGGAGGCAACCTACGAGGCACTTGAAAAATATGGCCAGGATCTGGTTCAGAAAGCAAGAGAGCAGAAGCTGGATCCTGTTATCGGCAGAGACAGTGAGATAAGAAATACTATCCGTATACTGTCCAGAAAGTCTAAGAACAACCCGGTTCTTATCGGTGAGCCTGGTGTTGGTAAGACAGCAGTAGTAGAAGGATTGGCCCAGAGGATCGTTAAGGGAGATGTACCGGAAGGCCTGAAGGATAAGACCATCTTCAGCCTGGATATGGGTTCATTGGTTGCAGGCGCTAAATACAGAGGCGAGTTTGAGGAACGACTTAAGGCAGTACTTCAGGAAGTTAAGGAAAGTGACGGACAGATCATTCTGTTTATCGATGAGATACATACGATTGTAGGTGCAGGTGCATCAGAAGGCTCAATGGATGCCGGCAACATGCTTAAACCTATGCTGGCAAGAGGCGAACTTCACTGCATTGGTGCCACAACACTTGATGAGTACAGAAAATATATTGAGAAGGATAAGGCTCTTGAACGAAGATTTCAGCCGGTTATGGTAAATGAGCCTTCAGTGGAGGATACAATATCTATCTTAAGAGGTATTAAGGAAAGGTATGAGAACTTCCATGGAGTTAAGATAACAGACTCGGCACTCGTTAATGCTGCCGTTTTATCTGACAGATATATTACAGACAGGTTCCTGCCGGATAAGGCAATCGACCTGGTGGATGAGGCATGCGCACTCATTAAGACAGAGATGGATTCTATGCCTACAGAGGTTGATGAATTAAGAAGAAAGGTTATGCAGCTTGAGATCGAGGAAAATGCTCTTCAGAAGGAAACTGATAAGTTAAGTAAGGAGAGACTGGAAGAGCTGCGTAAGGAGCTGGCAGAATTAAGAGATGAATATAAAGCCAAGGTAGCGCAGTGGGAAAACGAGAAGAGTTCAGTAGAGAAGCTCTCAGCATTGCGTGCTAAGATTGAGGATATCAATAACCAGATAGAGATAGCCGAGAGAAATTATGACCTTGATAAATTAAGTCAATTAAAATATGGTGAATTGCCGCAGGCCGTTAAGGAACTGGAGAAAGCAGAATCCAAGGCAAGTGCCGAAGATCTGTCACTTGTTCGTCAGGTAGTAACTGAAGAAGAAATTGCTAAGATTGTTTCAAGATGGACAGGAATACCGGTAGCCAAATTAAATGAAACAGAGAGAAATAAGATCTTAGGCCTGTCTGAGATCCTTCATAAGAGGGTAATCGGACAGAATGATGCAGTCGATAAGGTTGTTGACGCAATCTGGAGGAGCAAGGCCGGAATAAAGGAGCCGGGAAGACCGATTGGTTCGTTTATGTTCATGGGACCTACCGGCGTTGGTAAGACAGAACTGGCCAAAGCATTGGCAGAGGCATTGTTCGATGATGAAAATAATATAGTTCGTATCGATATGTCGGAGTACATGGAGAAACATTCTGTATCAAGACTTATCGGAGCACCTCCGGGATATGTAGGATATGACGAGGGCGGACAGCTTACAGAGGCTGTAAGAAGACATCCGTACTCCGTAGTCCTGTTTGATGAAGTTGAGAAGGCTCATCCTGATGTATTTAATGTAATGCTGCAGGTTCTTGATGACGGACGTATTACTGATTCCCAGGGAAGAACAGTAGACTTTAAGAATACAATTATAATCATGACTTCTAATATAGGATCACAGTTCCTGTTGGAAGGTATTGATGCAAATGGTGACATTACAGAGGCCGCATCGGCACAGGTAATGGAGCAGTTAAGAAGAAGCTTCAGACCAGAATTCTTGAACAGGCTGGATGAGATTATTATGTTCAAGCCGCTTACTAAGGCTGATGTAACAAGCATTATTGACCTTCAGATGAAAGCTATCAATAAGCTTCTTGAGGAAAGAGAACTTCATATTGAGCTTACTGATGAGGCTCGTAAGCTGGTGGCAGACAGAAGTTTCGATCCGGCATACGGCGCAAGACCTCTTAAGAGATATCTGCAGAAGAATGTTACAACATTGGCTGCACGTATCATTCTTGAGGGAAACGTTAAACCGGAAGATACAATCGAGATATATGTAAATGACAATTCAGAGTTAGCTGCAAGAGTAGTGGAGTGATGATCACAGTTTATCAGATGATGAATGATAGGAAGCCGCTTGATGTACGTGAGTGCAGAACTATTGTAGTAGATAATGAAAATTAGCTGTTGCGAGCTGGGACGGCGCGTGTCACTGTGAGAAAACAATCAGCGTAGGCGTTTTCGAACAGTGACCGTTGCCGAGGTTCACAGCTCGCATTAGTTCAATATTTCACATTTGAAGATGGTCAGACGATGCATATGATATATGCATTGCCGGGCCATTTTCCTTTGTATTGACGAAAAAATCTCAGCGGTATAAAATCATTCTGCTATGAAAATAACGATTGATAATAAAAAAATAACAGGCATGGTATCGGCTGCGCAATATTTGCCGCTGCTGCACAGATATCTTATAAGTCAGGCACTGACACCGGATCATGATCAGATAACTATTGCCAATGCCTCCACAGGAATAAGGGCAACATATACATGTCTGTCAGAATTAGGACTTCTTGATACAGTTCAAACAAACTACGACGGAATAAATAAGCTGGCGTGCGGTGAGAGCACTCTTACATATAAGCTTATAATTCCTATTGCTGCTGCAATGGGATGCAAATGCGAGATATTTATAGCACAGCATCTCATGGATCAGACAATGAACAACCTGTTTAAAATATTAAAAATTCACGGGATTCACCATGAGATCACAGATAGTAACAGACTGGGAATATGGGGACGTCTTACGGCGGGTACATATATTCTGCCTAAGGGCGCGGATGCGGATCTTATCTCGGGGCTGTTATTTGCCTTGCCGCTTCTTAAAGAGAAAAGCAGTCTGATGATAGAAGGGGAGCTGGAGGACAAGGAAGGTGTCATGATGACACTTAAGGTATTATCTGAAGCCGGAATCGACATATCATATCAGATAAATGACCAAAAAGACGACAAATCATCAGGAAAAGGCGGGTTTATAGGCGCCTCCTTTAAGATACCCGGAAGCCAGACGTATAATATGCCGTCAGCACCATGGGTTGAAGGAGACTGGACCAGCGCTGCATACCTGTTGACCGCCGGAGCTGTGGGAGGAGGACCGGTGGTAATATCGGGATTAAATATGCTTTCATCTCAGAAGGAGAGAATAATCCTCGATATTTTGAAGGCTGCGGGAGCTCACATTGAGTATGGAATGAATCCTCCGGATGGTGACGAGAAGAGCTTCTTTACAACCTTGAGAGGAAAAAATATAAATGGCATATTATATAATGTTCGCCCTTCAGAAGCTGAATATGTAAAAATAACGGGGCGGCATATTAATAATGCAGGCCAGGCAGTATTTTTTAAAGATAAGTTGAATTCCATCGACGTAGATGCAGGGAATGTACCTAGGCTTATTCCGGCATTGGCGCTTCTGGCCAGCGCAGCAGAAGGGACCTCTTGTATCAGGAATGTATTCTCCTCCGGGGATGATATGAATCAGGATTTATCCGGTCAGGAAATTGCAGCTGCTGCAGATGATAACGAAATGCACGAGGAATCACGGTATAACAGTGCTGCGCGCACGGTTATAGAAACCCTTGAAAATATGGGCATCATGGTATGGGAATCTGAAGGCAATATGTATATAGAAGGTGATCCCGGATATGAGCCGCTGTCAGGCGGATATGTGGATGGGGGCAGAAACAGTCAGGTGATCATGATGGAGTGCGCGGCATCCTGCATTTGCAGGAGAGCAGTGTCCATATACGGAGCAGAGTATATAGAAAAAGCAGATCCGTCATTTTTCGACAGGATACAGACTCTTCAAGTCGAGGACTAATGGTAAAAACTCTTTAAAAAAGGCCGCAAATCTATTATAGTAGATGTGGCTTATTGCATAAAGGTGTTAAAAAGACGGCTGCCGGAGCTTATATATATGGATATTTTTGAATATGCTCATCAAAACAGAATAAAGAAGGAAGCTCCCCTTGCCTCAAGACTGCGTCCTGAGAATTTAGAAGAGTTTGTGGGACAGCGGCACATCTTATCTGAAGGAAGCCATCTGTACAGGTCTATTAAGGCTGACAGATTATCATCGGTTATTTTCTATGGACCGAGCGGCACCGGCAAGACTACCCTGGCCAGGGTGATCGCCAATGCAACTTCAGCTGATTTTAAGCAGATCAATGCTACAGTTGCAGGCAAAAAGGACATGGTGGAGATAGTTGAGCAGGCCAAAACCAATCTTGCAGCATATGGCCGAAAAACTATTCTGTTTGTGGACGAAATTCATAGATTCAATAAAGCTCAGCAAGATTACCTGCTTCCCTTTGTGGAGGACGGGACGGTAACACTTATCGGTGCTACGACGGAAAATCCTTATTTCGAGGTTAACGGAGCTCTTATATCCAGGTCCACGATATATGAACTAAAACCCCTTGAGCATCAGGATATATGTACCATAATTCACAGAGCCGTATATGATAAAGAAAAGGGAATGGGCGCATATGGCGCACTGATTGATGCGGACGCAATGAATTTTCTGGCGGATTTCTCCGGCGGGGATGCAAGAATTGCGCTAAATGCAATAGAGCTGGCGATCCTTACAACGCCTCCTTCGGATGTGGGCGGCATTTCCCGGGAAACCGAAGGGCAATATGAAGCCGGAGCCACGGCTATTCATCTTACAATTGATGTTATCGCAGAATGTATACAGAAGAAGAACCTGCGATATGATAAGGACGGCGATAACCATTATGATACAATCTCTGCATTTATAAAGAGCATGCGAGGTTCAGATCCGGATGCAGCGATTTATTATCTGGCCAAGATGCTATATGCAGGAGAAGATGTGGACTTTATAGCAAGAAGGATAATGATATGTGCTGCAGAGGACGTGGGATGTGCCGATCCCAGGGCGCTGCAGATTGCAGTGGCAGCGCAGCAGGCAGTTCATGTGCTGGGAATGCCGGAGGCACGCATACCACTGGCAGAGGCGGTTATATATATTGCCGGAGCTCCGAAGAGCAATTCTGCGATCAATGCAATAGATAAGGCAATGGAGATTGTAAAAAAGACGGATATAAGAACCGTGCCGCCTCATTTGCAGGATGCGCATTACAGCGGTGCCGCCAGATTAGGACATGGACTGGATTATAAATATGCCCATGCATATCCGGAACATTATGTTAAGCAGCAGTATCTTCCTGACGAGATCATAAATGAACAATTTTATTATCCCGGCGTATTGGGATATGAGAAGAATATGAAGGATAGGCTGGAACGCCTGAAGAATCGGAATGAGTAGTTTACTTTACGAAGCGCTTATGCTGGGACGCAACAAGAAGATTGAAAACGAGGAATTTCTTGTTGCCACAGGTAAGAAGGGGATAGCTTCATTTAGTACAATTGAAGAGTGTGTCATAATATCTGATGTGGTATCTGACGGTGAATACTGCATACACCTGCATCAGGACGTGCAGGGATATATGGAAATAGAGCCGTACTGCGGCGATAACTTCATAACCTTTGACAAGCGGATCATTACATCTGAGGAATTTACTGACCGGGAATTTGAATTCAGGTTCACAGTGCTGTCAGGTAAGCTTCATAACGGAAGAAATTATACCAATATCGTATTTAAATCATCAGGACAGCGTGTTGAAGTGCCGGTGGTAATAGACAATAAGATCGTGATCAGGCTGTCGGATGTTAATCCTAAGGAAAAACTCTTCCAGATCCAGAGGACGTATCTGAACCTTCAGATGGGTAAGATCGAACAGGGACAATGGGAGCAGGAAAGCCTTGAACTTCTAAGCGATATACCGGGTGACGGGGGCAATTCATTGTGCCTTATGCTGTTTAGAGCCCAGGTTCATATAACCAGAAAGGAATATGAATTTGCCAAAAATTATATAGAATATGTTGCAACTCAGATACCTAAGCTGGAAAACAAGAATTATGTACTGAGATGCTATTTCATATACCTGGCCAGTCTGTATGATGAGATGCCGGGAGTTATTAATTGCGTGACTTATAAGGAACACTGGACCGATGATCAGCGTATAAACGAGGACTCTAAGGCTAAGCCTGAATTGAGTACTGCCAGAGGTAATAATATCGCTGATATGGGAGCGCTTCAGAAGGTTTACAGTTTCTTACAGAAGGCACCTGATTGGAAGATAATGTGGATCCTAGCCAATATGGATCCTATTTATCGCAATAATTATCAAAAAAGACTTGATGATATGCAGAACATGTTTTATCAGGGCAGACTGTCAAGTCCTATAATGTATATAGAGACGCTGAAAATATATAAGAAACGTCCTGAGCTGATGAAGCAGGTGGGAGTATTTGAGATACAGATACTTAATTTCGCAGCCAAGAATGATTTTCTCTCACAGGAGATCGCAGAGCGGGCAGCGGAGCTTATATTTAATAATGATTATGATCTCAGTAATGATGCAGCCAAGAAAATTGCCGTAAATATGCTGCAGTTTTGTTATGAGAAATATTTGGGAAGCAGCATCCTGGGAGCTTTATGTATGATGCTCATACAGGCTGACTGCAGAGCACCTATATATCATAAATATTTTGTAAGAGCCGTTAAGGCGGGACTGCAGTCTGAAAGTATATTTAATTATTATATTTATACCTTGGATCAAGGGCAGATGGAGCCGATTCTTGAGGCTGTATTGACATATTTTCTCGAGCACACTGAACTCTTATATGAATATAAGGCTTATATGTATGCCAACATCATAACCAATAAGGCTATTAATCCTGAATGTTACAGAAACAGTACGGAGGCTATAATAAAATTTGCCGAATATCAGGTATCGTTGGGACAGAATAACGAGTGCCTGGCTATTATATATAAAGATATTCTGGAAAATAACAGGATCACGAAGGACATGATAGCCAATTTCTTCGATGTAATATGCATCAAGGAAGTCCTGTGTGACAATGAAAGAATGCGCAGTGTGCTGGTATTTCATAAGGAACTGCAGGTATATCAAGAGAGCATGATAAAGAACGGAAAGGCATATGTGAAGATATATTCTCCGGAGGCATTGCTCTTGTTTAAGGATTTTGATGATAATGTTTATTATCATGTTAAATACAAAGTAAATCAGCTTATAGAGAGCAGGAGATATATAGATTTATGCATAAAGGATGTTCCTATCAACAAATATATGATGATAGGAGATACGCTACCGCTCCTGAGGGCTTATAAGCCGCCGGTGGAGATACTGGAATTCTTCACATCGCATCAGCATAAGGGAGCTTTCAGAAAGAGCTATGAGCAGGAGCTCATTAACGGAATGGTATTATACTATTCCAAGAATTCCCAAGATGATAAGGTCTATGATGAACTGCTCAAGTTCGGTGAGTTTGAACTTACAGCCAAAACCCGCGGAGAGCTTATAATGATCATGCTTAAGCGCGGACGCATTGATAATGCATATTATGAGGTGAAAAAATATGGCATAAACTGCCTGTCGCCTCAGTCTTTGGCCGTACTGGGACATGCGTATATCAATACCAGGGGAGATAAGGAAGATCCTGTGCTTACAGCCATCTGCGAGGCCGGATATGGTGCAAATGGTTTCGATGATCTGGTATTTGGCTACATGTATAAGTACTATAACGGCAGACTGGATATTCTGATTGATATGTTCAGGGCATGCAATGCATATAACAAGCCGGCACATGCAGTGGAGGAGCGAGTCCTTAATAAATCCATTCAGACAGGAGAACATCCTGATATTGTGGCATATATTTATAAGCAGTTTCGTGAAGAAAATGGTGATGAAAAGCTTTCGGCAAGATATATCCATTTCCGAGCCCTTATGTATCTGGAGGAGATAATGCAAGGCGGCATGGAGCGCGAGACATCATCAGACATGAGTTTTATAGACTTCATGGAAAATGACATGATGAATGGATATAATTTTGATGATGAGAGCGTAATAGCCTATCTTCTGTACAGACAGAAGTTGGAATCACCAAATGCTAATCAGCTTAAGATAATAGAAAACAATCTGAAAAATCTGGTCAGCAAAGGGAAAATGCTGGAAGAATTTAAGTATTACGGAAAATATTTTGCATTGCCATCAACGATGCTCAATACTATAATAATATCCGCATTTTCTCAGAATACGGAGGCTGTGCCGCACATCACATATGAGCTCACCAGCGCAGGAAAGAGCATTTGCGGGACAGAGGAGATGGAGGAAATTTTCAGATTCTGTTACGTTAAATATTTCACGCTGTTTTATGGAGATAGAGTGGTATTTTCAATGGACGGACGCGATAATATGGAAGTAAGGTATGAGGATCTGAAAATTGTATATGACGGTTCAAAATATTCTGAAATTGATAATATGCTCAGGTGTGTAAATCAGCATAACAGCGACGAATTCAAGAGATGCGCAGCTGATTATTATGTAAAAGAACGGTTGATAGATGCTTTGTTTTGAAAATGAGACAATCTGATGGTTAAACGAGGATTAATAATAAGTATAGAATATTCGGATAGATTTTGTCAGGCCTGTTATTACAGCGAAAGGCATGGAGGACCTGAGTCTATATTGATGGGATCGGATGCGGTACGCTATCAGATGCCTTCTGTGCTGTGTTATGATCCGGAGACTGATGAATGGACGATAGGAAATGAAGCTCTTCAGATGTCGTCTAAGCCCGGCACGATGCTGTTCAGTGAATTCATGCGCAATATAAGAATAGGCACGAGTGCATTTGTTAATGGAAAGGAATATCCATACAAGAAACTTCTGGCAGTGTTTTTTGAAAAGATGCTTCAGTTTATCCAGATCAGAACATCAATGATGGTCATAAAAAGCATCACTGTTGCCATGAGAAATACAGATCATGTCACTAAAACCATTTTTGAAGAAGTTTTTAAAATGCTGAATATCTCCCCATCACAGTTTAAGCTCATGAATCTGTCGGAAAGTTTCGGACATTACGCGCTTAATGAATCAGAGCAGTCATGGCAGCAGGGAGCGCTGCTGTTCGACTTCTGTGAGGAGGGCTTCTGGATCAGACAGCTCAGTATAATAGCCGGGGAGAATAAGCCTCTGGTCTGTGTTCAGGAATATAATCTGTCGTCAGATTTTTCAATCGGAAGGTTATCCAGTGACAGCCTTAGTGAGAGCATGGACCGAAATCTTGCGGATATATACAGAAATCTCACATCCTCAGGTGAATGTGCAAATGTATATTTCACCGGAGAAGGATTTGAAAATCCGTGGTTCGAGATTACACTGAGTGCTATTTCAAGTAGCGTGAAGGCATTTAGAGGCAATAATATATACGTTAAGGGCGCGTGTTATGCAGGGTGCATGGCAGAAATGCAGGAACAGTATTATACGCTTATCTGCCCGGGCATGACCAAGAACGATATCTCGGTACAAGCGCGTGAAAATGGCAGGATAGAAGACATTATGCTGTCACCTGCGGCTGTTAATTGGTATGATGCCGGATACAGCGGAGATTTTATATTGGAAAACGAAACAAGTATGGTATTTAAAATGACTTCAATACTTGATCAGAGTTTTCAGTTGGCAGAGATTGATCTGTCAGCATTTCCGAAGCGGCCGGTTAAGGCCACCAGAGTTCAGGTGGATATTGAATATAATAATGAAAGCCAATGCACGATCACCGTTACGGATAAGGGATTTGGCGATTTTTACCGTGACGCAGGAGCGTCTGTGTTCAAGACAATTAACCTGGAAGGGAAATATTAACACATGCTTACAGCAACGAGACAATCTGAAATTGGATATTGGATTGAGCCATTAAAGAAATATATTTATTCCCTTGAAGAGCTTAATTTTTTTATATTCAATTATATACAAATGGTTTATAAGGATTTCTTCTGTGAGAATTTATTTGCCTATATTGAACAGGAACTGGGACAGCCGTATATGGCAAGGGACCTCAGAAGCATGGCTGCAGAGGGGGCAAATGCGGAAGAATTTATCAAATATATATTAAATGCTTCATTCTATTACAATAGCAGGGAGCTGGCTGCCATATCCAATATCGTTTCGGGGATTGATGATCTGGGGGAGGCCGAAAGAATGATGATCCAGGCGGAGACATTCTACCGGGCAGGAAATTATAATTCTGCCATAAGATGTTGTACCGATATCCTGGAAAACATGAATAAAGAGAAGCTGGATGAGGGATTTTACGCCAGGGCAGCTTATACGGCAGGAAAGGCATACGCCAGGATGTTTATGCAGAAAAGTGCAGTGGCGTATTTTGCTTATGCATACGAATTGTCACCGGAACCTACATATTACAAGGCCTGCATCTATATGAGCATAATCTCCCATGACGATGAAGCTCTGCTGGAATCAATAGTGAAGTTCAAAATAAGTGATGACACCCTTGATTCTATGCGTAAGAGAATATATTCCCTGCAGCATGAAATAGAAAATTCAGAGGAGATGCAGGTGTTTATGCAGTCAATTGACTCACCGGATATGCAGATGCAGCTTGTGCAGCAGTGGAAATCAGATTATTATAATATGCTGAAATAACGAGATATATTTTACATACAGGAGTAAGGAATAGATGAAAGAATTAGCCAAGACATACAATCCTAAGGAGATTGAGCAGTCAATCTACGACAACTGGATTGAGCAGAAGTATTTTCATGCAGCATGCGATGAATCTAAGAAACCGTTTACAATAGTAATGCCGCCTCCGAATATTACGGGACAGCTTCATATGGGGCACGCCCTTAATAATACTCTGCAGGATATAGTAATAAGACAGAAGAGAATGCAGGGATATGATGCGTTGTGGCAGCCGGGATGCGATCACGCTTCGATAGCCACAGAGGTTAAGATAATTGAGGCTCTTAAAAAAGAGGGCATTGATAAGCATGACCTGGGCAGGGAGAAGTTCCTTGAACGCGCATGGCAGTGGAAAGAAGAATATGGCGGAAGGATCGTTAACCAGCTGAAGAAACTGGGCTGTTCCGCTGACTGGGACAGAGAGAGATTCACGATGGATGCAGGTCTGTCAGATGCGGTTCTTGATGTATTCGTTAAGATGTATGACAAGGGCCTTATCTATAAGGGAACTAAGATCATAAATTGGTGCCCTAAATGTCAGACCACTGTATCTGACGCAGAAGTAGAACATAAGGACACATCAGGAGCATTCTGGCATATCAATTATCCTATCAAGGGTGAGGACAAATTCATAGAAATTGCTACAACTCGTCCTGAAACTATGCTGGGTGATACGGCTGTAGTTGTTCATCCTGATGATGACAGATATAAGGATCTGATCGGCAAGATTGCAATTCTTCCGATCGTTAACAGAGAACTGCCGATCATTGCAGATACTTACATCGACCTGGAAGTAGGTACCGGTGCTATGAAGGTTACACCTGCTCATGATCCGAACGACTTCGAATTAGGCAAACGATATAACCTTGAAGAAATCTGTGTATTTACAGATGACGGACATATTAATGAAAATGGCGGCAAATATGAAGGCCTTACAACTGCAGAATGCAGAAAGCAGATCGTAGAGGATCTTAAGGAGCTGGGCCTTTTAGTCAAAGTAAAAGAATATGAGCACAGCGTAGGACATCACGACAGATGCGGCACCATCATAGAGCCTATGATCAAGCAGCAGTGGTTTGTCAAGATGGATGATCTCATTAAGCCGGCGATAAAGGCAGTTGATGAAGGTGAGGTTAAGCTGATTCCTGCCAGAATGAGTAAGCTTTATCATAACTGGACTGACAATATCAGAGATTGGTGTATCTCAAGGCAGCTATGGTGGGGTCACAGAATCCCTGCTTATTATTGCAGTGAGTGTGGTGAAATGGTTGTTGCAAAGCAGAAACCGGACAGCTGTCCTAAGTGCGGCTGCACCCACATGGATCAGGATGAGGACTGCCTTGATACCTGGTTCTCATCGGCGTTATGGCCATTCAGCACCCTGGGCTGGCCTAAGGACACGCCGGAATTAAGACATTTCTATCCGACTAATCTGCTGATCACAGGATATGATATTATATTCTTCTGGGTTATCAGAATGATATTCTCAGGATATGAGCAGATGGGTCAGAAGCCATTTGATGCAGTATTATTTACCGGACTTGTAAGAGATGATCAGGGCCGCAAGATGAGCAAGTCTCTCGGAAACGGAATCGATCCTCTGGAAGTAATAGATAAATATGGCGCTGATGCCCTCAGATTTACTCTTGTAACAGGTAATGCACCTGGAAATGACATGAGATTTTATTGGGAGAGGGTTGAGGCTAACAGAAATTTTGCCAATAAGATCTGGAATGCATCACGTTTCATACTTATGAACATGCCGGAACAGGGAGTAGGCAGCCTGGCAGCGGAATCACTGGAGGATGCTGATAAATGGATCTTGTCCAAATCCAACAAGCTGGCCAAGGTCGTTACAGAAAACATGGATAAGTATGAGATCGGTATGGCAGCAGATAAATTATATGAATTTATCTGGGAAGAGTTCTGTGACTGGTATATCGAGATGGTTAAGCCGCGTCTGTATGGAGATGATGAGAATAGCAAGGCAGCTGCATTATATACACTTCAGACAGTGCTCATGACAGCTCTTAAGCTGCTTCATCCGTACATGCCGTTTGTTACGGAGGAAATCTATACAACGATACAGCCATTAGCCAGTGATATTTATCCGGAAGAGTCTATTATGATCTCAGCATGGCCGGAGTATAGCGAGAGCAAGAATTACGATAAAGAGGAAAACGCTACCGAGCTGATAAAGGAGGCCGTAAGGGGGATCAGAACCGTTCGTACAAATATGAACGTGCCTATATCTAAGAAGGCCAGGGTATTCGTAGTTTCGGAATCAGATGCGATCCGGGATGTATTTGAAAACGGTAAGGTTTTCTTCACATCTCTTGCAAAAGCCAGCGATGTAACGGTTCAAAAAAATCCGGAAGGAATTTCAGAAGATGCCTTGTCAGTTCAGCTTGCAGATGCTACGATATACATCCCATTGGAGGAGCTTGTTGATATAGATAAGGAAATAGAGCGTCTTGAAAATGAAAAAGTAAGACTTCAAGGCGAATTAAAGCGTGTAGACGGCATGCTGTCCAATGAGAAATTCCTGGCTAAGGCACCTGAAGCAAAGGTTCAGGAAGAGAAGGATAAGAAGGACAAATATCTTAAGATGATGGAGCAGGTGGAAGGACAGCTGCATAAACTTAAGAAATAACAGGGGACATTACATTGGATGAAGGTCAGCGGTTTTCGCGCCGGGACGGCGCAGACCCCTGCGAGAAAACAATCAGCGAAGGCGTTTTCGAGCAGGGGCTGCACGCTGAGGTTCACGGCGCGGGAACGGGTAGAGACGCTTTTAAATGAGATGTAAATGAGGTTGACATGATTAATTTTGATGAAGCTATAAAGCAATTCCATCCCAGCCTGGAGATCAATGAAGTTGAACAGGCTGTAAAAAAGGAAAATTCAATCGAAGATATAACTGACATTATGCTGGAGATTATGAATAAAACGGCTAAGAAGGGCAAATAGGGATGAAGTGTTATAAATGCGGAAGCTTTCTATATGATGGCGAATATTGCAGCACTTGCGGAGCAGATGTAACCGTTTACAGAGAGATCGTTTTAAAATCGAACGATTTTTATAACAGCGCGCTTGAATATGCAAGAGATCGAAATCTGAGCAAGGCAATAGAACACCTCAGGATAAGTCTTAAGCTGTATAAGGGCAATATTAACGCTCATAATCTGTTGGGATTGGCTTATTTTGAAACAGGTGAATACACTTTAGGCTTTGCACATTGGGTTATAAGTAAGAATATTCAGGCTGAGAATAATCTGGCCAATACGTTTCTGAATCAGATTCAGGACGACAAGACTTATTTTGATGCAATCAATGCCAATATATCAAAATACAACAAGGCTATCGGATACGTGGAACAGGGAAGTTATGACCTTGCAGAGATCCAGCTTAAGAAACTGCTGAATGACAATACCTGTCATATGGTGAGTGCATTTCAGCTGGCAGCATTACTTAAGATCAGAAAGAAAAAGTATGCAGCTGCCAGAAAGATCCTTAATCGTGTTCAGATGTTTGATGCAGGCAATCCTACTACCATTGCATATTCGACATTTGTAAACAGTCAGATCAAGGATGAGGAGAAGGACTTAACCTCCGGTGAATTAAAGACCAAGAGGCAACAGGAAAGCGTTGAAAATGATCAACATTCGCCTCTTTCCGGCGATGATGTTATAATACCGAAGTCATCATACAAGGAGTATAATCCTACAACGGTGGCAGTCATTCAGATACTTGCCGGATTTTTAGTTGGCGCAGCGTTGATATTCTTCATAGTCGTGCCGGCCAAAACCAATTCAGTAAGAACAGAAGCGGCTAAAACGCAGACAGAACTGGAGTCACAGATAGCTGAACTTAATAAGGAGAAGGAACAGCTGGCGGTTCAGGTTAATAACAGCGGAAAATCAGCAGCTGAAGTTGAAAGTTCCGATACGTCAGCAGGTGACGGCGAGAATGCCGATAATAGCGCCAACCAGACGGAGGATCAGAAACTCCTATCCCAGGCTTATGATGCTTATCAGGACGGCAACATGGAAAAATGTGCAGATTATCTTCTTCAGATCAAGGATGCAGATTCGTTCAATGATGAAGATAAGGCTACATATGACAGTATGAGTGACGCCCCGGAACAGGCCACAAGCAACTGGTTTGAAAGTGGTACAACCAAGTTCGAAAATAATGATTTCGAAGGTGCGTTGGAGCAGTTTACGAAGGTGTACACAGTATCCAATACTACGGGAGAAGCACTGTATTACATGGCACTTTGTTATTACAATCTGGATGACAATACTAACGCTCAGAAATATTTCCAGGAATATATTGATACATACCCTGAAGGGGATCACATTAACGAGTGCTATTACTTGTTGGAACAGGTAAGCTGAGCCAGTAGTGATCCTGATAAATTACAGATCATACAGAACCGGACGATTATCAGATACAGCAAATGATATCGGACGGTCAACTGATATAACAGAAGCTGCATTAGTGGCTTCTGTTATTTTTTTTATCAGCATATCTTTTAAGCTGTTTTCTACAGCCAGTTTATATGTAACCTTAGCATCGTAAATGGTATCTTCAATAGGAATGCTCATTTGATTTATTATATATTGGACTTTGCCTGACAGATTATAATCGCTGGTGACATTTATCGCATCGCCCATATATATAATAGATGACAAACCATTAGCTTCAGCCTGGTTTATTCCTTCCTGAGCTGCCGCGGTATATGCCCTCAGCAAACCTCCGGTACCTAGCAGGATCCCTCCGAAGTATCTGGTTATAACCACCAACGTATTGTGATAACCTTGGTTTTTGATAACATCAAGGATAGGCTTTCCTGCAGTACCCTGAGGCTCTTTATCGTCGGAAAATCTCTGTATCTCATTAAGCTTTCCTAACACATAAGCATAGCAGTTATGCCTTGCATCGTAATGCTTCTTCTTGATTGCTTCCAGGTATTCATTTGCCTGTGCTTCTGAATGAATCTCATAGACATTTGCTATGAATCGGGATTTTTTCTCTGTTATTTCTGCCTGAGCATGATTTAAAATTACCTTTATTTCTTCCATGCTGCATATGTTAGCATTTTCTGTGTGTTAACTCAATCTGCATCTTAAAGTCTTGTCGGACAGATGTGAATAACCTACTTGAGCATGGAACTGAACGTGTGAAAAACGACGATTTTTGACATACGGTGCATATTATTGTATAATTTGCCAGACTGTGTGTAACGGTCAGCCTAAAAGGGTAATTGACGTTTGGAGGAAGAAATGAAACGTAGTTACGATGATTACTATAATGAACCACGCAGAAAGAAGGTTAAGCAAAAGACTGTAGGCGGAGCATTCCTTAAGGGATTTCTACTTTTTCTGCTGTCTGTATTCTGCATTCTTGTGAGCATTGTTGCAGGAGTGGGAATAGGATTTGTGGTTTCAACGCCTCAGATTACTGTGGAGGATGTTAAGCCAAGCGAATACCCGTCACGTATTTTAGATAAAGATGGCAATCTGATGATTGAACTTACCACCGCCGGATCTAACAGGCAGGAGGCAACGGCGGATGAGATTCCGCAGATGCTGAAAAATGCGGTTGTTGCCATCGAGGATGAACGTTTTTATGAACACAATGGAGTCGATGTAAGAGGTATTGCCAGAGCAGTCTACGTTGATATAGTAGAAGGCAAGGATGAGGGCGCAAGTACGATCACGCAGCAGCTCATTAAGAACAATGTAATTGAAACCGGCGGATATGAGAGAAGTACAGGCTCGCTGATTCGAAGAAAAGTACAGGAATGGGTCATGGCCCTGGATCTTGAGAAGATCATGTCTAAGGACGACATCTTGACAAATTATCTGAACACTATCTATCTGGGCAGCAACTGTAATGGCGTAAAGGCAGCGGCTTCATATTATTTCGGCAAGGATTTATCAGAGCTTACACTGTCTGAATGTTCTGCGATCGTAGCCATAACCAAGAACCCGTCAGCATATAATCCTTCATTACATCCGGAGGCTAATCAGTCGAGAAGGGAAATTGTCCTTGAGAACATGGTTAAGCTGGGATATATAACGCAGGAGGAATGTGATGAGGCCAAGGCTGATGATATTTACAGCCGAATGGTAGCCAATTCATCTGAACAGGCAAGTATTTATTCGTATTTTGAAGACACATTAATATCAGATGTGCTGCAGGATCTGCAGACGGTGGGATATACATATAATCAGGCTTATAATATGCTGTTTTCCGGTGGACTTACCATTTACTCCACACAGGATACGCAGATGCAGTCGATAATTGAAGAGGAGATTAACAACCAGGATAATTATCCGATGGAAACAACTTATTCAATCAGCTGGGATCTGTCTGTGCAGCATTCGGATGGCAGTATGTCATACTATTACCAGAGTCACATAACCAGATATCACAGGGTGGATCTGGGCGATACGGATTACCGATTGAACTTCTATTCTAAGGAAGAGGCAGATGCTGCCATAGAAGAATTTAAGGCGACCATATTAGAGGACGGAGACCGTATCACATATGAGGATGTAACATACACGCTTCAGCCGCAGGTTTCATTTACTTTGATGGATTATTCAACAGGACGTGTATTGGCAGCCGTAGGCGGCAGAGGTGATAAGCAGCAGAATCTGTCCCTTAACCGAGCAACTGATACTCTGAGACAGCCCGGATCTACGTTTAAGGTTCTGGCAGCATTCGCACCTGCAATGAATTCGTACGGATATACGTTAGCTTCAGTTCAGGATGACTCGCCATTTGAATATGATCCGAGTGAGGACGGAACAGAGGGCAAGAGCATCGAAAACTGGTGGGGCGATGAATACAGAGGCTTGAATAATATTCGAGACGGTATCAGAGATTCTATGAATATTATTGCCGCGAAGACTCTCTACAGCATAGGAGGCTCGACTGCAGTTGAATACCTTAAGGCCTTCGGCTTTAAGAATATTGATGAAACTGAGGATGCTAATGTAGCTACGGCATTAGGCGGTATAACGAATGGCGTAACTAACCTGGAGCTGTGTGCAGCATATTCTGCCATAGCTAATCAGGGAACATATATTGAACCTACATTTTATACGCAGGTTGTGGCTCGTGACGGCACCATAGTTCTGGATGCTAATCAGGAAACAAACCAGGTTATCAGACCTACAGTTGCGGCCCTTCTGACAAATGCTATGGAGGATGTTGTTACCGAGGGAACAGGAACCAAGTGCGCACTTGATAATACACCTCTTGCAGGCAAGACAGGAACAACCTCTAACGATTATGACTTATGGTTTGCAGGATATATTCCAAATGGCCTGTGCGGAACCATCTGGGCAGGATATGATGAAAACATATCTATTGATGAGGATGAATTCCATAAGGATCTCTACTCAACGATCATGAACAGGGTTGTTAATGAATGCGGATATTCAGGCGGACAGTTCACCATGCCGGATGGCATAGTACAGGTACAGATCTGCCATAAGTCAGGACTTCTTCCGATAGACGGACTGTGTATGTATAGCCCAAACGACACAGGCGTGTATACCGAATATTTCGAAGAAGGAACTGAACCTACAAGTTACTGCGAGACACATACAACCGCTTATGTATGCTCTGAGACGGGATTGCTGGCCAATGAGTATTGTCCTGGATATTATCAGATATGCATTATAAGACCTGATGATATCAGAGGAGGCAGTGCTAAGGGCTATACGCTTGATTCGCCGTATGCGTACCCGTATGCATATTGTGAGGTACACAATGCTTCAACGGCAGAAGAGGAAACTTCGAGTGAAGATGAAACCAGCGAGGAGGAAACAAGTACAGAAACTACAGATGGAGATACTCCTCCGGAACCGCCTGAAGGAGATAATCCTTATTAAATATATGCATAAGAGAATATTTATCAGATAATTAATACAAAGACACCTTCCCTGTTGTATTTTGAACATGTTAAGAAATACGACAGGGAAGTTTTGCACAGAAAATGGAAAATTAAGCAGAAGAGAAGACTATGAAGCTGGCAATTTCAAATATATGCTGGAATAGAAAATATGATGAAGAAATGTATCAATTCCTAAGGGAACATGAATATGCATTGGAGGCTGTTCCTGACCGGATATTCGAGTGGCAGGAGAGCAAAATAAGTGACAGAATGATAAGCCCTTATGAAAAGTACGACGATGCGCAGATCTGGTACAGGATAGTTAATTCACAGTACCGCATAAACATTGCCTCCATGCATCTGATACTGCAAAATGAAGACGTTAATATGTTTGCCAGTGCAACATACAGAAGATATCTTATGAATGTTCTGGAAAATGCCGTAAGATTTGCAGATCGGATCAAGTGCCGAAATCTATGTTTTGACTGTGTGGAAAACAGAAAGATCCCTGAGGGGCTGCATCCGGCATACGTAGAAAGAACAGCAGTTGCCTTTTTCAGAGAGATTGCCGATTACGCAGGACAATATGATATTACAATCTCTATTGAGCCGCTGCCGGGTACCCTGGATGTGAATTTTATAACGGGAACATTTCAGGCATTTGCCATGGCACGCAGTGTTGACAGAGAAAATTTTGCGGTAAATATAAACACAGGAACGATTTTCGAAAATAATGAAAATATGCAGCTGGTTTTCAGTCCGGAAAATATAAAGCTGGTAAAACATATACATCTGGCAGAGCCGGGGTTTGAAGCCTTCAGGCCCAGAAAAGAATATATGGAAATCGCCAGACTTCTTAACAAATGCGGATATGATGGATATGTCTCTGTGTGCATGACAGAACATGAAAATGTTAAACAGCTGCAGGGCGTGATGAATTATTTTAATAAGATTTTTAATAAAACATGACGAAGAGATTACTGATAGTAAGCCGACATTTTTGGCCGGAGAATACTAAATTAAACGGACTCTGTGAGGAACTTGTAAAAAGAGGATACAGAATTGACGTATTATGCGGCCAGCCCAGCGATGAGGATGGCAATTTTATGGCTGGCTACAGCCAAATGAAGATAAAAAGAGAGATTCATGATAAGCTTGACATTAGAAGAACATTTGACGTGAGCCGTGGTAATAAATCTAATGTCAATATTTTTATGAATTATATGGTATTCCCGATTATGGGAATATTTCAGGCTAAAAAGCTCGCACAGAATAAATATGATGCAGTCCTTGTATATCAGACTTCACCGGTTATGATGGCATGGCCGGCTCTTAAGGTGGGCAAGCTCAAGAAAATCCCTGTTTATGTATATATAAATGAACTCTGGCCCCAGAGCTTGTATCAGGTGCTTGATGTACAGAGCAGTCTGTTTAAGAAAATCCTCGATAAGATCTCGATGTCCGTGTACAGAAGGGCGGACAGGCTTCTGGTTCCGTATTCTAAGATGCAGAAATATCTGATGGACAGACTGGTGGTTACGCAGGATCAGATTCCTATAGTACCTGTACCGCCGGAATACTATTATGAGTTCGAAGAAAAAGATGAAGCACTGCTGGAGCAGTTGGCGGGAAGTTTCAATATTGTGATCAACGGAGATTTTAATGGGCAAATATCCGTTGATGCCATAATTAAGCTGGCACAGAGGATAAGAAAAAGCGATTACAGAAATATAAGATTTATTGTTTTGGGGACAGGTGAGCAAATAGATAAAATAAAAGTGAAGGCGGATGAAAACAGCCTTCATGATTATTTCTATTTTGAAGGAAGAGTTGAACCGGATAAACTGGGTAAATATTTATATGTAACAGATGTTTTTCTGGCGGCGATCAGACCGTCGGATGAACACGCGGCATATGCTCAGATGATCAATTATATGGCATCTGGTAAACCAATCGTTGCGACAATGCTCGGCATGGTTAAGGAACTGCTGAAAAAGGCGGAATGCGGGTGGGCATCAGAGCCTGATGATATCAATTCATTGTATAACAATATAATGAAGCTTTATAAGATGTCTCCGTCGGAGAGGGCCTCCGTAGGAGAAAACGGCAGAAGATATCAGATGCAGCACAATTCGAGAAAAATAAATGCAGATATTATAGCGAAAATCATAAGCGGCGAACCGACGCGAAAAACACCGGATGCAGCGCCGGAGATACATAACTTATGGGAAGAACTGAGTTGATATATGTCTTAAAATGAAAACAGGTAAGATTTCACAAAGAAGTGTACTTATATCACACAAATATCACAATTAATAGTTACATTATCACTAGGTAATAATTATGAGGCGGACTGCGCTGTAACCGCATATAAATGTAATCATGCCGATATGCAGTCCCCGGATGAAAATAAAGATAATATCTGCAAGGAGATTAACATGGGCAGGCCAAATGACCCAAATAACGAGAATAAATATAATAATGAATATGATATTCCCAGATGGAAGCCTTGTATAGATGAAACAGAGAAAGCGAAAGGAAAAAGCGGGCACAGACTGGGCATTATAATTGCAGCTCTGATACTTGCGGCCAGTGTTGCCGGGATTTTATTATGCTGTCTTGCTGATTTAAATCATGAGCAAAACAACACTGCGGTAATGGCCAATACGATCAGCAGTTCGAATCAAGCCGAAAACGGAACAAAAGAAACAATCGACCTGGCTGATGTGGGCACGTCCGATGAAATAAATACTGTAATAGGAAACAAAGTGACTGTATTGGATGTTTCTGCGATGGTCAGCGAGGTGCTGCCGTCAGTTGTATCCCTTACGCCGAAGATCTCTGTAGGCTATTATGGAGCAAACGGATTTACAAATCCAAATAACTTATCCACTAATGAAGGATCAGACAGCAGCGGCAGTAAAAACAATGCATCGACAGGAGCTGAAGTAGAAAAAGAAAAGGGCTCAGGAACGATTGTGGCTCAGAATGCTACAGAACTGCTGATTCTGACAAGTTATCATGTAGTCAGCGGAAGTTCATCAATAGATGTAACATTTATAGATAACAGCAAGGTTAACGGTAAGATAAAATCAGTTAACAAAGATCTGGACATTGCGGTTGTATCAGTTTTACTTAATGATATTGATCAGGAAACAATGGACAGCATAAAGATGGCATCCCTGTCGACCGCAGACGCGGAGGTAGGCGAAGGTGTGGTAGTTATCGGAAATGCCCTCGGATATGGCATCAGCGTAACCACCGGCATAATAAGTGCTGTTGACAGACAGATCAAATTAAATGGTAACGTATTAAGCGTAATACAGACAGATGCGGCAATTAATTCTGGAAACTCGGGCGGATGTATGCTAAATTCTAAAGGCGAAATAATCGGCATAAATGAGGCCAAAATTAATATCAAAAATGTCGAGGGTATGGGTTATGCCGTACCTGTCACCGCAAATCTGGATGCAATACAGGAACTTCTTAATGCAAAAGATGAATATAGTGAAGAAGGGGCACAAAAAAGCGCTGATCAGTCGGTTTATCTGGGCATCCGCGGAAGAGATGTAACAGAGGAATTGGCGGAATATTACAGTATTCCGATTGGTGTGTATGTGTCAGCTACAATAAAGGGAAGCGGCGCAAGTGACGCCGGTGTAGTTCCGGGTGATATTATTGTAGGAGTAAATGATATCTTGATCTCCACCATGGAAGAGCTGAAGCAGGAGCTGTCATATTTCAGTGCAGGAGATACGGTAACACTTGTTATAAACAGGGAGATAGGCGACTCTTATAAATGTATTACGATAGACGTGGTTCTGTCAGGAAATTGATGATCGGCTCAAACCTGCGCAGCTGCATTTAAAACGAGATCCTGCGGACAGGATCAGCCATGGCAGCAGCCATATAATTAAGTATAGAGAACTGAAAGAGAGAAAATATAAAATGGATAATAACAGAATGGATGATGATACAAGAGAAAGATACTGCAGCATTTGCCATAGAAACGAAAAGAATGCAGGGCAGATGCTTACATTACCGGGTGGTATGAATATTTGCATGGATTGTCTGCAGCAGACCATGAATAACCTGGGTGGTGCAGAGATTGATTTAAGCAATTTGGACGGGTTTAATCCTTTTATGGGAATGCCGATACCGGGATTTCCGTTCAGTACAGACACTCCGAATAACTACAACGAAGTTCAGGACGGTGAAGGTTCAGGAACAGAAGATTCGGATGGTGAGGAATTAATTACGGATGAAGAACATGAAGCTGATAAGGAAATAGAAGATGATGATGGTTCTGAAAGTATAGACGGTGAAGCAGCGGACTGCTCACCTGAGGAGGCAGGCAAATGGAGCCCTAGCCATAAGGTGAACAGTGCAGGAAAGCATCCGGGGGTTCAGAGAACTCCAGAGGAGGAAGAAAAGCATTCTGCAGCAGAAAAGAAAGCTAAGGAAAAACGCGAGGCGGCTAAGAATAAAAACAAGATGCCGAACATAAGCTTCATAAATCTTGCGGATTTTCAGAATGGATTCGGACGCAAGGCGCAGGTTAAGAAGAAATCTCCGTCTGAGAGAAAGGAACCGATCGTGGATCCTGCCAAGATTCTTCCGCCGCACAAGCTGAAGGCCAAGCTGGATGAATATGTAGTTGGACAGGAACAGGCTAAAAAGGCAATCTCGGTTGCTGTCTACAATCATTATAAGAGAATCCTCGTGGGCGACAGATTCAAGGATGATGATATTGAAATCGAGAAATCCAACATGCTTCTTATAGGCCCTACCGGATGCGGCAAGACTTATATAGTTAAAACACTGGCTAAACTGTTGGATGTGCCGCTGGCAATTACCGATGCAACATCGCTTACAGAAGCCGGATACATAGGTGATGATATTGAATCAGTATTATCTAAACTGCTGGCTACAGCCAACAATGATGTAGACAGGGCTGAGATTGGTATAGTATTTATTGATGAAATCGATAAAATCGCTAAAAAGAACAGCAACAGAGGCCGTGATGTAAGCGGAGAATCTGTACAGCAGGGATTATTAAAACTCCTTGAGGGTGCTGAGGTTGAGGTTCCTGTAGGGGCTTCATCTAAGAATGCAATGGTACCGCTTACAACTATTAATACGAAGAATATACTCTTTATCTGCGGAGGTGCATTCCCGGATCTTGAGGAGATTATCAAGGAAAGGGTTAAGAAGAAAACCTCTATCGGATTTGGCGCAGAACTTAAGGACAGTTACGAGGAAGATCAGGATATACTTGATAAGGTTACAACGGAGGATCTGAGAAAGTTCGGAATGATACCGGAATTCCTGGGTCGTCTGCCTATCGTATGCACACTGCAGAAGCTTTCTGACGAGATGCTGGTTAAGGTATTAAAAGAGCCTAAGAATGCTATCCTGAAGCAGTATCAGAAACTTCTTGAGATGGACGAGGTTAAGTTGGAATTTGAAGACGATGCGCTCCTTGCATTAACTAAACGAGCAGAGGAGAGAGGCACCGGAGCCAGAGGCCTCAGGTCTATACTTGAAGAGATCATGCTGGATATCATGTTTGAGATCCCGAAGGATGACAGCATAGGTAAGGTTATAATCACCAAGGATTATATCGAAAATAACGGAGCTCCGATAATCGAAATCAGAAGCAATGATAAGCAGCCGTGGACAGTACAGATTCCGACAGCAGATGATAAATTGGTACTTGAAGATAAAACTGTAGAGGCACAGTCGGTATAACATATTTTGTATAATATGGGACAGAGTCGGCACAGTCGACATAAAATATTTATCTGTTGACAAAAGTTAATAGTGCGAGTAGAATACTTAGCGTTGACTTGTGCATTTAGCTCAGCTGGATAGAGCGTCTGGCTACGGACCAGAAGGTCGGGGGTTCGAATCCTCTAATGCACGCGGATGAGGCTCTCCTGAGATATGGAGAGCCTTTTGTTTTTTATCCTGTATAGTGAATGAATGGAATAATATATGATTTATGAATTAATTGCGCCATGTCATTTCGGACTTGAGTCTGTATTAAAAAATGAAATATATGACCTCGGCTATAATATATTAAAGGTCGAGGATGGAAGGGTCATCTTCGAATGTGATGAAGAGGGAATCGCAAGAAGTAATGTGTTTCTTCGTACCTGCGAGAGAATCATGATTAAAGCAGGCGCATTTCATGCGGAGACATTTGACGAATTATTCGAGGGAATTAAAGCCATCGAATGGGAAAGATTTATCCCCGAAGACGGCAGATTCTGGGTAAAGAAGGCCGCTTCAGTTAAATCTAAATTATTCAGTCCGTCTGATATACAGAGCATTGCCAAGAAGGCTATGGTCGAGAGACTTAAGCAGACATATAATACCCAGTGGTTCCGTGAGACCGGCGCTGATTTTCCTGTCAGAATATTTATACACAAGGATGAGGTCCTTGTGGGTATTGATACGTCAGGAGAGTCACTGCATAAGAGGGGATACAGAGCTATTGCTTCGGATGCTCCTATATCGGAAACTCTTGCGGCAGCCCTTATTAATTTAACTCCATGGAACAAGAACAGGATATTAGTTGATCCGTTCTGCGGCAGCGGAACCTTCTGCATAGAAGCAGCAATGATGGCGGCTAATATTGCACCGGGGATTAACAGAGAATTCGTCTGTCAGGAGTGGCCGCATCTGATACCTAAGAGAACTTGGTATGATGTTATCAGCGAGGCCGATGATCTGGTAAATGTTGATATCGACACTGATATACAGGGCTACGATATCGACAATAAGGTTATTAAGATCGCAAGACATAATGCCGAGGTTGCCGGGGTAGGCAGCTTAATTCATTTTCAGCAAAGGGCGGTGAAGGAGTTAAGCCATCCCAGGAAGTACGGCTTTATAATCACTAATCCGCCTTATGGTGAGCGGCTTGAAGATGCCGCAACACTTCCTGCAATTTACAGTGATTTTGGCTGTCAGTATAAAAAACTTGACTCCTGGTCGGCATTTTTTATAACATCTTATGAAGACGCGCAGAGATACTTTGGTGCTGCAGCTACTAAAAATCGTAAAATCTACAATGGTATGATTAAGACATATTTTTATTCATATCTTGGCCCGAAACCTAAAAAATGAAATACATAACTGCTTTTCTTACATGCTTACTTGCTGTCGTTGTGGGCGCTATGCTAGCGCTGAATATATTAGGAGTTACGAGTCCGGTTGTATATTATGCTCAGTTTGAGGACAAAATAGATTTCAGCAAGACGGTATCAACAGAGACAACCGAATATGAATATGATGAAGAATCTGGTACTCTTCCTTCCTACTATAATAGTGCAGATCACGGCAGGGTAAACAGGTCGAGAGATCAGGGTGAACTGGGTGCGTGCTGGGCATTTGCGGCAAATGCAGCACTTGAATGCAGACTACTTCCCGATGAACAGTGGGATTTTTCAGAGGATCACATGCTGTATAATAACGGCTTCAATGTAGGAAACTCTGACGGCGGGGACTTCTATATGGCTGTTGCATATCTTGCCGCATGGAAGGGGCCTGTTGTGGAAGAAGATGACCCGTATAATGACGGATATACCAACGCAGATGCGGTTGTGGTTAAGCACCTTCAAGAGGCCCTTTTCCTGGAAAATGAAAGCTTCGAAACTATAAAGCAGATGATCTATGAATATGGCGCAGTTGAGAGCTCAATTCATATTGCGATAGACGACGGCCAATATATTGATGAGACATATTATAACAGGTATAACTACAGCTACTGCTATGACGGCAGCCTGGATGCTAATCATGAGATCATAATCATCGGATGGGATGACAGTTATTCTAAGGATAATTTTAACACAGGTGCCAGCAGTGACGGCGCATTTATCTGTATGAACAGCTGGGGCTCGGAATTTGGTAATTACGGAATATTCTACGTCTCATATGATGATGCCTGGATCGCCAAATCAGCGGAAGTTTACACTGTGATTGAAGATAATGACAATTACGATAACATTTACCAGAATGATGAGTGTGGCTGGATAGGCAGAATGGGATATGAGAATTCTACGGCATTTTTCGCAAATGTCTACACGGCTCAGAGCAGTGAAGTGCTGAAAGCGGTTTCTTTCTATGCAACTGATGTTAATTCTCAGTATAAGGTGTATGTATGCACGGATTATGAAACAGAAGAGGATCTTCTGACCAACAGGAAATTATATGCATACGGCACGTTAGATTATGCGGGATATTATACGGTGACTTTCGGAAGTGATGTGGCGCTTGATGCCGGACAAAAATATGCTGTAATTGTGGAAATTAATACACCGGGAAGTTTGCATCCGGTAGCAGTTGAGATGAGTGCAGGGGACAATAAAACGGCAACAATAAGCACAGCTGGTAAGGAAAGCTATATCAGCCTTGACGGAATATCCTGGTCATGCACGCAGACAGATTCGAATTGTAATGTGTGCTTGAAGGCTTTTACTGATAATGTCGGATGATGTACCTTGAGGCGACTGATTAAATTATAAAATAGTGGTCGTGCCTGACTGCTATGAACGAGATTGAGATAAATGTGAGGTGACGTTGTATGAAGATCATAATGGCAACTTCTAATAAAGATAAGGTTAATGAGATACGCCAGATGCTGTCTGGTACAGATATTGAGATCGTTTCGTTAAAGGAAGCGGGAGTGTCGATCAATATAGAGGAAAATGGCAGCTCATTTGACGAAAATGCGGCAATTAAGGCAAATGCTGTACGTGATCTTACAGGACAGATGGCGATCTCGGATGATTCGGGATTAGTGATTGATTACCTTGGCGGAGCGCCGGGCATTTATTCGTCAAGATTTATGGGAGAGAGTACACCATACTCTGAAAAAAATGCGGCTATATTAGAAAAACTTCAGGGAGTTCCGGATGAACAAAGAAGCGCCAGATTCGTATGCTCGATGGCCATTGCATATCCTGACGGACATACTGAGACCGTGCAGGGAGTGATGGAAGGCAAAATAGCTCATGAGATAGTCGGAGAGGGCGGTTTTGGATACGACCCTATATTTTATCTGCCGGAAAAGGGCTGCACATCAGCGCAGCTGACCGCATCTGAGAAGAATGCAATAAGCCACAGGGGCAAGGCGTTAAGGAAGCTTGTTAAGATACTTGTGCCGTAATCCAGGGTTTTGCTGCGGCATATGTGCTGTGCTGAAGTGAACATATAAAATGTACGTCAAATGTCGAACAAAAAATAAAAAAACTGTTGACAGATAGCGACTTATTATATATAATTTGAATCGCGTCGTGAGAAACGTAGCGAGGAACGGGGTGTGGCTCAGTTTGGCTAGAGCGCTTGATTTGGGATCAAGAGGCCGCAGGTTCGAATCCTGTCACCCCGATTCGGTATTTCTCATGAACGCTGAAGATGATTCTTCATCTTGACTTGCGGGTGTAGTTCAATGGTAGAACACCAGCCTTCCAAGCTGGATACGTGGGTTCGATTCCCATCACCCGCTTTTGCTTTGTAAAAGCAAAATTTAAATGTGTCTGTAGCTCAGCTGGATAGAGCAACGGCCTTCTAAGCCGTGGGTCGGGGGTTCGAATCCCTTCAGGCACGTTGGGCGAGCAGAGTTGTAGCACGCTAAACTATATGGTGATATGGTGGGTATGGCGCAGTTGGCTAGCGCGCCAGATTGTGGCTCTGGAGGCCAAGGGTTCGAGTCCCTTTATCCACCCTTTCCTTTTTAATTAGGGCTATCGCCAAGCGGTAAGGCACAGGACTTTGACTCCTGCATTCGCTGGTTCGAATCCAGCTAGCCCTGTTAATAATCCGATTTGGGATTGTAGCTCAGGCGGTAGAGCACCTGACTTTTAATCAGGTTGTCGAGGGTTCGAGTCCCTCCAGTCTCATAAGTTGAAAAATGGCGGAAAACCTTGATTTTAAAGGCTTTCCGCCTTATTTTTATCATCATAAAAATGTTCTAAAATGTATCAAAATATATTAAAATGTTGGTTCAATTCTGGTCAAGTGGTTCACTTGTAGTTCACTTTTTCACATGCAAAATTCGAGATTTTTTAACCGATTAGGCAAGATGAAATTCTAATATAACTCAGAACATAATCATGTTTTATCAAGAACTTAATTAGGATGGCCGGCAGATGTAATCCGTAATAAATTCCGTATGCATCAATATAACCGTACCACATTAAGTTATTTTTAAGGTTCCTGACATATAATCGATATAGAAATTCAAGGGAGATCAAAATATAAAACCTAATCCCTAGTCAGTTGTAAGAGCTGACGAAATTTCATAACGTTGTATGTAGTTATCTTCACAGATGTCTATATATAATCGCAACTCCTCTCTTTTTTGCGAAGAACAAGCCATGCATATGCATGGCTTGTTCTTTTTAGAAATGCTATGTGCAGAATAACAAAGCGGCTTGTGATAAATGAAACTTGGCTTTCTGAGTTAAAACGTAAATATGATGTTAAGCCAAGAATCAAAATCTGCAGCCTGGCATTTTTATGTTTACCTCGTTCAGAAAAAATGATGATCTGCTAATAATTACTGCGGTAAATATTTTTATCTTGACTTCATGGCTGTGACAGAGTTTATAATATAAAAATAAATAAACGAGAAAAGGATCTAGCACATTGGAAAAAAATCTTACTACCGGCAGCGTATTTAAAAATGTTATTTTATTCTCTCTGCCATATTTGCTTTCATACTTTCTGCAAACATTATACGGAATGGCCGATCTGTTTATTGTGGGACAGTTTGAGGGTGTTGCCAGCACAACCGCTGTTTCTGTAGGTTCACAGGTTATGCATATGCTTACGGTCATGATAGTCGGGCTGGCAATGGGAACTACCGTCAGTATCGGGCAGGCCATAGGCGCAGGAAACAGAAAACAGGCAGCACAGGACATCGGTAATACGGTGGTTTTGTTCATGGCGATTTCTGTTCTGATGACTATTTTGCTGTTGTTCCTCGTTCATCCTATTGTTTCGGTGATGTCTACGCCACAGGAAGCGGTAAACGGCACGGCGGCTTATCTCACCATATGTATTATCGGTATTCCTTTTATTACAGCCTATAATATTATAAGTTCTATTTTCCGCGGCCTGGGTGACAGCAAAAGTCCCATGTATTTTATTGCCGTGGCATGTGTTGCCAATATCGGATTAGATTATTTATTCATGGGCGCTCTGCACATGGGACCTGCAGGTGCAGCTCTGGGAACAACACTCTCACAGGCAATCAGCGTAGTTGTATCACTGATTGTTATTCTGAGAAGAAAAAGCCTTGCTCTGAAAAAAGATGATTTTAGACCCTGCCGTCCTGTCATGGGCAAGATCCTTAAGATTGGTATTCCAATAGCATTGCAGGACGGACTGATACAGATCGCATTTATCGTCATTACGATCATTGCTAATCAGCGTGGCTTAAATGATGCGGCTGCAGTTGGTATTGTAGAGAAAATCATAAGTTTCCTGTTTTTGGTTCCTTCTTCAATGCTGTCTACAGTTTCAGCACTGGGAGCTCAGAATATTGGAGCACAGAAGCCGGAGCGGGCGATCACGACTTTGCGATATGCGGTTATGATTGCGGTAGGTTTCGGAATTCTGGTAGCTGTTGCAGTACAGTTTGTTGCAGAGCCGGTGGTTTCTATGTTTACAGATCAGAGTACAGCAAATGGAACAGAGGTTGTCCGCTCCGGTGGTCAATACCTGCGGGGATACATTTTTGACTGCATTTTTGCGGGAATTCATTTCAGCTTCAGCGGATATTTTTGTGCCTGCGGAAAATCCGGATTGTCATTTTTACATAACATCCTCGCCATTGTGCTGGTACGTATCCCGGGAGTGTACCTGACCTCGCAGTTATTTCCGGCAACACTTTTCCCGATGGGATTGGCAACGGCTGCAGGCTCGCTGCTTTCTACAATAATTTGCCTGATTGCATTTGCTGTAATACAACGCAGGTCAACATCTGACCTGAAAATGACGATAAACTAGACAGTGTGGATTTTGTGTATCCCATACGCACATTTTATTTGTAAAAGGAGATTATGGCCATGTCTCAGATAACGAAACGCGCATTGGAACAATCACTTAAGAACTTGCTGCTGAAGAAGCCTCTGACTAAAATAACTGTCAGCGATATTGCCGAGGACTGCGGCATAAATCGAATGACTTTCTACTACCATTTTAAGGATATTTATGACCTGGTGGAGTGGTCATGTCTGGAGGATGCGCGGCAGGCACTGGCGGAGAACAAGACCTATGATACCTGGCAGCAAGGACTTTTACAGATCTTTGAAGCGGTCAGGGAAAACAAACCATTTATTATGAACGTCTATCGCTGTGTTCACCGAGAACAGGTTGAGATGTATCTGTCTCCTCTGATGGATGACCTTCTTCTTAATATCATCGAAAAAGAATCTGTTGGCATATCTCTGAGAGATGAGGACAAACGGTTCATAGCTCAGGTGTATTCGTATATCTTCATTGGCATTATGCTGGACTGGATAAGGGACGATATGCGTGAAGAGCCAGAGAAGATAGTAGAGCGTCTGGGCAAATTGATCCGCGGCTCTGTTGCAGAGGCCGTGTCACGATTTGCCATATAATTTTATCAAATCGGCCAATCTGATAAAAAATTGTGCAATATATGCCCGGTGATGAAAATTTCATCACCGGGCTTTTTCTGTCCATTGTGACGCCGCGTAAAACGAATATAATAAAAGCATAAATAAAAGTCGTTTATATTTATGAACCTGAAAATATTATAGATGATTGCGAAAAAGGCTCGCGATCTTGAACAGAAAAGGAGGATTAGATATGTATTATTCTGCCGGAAATTATGAATCATTTGCACGTCCTGAGAAACCTAAGGATGTGGACAAAAAATCCGCTTATATCATTGGCACGGGTCTTGCAGGTCTTACTGCAGCATTTTATCTGGTCCGTGACGGACAGATGAAGGGTGAACATATCCATTTGTTCGAAAAATTGGAACTTGCAGGAGGAAGCTGCGATGGTCGTAAGGATGTAACTAAGGGATTCTTTATGCGTGGCGGCCGAGAGATGGACAATCATTTCGAGGTTATGTGGGACACATTC
>CAVBWS010000014.1:0-39676 GCA_963599255.1 Treponemataceae bacterium
ACACCATATAAGTACTCTCTCGAACCTCCGATTGCATATGTTCCGTATGCAACGCCATACTGGTAGTCCTCACCATCTACTGTATATCCGTCAATACCCAGCAGGTCAAATCCTCCCGGTACGAATCCGTCAGAACTCAGTCCGTAACCCTCGTCGCTGGTAGCTGCTACAAGCTTAGTATCAATAATATTAAATACCGGATCTGAACAGCTGTCAGATGACAGGATAGCCCAGCCTGAACTTGTAATAGTACTGTCAATAACATTTAATGTAGCCCTGTCATTAAGTACATTTACCGAACGCGTTCCGCCAAATAATCCAAGAACCCATGGCGGGCAGATCATTGTATTGAAATCCAAACCGCCGCTCAAGAATCCTTCCGGCGTCTCGCTGATCGGATCAGCTCCCAGTGTAGTTATATTACTGTTTCTGATATCCAGTATAGTACTATGTTCCCCGTCACCCCATATTACAGAGAATGAATGAGCAAATCCATTAGATGTGAAATCCAGATCATGAACGTAAGCCTTGCCGCCATTTGTACAAACAATAGCTGCACCGGCTGCACTCATGTCACTGTTGGCTGTTATAAGATTGCCCTCGTCATCCAGATAAGGATCGCCGCTGCCGTCATCCGGAGACTCGAATACGATCAGTCCGCTTATGTCGGCCACGCTTTCATCGCCTCTTAAGTATACTTCTGTATACTTATCTCCAATCACGATGTCCATAGGTGCGATCTGGTATACCCCATCAACCTTCTCAAGCGCCTCTACATCCAGGTTGGAATCTGCTGCCACCGGTTCACCATCCAAAATAGCATAGCCCAGATACAAGCTGTCCTTATCAAAATAATAGGTGGAGCCATCTGCCAATGTTATAGAACGGTTAAATTCCGTAAGGCTGTATGCCTCAGCATCATCAACTGAAGTTACGATACTCTCAGAAGCCGGTGTCATGCCTTCTGAAACGAAGTGCATTGTAGGGCCTCCGCCGCCTCCACCTCCTGGAGCTCCGCCTCCACCAGGCGCACCGCCTTCAGAGCCTCCTGACTCCCCGGCAAATGCTGCTGCAGACATGGCAAATACCATTGCAATTGCCAATAAGCATGTAAGCGTTCTCTTCAACATAACCTTTTTCATTATTACCCCCTTTCTTGTCGCCCACTGTGGGCAAAATACCACTCCTTTGCAGATTTACGACGAAGATAAATCTGCTATTGTCTACGAAAGTTACACGAAAGTCATAGACTAACTTGAATGTACCATCTTTCGTACAATTACTCAAGTATTTAAAAATGTTCATTAGCAATTTTTTGTTTCGCCTGGCGGTATAATGACGATACAAAAACACCTCTCAATACCTGCAGCAGGTACCAAGAGGTGTTTCTAAAATGATCTATATTCTTTTTTAATCTGCAGTTTTTATTTGTACGTCATTACTGCCTGCAAAATTGCTGAACGCCGCCTAATCTTCATATATAAGTCCGGCCTCTTTTAATTCTTTAAGTGTCCTTTCAAGCGTTCCTTCGTCGGGATATTCGATGGTATGAATATGAATCCCGTCTGTCAATTCACTGAGAGAATGAGCTTCATGTTCTGAGATTCTCTGCATAAATTTCTTGATATCATAGCGACTGGATATATCAAGAGATCCTGTAAGCTGTCCATATACTGGATGGTCAATGATGACATCTATCACTCGGCAGCCATTATCAACCATGATCATAAGCTCCTGCTCTGTCTCTAAACGGCTGTGCTGGCACACCACCTGATATCTGCGACCGGAAGCATACTCATTATTAGTTCGAAGCACATATCCCCTAGCTGTTGCATCAATGTCACAGCCTGCCGCCCGTATAAGCGCCACATCTCCCACAATGATCTGCCTGCTAACGCCCAGCTGCCTGGCCAGCGCCGTGGCACTTACAGCAGATTCCGATGATTCCAGTATTTTCTTGATTTCCAGACGTCTTTCATCCGAATTCATATCAAATTTCCCAAAGTTCTGATAATTTGCAGCCAAAATACTTATGTGTCAGGACGAAGCAGCACTACGAGAAGACAATCCGTACAGGCGTTTTCGAACAGTGAATGCATCGTCCCGGTATACATCATAAGGTAATAATTATCAGAGCTTCAAATCTCCTTCTTTGATCCAGCCCAGCTTCCTTTCTATTGCACAGAAAATGCATGAAAGAACCGCCGGCAAGATAAAGCTTATCAGTACCAACCCTATTATGTCAAATGCAGTGATCGAATCCTTAACTCCGGCTGCAATATCATTTACCCATCCTGTATATACGCCGATCTGTCCCACGAAACCACAGGTTCCCATACCTGAGGACACGGCTGCGCCATTCATCTGAAGGCCGAATACGCATGTTGCAATAGGACCTGTAATAGCTGAAGCAAGTGTCGGCGCTATCCATATCTTAGGATTCTTAACAATATTAGGCATCTGCAGCATTGAAGTTCCGATGCCCTGACTTACAAGTCCGCCGACTCCATTTTCCCTGAAGCTCATGGCTGCAAATCCCACCATCTGCGCACAGCAGCCTGCTACAGCTGCACCTCCTGCCAGACCAGTAAGGCTAAGCGCCGCACAGATTGCAGCAGAAGAAATAGGAAGCGTAAGAGCCACGCCGACGATAACAGAAACAATTATTCCCATGAAGAACGGCTGAAGTTCTGTTGCCCACATAACCAGTTTGCCAAATGCCGAAGCTGCAGTTCCTATAGGTGCCGCGATAAGCTCTGCAAGGCCGATACCTACAAGTATTGTAACAATAGGCGTAACCAAAATATCAATCTTCGTTTCCTTAGAAACCACCTTGCCGCACTCGGCTGCAATTATCGCTACAACAAGTACCGCAAGAGGTCCGCCTGCACCGCCCAGAACATTGGTAGCATAACCCACAGGTATAAGCGAGAACAATACCAGTGGCGGAGCCTGAAGTGCATTGCCGATGGCGGCTGCCATGGCAGGGCCTACCATCGCTGACGCCATGCCGCCTATCGTATATGACGTATCCCCCAGAGTTGCTATAGTTTCTGTAAGAAATCCTATATGCAGCTGCGTTCCCAACGTGTTAAGTATAGTTCCAATCAGCAGCGTACAGAATAGACCCTGCGCCATGGCTCCCAATGCATCGATTCCGTAACGTTTCAGTGAAAACACAATGTTTTTTCGTTTTAAGAAGGCTTTTACTTTTTCCATAAAAATTCCCCGATCTTTTAAATTATTTACAATACCGTACTAAATGCAAGTTGATTATTTATGACAAAAACTTCACATGCAATACCATGCTCAAAATCACATTCGCTGATTGATTATACACTTGTACTGCGCCGTTTCTGCACACGATCAATCATGAAACATTTAAGTAGTTATAAATAACTCAACATGTCATGATGTAACATAAGCAAGTCCGACCTGACATGTTGAGTTATGACTTGACAGGTGTCAAGACACCTTCACATTATATCCGGGAAAATTTTGTTGTCAACAAATTGTTTGAAAAGTTATAGATGAAGACCTCACTTGATCAAAAATTTAAGAAATCAGCGATATTTCTGTCTTCAGTAAATGTATTTACATTATACAAGAACAAAATATCCGTTATATTTTCTGTCTCAATGATGCTATTTATATCATCATAACAATATCTGGGATCAATCACATATATGCTCTCATAATAAGGCAACAGAAACTGTAGGAACGCATTGGCATAAGAATCCTTGATGATCATTAGCTTCCTGCCATTTATGTTGGAGGTCTGAATATCTATACGGGAGAAATTACCGCCCATAAATACAGCGTATTTATCAAGTTTCTTTAGGCTGTCAGCGTCATAGATTGAAGCGGTTCTGTATTTTTGTTCCGTATACTCAGCATAATATTTCAATTCATTATTGTTAATTGCATCGGGAATATACAAGTCCACCTTATCAGCTTCCAATCTAAAGCCGGTTTTGGAAGAAAGCGTGCCATAAAAATCATCCGCAGCACTTATCACATGATAATTAGCATTTGCATTATCAATCTTGAGCACTGCCGTCATTGCCTCAAATGCATATTTAGCCCCCAAGCTGGTCCAGTGATGATCTGTCTTATAGAATATATATTCTTCCTTATGGGCGCCCAGTGAGTCTCTGAGATCAACGAAATGCAATGCATCGGAGACCTCCTCTCGTACATGATCAATTTCTTTATTCTGATCATATATCGGAGCATTTGCCGGCAATCTGTCTGCCTGAATCAGGCAGCTGTTAGGAACCAATGCAAATGTTACATTTTTGTCAGTATACTTCTGCGCAAATGTCTTCATAGCCTGCAGGTTTTTGTCCACATATGTATAATCTGGTTCAGCAGCCTTCTCAATAAGCTGATTATGTTTCCCCAGGTATACTCCGTTTATTTCCCTTTTACCCAGCATTCTGTCCGCAAACGACTTCACAGCTATCCAACTGTCTCTTAACGGAAATTGATCCTGAGTATAGCTTTCGGCGTCCTTCATGAATGTGCCGTCAGTCAAAGATGAGGCAGTAACCTTAGGTTTCTGAGCCAGCGACCTGTTTTCTGTCTCAGAATATGCCTCGTCTGGCGCAGCAAAAATCAATATACCAATCAGCACAATCGTCACGATAAAAATAATTGATACTGACAAGTAAATAGTTCTTCTCAGATTATTTGGTTTATTTTTCTTTTTGCAGGCTTTTTTTGCTTTACTTTTCATTTCTATTCTATCTGCTTAGGCGGTTATTCATTTTTTCTGTCATCTTGGATCTTCATTTCTGCAGCAACAATTACCGAGATATTGTTGACATCTTATTTACGCACATCAGCCAACTCATTCAACGGTAATTAAGATATTGAATGCATCAGAAAACATCAAAATCTAAAATACAGAAACGGATTATATGTATTATTTACCATATATGCTATGCATATAAACAGCAGCAGACTGTATATTGCTACTCCCACAATATATTTAGCCGTTGCATCCCTGCCTCTGAGAAACTTTTGAGATAAATTCCATACAAAAGGTCTTGATGCAATGAAGCATATCACAAGCAGTAATATATTACTTGCCAGATAATATCCTGCATCTGAATCGAAAAATACTGCTCCGTTACTGCCAAACATATTGCCAAAATATGAGAATGCTCCAGCTATATCATTTGAGAAGAATATTACCCATCCTATTACCACCAGTATGAAAGTTACAAATTCTCTTATGTATTCTGGAATTTTGTCTAATACATCTTTGAGTGCAAATTTTTCAATAATCAGCAATATGCCGTAGTAAACTCCCCACAGCAGAAAATTCCATGCTGCTCCATGCCAGAAACCCGTGAGCATCCATACTATCATGATGTTGCGAATGTTCTTAAGCGTGCCGCCTCTGTTGCCTCCCAGCGGGATATATACATATTCTCTAAACCAGGTTCCAAGGGATATATGCCATCGGCGCCAAAACTCCGTAACGCTCTTGGAGGTATAAGGATAATCAAAATTCTTAACAAAATCGAACCCAAGCATTTTACCCAGACCAATAGCCATATCAGAATATCCGCCGAAATCGAAATATATCTGCATTGTATAACATAGTGCTCCAATCCATGCTGTAACTACAGACCGTTCTGATAATGCCAGAATTTCCTCATGCACAGCACCGATATTATTGGCAAGCAGAACTTTCTTACTAAGACCACGTATAAACCATGCCACGCCATCTATGAAATGTGTCGTATTGAGACGTTTGTTCTTAAGCTGTCTTACAATGTCCTTGTACCTGACTATAGGCCCTGCTATTAACTGAGGAAACATTGTAATATAAACGCCAAAGGTAACAACATTTTTCTGTACTCTGACATTACCCCAATATAGGTCTATTACGTAAGACATGGCCTGAAATGTATAAAATGATATTCCCACAGGAAGTGCCATAGCACTATAATGGGATTCGATACCGAATATATTGCAGAATGTACTGACGAACAGACCAAAATATTTAAAAAATCCCAACATTGCAAGATTGACAATTATTGAAAATATCAGTGTGAATCTCACCAACTGCCTATTCTTCTGTCTCTTGTAACTGTCTATCGCAAGCCCTGCAAAATAATTAAACAGGATGCTGAATATCATCAGCAGAACATAAACAGGCTCGCCCCAGGCATAAAAAATAAGACTACATAGAAGAAGGACGTAGTCCTTGGCCTTCATTGGTGCTATGTAATACAGTACTAATGTGATCGGCAGAAATATAAATAAAAAGAATATGCTGCTGAATATCAATTTGGATTCTCCGCTGTGCTATTTTATAGTTAATACCTATTCAAAAATGCTTCCTCGGCTACCTGGGCATCAGGATGGATTATCATAATTACATAATTACCCTTAGCCAGCTGCACTCTGTCGTTTATCATCTCATATTGCTCAGGTGCGTACCCGTCAAATGAAGTGGCACGCTGGGTGGCTCTCTCAGTCATTGCTGCCATTACAGCATCTGATTGCGACAGGTCATTAAGCTTTACCAGCAATATCTCTTGTGCTGTCATGCCTGTATTGGGCATATAATATGATATTCCTTCATAATCGTCGGGATTAAGCCTGTAATATTTCTTTATATCCAGCTCCGATCCTTCCGTAACATCGGACAAGTCAACAGCTGATATGATCGCCTGCTTCATATCAGAAAATGAAGTATTGCTCATGGTCTCTCCCTGACTTCTGAGCGCAATAAATACAAGTAGTCCGACTACCAACAATATTTGGATTATGGTATATTTATGCTGTCTGAAATTCATTTGCAATTGATCTATCAATGCTGTCAGGCTGCATGGGGTGATGTGAACCTCGGCGTAGCAGCCACTGTTCGAAAACGCCTTCGCTGATTGTTTTCTCGCAGTGGCTGCGCCGTCCCACCACCCCATACAGCCTGCATTTATGTTATTCCTCAAAATCTATATATTTGATCATCTCTTCCGCCCACTTGTAATAAAACGGCACATAGAAATGAACTCCGTCTTCCTGATAATATTCCTTATATTGTTCAGCCAGATATGACAGGTCTATAAAAGTAATTTCCAAATCCTCGCATTTGGTCTTAACAGACTCATTCCATTCCGGTATTCCGTACCATAATTGAGACGTCTCAAATGCAGGATCAATTACCGGGAATACTGCCAGGACATAGAGTTTGGCATTAGGCGCCAGCTCCTTTATTTTGTCTATATAAGTGGCAAATTCTTCACACCACTCGTTAACATCTGCCCAAATGCCGCATCCGATATCATTCATTCCGTAATTAAGCACGATAAATGACGGGTTCATATATGTAATATGATCATAATAATCAGGAATATTCCTGATGGTATTGCTCTTCTCGGCACATACATTGTCCTGTGACAGAAAACCACACCAGGCAAATTCGCCGAATCTCGAATCGCCCATCAGCAGTCCATCTGCATATAATGTCCAGTAATCGATTTCTCCGTTTTCTATTTTTTTGAGCCTATCTTCCTTTTCAGCAGCTTTTCTTGCATCCTGAATTTCAGTAACTATAGACTGAACTTCTGATTCAGTAATTATTGATGTACCCTGAGCAGATAAATAAGTTTTGGTACCTTCGCCGGTTTCATCAGATGTTTGCTGCGTTTGCCCGCCGGAACTAATAACTTTTGGCTTGGATAGAGCTAGTATACCTATGAATATAAGCATAACTACAGCTATACCCAACACAAATATCCGCGGATTAACTGCGCATGCTTTCTTCTTTTTAGCTCTATTATGTTGTCCTGATACATACATGTCAGCCACTTTTTCTGTCAACTTTATCTCATACAAAAGGCACACAGATCCTGCATTATTACATCTATGTGCCTTTAAAAATTTATTCTACGGTTACACTCTTAGCCAGATTTCTAGGCTTGTCTACATCAAGTCCCTTAGCACAGCTGATATAATATCCTAATAATTGAAGCGGTATTACTGCCAGGCTTCCTGCGAAATGTGCGTCAACCTTAGGCACGTAGATACTGAAATCTGTTGTATTTTCCACTTCATATTTGCCGTATGTAGTAATGCCGAACAGATATGCGCCACGAGCCTTGCACTCAACCATGTTACTTATGGTCTTCTCATATAATTCTTCCTGAGTCAGTACGCCGATTACAAGTATGCCGTCTTCAATAAGGCTGATCGTGCCATGCTTGAGCTCACCCGCTGCATATGCCTCAGAATGAATATAACTGATTTCCTTTAATTTAAGGCTGCCCTCCAGGCATACAGAATAATCAATGCCTCTTCCGACATAGAATACATCGTGAGCATTTGCATGATTACTTGCGAATCTCTGAATAGTCTCCTTGTCATTAAGTGCTTCTGTTATCTTGGCAGGAATACTCTTAAGCTCTGAAATATAATGAATATATTCAGCGTCGCTTACATGACCTCTAGCCTTGCCAAACTGAACTGCCAGACAGTATGCCGCCATAAGTTGACATGAATATGCCTTAGTCGTAGCTACCGCGATCTCAGGTCCTGCCAATGTGTACAATACATTATCAGCCTCTCTTGCGATAGTGGATCCCACTACATTAACAATTGCAAGGGTCTTGACGCCCTTCTCTTTAGCAAGTCTTAATGCTGCCAGTGTATCTGCCGTCTCACCGCTCTGGCTGATAAGAATTACCAGTCCGTTCTTATCCAGGATCATATTCCTGTATCTGAATTCGCTTGCCAGCTCCACCCTCACAGGAATACCCGCCAGATCTTCTATAACGTACTGTGCCTGCATACCTACATGCCATGCACTACCGCACGCAGTAATATAAATCTGAGATATGTTCTTAATCTCTTCGTCAGACAGACCCACATTGCTCAGGTCTATCTTATCATCTTTAATGAGACTGTTTAAAGTATCCTCCACAACTCTAGGCTGTTCATGAATCTCCTTGATCATGAAATGCTCATATCCGCCCTTTTCTGCGGCCTCTGCATCCCAATCAATGTGAGTTGTCTCTTTCTCAATCTCATCGCCATTCAGGTCATAGAAGTGAACCTCACCCGGTTTAACGCAGGCAAACTCAAGATCTCCGATATAATATACATCTCTGGTATATTTCAAAATGGCAGGAACATCACTTGCAATATAACTCTGTCCGTCAGCAACACCGATGATCATCGGGGCATCCTTACGTGCAACCCATATCTCACCCGGATAATCTGTGAACATAAGTTCCAATGCATATGCGCCTCTTACACGTACAAGTGTTTTAGCGATGGCATCGATCGGACCTAACTTATATTTCTTATAGTAGTAATCAACCAGTTTAACTGCTACTTCAGTATCAGTATCACTGTAGAAACAGTATCCATGCTTAGAGAGTTTCTCCTTTAATTCCTGATAGTTCTCAATAATTCCATTATGTACGCCTACTACCTCAGAGAGAACCGGGCCTGAGCCTGAACCTGTGCAGTTACCGCTTACATGAGGATGAGCATTAGTCTGGCTCGGAACGCCATGTGTAGCCCATCTTGTATGTCCTATGCCGCAGGTGCCCTTTAACGCCTTGCCGCCATCTACCTTTTCATAGAGATTTTTCAATTTGCCGGTTGCCTTAACTACCTCAGATGGCTTTTCCCCGTCTCGTACTGCAAGTCCTGCACTGTCATAACCTCTATACTCCAGTTTAGCCAAACCATCAAGCAGAATCGGTGCTGCCTGATCATGTCCTGTAAAACCTACTATTCCGCACATTTTATTTACTCCTGTTAATTCTAAATCTGATATTTCTTCTGATATTCTTTGTAATATAAGTTAAAGAATGCTTCCTTAGCATCTCTTACATTTTCAAGATATTCATGGACATTAAGGTCGTCCTTCTCTACCTCAATAACCGCGATAGCTATATTGCTGCAGTGATCTGATACACGCTCATAATTGGTCAGCAGATCATTGAAAACGAATCCATTTTCCAGTGTGCATTTCTTAGCTTTAAGCCGCTCTATATGAGATATCTTCATCGCATCGCACAAGTTATCAATAACCTCTTCCAGAGGTTCTACTCTCATGGCCTCTTCTGCATTATCATTCATAAATGCATCTTCAGTTATTGTAATTATCTCATTAATAGCCTTCTCCAGCACATCCAGTTCTGAAACGGCTTCGTCTGAGAATTTAATCTTCTTATTGTGTACCTCGTCATACGCCTCGCCTATATTTCTCGCATGATCCGATATTCGTTCAAAATCTGAAAGCGCATGAAGGTATTTGCTGGCTGCATGACTCTGACTATTAGTAAGGGGCTGCTGGATTATCTTCATCAGATAAGTGCCCAGTTTATCTTCATAGCGGTCAACCATTTCCTCCAGAGAGTTAACATTCTTAAGCGTCGCAGAGGAATAATTATCTCTGAGCGTCATGGCTTCTCTCAACGCCTTAATGGAATTGTCAGCCATGGAATGAATTACCATGTTACTCTGTTCCAGAGCCAGCGCCGGATGCTCAATAAATCGCGGCTCCAGACGGTTCATATCCTCCTGCTCTGCGCGTGATCCTTCATCGTCAGGGAAGATCCTGCATACGAATTTTTCCATAATACTGATTCCCGGTGCCAGGAACAGTACAGCGCAAAATCTGAACAAGGTATTGACCAACGCAATTGAAACCATGGTCATTGTGGATGTCATAAATGAGAAATGGAAAATAGCTTCCATCACATAAAATATGACACCGCAGATAATGGCACCAAATAAATCAATAAAGAAGTAGGAAAATGCCGTTCGTTTGCCATTGGCGCTGGCTCCTAATGCACTTAAAAGAACCGGAACTGATGCGCCGATACCGATACCCATTATGATTGGGAATGCTACTTCAAAACTTATGGCTCCTGTAACTGCAAGTGCCTGTAAGATACCGACTGCAGCACTTGCACTCTGAAGTACCGCTGTGAATAAAAGTCCGACTAATATACCCAGAATAGGGTTAGAAAATGTTGTAAGAAAATCAATAAATTCAGGGCTTTCTCTAAGTCCTGATACTGCGCTTGACATGGCTGTCATGCCAAACATTAAAACTGCGAATCCCATCAATATATCGCCGAAATATCGAAGGGATTCCTTCTTGCAGAACATCCGCAGGATTATTCCGATAACTGCCACAACGCCTGTAAGCATCGTTGTATTGAAGTATGATGCAATACTGGCTCCGCCGCCTTCAATACTGTTAAGACATAGGATCCATCCGGTTATACTGGTTCCGATAATGGCTCCCATGATGATTCCTATGGCCTGCTTGACCTTCATCATGCCTGAATTAACAAATCCGACTACCATTACAGATGTTGCTGACGATGATTGGATTACGGCAGTTACTCCGGTTCCCAAGAGAATTCCTTTAAATGCATTGCTTGAAAGTTTATATAAGATAACTTCCAATTTATTGCCGGCAACCTTCTTTAGTGCATCTCCCATGATTGACATACCAAACAGGAATAATGCCACACCTGAAAGTAATGAAACTACTTCCATTACGCCCATATCTAATTTCCTCCGAGTCCGCCGCATAATATCCCTTATCCGCATACATTTGCTCAACACATATGAATGCCGGAGATATATGTTTACGACTTCATGATTTACCCTTAGTACCGATACCACGTCTCGCAAATAGCTGCACTCAATAACTTGTCTTGATTATCCCCTCGTTATTAGCCCTGTTAATTTATACGTTGTACCGGCTGCGTCACTTAGTTATGCATATAATTTCTGCTCAGCAAAATTACAGCAACATAATTCTATAACTTTTTATGTCAATTTTCCAGTATTACTTTTTAACTTGATTTTCTGCCTTGATTTCTGCAAAATAAAATCCCCTGCTCCAAATTATCTGTCTGCAGAAATGTTTCATTCAGCAAGTTCGGTTTCGAACAGGGGATGTTGCGTTTGTTATTTATTATTTAAGAAATCTCTCCGGAAGAACTATGTCGAATTCCTTGGCAAGGTCTCTGAAGTTCTGTGGTGTAATGGTCTGAAGTTTCGTCTGGCTCATGGATCTCATCTTAACATAGATTTCTGCGGACTTTTCCACTGTATGCATGAGTCCGAAGGTCTGATCAAAATCTTCGCCTGCACAGAACATGCCATGATGCGCCCAAATAGCCACATCATATTTTTTCATCAGTTCACTGGTGGCAACGGCCACATCTCTCTTGCCCGGAACCATCCATCCCAGTACGCCTACGCCGTCAGGGAAGATTACAGGACATTCGGTAGCCATCTCCCACAGTTCTCTTGTGAACACTTCATCTTCAAGAGGAAGTACAAATGTAAGTGCAATAATATTGGTCGGATGCGCATGATAGATTACGCGATATCTGCCATCTGTAAGCTTCTTTTTAACTTCATGATTCATGAGATGGCTTGGAAGCTCACTGGTAGGCTTGCCGCCATTTACAAGACCCCAGCATATTCTGTAATTTTCACCCTTGTCATCAACTTGAAGAATACACATAGAATCGTCAGGCTTGATAATTACATTGCGCATGAATTTTCCACTTCCCGTAACCAGGAAGAATTCTCCAGCCAATTTCGGAACTGTCGTTCCTATATCCTTCCATTCGCCGTCGAATCTAAGCTCTTCACTTATTGAATTAACTTCCTCAGCCTTGATACGATATGACAGATTGCCGCCATTTCTCTCATGCCATCCCTGTTCCCAGCCGTCATTGCACATTCTGATAAAACCTTGAACAAATTCTGCATCTAATACTTTCATTTCAATGTCCTTCCGTTTAATTTACGTTTAAATTTTAACTATCATTATAATTTAAACAATTATGAACGCTTCTTCAATACTGCATTTTCGTATTTTTCAATTTCGTGGCTTAAATCAAAATCTCCGATAATGCCATTTTGTTCGCAATAATAATTCCAAACATCACCATATGGCATCATCTTCATAGCTTCCTGCATGATCATAAGCTTCGTGAAATTGCTTTCATCCTGAAGCTTCTTAAGCCCCTGACTTGGAAGACACAGAGCTTCCAGCAATGCCTTCTGCATACTTCTCATGCCCACTGCCCATGCAGAGATACGATTTATGCTTGCATCAAAATAATCAAGTGCAATATATACCCTGTTAAGGGCATCACATCTTACAATTTCCTTAGCGATTTCCTTAGTTTCATCATCAAGAAGCAGCACATGGTCTGAATCCCATCTTACGCCCCTGGTAACATGAAGTGCGATCTCCGGATAGAAGCATAGCATCGCAGGTATCTTATCTGAGACCACCTCGGTCGGATGATAATGTCCGTTGTCCATTAACGGCAGGCAACCCTTGTTCATGGCAGCAAGTGACAATGTGAATTCTGCTGAACCTGCAGTATATGATTCCACACCGATTCCGAATACCTTGGATTCAACACAAGGTTTAACTTTATCCATATCATAAGGTTCGGATAAAATAGCCTCAATAGACTCCTTATATCTCATCCTAGGACCCATACGGTCAGCTGGAATATCCTTAAAACCATCGCCTGTCCAGATATTCATAACACAAGGTATGCCCGTTTCTTCAGCAAAATACTGCGAGATCCTGATACATGCCTTGCCATGTTCAATCCAGAAGTGGCGAACTTCCGGGTCAGGACTCGAAAGTGTAAGTCCATCCTTAACCATAGGATGTGAGAAGAATGTAGGATTAAAATCAAGTCCCATTCCTCTTTCCTTGGCGAATTCTACCCACTTAGCAAAATGCTTTGGCTCTAGTTTATCTCGGTCTGCAAATTCTCCATCTTTAAATATTGCATAGCAGGCGTGAACATTTATCTTCTTGGTTCCCGGCACAAGTGACATGGCCTTGTCCATATCTGCCATCAATTCCTCCGGGGTTCTGGCCTTGCCCGGATAATTGCCTGTGGTCTGGATTCCTCCGGTAAGGGGTCCGTCGTGATCGAACCCGATAACATCATCTCCCTGCCAGCAGTGCATTGACACTGGTACCTTTTTTAATATTTCAATGGCCTTGTCGGTATCAACACCGATACTTCTAAACATTTCTCTTGCGGATTCATAGCGTTCTGTGATAGTCATATTTTTTCTCTATACTTTCTTATTTATTTTGCATGAAAAGCTTATATTTAAGCCATTTGTGCAATTTTTTACTAAGTTACTAATAATGCTAAATATCTGAAAATGGGCGAAACTCTCGTATTAGTTTTGCCGGTGTTTTTAGGCATTAAAGCATTTAATATCAAATGATTCTTTTACGCAGCTTCTGGCTTCCCTCAGAGAACTGAATACACCGTCCCTGATCATCTGGGACATAGCATTTCCGATGGCAGTTGCTTCTGACGGCCCCGCATAAACAGTCTTTCCTGTTGCCTTAGCAGTAAGCATATTCAGATAATCCGCATTGGATCCGCCGCCTATTACATGAATTTTGTCATATTGTTTCTGAACGCCCTGTTCAATATCTCTTACGGTCTGTCCGTAGCAGGAAGCCAAACTTTCATATATAACCGCAGCCAGCTCCCCAACTGTCAACGGCTCCTTCTGTTCCGTTTTCTTACAATATTCCTTTATTGCCACAATCATGCTCTCAGGTGCCAGAAATGACGGATCATTAACATCAACTCTGGACGGGAAATCTTTATTCTTTTCTGCCATTAAGCACAGTTCTGCAAATGAATGTTTCTTGCCCAATTCATTTCGTACAGATTGGATCATCCATAATCCCATGATATTCTTCAAATGTCTGAAGCGCATCTCATATCCGCCTTCATTTGTAAAATTAGCCTCTTGGCTCTGCTTGCTGCAGTCTGCCGCATTAAGCTCCACACCCATCAACGACCATGTGCCGGAGCTTATATATATGCCGTTTCCCTGTTCATCCGGCACGGCCATAACAGCAGATGCTGTATCATGACTGGCACACATAAGAACCTTACAATTAAATCCGACCTCTTTTTGAATGTTAATACTCAGGTCTCCTACTTCCGTCCCCGGCATATGAAGTTCAAGAAACGCTCCCGAAGGATATCCCAGAAGCTCTATAAGTGTTCTATCCCATTGCCCTGTCTTAGGATCAACCAGTTGAGTTGACGTAGCATTAGTATATTCCGACATCTTATTGCCTGTCAGTTTAAATTGAAAATAATCCGGCAGCATTAATAAGCTCTTAGTCTTATCAAGAACTTCAGGATGATCACGTTTTACTGCCATAAGCTGATAGATGGTATTAAATTTCTGTTTCTGAATGCCGGTTCTTGCGTAGAGCTGATTTTCTGATATATGTTCATATACCAGCTCATCACAGCCATTTGTTCTGTCATCACGATATGCATAGGTATTTCCCAATACATTATCTTCCTGATCAAGAAGAACATAATCCACAGCCCATGTATCAATAGACATGCTATAAGGAATCATGCCCAGTTCACGGCACCTTTTCATTCCTTCTTTAATCTCCTCAAACAGCCTGTCAGTGTCCCACAAGAGTTTGCCATTTTCTCTGATCATGCCATTTTCAAAACGATAAATTTCCTCCAGCTTAAACCTGCCATTTTCCATATAAGCAAGCATATGTCTTCCGCTGGAAGCTCCGATATCAATTGCTAAATAATATTTCGGCATAATATTCCTTCCTGTCTGTTTTCATATTGCTGCCTTGATGCAGTAAAAAGTTGTAAGCCGTGCATTTTTGTCAGGACAAACTACGCAGATGTTTTCGAGCAATATCTGCACACCGGGGGTTTAATGCACGTAGGGACAGACGCCTATTCTAATAATTATTTTTCGAACCATACACCTTAAGTATCTCAGCTTTCTTAACAAATATGCTTACCAGTCCATATCTTACGCGGCACAACTCCGGTGCCTTTGGATCCATCTCAACATAGGGATGATTCAACCGGTCTTCAATAACAGCCGATCCGTTATATATTGCATCCGCGAGTTTTATATAATCCTCAATATATGATCTTGCAATCGGAAATCCGTTATGATTAGGCAAAATCCAGGTATTTTCATCACACAGGCTAAGTATGGTTTCTGCGTTACATTTCATATTATCAATGCGCTCATATATATCATATGGTGCATTCGGATTATGAGAATTATCATATAGCATGGTCTGCGCTGCCTCGAATTCATCACCTGTAAATATAAGATTTTCTGTCTTATCCCAGAAGAATAAAGCGCTGTTGCAGTGTGCCGGTCTGGCTTCTATCACCTGAATGAGTCTTCCGCCCAGATCAATAATGTCACCGTCTTGCAAAATCGATTTCTTGTAGCCCGGATACGGCAGTTTTGATAGGTCAAAAGGACTGAAATCCGAAGCAACCGCCGGCTCATCAATTACATATCCTGCACTTACAAATACCTCTTCGAATTCTCCATTTCCGGCGGCATGATCCGGATGGAAATGAGTATTTACAACCATAAGCGGCTTATCCGTAAGCTTAGATACACATTCTCTCAGATTGCCTGTACCCCATCCGGTATCTATCAGAAGTGCCTTATCTCGTCCTTCCAGAAGATAAATATTCTCACTTCCGTTCATAAAATTAATAAACCAGGTGCCTTCTTTGGCTTGCCATGGAATGAATGTCCCAAAAATCTGCTCTAATGTAGGCTGCTGCATATTCAGTCTCTCCTTAGTATTTATTTTTTCCATACAGCGGCGACCATCATCAACGGTTTACGCTGACTTTAATTTGTACATGTGCCGGACGGCGCAGATGCTGTGATAAAACAATTATCGTAAGCGTTTTCGAACAGTGCCTGCAACGCCGAGGTCCACGGCATACATAGAATTTGTTCATATGCCGGGACGGCGCAGATGCTTAGAATTCTATATCCCGGCAAACATCCGTCACCGCACTATGGACCTTCAATATTGCCTTGCCGGACTTACATTTTTTCTTTAAAACAAGCTGTGCCCGTCCGTAGAATGTGTCTGTTACATTTCCGATATAATTGTATTTAGGTTTCGGATCTGCACTTCCCAATCCCAATATAGCCGCATCGCCTTCCACCTCAACAGCCATTGCCATATCGCTGTCGGTTACAACCTGACCATCGTCATCTATGACAGATATGCCAACATATATGAGCTCATTATCATATGTATCTTCTTTTTTTATCAGAATATTGCTGGCAGTGCCTGCAGAGATCATGGAAAATCTGCCTGTCTCTATGCCGTTTTCATATGTGATCGCTGTTATGGTTCCCAGCTCATATACGGTTTCGAACTTAGATACAAATCCCACTGACTTGCCTGACTGCAGGCGTCCGCATGAATGATCATTTATTACGAGCTCGACTTCATCACCTGCAGAATACACTTCAACAATCACAGGTTTGCCTTCATATCCGTGCCAGGTCCAGGTACTTACAGCATCTGTAAACGTCCATGGCGTAAAAAATGCAGGCTGTCCGTATTTGTCAGGCTTCTGAACTGCAATATACGGAGTTTTTCTAAGGCCGTACACTATCTCATGATAATAAGATGTTGGGCGTCTGAAACCCGTTATATCTATGTCTCCTACATATCCCAATTGCGTAGGAAATCCTGCTGCGAATCCTCCCGTCTCGCCCGGATATCCGCATAGACCTATACCCGCTTCTCCTATATAATCCCATCCTGTCCAAACAAAATCTCCGATCAGATAGGATAAACTTTCTACCAGTTCCCAGTTTCTTGCAAGAGACTGCGGATATGTCTCACTTCCTACTATAACGCGGTTCGGATACATCTTACCATCGGTTTCATATCGTCCTGTCATGTAATTATATCCGATAAGATCAAGGGCTGTGCCAGCCTTTTCAAGCCGCTGGCTTATAATCGGATGCCTTACGAATTCATCCTGATACTGTCCCAGAAGAGCCATGAAATTATTTACATTTCCGCCGGCAGCATCATCCTTCCCTTTATCCTTCAGTACATCATTTACCAGCTGCGGTATGCTGTCTCCCACTGCAAATATGCCATTAATAGATGCAAGGACAAAACGCGTCTTATCTATTTTTCTTATAAAATTACTGATATCAGAGGCGACCTTCGCCCCCTGATCTGTTCCTATTTCCGATATTTCATTACCTATAGAATACATCAGAACACACGGATGATTATAATCCTTGTGTACCATTGCTTCTATATCCCTCATCCACCACTCGCTAAAATATAAGCCATAGTCAAGGTCTGATTTGCAGCGGTTCCACATGTCAAATGCCTCATCTATAACATACATTCCCAGCTCATCGCAGGCGCGAAGCATCGCGGGGGCCATCGGATGATGTGACATGCGAATAGCATTAAATCCGGCATCTTTAAGTCGGCTCACCTGACGATATACAGAATCTTCGTAGGTTGCTGCTCCTAAAATTCCGCTGTCATGGTGAATACATGTACCTCTTAAATTAACAGTCTTGCCATTAACCCTGAGTCCTCTCTTGGCATCGAGTGACAGCTTGCGAATACCGAATGGCGTTTCGTTAGTATCTGCAGCTGCATCATCTATCAATAACGTTGACTTGCATGTATACAGAACAGGCGTCTCATCCGACCACAAGGATGGTTCCGGAACCAATAATTTCTGGTGTACTGTCCGTTGCTCTGATGAAAACATTACAATCGGCAGATCCTCTGATGCTGCCAGTCTGCCGCTGTTATCAAAAATTTCTGTCAGCAAACGAGCATTTGCCGGAAACGGCAGATCATTTTTTAGCTCAGTTTTTATACATATCTGTGCGTAATTCTCGTCACATTCTTCGCACTGAATCTGAACGCCCTCCGGAATTATATGGCACAACGGACCGGTAAACAGATAAACATCCCTGTAAATGCCTGAGCCAGTATACCAGCGGCTGTTTGTCATGCCGTTATTTCTGACCTGTACACGTATCTCATTACGCGCACCATATTTGAGAAAATCATTAAGCTCAACATATGTATCTGTATATCCGAACATATTCTTAGCTGCCAGCTGACCGTTAACATATATCATGGCATTCATGTATATGCCCTCGAACTTGAGTATCAGCCTATGGTTTCTGTCCTCTTCACTTACATCAATATATTTGGCATAAGAATATACTCCGCCGTCACGAAATCCTGTAGCAGCGCCATTCCTGCTGTCCTTATACGCCGGCTTAAGAAGCATGGCATCATGAGGCAGATCTATCTTTTTCGCATCTGACGGAACTTCCCACACCAAGGCAAATGAGTCCATGCTGTCCCAGAAGTACCAGCCATTGTTCCACTTTTGTATATTCATTTTTATATTCTCCAGAGATTATATCTTTAAATTCGTTCTTTAATTACCCGTGACGTTTCGGCTGTCTGATATATACGAATTCACTCATGCAAACACTGCTTGCCTTTATCTGACGTGCAGGATTTTCCCACATAATCAATAACTGCCTGCGCCGCACGTTCGCAGCCACCATATTTATGCATTTCATCAGACATTCTGCAAGCATTTTCCTTATATGACGGATTATTGAGCAATTCTGTAAGAGCATCTCTTAATGCTTCTTCTGTAACCTCCGGCTTTTTCAGTACCTTACTTGTAAGGCCCAGTTCCAGCATTCGTCCGGCGGTAAATACCTGTTCATCCATTTGCGGAATACATATACATGCCACACCGTAATACAGAGCTTCCATTACGCTGCCGGTACCTGCATGTGTGATAAAATAATCAGCCTTTTCAAGGACCTCTAACTGCGGCGTAAAAGCCATTACCTGAACATTTGCAGGAATGTCGCCCAGATCCTCCGGTTTGAGAGTATTACCCAAGGAGCACAGAACATTTATATCCATGTCCTTTACAATCGGGAACAGCATCTGATAAAACTCGGGCCAGTTATTAAAAAGAGAACCCAGTGATGTATACAGAAGCGGTTTGCCGTTATTCGGTGCATGCCAGGTTCCATCTCCTGCCCTTGGCGCTATCTGTGCGCCTGCGAAAAAGAAATCATCCGAGAAGGATTCTCCGGCAGGATGAAAACTTCTGGGCTGCGTAATAATATTAAAATCTCCTTTGCCCTCAAATATTTCATATACATCCAGCAGCTTGCCGCCATATTTTTTCTGCAGAGCCTCAGCTATCTCTAATGCTTTGGCCCTGGCAGGATGAGAATCCAGATATACAGGCCAGAATCGACTGATTGAAAAATGTTCATTTGCCGCATAACTTGTATACATCATAACCAGCGGAAGCTTAAGTTTAGACGCAGCGAGCCTCCCTGCTAAGGCCAATTCATCTGCTATAATTACATCAGGCATATCTTTCTGCAGTTCTTCCATGATCGTGTCAATCACACCGATAGCCATTCCAAGGAATACCAACGGTATACCTGCCAGAAAATCCTCACCTGCATCAACACTGCCGCCGCCCTGAACGTCAGGAAATGATCTGAATTTTGCTCCGGATTTTTCAACCTGAGACTTAAATGCATCAGGTGCAAAATAAGTAACATCTACACCTTTCTTAACTAATTCACCTATCATCGGCAAGGATGCTAAAATATGTCCGGTCGCACCAACCGGGATATAAACTGCTTTCATATATCAAATACCCCTTTCATTTTCGTCTGTTTTCAGCATGGAAATTGTCTTGCAGCAGTAGATCTGCGCTTATGCGTACACCTGGATTCAACTGTCACCATTTATATCCGCTGTCCCAGCACCAGCTGTCCTTCATTTAGCTCGATCCTGTAAAAGACCGGATGCTCTTTATATTTGTCATTCGGATAATGTAGTGTAAAGATAACATCTCCCTTTTTATCATGAAAAAACATTCCGTGTCCTCCATTTTCCGGATACAAGGGTTCTTCCTGCAATATCCACGGGCCATGAATGCCATTAACAGAAGACGCAACTCCGACGGCATATCCGGCGGTGCTCCATGTAGAGCTTATCATGTATAATCTGCCGTCAGACATCTTCATAAAACATGGACCGTCAGAGAAATATACATCACCATCAACGCCAAATTCTTCATCAGCATACGGAAATGGCTTAGCCCAGTCATAATCCCTGGCACGTAATATTACTTTAGGTGATGAAATGGTCTTCTTCATATCTGCCGACAATTCCTGCATTACATACTCGCCGTCATATGAAGCCGTATCGCAGGACGGATCCAACACATCCTCAAATGAATGAGAATATACCAGATATGTTCTGCCATCTTCGAACCACAGTGTTCCGTCTATGCAAGTCCAGTTCTCAGGCGTAAGCTTATCTGAGTACAGCTCAAATGGACCTGTGGGCTTATCCGAAACTAAGAGAAATATCCCTTTCTTCCAGCCGCTGTCTGAGCCTAATGTTGTAAGCAGATAATATCTGCCGTCTATCTTGTAACACTCCGGAGCCCAGAAATTGGAATTGGCAAAGAAGTCTTCGGTCCTCTTAAATATTTCAATCGGCCCCTCGAATTTCTCAAGGTCATCACTTACATATACGTCAAACCCATCTGCCAACCCCCAGCAAGTGCTGCTGCGCGTTCCGTATACGTAATATTTTCCATTATCCAGAAGAACATACGGGTCTCGTATGTTAATATCTGCTCGTTTCATCGACACACCCTTCCTGCTTATTTTTCCATACAGCTACAGCATACAATAAATTTATATTAGCGCCTGTGCCGGGACAATACAGCCACTGCTAAATACGGATTGCTACACAATCCGTGTCTGATCAATCGTGAACATATTGCATAAATGCCCCGCTTGCCAGCTCAACATTCATGTCACCAACTTCCAGGCAGGCACTGACACCTACAGGAACCTGACCGTGTATTTCATAACCGTCCTCTGTTTTATTCCATTCAAGTGCCGCCTGACCAAATGGTGTCATAATACTGCATTTGCTGCCGGATAGACCACATCCGAGATCCGGAGCAAATCTAATTTTCTCATATCCCGGCGCGGCCTTCTGAATTCCTCCGATATGGCGATAAATAAAATCACCTACACAGCCGAATGCATAATGATTATATGATGAATCCGTCGGACTTCCGTCCGGAAGAATGGCAAGCCAATTCTCCCACATTGTGGTGGCACCATTTTTGACCATATATAACCAACCCGGCGCCTTTGTCTGATATAACATCTTATACGCAATATCGATTCGTCCATTTTCTGCCAGCACATCCAGTAAATACGAAACTGATGAAAATCCTGTATCCAGACAATATGCATTGTCTTCAATCAATGTCACCAACTTATCTAATACTTTCTTCTTTAATTCACCTTCCACTATGCCGCAGCGAAGGATTATTACATATAAGCCCTGCAGGCTGCTGTTATTAACTGAACCGTCATCTGCAACAAATTCATCTCTGACCGCATTTTGAATCTTAGGAACCAGCTGCTCATATTCCGAAGCTTCTTCTTCCTTTCCAAGGGCACGACATACCTTAGCAAAATAACTTGCCGTAAATGCATAATACGCACTTCCCACGACTGCAGCAGTCTCTTCTGTTCCCCTCTGCACACCGTCCGGAAGAGACCTGAGGGACGGGATCAACCAGTCGCCAAAATGATATTGTTTCGTCCACAGATATGGATTCCTGGCCTTCTGCTCCGGAGTAAAATGAGCATATCCTTCCGGTTTAAGCTCGCAGTTCTCCTGGATATACCCCATCCATTTTTTCATCATCTCGTAGTTTTCTTCCAAAACTGTTATGTCACCGTATGCGTCATACAGATACCACGGCACCAATACACAGGCATCACCCCATACTGACGAAGAATTAGACCCGCCGCTCATAACTCGCTGTGTACGCTCTTGTTTGCCCGGATTAGGCACCACTACAGGAATCTCACCATTTTCACATTGCTCTGCACGCATATTCATAAGCCACGCCTTGAGAAAACTCCTCAGATCATAATTAAATGCTCCCGTCTGAGTATAAATCTGAATATCTCCTGTCCAGCCCAGCTTTTCTCTCTGAGGGCAGTCCGTAGGCACGCTGAACATATTGGCCTTAGTAGACCATATGATATTGTGCTGCAGCTGATTCAAATCTTCATTTGAACAGGAAAAATATCCTGTCCTGCCAATCTTGCTGCCCATGGCATAGGCCTTAACTGATATAATGTCCTCTCTGTTAAGACCTGTAACCCTTACATATCTGAAACCATGGTATGTAAACAGTGGTTCAAATATATTCTCGCCATCCCTGCAAATGAGCACATCCTTCTGATCCTTATTTCGTCCCAGAATATTATTAACATAGCTTCCGTCTTTTCTGAGAACCTCTCCATGTTCGAAGCAAACCCTCTGCCCGGTTCTGCCTCTTACATGTATATGAAGTACACCTGCAATTACCTGACCAAAGTCAAGTACAAGCTCTCCTGCAGGTGTACTAAATATATCCTGTGCTTCTAATACATCTGTCACGCATATAGGATCATTGGGCTGCGCCACCAACTTAGACGGAACTGTCCCTGAGTCGGCTGTAAAAACTCCAGAATCACGCACAACACATGCTGTCCATTCACCCTTCAGTAATCCTGGTTTCATCCAGATGTCATCTTTTACGGTAAAATCCTGACATTCACCTATATACAGATCAGAATATCTGATATAAGAACCTGACGATAAAAAGCTCTCATCCGATGCGAATGTCTCCTCAGATCCATCTTCGTATGTAACATCCAGCTGCATTATAAATCCCAGACGATTACCGTAATTACAGCTGTCTCCCGGCATACCTAATCTGCCTATCCACCATCCATCTCCCAGTATTGCAGCGATTATATTTTCTCCTTCAGACAATGCATCTGTAACATCGTAAGTTTGATAATAAATCATTGACTGATAAGCAGAATTTTCGGGTGCCAAACGGCGTTCTGACTGCTTTATTCCATTAATATACAGATTATATATTCCATGAGCCGACGCATAGATTCTGGCCTTTTTCACAGGTTTCACTATATCTATATTCTTACGAAGCTGTTTACACTCCCTTAATCTAGCCTCACCGCCCCAGAACCTAGGATTAGGAACCAGCATTTCGAAGAATCCCAAGGTCTCTTCTTCAACAGCGTCTTCCTGTTCAGGTTCAATCCATTTGCCCTTCCATGGGGTTCCCATAAATCCGGTTTCAAATGGAACTGACACACATTCTGCAGCATCTCCATGCTCATCCCATATATGAAATTCTGCATAATAGGATGTTTTTGGCATCAGAGCAGCTCCGTCATATTGTATATAATTGTTGTGATTGTAAGTAATCCTTCCTGAATCCCAGATAAGTTCTGAATTCTCGCTGTCTTGCGGCTGTCCCTTTTGAACCACAATCCGATGGGCAGAAATGCCCTTATCATTTTCGGATGGACTTACAGCATAATGAAATAGTGGTTTTGTATTATCAATACCCAGGGCGCTTTCTCTCCCGTCCACATCAGCGTTTATAATTTTAAGAGTTGAAACTGACACTTCTAACCTCGTTTTTATTTCTGTTTGCTACTTGCAAAGCCTCTTTTTTATCTCGATTTTGTCTGATATTTATGCAGAACATCGAGCCTTGGCTTATTAATTGGCATAAAAATGGACGCTGCAACTACAGCGCCCCTATCTTTGCTTAAAAACAATATAAAGAGGGTTTTTCTATACCCTTAGGACGCACTCTTTTCAGATCTGCCTGCCTTAGCCTTGGCAAGTTTTTCTTTAAACATTTTAGCTTCAACCAGTTTGTAACTATTCGAAGTATATATAAGGAATACCATTACGATTGCGCCATTAACTACAGTTAATGTAGAATTGCTTGCTCCCAGTTTAACCAATCCCGATGATATGATTCCCTGAGTAAATGCACCGATAAATATTGCTATCGGACGAGAACTGTACTTGGCGATAACGCCTCCGATAAACATCGGAAGGAAGGCTGTCATAAAATATGATGAGCTTGACAGTCCAGTACTCGGAGTTACAGCACCATATTTGCTGATATATACCAGCATCGCCAATGACAGAAGCACACCTGCTATAACATAACAGATAACTGCATTTTTCTTTTCATTAACACCAACATCCGTTGTAATCTTCTGCCCGCTTCCCAATGCTTCGCGTTCATATCCGAATTGTGTAAAGTCCCATATAATAACCATTATGATAAGAACCGCCACAATCAGGACTATGGACCATGGAGGATTGGCAAACTTAAGCAGATGATTATATCCTATGAGCTTAATGCCATTGGCCTTCTTAATGATGAAACCAACTGCCTCGTAAAGCATGGCAAGACCTAACGAGACAACCATCGGCGGCAATTTAAGGAGAACATATACCAGACCTGACACCAGACCTATCAAAGCACCTGCAGCCATTGTAATAATTACAAAAGGGATCACTCCCAGATTAAGGTCCTTAACAATGTTACCTGAGATAATAATGGAGAGAACCATTGTTGCACCGACTGCAAAATCGAAACGGCCGTTGGTCAAGTTTATTGCCATAGCCATTGCAATCAGAGAATTGTAAATAGCCACAAATATAATTGTCTGCATGTCTACCCCAACACCGAATCCGTCTATTCCCAGTGCCTTAGTCAGCACGAAGAAGAACAGATAAACCGCTGCAGGAATCACCAGACTCATCCCGATATTCTTTAAAATCTTTTGTCCTTTATTCATACGAACAACCCTCTTTAGAATACTTTCAAGCATTGCCCGCCGGGTCTAAAACCCGGCAGGCAGATTCTTTATCAATTATTTGATAGAATCAAGTGTAAGGCTTGAATAGAAATCAATAACAGTCTGATTATCAGCGCCCATCAGAGAATTAACATCTTCTGCTGTTACATAGAAGTTTCCTTCGTTGTGAAAATTAAGGATAGCATTGTATGTTTCCTCATCTTCAACTACCCAACGATTTGTGAGGCATCTGAAAGCACCCTGTCCGTTGCCCTGAATAGCATTTGCAAGTAAAACGACTGCATTTGCAAATACGATCTCTTCACAGTCATAAACAACTACTGCAACCTCGCCTGATGCTACTGCAAAGCTATATGTATCACAAACTTCACCGATTGTAGCAAGCTTGATGGAATCTGACTTGCCTGCTGTCTCGATAGGCTGGAATAATGCTGCACAGTTGAATGCACAAGCTGCTCCGTCATAATCGCCTGCCAGCATATTAGCTACGTTCTGAGCAAATCCGTCAGCATCCGGCCATCCGTCAACAAGGTCAGTTGCAGGATCAAATGTGATCTCAAATCCTTCTTCCTGTGCTGCCTTGATACCATCGCAGAAGCCATTGTAACGATCAACGAACATCGGGATATTCATTCCATATCCGCCTGAGCAGTAGAATGTATGCTTAACGCCTGATTCAGCAAGACCTGTAGCCATATAATATCCGCCCAGATAATCGCCATTAGCGCCTTCTACATCTGAAACGAAATCATACGTACCTACATACATATCATTATCTGCAAACTTATCATAAATACTATTTGTACCATAGTAGTACATACCCTGTGAGATACATTCTTCAACTGCTGCCTCTTCAGCAATATTGTAATATCCGATGATGCCGTTGCATCCTGCAGCTGCACATGAGTCAATGAATGAAAGCTCTGCATCTGCGTCTGCTAAGGACTCAGAATATACGAACTCAAGATTGTCAAATGAGTCTGCCAGATAATCCAGATATGCCTGGAATGCAAGCCACTGATCATCTGTTGTGTCATAAATCTCAACGCCCAGTTTTACAAGGTCACCATTTCCCAAAATCCTGCTTGAGTCCTCTGATGCTGAAACAGCTCCGGCTGCCAGCATGGAAGCTGCAAGTGTTGATGAAAGCAAAACTGCTAAAAGTTTTTTCTTCATGTTATACCCTCCTGAATAATAAATAATAAATTGCTGTATGTTACCTCGGAAGTAATTTTCCGCGATAGCTGAAAGAAGAAATAAATACAACTACGATAAATACAACCCCTCGAACGATCTGGATCTGTCCTGTATTAAGCCCCATAATAGAAAGTCCGCTGTTTAATACCGTAATTGTGGCTGCACCTATAAGTCCTGCGGATATCTTTGACTTAGGTCCTCCGGACAACGGCATGCCTCCCAGTACCAGGGCTACCATAACATTGTTGCCTAAATCTCCGGCCGTTCCCGTTCCTACAGTTCTGGTTCTGAGCATCGTTAATATTGATGCAAGGGCAAGTCCGAAAGAAGCCAGCATAAATACTGTGATCGTAGTCTTAGTTGAACTGATGCCGCTCTGTCTTGCAGCAATCTTATTGCCGCCCAGGTTCTTGACTTTAATTCCCAGAGAACTGTAGTTAAACAGAAACAGGCAGATTAAGAAGAATACCGCCAGACATACAGCACAGACAATAGGATATTGAGTAGAATCCAGTCCGGGCAATTCCTTGACTGCGTCAGACAGTTTTATAATTGACTTGGTCCCAAGAATCGTAATTACTAATGATGACATTACGGAACCAAGAACAATAGTAAAGATAAAGAACGGAACATTTATATAAGAGGCAAATAATCCTTTTACAAATCCGAAGGCAAGGCTGATTGCAAATACAACCAGGATTATTACCGCCATACTTCCGGTGGCAATACCTGCCATAGCTCCCAGTACAGTTGCGAAACATACACTGCCTCCCATGGACATATCGAAATATCCTGCGCCGAATACAAATACAGCACCGATCGCAGCAAGTGATGTTACCAATCCATCCTTAATGATATTCATTATATTGTTGGAAGTAAGCAAAACGCCTTTTGTCAGTATTTCAAATACGATCAATACCAGAACCAAACCAATAACAGGCGCCAAGCTGCTGATCTTCTGAGCATCGAACTTAGATGGAGCTTTTTGTTTTTTTGTTGCAGTATTTTCCATTTTCAAAAATCCCCCTTAGATCATCATATCTATAATGTCATTGCCGCTTAAGCTTTCAGATCTCATCAATTCACCGGTCTTCAGCCCATCCTTTAAGATCAGCAGCCTATCGCTCATTCCGATAAGCTCAGGCAGTTCCTCAGAAATCATAACAATTGATTTGCCTCGTTTTCTCATATCATTGATCAGATGATACATCGCTGCCTTTACACCGATATCGACGCCTCTGGTCGGGCAGTCCAGAATTAATATATCGCAATCTCTGCCTACCCATTTGCCAAATACTACCTTCTGCTTGTTACCGCCCGACAAACTCGAAACGTCTTGCTTTATTGACGCACACTTGATGGAAAGCGCATCTTTCTGTTTATTTACATATTCCCTGGTTTTCTTAGGACTCAGATAAAGTCCCTTTTCTACCTTGTCATATCCGGCTGCCATAATATTATCTGATATGCTCTCCGACAAAACCAATGCTTCTGTATCTCTGTTTTTTGAAACATATCCATAGCCATGAAGGAGCGCACCTCTGGCAGATGTGATGGAATCCCCTGTCCTGCAGTCAATTACCTTACCTTCGAGAAGTTTCTCTTCTCCGAACAATGCCCTGCCTAACTCATGCATACCGCAGTGAGATAATCCGCCGATGCCGAGGATTTCTCCCTTATGAAGTTCCATAGAAAAATTCATTAAAAGCCCGGAACCGGTCGTAATGTTTTCAGCCCTTAGAACCACTTCATCGCTGACCGGTGTTCCGTAGTCTGAACGATAATATTCCCCGCTCATCTCACGACCTATCATAGCCGTCTTAATGGCATTTTCGTCATAATTTTCCTTGTCAAATGTCGTGATGATATTGCCGTCTCTAAGAACCGTTAATGTATCACAAACTTCCATCAGCTCTTCCAGGTCGTGAGAAATAAATACGATTGCCTTATTCTCATCCCGCATCTTCTTCATAATGTCATATATGATGTCTCGTCCCTGCTGTGAAAGTGCTGTGGTGGTTTCATCTACTACCAGCATATCCGGGTTGTTGTATATGGTCTTGGCAATCTCCACCAGCTTCCTGTCCTGCATATTTAATGCATCTATAGGAAGTGACGGATCCACTCCGGTAAATCCGATATTTTCCAGAGCCTTCTTAGCCGCAGCATTCATTTTGCGCTTACTTACGAGCCCTGCTTTTGCAAATAATTTCTCTTCACCCAGGAAGATATTCTGTGCAACAGATATTCCGGAGACAGTTCCCTGCTCCTGTACTATCATGCCGATACCTAGCTTCGCGCCTTCAATCATGGTTGAAGGCTTGTGCGGCTGTCCCTTGAAGAACATCTCGCCGCTGGTAGCCGGCTGCATACCTGCAGCAATAGATGTGATAGTAGATTTTCCGGAACCATTTTCTCCGATCAATCCGGTAATCTGACCACGGTAAACTTTAAAATCAACATGATTTAATGCAACTGTCGGTCCGAAATGCTTTACCAGATCTCTTGCTTCAAAAATTAATTCGCCTTTTGCCATATTGTTCACCTCAAAACCAGGTCTAAAACTTTCTTACGCAGAAAGTGTATCAATTTTTGACCATTGTTTCGCTCTTTTTTATATCTTTTTTGTAACCTTTCAAAACTTTTTTGCCATCTATATATTTTTTTAATGTTATTTTCATTCCATGAATGCAGTGTATTTTATTACTTTTCAGGACATATTGTTATAATGTTCTATATTTTATGTGTATTTTGTGTTAAAATCCCACTAATCATAATGCAAGAAGGAGAAATTTTATGATTTTCGATTATATCAGCAATAAACAGGCGCTTCCGTTTGATCAAAAGGTAGCCCAAGATTTCACACCTGAACTTCAATGGTCGCCTAATCTACTTGTTGGTATTGTGATCTCAGGACAGGTCACAATTCATTATGAGATGCGAAGGAGAGAATTTCACCTGCATGACATTTTCTTTTTTCTTCCTATGCAGAGTTTTTCTTTCGTTTATTCCAGTGAAGACGCCAGGGTCTTATTCATCTCTATAGATGAGCCCTATCTGTCTCAGTTATGCAATAATTTATCTGATCTTAAATTAAGCCAGCATCATCTGTCTGCTAATTTATCCGATCAGATATATATACAATTATGTGAGGATTTTTCTACCATTATCTTCAATAATCTTAAAACAGAATTTTGCACCCGCATTCGCCTCTTATCCGCTGCAACTCATATGGCAAATGTTATATTTGAGAACTTCGGAATAGTTGCTGACGAGAAATCCACTGGAAAATTATCGACTGCAGACCGCCGTACCGAGATATTGTCCTATATACAGGAACATTACAAGGATGATATAGCAGTTACGCAGATTGCCAAGAAATTAGGACTGCATCCGCAGTATTTTTCCTCATATTTTCATAAGCAGTTCGGCACCAGTTTTGTTGAATATCTGTCCAACTATCGTATAAACAGTTCCCTTTATGACCTGATATATACTGACAACAGTATTATAAATATTGCCCTGAACAGCGGATTTCACTCACACAAGACATATTCTATTGCATTTAAGAAATTATACAAATGCACTCCTATGGAATACAGGAGAAACAACCGTCACTATGATACAAATGAAGCCAGGGAAAAGTTTTACAGATCAGAATTTGACGACTCAGTAGGGATTTTCTCCTATTTCCGACAGTTCCTGCAGTCAGATATCAACAAGCAGTCTCTATCCAGTTACCCGAACCAGGTTCGGCACCAGCAGACGATCGAAATAGATGCCTCCCATTACAGTGATAGCAGTTTAAGGCACAGCTATATAAATATGCTGTCCTGCGGACGTGCATACTCTGTTTTAAGAAGTGAGGTTCAGGAACAAATACGACAGGGCAAAAACGAACTGCGATTTACACATCTGCGTATAAGAGATATTTTTTCTGATGATCTGAATATTTATTACGAGGATGAGGTTCGGGGGCCTATCTACAGCTGGCATTCGCTGGATGTTATATTTGACTTTATATTATCCATCGGTGTTACCCCATTTCCAGAACTGGGATATATGCCTGAACGCATGGCATCAAAGAAGCAATATTCCGGCGTATTGTATAAGCCGAATGTCAGCATGCCTAAGGATTATGATCTGTGGCGTGATCTGATCAGGGCATTTTTAACCCATTATATTGAACGCTATGGCTTATCTGAAGTTCGGAAATGGATGTTTACATTCTGGACATCACCAGATCTTAATATGAAGAATTCATACTGGAATGAATCTCAGGAAGAGTTTTTTAAATTTTATAAAGTAACATATGATGCTATAAAATCCGTTGATGACAGTATTAAATTCGGAAGTGCCAACTTCTCTACCTTTAACGGATTTCCATGGTATGAGAATTTCTTCCAGTTTTGTTATGCTAATCATATATTTCCGTCATTTGTTGACTTTCATGTATATGGCATAGAACCAATCGTAGCAGACTCACAGCATGATACATTTCTTAAGATACATGCGGAGAATTATTCCATTACCAACCAGAATCTTATTCACGCCCACCTGCAGACCATTCATCAGATTATGAACAGAACAGGTTTCAGGGGTCTGGATGTAATTATTTCTGACTGGAATCTGTCATTTCTTCCAAAGGACCTGATCCGTGATACATGTTATATGGGGCCATTCATTTGCCATACACTGATCTCAAATATCGGACTTTATACGGCTATGTGCTTCTGGACACTGTCCGATATTCATGAAGATGCCTTCCCGGAGAGCCGTATGTTCACCGGTGGTCCAGGACTTCTGGATTATCACGGCCTCAGGAAGGCAAGTTATAATGCCCTGCTGCTTATTAACCGGTTAAGTACCAATATTTTAAAGATTGGTTCAAATTATGTTTTTACAGAAGCAAATGGCCGTTTTCATCTGCTGATCTATAATCTGGCCAAATTTGATCATATGTTTTCTTCCAATGACCAGTCAGCCATGGATGAATCCAGGCGTTATCAGATATATAACACTGATAATCTTTACGTAAATATTATGCTGAACCTTCCAAACGGAAACTATTACGTGCGACGTTCTGAAGTCAACCGTTCATACGGTTCTGCATATGACCTATGGAGTGAAGCAGGATCTCCTGCTACACTTCACAAGGAAATGGAAGATTATCTGAGAGAAAGCTCTGTTCCCCATGTGAACTATTCTCTCCATAATAATGTTGATGTACTTGTCCTGGCAGAAGAAGTTCCGGCTCACGGCGTGCTGCTGCTGGAATTCATTCCATTCGGATAATTCGCGACTACGTATATACAGCACCAAAGCAGCAATTCCTGTCGGCGATTCAAACGGCTGATTTTTATTTAGAAATTTTACTTCTTAAGACAGCCCCATGGTGACTATAAATGCACCATGGGGTTGTTGATATCTGACATTGCGACCACATTTTACCGGCAAATGGAAAGCAACTCTCCAAATCTTTCTATCCTCTCATCTGCTTTCTCATAACCTGATGCATCGCCTATTCCGATAGCCTTCATACCGGCATTTTTAGCAGCATCTATTCCTGCATACGCATCCTCCACAACCCAGCAGTCTTCAGGCTCTGCTCCCAGAAACCGTGCAGCCTTAAGAAACACCTCCGGATCAGGTTTAGACCTGCTTATATTCGTGCCGTCTGAGATGGCATCAAATGCATCTGTTAGACCAACCTGTTCCAGAATGAATTTGGCATTTTTACTTGATGAGCCGATAGCCAGCTTATATCCCCTGTTTCTAAGTTCAGCCAGGGTTTCTCTTACCTCATCCTTAACGTCTGCAGGAGTCATGGTTGAGAGCAGTTCTCTGTAAGTATTATTCTTACTCTCCATGAGTTCTGCCTTCTTCTCCTGAGACAGTGGTTCTCCTTCATATCGTTCAAGAATGATCTCCAGACTTTCTGCCCGGCTTACACCCCGCAGGCGGTTATTAATTGTTTCATCAAAATATATGCCCATATCATCAGCCATCTTCTTCCATGCCCGATAATGAAATTGGTCCGTAAAAACGATTACGCCGTCCAAATCAAATATAATTGCCTTCATTAATTTCGTCCTCCCACTAAAGCACTGTCAGGCTGTACATCCTCTGCTCGGAACTTTTACAACACATCAAGTTTCATAATCTCCTCTGCTGCCTTCTGCACCATCTCCGGATCAAATCCCATAAAAAACATATATTGAAGTTCCTTAAGGCTCAGATTAAGACTCTCTGCATCCCGACTCTGAATCAATCCCGCGGCTATCGGCAGCTTCTGTTCCAGAATCCGGATTGCACGAGGATCGTCTTGCATTTCTTCAAGTCTTGAGTCCACGGTATATGCCTTGCGATAATCCCGGTTAGTTTTATATGTGAATTCGTGATCACCCGGCATAAGTTCTATTGCTGATTTATACTCATCATCAGCTGCATCCGGAAGCAATGCTGATGCGCTGCAGCCAAATGGCACATGTAATCTTACCGTAACTGTTCCGTCATCATTTATCTTCCATGCAGAAGAATATCTGCCGCTTGCCGAATCATAGCTATATTCTATAAATTTAAGCTTGTTATTAAGCTGCGGTGCAAATTGCACTTTCTTGAACCCGGGTTGTTCTTCCTTAATTCCTGCCATATAGCGATATACATATTCCATTACCGATCCGTAAGAATAATGATTCAGCGAATTCATGCCTGTACCGCTTATACTGCCGTCATCCAGTACAGAATTCCACCTCTCCCAGATTGTAGTTGCGCCCAGATTAATGCAGTGCATCCAGCCCGGGAATCCTTCCTGGAACAAGATATAACTGGCGATATCTTCCATACCATTTTGTGCCAATACCTGACACATCATGGTAGCACCGATAAATCCGCCCTTAATCTTGTAACAGTCCTTCCTGATTCTCTCTTTTAGGCCTGCCAGAAGTTTATCTTTATCCCGATATATACCAAAATTAAGGCACATGAGATATGATGTCTGTGTATCTGCAGCAAGACGGCCGTTAGCTGTGAAGAATTCGTCAAATATTGCTGCCTTGATCTTCTCGGCTTTGTCTTGATAACGCTGTGCGTCTTCATTATTGCCCAGGATCTCAGCTGCCTCAGCTGCCTTACTTACTGACTCATGATAATACAGAGATGCTGTCAGCGTATCATCTGTACCGCCCTTCATGCTCTGCGGTGTAATTCCGTCCTGCGCCAGCCAGTCTCCGAAATGAAATCCGAAATTCCACAGGTTTGCACAACCATTTGCCTCATCGCCACGGATAATCCAGTCAACCCAATCCTTCATCATCGGATAGAACTGCCTGAGCTCGTCCTTATCACCGTAATGCTGATATAATGTCATCGGAAGGAACGTTGCCACATCTCCCCATACGCTGGCGCTTCCTGCATGGCCTCCCAGGTTAGGTATATAATTAGGAATCGCTCCATCCAGCCTTAACTGCTCAATACGCAGGTCTGACAAAAATTTGTGATAGAATGCCCTAGTATCCATGTTATAACATGCTGTAGGTGCAAATACCTGTGCATCCCCCGTCCAGCCCAGTCTCTCATCTCGCTGCGGACAGTCAGTAGGCATATCCAGGAAATTGGACTTCTGACCCCACATGCAATTTTGTGCCAGTCGGTTTAATTTATCAGAAGATGAATTAAAATATGAAGCCGTCTCAAGATCAGAATATACCACACAGCCTGTGAAATCAGACGCTTTCACTTCCCCAGGCCAGCCTGTAACCCTTACATAGCGGAAACCATAAAATGTAAAATGCGCTCTTACATTTTCCTTCCGTCCGTCAGAAATATATTCAAACCTTGCCTTAGCGGATCTGTAGTTGCCATTATAGAAATTATCCTGCTGCAAAACCTCCCCAAAATCCAGAGTGACTCTGGCCCCTGCAGGAAGCTCTGAAGCAAATTCTACGAAGCCCACCATGTTCTGACCCATGTCAAGGACAGTCTCTCCTGCCGGTGTATGCAGCACCTCTTTAATATTTAGTCGTTCCTTTATAACAAGCGGAAGGCTGATTCTTTCATCCAGATGTGCAGTTGTAAGCTCCATCTCGCCTTGCGTTGTTCCGATATCATAAGTTATGAGTTCGACCGGTTTAACCGGATTGTCATTATCTGTCCACAGCTGCCTGTTAAATATCTCGCCATCATACAGATCGCCCATCTCGATATCACTTCCGCGATATGTCCATGTCTTATCTGTGGCAATTACCTCCTTGCTACCGTCTGCATACCAGATATGAAGCTCTGCAGCAGCGGCGAATCTGCTTCCGAAGTTCTGCGACTGACCATCAAATCCTAATCGTCCCTTGAACCATCCGTTACCGCATATGATGCCGACAGAATTCTCTGAATCAGAGATAATGCTGTCTGTTACATCATATGTCTGATATTGAATATTTGCTCTGTAATCATTGCAAAACGGAGCCAGGAGCTCTTCTCCTGCCTTAGTTCCATTAACATAAGCTTCATATAATCCAAGCCCGCTTACATACAATCTGGCCTTTGTCACAGCATTCTTACATGCAAATGTTTTTTCAAATATCGGATGATATAAATCCCCGGCTGCTGTGCTTATGAACTGACCTATCCAAGGATCAGCTCCTTTACCACGTTCGAAGAAAGCTTCTCCCTCGGCACTGTCACCTTTATCACCGGTTACAATGATCCTGCAATAATATCTGGTATAAGGTTCGGCACAAATATCTATTTGCTGGCCTATACCATTAAGGTCAGCTCCTGATTTTTCCCAGATATAGTCTGAGAAATCAGCAGATGTGCTTACTGTAATTTTAACATTTGCTGCCCTTTCAGATATGCTGTCTCTGACCTTCCATGACAGCTTGATATTATCCAGGTTAAATCCTACCGGATTCGTTATGCCATTAATTTTAATATCATCAATTCTCATACACTTCCCCTTAATATCTCAGATATTGCTTGCCGCAGAACGGATCTATCGGACTGATCCCCTTGAATGTTGATCTTCCCATCAGCTTCTCCACGCAGGCATCTATAACATAATCATTGTTAGAATAACAATTAATATATGTCTGTATCTGCGGCACATCCACAAGTGCATACGGATTGGCCAGGCTTATGTATATTACAGGAACCTCTGCCGTAAACCAAGGGCAGTTGTCACCATTGCCCCAGAATGTGTACCATTGGTAGCGATTGGTAACCTGATTAGACATATTTTCCATATTACCGATGTACAGTACCAGATCGTACCTGCCGGTGAAATTCTTAACTGAAAAATCGGGAACCGAAGAAAAATCTTCCTTTTCATATACTGTAACATCGAAGCCTTCCTTCTCCAGCAATACCTTCCACCTGGCTGTAATGCGCTGGCTGGATGGGTAATTGCCCAGAATCTCCAGAAGGACACGCTTAGTCTTATTTGGTGAGATAGGAAGGAGATTTTCATTATTTTTCACTAATGTAACAGACTTATCGGCACATTCCCGGGCCCACGCTTCATGTGTTTCATTTTTTAAGATTTTGAGTGCATTCTCAGAAGGAACGATTTGATCCTTTGCCTTCTTATGAAGTCCTAACGAAGCCTTAGCCGCCAGGATCCTGGTTATAGCCTCATCAAGTCTCTTCTCTGATAAAATACCCTTCTTGTATCCCTCCATCATGAACTGATAATCTTCATGAACATCTTTATTAAACAAGAATATATCACAGCCCGCTTCGATAGAGTATGGTACTGCCATTTCACGCCGCATTGCTACGGTAAATCCCAGCATACAGGTAGAATCCGTGCTGATAAGCCCGTTAAATCCCAATTTATCTCTCAGAAGACCCTGCAACAGCTCAGGGCTCAGTGTCGCAGGCACCAATTTGTCCGGAAATTCCGGATTAAAATGTTTTTGATATGCAGGCTGTGCAATATGTCCTGCCATCACGGTCAGTGCCCCGTCATCAATCAATCCCCGGTAGATCTTGCCATAAGTTTTATCCCACTCTTCGCAAGTGAGATTATTAACGCTTATGAGTATATGCTGATCTACTTCATCGCAACCATCTCCCGGAAAATGCTTAACAGCAACTGCAATTCCTTCCTCGTCCGCCGCTTTCTTATACTGCAGCGCACATTTAAGTATGAACTCAGGATCATTTCCGTATGTGCGCACATTGGTGATGGGATTTCTCCAGTTTCTGTCTATATCAACAACAGGTGCCAGTGCCCAGTTGCATCCTACGGCCTTGCCTTCAGAACATGCTATCTTGCCCAGTCTGTATGCCTGTGTCGGATCATTGGTAGCCGCCACTTCCATTTGCCTGGCAAATGATGTTCCGTCCGTTGCGATTCCGTCCCCGCCAGTTTCGAGATTAGCTGCGATAAACATAGGGATCTTACTTCTCTCCTGCAGCCATCTGTGTCCGGCCTGAGTCTCCTTACCATTGCCGCTACGATATAATACCCCGCCCACATGATGGTCCAGCATCTCATGCTGCAGGTATTCCGGTTCAGCAGAATATCCGACAGGTACGAATAACTGTCCGATCTCCTCCTCTAATGACATATTTTTCTTAATTTCTTCCACCCATTTTACACCTTCATCATCAAGGTAAAACGGTTTTGCTTTGATATCTATCACGATCTTCACCTCAAATCATCCATATCGGGATAATAAATGTATTTCTGTCTATAGCAGATAATTCTTCTCTCAGACACAGTATAGCTCCTGCGCCCCGCGGAACTGACCCTTTATCTAGGATTTTAAAAGCAGAAGCCTGTTCTGTCCCCGGATTTGTGCTCTTCTTGATTTCCAATGGATGAAGCTGTCCATCTGTTTCGATAACCATGTCGATCTCGTTGGTATCCTTATCGCGGTAATAATGTAACAGACAATCCTTTGCACTGTTGAGCCATGTTTTTCTGATTTCGGCCACAGTGTAATTCTCCAGGATTGCACCGTTAATTGCACCGTTCATAAGGATCTCCGGGCTGGAGTACTTCGCAAGATATGCTACAAGACCAGTGTCAAAAAAATACAACTTTGAAGTTTTTACTGTTCGCTTCAGAAGGTTGTTAGAATATGGTCTCAGGTAGAAGATTACCTCGGATTTTTCAAGAACCTGCAGCCACCTTCTGGCAGTATCATCCGAAACCCCCACATCCATTGCAATATCTCGAACATTCAGCATCTGCCCTACACGACAAGCCGCCGCCCTGATAAAGTCAGCAAACAGCAGTTTATCGACGCCAGGAATCAGATCCGTAACGTCTCGATTAATGTATGTCTGAACATATGAGCTGTAGAACACATCTCTGTCTTTATATTTTCCGCTCCTGTATCCCGGCATACTGCCTTGCCATATTCTTTCGAACATCTCCGTTGATATGCATTTGGGCAGATGTTTTTTTCGTTCATTAAGGGCATCAAGGCTGACAGAAAACGGTTCCGCAGTACCATCGCCATACAGTTCTGACTGAGATAACGTCGACATATGAATGATTGCTGTTCTTCCCGCCAGAGACTCCTGTGCCAGTTCCATCAATTGAAAAGCCTGCGATCCGGTCAGCCAATATGAGCCCGGTGCAGCACCCTCGTCAATCTTAATTTTAATATAGGAAAATAGTTCCGGTGCATACTGTACCTCGTCAATTAAAACAGGTACCGGATACATTTCGAGGAAAAGTTCAGGGTCATTTTTGGCAAGACGTCTGTTCTCAACATCGTCCAAAGTAATCCTTCTGCGCTGTGTTCCTTCCATTAAGTGTTCCAACATAGTCGTCTTACCAACCTGTCTAGGGCCGATCAGCAGCAGGCAGCTATAATCTTCACTAATACTCATCACGCTCTTTTCAAGAGCTCTCCTAATATACGTCATACAGTTAACCTCGTCTAATATTCGATACAATCTTATTTTAGCCAGATTTCGTGAGAGTTCAAGTGAATTATTTTTATCACCAGTCGGATTTTTAAATCATTATACTTGCTCAAACTGGCTGTTGTAATGGAAAAGGGGCCGGTTTCCCGACCCCTTTGAAAATAATCATTTATTTTCTATTTTTATTTTCTTTTTTTGTAGCCATAAGCTGCTGTTCCAAATCCGGCGCAGGCTAATGCCATAAGTGCCAGCCACAGAATAATCTGATTTATCGTGTCATCACCTGTTCTGACAACTTCATGATTCTCTGGATTATCTGGTGTATTTGGCTTTTCTGAGTAAACATCCTTAAATGCTATCGTTCCCTTTTTATCTTTTTCAATATTAATCAGGTTCGACTGTTTTCCGCTCGTCTCTACACCATTTATTGTTGTCGTTACTTGATCTAACACATAACCGCTGATGTCAGCAGCTGATTCACATACTGAATACCGGCCTTCTCCTACCGCAATTTCAAGCGTCCAGATCTTATTGGCTTCGTCGTATTCAAAATCGCTGAGCTTGTATTCACCGATCACACTGGTTTTGCCGGTCTTGCTGTCGTAAGAAGTAACCTGGAATACGAGTGATTTCTCTGCATCCTTTCTGTCTACTATGTCACTGACAGTTTTTGTTATGATCAGCTTGCCCGGCTTAGCTGTGTAGTTATCTTCGAAGGCTACTGTGCTTGTGCCGCCCTTTTCTACTGTTGTTTCTGCCTTAGCACCTTCAACTGTATCACCAGAATTTACTGTATAAGTAACCTTTACTTCGTAGCCGTCTACGTCGTATGTGGTCTCTTCTACTGTGTATGCTCCGGCCTCTACATTCTTAAGTTCTAATGTATATGTGCCGTCCTCACCCTTAGTAAACTCTT
>CAVBWS010000015.1:0-38153 GCA_963599255.1 Treponemataceae bacterium
GGATGGTTTATACTGTTCAATTATCAATGTTCTGTACTGTCTCGCGACAGCTTGCTAATAATATCACCTCACCAAGGGTTTGTCAACAAGTTTTTTATCTTTTTTCTTTTTGTTTTTCGGTGTCTCTTAATCATTCCATCACACCGCCAAATCCTCAGTATCGATTTATCATTGTGCATCGCCGCTGTTCGCATCGGCTGAATATTTATATCATATGCCCAGACCTTTTTCCAGTGGATAAGATAATTTTTTCTCCACATATTTAACAGTTCTCATTAACTTATCCACAAAAGTCCCAGACAGTGTCTATACAATTATGTAAGCTTGCTTGTATAATTGTATAGACATTAGATGGGCTAATCTATATGAGCATCTTCAGAAAACCCGCATTGCGCGTTTTCTTCGTTGTCGCGGTATTCGCCAAATGATCATACAAGCATGGTCACTTGGCTCATTACTTCGCGCAAGTGGAGCGATAGCTCGGAGTGCGAATATAGATGGATTGCGTAAGCACGCATGTGCGCAGCAATCCACTTTTGTGGTTCATATCGTATTGCAATGATGCTTGCTCGCACAGATGTACAGGCATTGGACGGGCTAACCCGCATGATCACGCAGGACGAAAGACCGAAGTGCAGGTTGAATTACGCATATAGATAGACCAACTAAAAAAGGAATGTCTCCATATATATGAAGGCATCCCTTTTCATCTTTATTCTGTTAACTTTATTTTTAATTACTTGCTTAAAGCTGCGCCTGTGATTTCCACTTCTCTATTTCTTCAGGTGTTCCGTGAACATAATGTTTGCCGCTTATTAATGTAAGTTCTCCCTTATTGTAATCTATACCGCTTGTTGCATAATCATATTCTTCTGCAACCCTGCCTTTTTCAACTCTCGGATTTGGGCTCGGTATAGCTGACAGCAGGCTCCTGGTATACGGATGAAGCGGATTAGTGAAGATCTCTTCCGTGGTTCCGGTTTCAAGCATTCTTCCCAAATGCAGAACACCTATTCTGTCCGAAATGTACTTAACCATAGAAAGATCATGGGCAATGAACAGATATGCGGCTCCTGTTTCTTCCTGGATGTCTTTCATAAGATTAACTACCTGTGCCTGTATCGAAACATCAAGTGCAGATATACATTCGTCTGCTATGATAAGATCAGGATTCATAATAAGCGCCCTGGCAATACCTACTCGCTGTCTCTGGCCGCCGGAGAACTGGTAAGGATACCTGTCATAATGCTCGGCAGCAAGTCCGACCTTGGCAAGGATTGCATCTATGTGGGTCTTTCTTTCTTCCTTTGTTTTGTACATATGGTGAATATCCAGACCCTCGCCGATAATATCGCCGATTTTCTTTCTCGGATTAAGAGAGGCCATAGGATCCTGGAATATCATCTGCATTTTCGTTCTCAGAAGATTCTTGGTTTCCTTATCCATCTTGCCTGATATATCTGCGCCCTTGAAGGTGATCTTACCGGCTGTAGGATCATACAAACGAATAATTCCTCGACCTATAGTTGTCTTTCCTGAACCTGATTCACCAACAAGGCCATATGTTTCTCCCGGATATATCTCGAAGCTTACATCATCTACTGCCTTTACAACAAATGAACCTGATTTGAAATACTGTTTCATGTGCTCGACCTTAAGGATCGGCTCTGTATTATAATTTGCCGGCATCTGCATTTGCCTCCTTTAACATTCGTGCAATACGCTTCTGCAATTCAGCTGGCATCTCTACCTTAGGTGCTCTTGGATCAAGAAGCCAGGTAGCTGCGCTGTGTGTGTCAGAGACTTTGAACATCGGCGGCTCGGCAATGGAGTCAATCTTCAAAGCGTACTGATTTCTAGGTGCAAAAGCATCACCCTTTACTTCATGAAGAAGGTTCGGCGGTGATCCCGGAATAGTATACAGACGTGAATCATCTGTATCCAGGTCAGGCATGGCTGAAAGAAGTCCCCATGTATACGGGTGCTTCGGATCATAGAAGATCTCTTCTATGTTACCGACTTCTACTATCTTGCCTGCATACATTACATTTACATAGTCTGCAACCTTGGCAACAACTCCCAGGTCATGGGTAATATATATAACGGATATTCCGTATGTTTCCTGCAATTTCTTGATAAGCTCCAGGATCTTAGCCTGAATGGTAACGTCAAGAGCCGTGGTAGGCTCATCGCAGATAAGCAGATCCGGATTACAGGAAATAGCTATGGCTATAACTATTCTCTGTCTCATACCGCCCGAAAGCTGGTGCGGATACTGCTTCATTCGCTTGGCCGGTTCTGTTATGCCAACCTCCCCCAGCAATTTAACAGCACGCTCTGCTGCCTGCTGTCTGGAAAGACCCAGATGCATTATCATGCCTTCCATCAGCTGCTTGCCTATTGTCATGGTGGGGTCAAGCGATGTCATAGGATCCTGGAATATCATGGCAACCTTGCGTCCGTTGATATTTTTCCTGATCCACTTCTTAGGCTGTTTAAGAATATCTACTTCTTTAGTAGTTCCGTCATTTTCTTTATATCTGAAGATTATCTCACCGCTGTTTATAACGGCATTTCCTGCCAGAATACCCATAGCTGTCTTCATAACAACGGATTTGCCGGAGCCGGACTCGCCAACTACTGCTACCGTCTCGCCTCGTTCCAGATCGATATTAACTCCTCTGATCGCATGAACCGGACCTGCAGAAGTAGTAAAGGTAATGTCAAGGTTTTTTATCTCAAGTATTTTATCTGCCATTCTCTCACACCCCCTTACATATCTTCAATACGTGGCGCCAATGCTTCACGAAGTCCGTCACCTACGAAGTTAAATGCCAGCATCAAAAATGCCAGAACCAATATTGGCGGCAGTATCTGATACGGCAGTGTTGTGATATTGTTAAATCCGTCCTCAATAAGAGAACCGACAGAACACTGCGGAAGCATAATACCTACGCCGACGAAACTCAAGAAAGCTTCTGTAAAGATAGCTGTAGGAATAGAGAACATCATCTGTGTGATGATAGGTCCGATTGTATTAGGAAGAACGTCTTTGAAAATAATTCTTCCGTTGCGCGCTCCCAGGGTACGGCTGGCCATAATATATTCCATTCCACGGATCTTGAACATCTCGGCACGAGCGATCTTGCTCATACCGATCCATTCCGTGAGAAGCAGTGCAACTATAACAAGTCCTATGCCCTTAGTCATGAAGGTGGCCAACACGCCTACGATAACCAGACGAGGTATCGAGTTGGCAATTTCAACAATTCTCTGCATGATATTATCCGTGATGCCTCCGAAGAAACCGGATATCAAACCATAGCTCATGCCGATTATCATGTCGATAAAAATAGTTACAAATGCAATAAGAAGAGATACTCTGGCGCCGTACCATACACGAGTCCATAAGTCACGACCTAACGAGTCTGTTCCAAATACAAATGTATATTCTGCGAAGTTATCATCATAATCCTCGCCGGTAAATAACTTATGCAGCCAAGGAATATGAGGAGACATGCTCTTCGCTACGACTTCCTTGCCGGTTTCTTCATCATAATAAGAAACGATATCGCTGTAGCCGTAATTATTTATGCTGGGACCAATAAGTGCCAGTATTATAATAAGCACTATTATTACAAGACCAATTACTGCTCTTGCGTTCTTAAAGAATCGTGTTGCAACTCCTTTCCAGAATCCCTGCGAAGCGAAGTTTCTGTCGGTATTAATGTCCATATTGACATCAAGAACGAAATCCTCCGCTGTAGGAGTATATGCATTTTCCGCATTTAATTCAGCCTGCGAAACACTGTTTGTTGTGTTCTTCTTGCTCATGCCTGTGCTGTTGCCTCCCCTTGTGCTTTAGATTTTTCCTGATCCTTGTCTCTTCTGGAACTGCCCTTCGGTCTTGAAAGTCTTATTCTAGGATCCAACAGACCATAGATGATATCAAGTACAAGCATTATACCTATGTATAATGCAGAATATAAAATGCCCAGTGCAAGAACATAGTTGTAGTCAATACCTTCACCTGTAATAGCATCAACCATTAATTTGCCTATACCATTAATTCCGTAAATTTTCTCAACAACCAGTGCTCCTGTAAGAAGGTCTACGATCAACGGTGCTATTACGGTTACAATAGGTATCAATGCATTTCTTAATATATGCCTGGTAACAAGCTTGGTTCCGTACATACCCTTGGATTCTGCAAGCAGTACATAATCGCTGTCCATTACTTCGATCATTTCATTTCTGGTAAACCTGGCTACCGTGCTCATTGAAAACAGCGATAACGACAATGCCGGCATTATCGAAGAAATCAGGAACTTTCTTGCGCTAAAGTAAAACGGAAATATCGTCAGCTTATATGCAAAGAAGTATTGCAGGAATATCATAAATACATATGACGGAATGCACACGCCGATGATTGATAAAACCGTACAGAATACATCCCAGAATTTTCCTCGATTTAACGCTGCCGCTATACCCAATATAAGGCCAATTAATACACCGAAGCAGATTGCTATACCGCCGATCTTGAATGAATTGGACATGGCGGTAGGAAGAACTGTTGATATCGGGGCTCCGTTATAAAGAGATGAACCCTTACCAAAACTTCCGGTTTCTACTATATCCTTTAAATAATTGCCGAACTGTACAAGAATAGGATCATCCAATCCCATCTCAGCACGTTTGGCTGCTATTGCTTCATCGGTCATACGTTCAGACGGAAATGGATTGCCCGGCATGATACGAACAAGCAAAAACAGCAAAAATGTTATTATAAACAGTGTGACAATAGCCATTACGACTCGTTTGATTATGTACTTGGCCATGTTTTCTCCCTAATATTTCCAAAATATTCTTCTGTTCAAAGGTTCTCTCAAAAGTTGCTGTACACACATACCTTCGTGATATCATCAAACAGTTATAAATGCATTTATCAGAGCGGCTTATAGAGCCGCTCTGACAGATTGATTTAAAATACAAATTTGTAAATCTGATTAGTTTGCAAATGTAGCATTCTTATAAACTCTGTTAAGTGCTACCGGATGGAATTCAACACCTTCAAGACCACTTGCGATCAGGTTTGAATTAGCCTTGGTATATAAAGGTGCGATAACTGCTTCCTGCATAACAAGAGCTTCTGCATCATACAGTGCTGCCCAACGAGCATCATAATCTGTTACATATGCGCCTGATGTGCAGTCCTTGATCAGCTGATCATACTCTTCATTGCTCCAGAAGCCATAGTTGTTAGAATTGTTTGTGATCCACATTCCTAAGTATGTCATAGGGTCAGCATAGTCAGGTCCCCAACGTGTAAGAGCTATGCAATAATCATCATTCTGCATCTTCTCAAGACGTTCTGCCTTAGTCATTGCCTGAAGGTCAATTGTCACTCCAGGAAGAGCTGATTCAACCTGCTCCTTGATAGCCTGTGCAACCTTAGCAACTTCATCACCTTCGTTGTTGCCGTAGATTACTGTAAACTGGAATGTATCTGTTCCTAATTCTGCTTTAGCTGTCTCATAGTATGCCTGAGCCTTCTCAACATCATATGAGCAGTATTCTGCAAATTTTGTCTGGTCAGCAGAGAAGTCCTCGCCTGTTGTTGCACTTGCTGCAAACTGTGGAGGAACTGCTGTATATGTTGCAATAGAACCATCCATTACATAGTTGTCAACCAGAGATTCTCTGTCGATAGCATTTGTAATAGCAAGTCTTAAGTTAACATTTGCAAGAGAACCATCGCTTGAGTTGTTAGCTGTCTGGCTGAATGAGAGATACCACATGTAACCAGCGCCTGTAACCTTAAGATTTGATGATAATGATTCATCTGCCTGAACTGCTGCTACCTGATCACCACTTACGATAGCGATATCAAGGTTGCCGCTCTTAAATCCTGTAAGAGCCTGGTCAGAAGATCCGACTACCTGATATGTGATAGAATCAAGGCTAACCTTGTCTGCATCATAGTAGTCAGGGTTCTTAACTACTGTAAGGCTTGCTGCACCCGGGATATAGTCATCAAGGATGAATGCACCGTTGCTCAGGTATGTTGAAGGGCTTGTTCCGTATACACCATCGCCGCAGCTCTCATAGAAAGCCTGATTGATTGGGTAGAATGCAGGGAAGTACATAAGTGATGGGAAGAATGATACAGGAACTTCAAGTTCTACCTGCAGAGTCTTGTCATCAATTGCTGTAACGCCCAGTGTTTCAACATCTGCCTCACCGCTCATGATAGCATCAGCATTCTTAACAGCACCAACTGATGTACTATACATATAGTTGTATTCTACATTGGCTGTCATTGCTAATCTCCATGCATAAACGAAGTCATTAGCTGTAACAGGTTCACCATTTGACCAATTAGCATCTTCTCTAAGATGGAATGTGTATGTTAAACCATCTTCTGATACATCCCATGATTCAGCAATAGCAGGAACTGCTGCACCGTCGGCATCCATCTGTGTAAGACCGTCGATGCAGTCTGCGATAACTTCAAATGAATCACCGTCTGTAGCAAGGTTAGTATCAAGTGACATTACATTGCTGGCTAACATTACATAAATGTCGCCGCCCTGGTCTGCAGATACTGATACAGCGCCAAAAAGTGTAGCCACCATGGCAGCTGACAGAAGTGCAGCCATCATTTTCTTGAATTTCTTCATAATTACCTCCTGTTAAAATTGTGTAATTTATCTGATAGCACGCCGTAACAGCGGTATACTAAAAAATAATCAGGAAAAAATTTACCACAATGCCTTGATAAAGTCAATTGGCTGCATATAGGAATAATTGGTTTGTATTATACAAAAAATTCATGTATACAATCATCTCTTCCATATGCCGTAAAGTCCTTATCCTACCGGAGCCCTACCAAAAGTGTAGTCACTCACGCAGATTTTCTGATCATACAAGTGTACATTCCTTGCGGTACATTTTTACGCAATAGTAAGGATGTTTTCTAATGCAAAAATAAAAGGAGCCGGCGTGCCTTAAGACACATCAGCTCCTTTGCTTGCCGTTAAGTTACCACATAAACCCTAAAAAATCAATAACATTTATTTGGCTCTGGTATCGCAGTACATACACCTGTACTCACCCTTGTTTCTGTCGGTAAGTACAAATACGTGTTCTATTTCCTGCTCTGTAGTAGTAATGCAGCGCGGATTTTTGCATTTTATGATATTTACCAGCTTATCAGGAAGTTCTATTTTTCTTTTTTCCTTACATATCTCATTTTCGATAATATTTACCGTGGCATCAGGACTTATAAAACTGATCATATCAAGGTTGATATCTATATCAGAATCAATTTTAATTATATCCTTTCTGCCCATTTTGACACTTGGCGCGTTTTTGATAACCGCAACCTGACAGTCAAGCTTATCAAGTCCTAACATATTATACAGCTTCATGGCATTGCCTGCCGTAATATGATCTATAACTATGCCATTTTTTATGGAATCGATCTTCACCTTTTATTCCTCCCGCAATAAAGCCTATGACCATTATACTTTGCAATGCGGCTTAACATTGCATTGACATTTATTCATCATCAGGCAAATCCTGTTTCATCACATTCTTACTGAACCTTTATATTCAGAAGCTTCATTATAAGTGCCATCCTCATAAGTTTGCCATAATATGTCTGCCTGAAATAGCAGGCTCTCGGGTCATCATCCACCGCAACGGAAATCTCATTTACCCTAGGCAGCGGATGCATAACGATCATATCCTCACGAGCCAATTTCATTTTATCTGTTGTAAGAATATAGCTGTCCTTAAGTCTTAAGTAATCCTCTTCATTAAAGAAACGTTCCTTCTGGACTCTGGTCATATATAAGATATCCAGATCACCTATCACATCATCAAGCGAAGTGCTCTGAACATAAGGAATGTTCTTGTCCTTAATATATTCCTGCTTAACAAAACTCGGCAGCTTCAATTCCTCCGGCGAAATTAATACAAACTTGACATTTTTATATCTGGACATGGCTTCAATAAGAGAGTGAACTGTACGCCCGAATTTAAGGTCGCCGCATAGACCAATGGTAAGATTATCAAATCGTCCCTTCTCATGATGAATCGTAAGAAGATCTGCCAAGGTTTGTGTCGGATGATAATGTCCGCCATCTCCGGCATTTATAACAGGAACACGTGCATGCTTGGCAGCTACTATCGGCGCTCCCTCTTTAGGATGTCTCATGGCAATAATATCTGAATATCCGCTTACAATAGCAATTGTATCCGCAACACTCTCTCCCTTAGAAGCAGATGAAGATGATGCTTCGGAAAATCCCAGAACCTCTCCGCCCAGTGAAAGCATAGCCGATTCAAAACTAAGCCTTGTTCTGGTAGACGGCTCATAAAACAGAGTTGCTAATATCTTGTGTTTGCAGACATCCTGATATTTTTCCGGATTTTCATAAATATCATCTGCCACAGCAATAAGCTCATCTATTTCCTCAACCGTAAGGTCCAGTATATTAATGAGATTTCTCATTTGTTTCCTCCTATCCAGCTCTCATCAGATGGATTATTTCTAAATGCAATAAGTCTTTCTACGTCTTCCGGCTTGATATAATTTTCTTCGGCTGCAGTTTGGGCAACTACATCGAAGTCCGTCAGACTTATATTCTTAACATGAGCCTCAGCCAATCGCTCAAGACCCTTCTTCATTCCGTATGTGAAAATGCTTACAACGCCTAATACTTCCGCGCCGGCTGCACGAAGAACATTAACAACTTCTATTACGCTTCCGCCTGTAGATATAAGATCTTCAACCACTACCACCTTCTGTCCCGGTTCTAATCTGCCTTCAATCTGGTTCTGACGGCCATGATCCTTGGCTCCGGAACGAACATATCCCATAGGCATATCAAGGATATGGGCTGTGATCGCTGCATGAGCAATGCCCGCTGTAGATGTTCCCATAAGAACTTCTGCTTCAGGATAATTGGCCTTGATTGTCTCGGCTAATGCATTTTCAACATGCGTACGAACCTCCGGCGCTGTGAGCGTGAGCCTGTTATCGCAATAAACAGGGCTCTTAATTCCGCTGGCCCATGTAAATGGTTCATCCGGGCGGAAGAAAACCGCCTTAATAGACAGGAGATCCTGTGCAATCTGTTTTTGAATATCCATATATGTCCTCCTTGAATTATGTAATTACTAACATGAATTTTTGTAGCCATGCTGCCATCCATGCCGGGACGGCGCAGTCCACTGCGAGAAAACAATCAGCGAAGGCGTTTTCGAGCAGTGGCTGCACGCCGAGGTTCACGGCATGGATGTAGCCGGGTCTTATTTTTTTGTGTCATTCTTTAGCAAAGCATATTAACATACGAATTCATTAATACATCTGTTATATGCTGCCACAGGGTCCTTGGCTGCCGTGATCGAACGTCCGACTACGATATAATCGGATCCCAGTTCCCTGGCTCTGGCCGGTGTTGCAACTCTTACCTGATCGCCAACTGCATCATCTGCAAATCTTACTCCCGGCGTTACTGTAAGGAATGAATCTCCGCATACCTTATGAACCGTTCCTGCCTCCAGCGGTGAGCATACAACTCCGTCTAAGCCTGAATTTCTGGCATTCAATGCATAGTGAGAAACCACATCTGCCATAGGTGCATTTATCAGAAGTTCCTGCTGCATACGCTCCTCGCTTGTAGAGGTAAGCTGCGTTACGGCTATAAGAAGAGGCCTGCTGCCATCCGGACGAGTAAGACCCTGTATTGCTGCTTCCATCATTGCCGCAGTTCCTGCTGCATGAAGGTTGCACATATCCACATCAAGCCTTGAAAGCACCGACATAGCCTTGCCAACTGTATTTGGGATATCATGGAGCTTAAGATCCAGGAAAATCTTATGCCCTCTGGCCTTAATGTCTCTTACAATCTGCGGTCCTTCTGCATAAAAAAGCTCCATTCCGATCTTTACAAACGGCTTTCGGTCTGTGAACTGACTTAAAAATTCCATCGTCTGCTTAGCAGAATCAAAATCGCATGCAATTATTACATCCTTACCCATTAGTGTGCACCTCCTATTATCTCGCTAAGTTTTTCTATCTTATATTTTTTCATCACTGTAGGAAGATCATTTACAATATCTCTGCAAATGTATGGATCAACCAGATTGGCAGCCCCTACCTGTACAGCTGATGCTCCAGCCAGCATCATTTCGATCACATCCTCTGCAGATGAAACTCCGCCCATGCCGATGATCGGGATCTTAACGGCTTCATATACCTGATAAACCATTCTAAGAGCCAACGGGAATATGGCAGGTCCTGAAAATCCTCCCATTTTATTAGCTACTACCGGTTTTCTGGTCTTAAGATTAATTCTCATTCCAAGCACGGTGTTGATCAAACTGATTCCATCCGCACCAGCCTCCTCACAGGCCACGGCAATGGACGCGATATCAGTTACATTTGGTGTAAGCTTGATATATACAGGTTTGGTTGTTACCGCCTTAACTGCCTTCGTAACCTCTGCTGCCATCTGTGGTGATGTTCCAAAACTCATTCCGCCGCCATGTACATTAGGGCAGCTGATATTTACTTCAAATAATCCTATCTGATCACAATTATTTAATCTACGACAGGTTTCAGCATATTCTTCAAGAGAAAATCCGCTGACATTTGCTATTACCTTCTTATTAAAATAGGACTTCATCCTAGGCAGCTGGGTCTTGATCACCTCATCAACGCCGGGATTTTGAAGGCCTACAGAATTGATCATGCCAGATGTACATTCGGCAATTCTCGGTGTCGGATTGCCGAAGCGAGGTTCTAATGTCGTTCCCTTAAAGGAAAATGTTCCGAGACAATTTATATCATATAATGCCGCATATTCCTCGCCAAATCCAAATGTTCCGCTGGCCGGAATAACCGGATTGTCAAGTTCCCATCCGGACAGGATCGTTCTTGTGTCTACCATATGATCTCCTCCCTCTCCAGCACCGGACCATCCTTACAGATGCGCTTATTCCCTGTAATGGTCTTGCAGCTGCATCCCATACAGCCGCCAAATCCGCATCCCATTCTCTCTTCAAAGCTTAACTGGCCGCTGGTTTTGGCTGCAGCATTAATAGCTCTGAACATAGGCATCGGACCGCATGCATAGAAATATGTATAATCAATCCCCGGCATGGCATCAGTTACAAATCCTTTGCCGCCGTATGAGCCATCAGCTGTCATTATCCTGACATCCGCTCCCAGAGACCTAAATTCCTCTTCGAAGAAAATCTCCTCCCGAGTATTAAATCCCAATACCACTGTCACTTCCTTACCCTGGGCGATAAGCTCTCTGCACAGCCAATACATAGGCGGAACACCTACACCGCCGCCGATCAGCAGCGGTTTCCGGCCGCTCTTAGTCAGGTCATATCCATTTCCCAGACCGGTAAGAATGTCAAGCTGCATTCCCGCTGTCATCTTGGACAGATCTTCAGTTCCATGCCCAACCACCTTATATATCATGGTAAAATCTGTATCATTCCTGTCACATACGGATATGGGTCTTCTTAAAAATCTTCCCGTCAGCTTCACATTTACAAACTGACCCGGTTTCTTAATCTCAGAAGTATCGCCGGCGAGGATCATCTTGTATACATCCTTGGCAATACGTTCGTTATTCATTATGGTAAATACTGTCTGCTTCATATTTTTCTTTCCTAATTGTCATTTGCCTCGTAGGCAATCTTCCCGTCGCATACAGTGAGAAGACATTTGCCCTTCACCTTCCAGCCTTCAAATGGTGTCGCCCTTCCCATGGACAGGAAATCCTCCGGGTTAATAACATATTCCTCACTGGTTTCAAATATGGTAAAGTCATTGCCTGTATCCAGGTTGAATCTCTTCTTCGGATTGTCGATCATGAGCTGCATCAGATGTTCCAGTGTGATAACTCCGGGAAGCACAAGGTATGTATAGAGCAGGGCAAATGCACTCTCAAGCCCCACGACTCCCATGCTGCTGCCTGCCAGCCCCTTGCTTTTTTCCTCTGCACTGTGGGGTGCATGATCCGTGGCGATCATGTCTATCGTTCCGTCCTTGATTCCCTCTATAAGTGCGGCCTTATCTTCAGCTCCTCTTAATGGCGGGTTCATCTTGAACCGACCCAACTCCTGCAGGTCATCCTCGCACATGAGAAGATAGTGAGGACCCGTCTCACATGTAACATTTATGCCCTGTGATTTGGCCTTTCTGATTATATCCACACTCTCCTTGGTTGAAATATGGCATACATGATATCCACAGCCTGTCTCAGCTGCAAGCTCTACATCCCTCGCAATCTGTTCATACTCGCTGGCAGAACATATTCCCCTGTGACCATGCTCTGCTGCATATCTGCCCTCGTGAATATATCCGCCTTTCAGCAGATCGTTTACTTCACAATGTGCAGTGATCAGCTTGTCTAGTGATGCCGCCTTGTTCATGGCAGCCTTCATCATCTCAGCTGACTGCACACCCTTGCCGTCATCGGAAAATGCACATACATATGGTGCCAGTGTTTCCATATCAGACAGTTCCTCGCCTTTTTCGCCCTTAGTTATGGAAGCATATGGAAATACCCGAACTCTGGCATCCCGATCAATTATATCCTGCTGAACCTTAAGATGCTCCATGGTATCCGGAACAGGATCAAGGTTAGGCATTGTACAAACCGCAGTATATCCTCCTCTGGCCGCAGCCATGGTCCCGGTTGCAATGGTCTCCTTATATGAAAAACCCGGTTCTCGTAAATGTACATGTACATCTGCCAGACCGGGCAAAATCAAACAATTATCAATAATTTCATCAGCTTTACTAAAATCGTTTGAAAATACTAATTCTGCATTCTTAACAACTGCGTTACAGATGGTAAAGCTGCCGTCTTTATAAACTTTCGCATTTCTGTATGCTCTTATCATGCTGTTCCTCTGATATAATTTTAATAACCGTTCAAAGTCCATGGCGCAAAATGCTGCTAAGCACTGTCCCTGTTGACTCTAAACTGCGATTTTTCTTCACATCCGGTAGATGATACCACAAGCCATTTTTATATTCAAACCTTAGCATAAATAATGCTGTAAAAAATTGCATAAATGTATTCTGACTTTTAAAAAATTTTATATCAAAAGAGCCACAACTCGGAAATAATAATCTCACAAGTGTGGCTCTGTTTGTGCGTATTGCCTGCTTAGTGCTTATGTAATTTCATAAGCCTCGCCTGCTCATCTGCAGGCATATATCTGTGGTCTCTTAAAATATATTGCATGCTACCCCGGCGCCAGCTACAAGCACCGCTGATGCCGCCAGTGTCCATAATTTGTTTTTTAGTTTCTTAACTGCATATTCATTATTGCTCATAACTGCCACCTTTCTTCATGTTTTCTATTTATTCAGTGCCCAGCAAATCACGAGTTTCCCTTAGGCATTTGCGAGAGCTGCGCCCAATGCCTTGCAGGCTGCCTTAGCATCATCATCCGGTGCGTCACAACATGTTACGCTGTCACATACAAGATTAAGTCCGTTATCCTTGCAGTCTGATTCCCAATTACGCATCCATTCGCCGTCACCCCATCCGTATGAACCGAACAGTGCAATGGCCTTACCTGTGAGACTGCCCTTAATTGCATCATACATTGGCTCGAATTCTGAGTCCTCCAGGACTTCTGCTCCCATAGCGGGACATCCCATGGCTACTGCGTCAAATGCTGCAACGTCTGATGCGCTTACCTGATCCGGTGTAAACAGAACCGCTTCTGCTCCTGCTTCCTTAAGACCCTCGCATACGGCATTTGCCATCTCCTGTGTATTGCCTGTGCCGCTCCAATAAATAACTGCCGTTTTCTTCATTTTTCTATTCCTTTCTTCCACAATATACTTATGGTAAGATATTCCTTACAGTCAGTATGGAATATCTTACTTATTATTTTATGATCATCTTCTTCGCTTAAGCCCGTAAATGTCATCGCTTTCTGCCGGCTTTGATCAATATTGATGCTTGTCATTGTTCCCTTCCAAATCGCTGCTGATACCTGCGATCAAAACCACATCTCATTTACCGACAGCGCCTAGCGAGCTACTGCAAGTTGTGACAGCGCCTGTCCCTGCTGCCACAATCTGCAATATGTCTCTGTGCATTTCTTGAATCTGGCGAAAAGATTCTTAGCATGATCTACGTCTCCGTATACTTTCCATATCCCGGAGTATTTAAAATTATCTGCATGATTATCCATAAATCCCTTAACATCCTCTGGCGGATAGCTAAGAAACAGTCCGATCTCATGGGGAAATTCCGCATCTTCACTTAACTTTCTTATAAGCCTTACAACGCATCTTCCGGCGTCAGCCCAGGGATACCCCTCCTGCTCCAGCACTTCTCGTGCCAGTTCATTCTGAAAATCCTCCTTAAGTCCGTTGGGACGGTACATATATAACAAAACTCGTCCCTTATTTTCTTCATATTTAAGAGGCAGCAGACACAATCCCCTGGAACTGAACTGTCTGTTAAATGATGAAATATCCCTCTGCATCTCCTTCTTGTCCTGGCAAGGACAAGAAAACAGACTTCCCGTTTTGATTCCTGCCAATGTAGGGGCGCACTGCCTGATCACTGTTTCCTCAGACATTATCTGGCGTCCTCCTGTCCGGCGTATTTTTCAAGAATTCCTCTAAGGGCTGTCAATGAACTGGTGTGACATCTTTCTATAATAGTATCTGCTCCCTTGAGCTCGTTCATGGCGCCTCTGACCATCTTATGTGACATGGTATTGGTGAAAAATATCGTAAGGTCAGGACTTCCCAGCTTATTCTTAAGACTTCCGGTAATCTTGGTTATAACCTTACTCTGACACTTATAGCTCTCGCATAATTCCGTGTAGCGGCGTTCCATACATTCATTGCCGCCTAAAATAACAATACTCATATATTCCTCACTGCCCCGGATGTATCAGCCTGATACAGGCAAATTCTATCTCCTGCTTTTGGTTCTCGCGGCACGATTACTACGGTTCGGTGCCGACTAAATTTTCCAGTTAGCTTTAGCTAACTAATTATTAGCACAATTGCATAGCATTGTCAATAATACATGTAATTTAAAGTTAGTTTTTGCTAACCCTTAATTTCTCGGATTTGCATTAGATTGCTTCTGTTGTCCGCAAAAAAATCCCGCATGCAGTATTTTCACAATTAGTGCGGTTGCATGCCATCGCGGATCAACCTCACAGCGAGCGAGGTCACATGCTATCACAGGACTGCCTTACACCGAATTCAGACACACACCATCGCAGAAGAACCTCTCAACAAGAGCTGCTGCATAAAAAAAGAACTACCTTACATTATGTAAAGTAGCTCTTCTTGTTTTGTTAAAAATTCTTTATCTGTTTCATCATGCAAGCTCGTCTACGACGACCTTTGATCCGCTGATAGATTTATATTAAATTATTCTGCTGCTGGTGCAGGTGCAGGTTCTGCTGCCGTTGTCGGTTCTTCTATCGGTTTTGCATGATTCCATAATCCTCTGAAATCAGCATCCATGATACAGCCTGTTACGCAGACTTCTTCACATTTGCCGCAGTGCTGACACTTACTGTAATCAATCTTAGCCAGGTTATTTTCAACAGCGATCGCCTCAGCAGGACAGTTCTTAACGCACTTCTGGCATCCGATACATCCATGTGAACATACCTTTCTTGTAACCGCGCCCTTGTCATGGTTATTACATGTAACCATGGTACGAATGGTGTCGACTTCAAGGGAAATAACCTTGTTAGGACATGTCTTAGCACACAGTCCGCAGCCGATACACTTTCTAGGATCAATATTGGCTATACCCTTCTCAATGCAGATTGCCCCTTGAGGACAGACAGCCGCACAATCCCCGAATCCGAGGCAGCCGTATGTACATGAACCCTTGCCTCCGTAGAACAGTTTAGCCGCTTTACAGCTTGAGATTCCCTGATAGTCCATCTTATCAGCTGTATAATCGCAATTGCCGCGGCAGTGGATTACTGCCACCTGCTCGATAACTTCCTCTGCCTCAACGCCCAGTACATCTGCTACCTTCTTGGCAACGCCCTCGCTTCCCGGAACGCACAGATTGGTTTTCTTGATCTCTCCTGATGCAAGAGCTGCTGCATAACCATCGCATCCTGCAAATCCGCAGGCACCACAGTTAGCACCCGGCAGACATTCCCTTATCTTCTGTGCTGTCTCATCCACAGGAACAGCCATTATCTTGGAAGCAATAGCCAGAATGACTGCACATATGAGGCCGATAACTGCAACTGATACAATTGCTATAATAATTGCATTCATATGAGCCCCTCCTTAACTAAACAGGTTTTCAACAACACCGTTGAAACCGAAGAATGACAGTGACAGAATTGCTGCAGCTACAAGTGTGATCGGCAGACCCTGGAATGACTTAGGCGGTTCGCTGGAATCCATCTGACCTCTTACGCCTGAGAACAGAACCATTGCCAGGAAGAATCCAAGACCTGAACCTAGAGCATTTACGATTGATTCAATAAATGTATATGAGCTGTCAATATTTGCAATTGTTACACCAAGTACCGCGCAGTTTGTTGTGATCAGCGGAAGGAAAACTCCCAGAGCATTGTACAGTGACTTCATGTACTTCTTAAGAATAATCTCAACTAACTGAACCAGTGCTGCGATAACCAGGATAAATACAACCGTCTGCAGATATCCCATTCCATTCGGAACCAGCAGATACATCTGAATAGGCCATGTTACTGCCGTCGCCAGCATCATGACGAAGATAACCGCAATACTCATACCTGTTGCATTCTTAAGCTCCTTAGATACACCCAGGAACGGACATATTCCGAGGAACTGACGCAGCGTGTAGTTGTTAACGGTAATGCCGCTAAGTAAGATAACGATAAGAATCTTAAAAGACATTATTTATCGCCTCCTTCCTTAGTCTCACAGCCGCCTTCGCAGCCTAATTTGCCGCAGGTTGCAGCACCCGGACATCCGGCACATCCAAATTCTGTCTTCTTAATAGCCTTACCTTTAGAAATCTTATTTACAAGAGCTATAAGACATGCAAATACGAAGAATCCGCCCGGAGCCATTGTCATGATCGATATGTTATTGTCTGCCAGAACCGGTATTTCCATGCCGAACCATGTACCGCTTCCCAGGATCTCTCTGATTGAAGCCATTACAAAAAGTGCCAGTGTGAATCCGATGCCCATGCCCACCGCGTCAAGGAAGGAGGCAAATGGTTTGTTCTTATTGGCAAACATCTCGGCTCTTCCCAGGATGATACAGTTAACAACTATCAGCGACAGGTAAATACCCAAGGCCTCATATAAACTGTAGGCGTACGCCTCCATGAAGAGCTCAATGATCGTAACGAAGCCTGCTATAAGTGTGATATAACATGGTATTCTTACCTTGTCCGGGATGATATTTCTCAGAAGAGAGATAACAACATTCGAACAGATAAGAACAAATGTAAATGCTACGCCCATACCGATAGCATTCGATGCCTGTGTAGTTACAGCAAGTGTAGGACAGGTTCCAAGAACAAGTACCAGTACAGGATTTTCTTTAATAATACCCTTAGTGAGTATCGATAATTTTGATTCTTTCACTTTACTCTACCCCCGTTACCATATTAAATGCTGTAAACGCATCTGCTATCGCTCCAAGGTACGCCTTCGAAGAAATCGTTGCGCCGCTTATGGCCTCAACGCCTTCCAATTTCGAATCCTTGCCTACGAACTGACTTCTGAACGGTTCATCAGCGGTCTTAGATCCCATACCCTTAGTCTCACTATGTGACAATGTCTTAACTGCAATTATGCATCCGTCGTTATCGATGCCGCAAATGATCGACATCTTGCCGCCGTATCCTGTTGCGCTGAGCATAAATACATATCCGACGTCATTACTGGTCTTGTAAACCTCTGTTACTGTATCAGGAAGTCCTTCTATTTCTACTAATTCAAATCCGGTTGCCTCCGGAATAATCTCTGCTCTTGCAGCCTCTGCTCTCTCAGCCGCACCCTGTGCAATAACATCCGCTGTCAGATGATTAGTTACTGCCAGTGCTGCAGAGATAACAATACATATAACCGTAAGGACAACAACCGGCATTACAAAATCTTTCTTTACTGAAGTCGAAGCTTTCATGCCTTAGTACCTCCTACAGGTTTGGTGATCCTGATCCTGTTAATGTATGGAGTAAGAATATTCATTAACAGAATGGAGAAGGATACGCCCTCCGGGTAACTGCCGTATACTCTGATGACAACGGTAAGGATACCTGCGCCTAAGCCGAAGATGATCTTACCTATAGTAGTATATGGAGTCGTTACATAATCTGTTGCCATGAAGATCGCGCCCAGCATAAGTCCGCCGGACATGATCTGATAAATCGGCTCCTGTCCCAGTGCAAGTGTAAACAGGAATACTGTTGCGATATAAATCACCGGTGTATGCCATGTAATAACCTTTCTGACGACCAGATAAATTCCGCCCAACAGAAGTGCTAACACACAGGTCTCACCTAAGCATCCGCCTCTTTGTCCCAGGAACATCTGAAGAAGGCTCGGAAGCTGATCTGTTGAACCTGATGATATAAGTGCCAGCGGTGTAGCTGTAGATACTGTATCCGGGAACACCCATGTGGTCATGGTTGTTGAAAATGCCAGGAACATAACAATACGGGCTGTGATCGCAGGATTGGCAAAATTCTTGCCGATGCCGCCGAACAGCTGCTTGATTCCTATAATGGCTACGATACATCCGAAGATGGCCTGCCAGATAGGAATATTAACCGGCAGGTTGTAAGCCAGCAATATACCTGTTACAACTGCCGACAGATCGCCCACGGTAACAGGTTTGTGCATAAGCTTCTCCCAGATGTACTCGCAGAGCACGCAGGAAGCCACACATACTGCCACAACTGCCAATGCAGTAAATCCAAAATTAATAATCGCTGCAATAAGAGCCGGCATAAGGGCAATTATTACATCCAACATAACACGCTGAGTTGAAGTCTTAGAGCGTATATGTGGTGAAGAAGAAACTGTTAAATTACTCATTTATTCTCCTCCTTCGCTTTTTTAGCATTCTGATAGTCCCTCAGCATAGCCTTGGACAGCTTCATTACCTGAACAAGTGGTCTTTTGGCAGGGCAGCCAAATGCGCAGCATCCGCATTCCATGCACAGTCCTACTTTTTCTTTTTCAAGAACTTCAGGTCTCTTAAGTTCATATGCTCTCTCAATTTCGAGAGGCGCCAGTCTCATAGGGCAATGTGCCACGCAATTGCCGCATCTGATACATGTGGTAGGCTCCGGAAGTATGGCATCCTTCTTATTAAAAGCAAGGGTTGCATTAGTTCCCTTAAGTACAGGTACTTCTGTATCCGGAACTGCTATACCCATCATAGGGCCGCCGTATAAAACCTTGGCCGGCTCTTCCTTGAAACCGCCGCAGAATTCGAATAAATATTTGATCGGAGTTCCGATAGGAGCTATTACATTCTGTGGATTGGCCACTGCCGATCCGTCTACTGTAACGCATTTCTCAACAAGCGGCATACCCGTGCTGATATATCTGTACAGTGCTGCCAGAGAAGTACAGTTCATAACAATGCATCCGGCATCAGCAGGAAGCTTGCCCTCCGGTACTTCTCTTCCGGTGATATTGTAGATCAATACCTTCTCACCGCCCTGTGGGTAAATAGCAGGGAGAGACTCTACTCTGAAGCCCTGTTTGCCGCTTACAAGAGCACTTATCTTATCAATGCATTCCTGCTTGTTATTCTCAATTCCAAAAACAACTTCCGGAATTCCTATGTATTGTTTTACTAATTCAGCGCCTTTTACTACCAGCTCTGCATCATCGATCATAGTCCTGGTGTCTGATGTAATATATGGCTCGCATTCAGCGCCGTTTACCAGCAGATAATCGATCTTTACGTCATCCTTGACAGAGAGCTTAACAGAAGCCGGGAATCCGGCACCGCCCAATCCTACAAGTCCGCTTGCTCTTACTGCAGCAATGAACTCTTCCTTGGAAGATACGGATATAGGCTTAACATCTTCACTAACGGCCTGCTGTCCATCTGTCTCAATAATAATCGCTGTTCCTCTCTGACCTGAGGAAAGAAGGACTTCATCAATCTTCTTAACCTTGCCAGATACACCTGAATGTATAGGTGCAGAAACAAATCCACCTGCTTCGGCAATCATCTGACCGACCTTAACTTCATCGTTAACCTTAACGATAGGTTTAGCCGGTGCTCCTATGTGCATTGACATAGGAATGATCACCTGAGGTGGAACAGGGATTCTTACTGCAGGACAGGCCGCTGTGTTTTTCCAGTGGGGTGTTCTAACACCATGCAGTCTTTTCACCTTTTCATCTCCTTAAAAAATCGGCGCAAACAACCGGGGTTGCTTCCGTCGTTGGATAATAACAACTATAGTTACAAACTTTCGCCACCTACTATGATACTCGTCGACAAGATTTTTTCAATAATAGTTTACAAAAAATCTACAATTTTTTTGTTCTATTTTAAGTGCACCCTGGTGTTTGTCTCCCTTTTTCCCCTGTTAAGTACCCCAGCTGCAGCTTTGTACTCCCTGCGCCGCCAAGGTTTGCCTCCTATGCCGAGTCAGTGTTGTAATTGATATACATTATGATATACTTAATAAAAACGAACTAACATTTCCTGAAAAATTGCATCTATATTTTCTATATCTTATTATGAGTCGATAAATATGTACGGCAGAATTTATATCAGGCGCGACCTAACAGAGCTTTTATTAATTTGTAATCTAGCTTCTCCTGCTAACTATTTAAACATTTTATACCCTGTTCAATGATCAAACCTCTCTGAGGTAAATGAGCTTGGACACAAACCACGGAAAGGAGCTGCATATGAACAAGAAGATTTTATTATATCTATCGTTGATCGGAATTTTCTGCTCTCTTATTTATCTTCCTGTATACGCAAAAAATGAGGCTGTTCCTATATTCTATAAAAGCATTGATGCTGTCAGTGTATCAGAGGAACAAGCAGAAGATCCGGGGACTAAGTTTTTAGTTTGGTTGTTCTCTCCGAATTATGGTAATAGATATTCTGATTATGAAGAAGCCATTGGTCAGATAATGGAAACAATTGACGCTGCATCGTTAGAAGACAGTGCCGGTGATGTGATTGTTGAAATTGACGATACGGCGGTTGATGAAGCCGTAGATAAATGCTATGAACCTATAGCTGATATTGTTCCATCGGATATGATTGACACCATGAAGAAGAACCGTCTGCCTTTTAGTTATGATGAAGCCATTGAAGAATCCGAGGTTACAGTTACGGTTTCTGATGTTACTTTTTCTGATGGCACGACCAGCAGCTTTACAGATGGTACTATATTTGATTATGATGTGATGTTGGAGATTGATGGCAGCAAATCATTTGCTGATGCGTCTTATATTTCATTGGAAAATGACGGTCAATATCACATAAATGGGCAGATCACTGTTTTAGATAACCAGATAACAGGATTGTATATCAGCCGTTGAAACAAAAAGGCAAGAGGCTGTCGCACTAATGTGTTACAGCCTCTTATTAGTTAGTATTATCGAAGGGCAGACTGCTTAACTCGCTGCAGGGCCTTAGACATGGCAGGGATGGATAGGATGATCATTGTTAGTATAGCCTCCGCGCCGATGTAGATTATATTATAAACTGCCGAATAGGCCGCTGAATTCCAGCCTGCCCAGGCATAACTTCCGAAAAACACCCAACCGCTGAGAAAAGAGAAAAAGTATCTTCCTCCGCATGCCGCCAGATATCCGAGACGAAGACCGTTCTTCTTATTGGCGAAAAATCCGGAAATGCCAAAGGCGCCGAAGGCTAAAACATAATCCAAAATTGCCTGCACGGGTGTCAGCACATACGGGTCTATAATAAACTGCAGGATACCATAGGCAACTCCTGAGGTGATACCCACCACCGGACCGAAGAAATATCCCGGCAGCATAGCAAACAGCATGGAACAAAGTGTGATGGCTCCGCCGGTTGGAAAGGAAAATAGCTTAACCATAGATGTGACAGTGGCCAGAGCAATGCACATGGCACAATAAACGAGAATCTTAACATTTTTTGACATAAAAAAACCTCCTTTGATGGGAGGGGCAGAATAGTAACAGCAGATATTTATCTGAATTTTCCACTGTCATGCTTCCCTACGCAGGTATTAACCTGATCAGGTGAGAAGGGTTGGCTCTGAAGAGCCATCTCAGCATATGCGCCCCTAGCAATTACTTGTTATTATAGTTTTGAGGCAGATAATGTCAAGATATATTGTTTAAACAAAGCCTAATCGTGCCATCTTGATGTCCAACTGACCCCCAGATTGACCCCCAAATTATATAAACCTATCGTTTTTCTACGGCATCTGACGACATATGATAAGAAGATTGAATGTTAAGAAAACATTGATATATCAAGCATTTAAAGGAAAAAAATAACACGTGATGACACGTGTTAAATTCTTAATGCGGATAACAGGAGTTGAACCTGCATGAGTGTTACCTCACATGGACCTGAACCATGCGCGTCTGCCTATTCCGCCATATCCGCTTACCTGCTAAACAGCTTGCATATAATAGCACACTCGCATTTTCTGTGCAATAGAAAATTTCAGTGTGTCCTATATAAATTTTCGGTCGGATCTTTGTCTAATTTATTTTTTATAACAGTCCCAACGCTGGATCCTCTTTTCTACCCTCTCATTTACGATATCTGAAATGATAGCAAACAGCGGAACTCCTAGGATCATACCAACTACTCCAAACAAACCTCCGCATATGATGATTGATGCAAGCACCCACATAGGGCGCAGACCGGTAGGATCACCGAACAATTTTGGCTTAAGGAGATTGCCGTCACAGAACTGGCTTATCAATGTATATATTACAAACCATACTGTTCCCATCGGATTAACAAGTAGAATCAGGAAACCTCCTATTACTCCGCCAACAATAGGTCCGAATGTTGGAACAAAGTTAGTTACTCCAACCTCCACAGCAATAAGCAGCGGATACGGTAGTCCCATAATGATCATAAACAGATAACATGCCACACCTACTATTAATGAATCAAGGATATTACAAAGCAAATATCTGATAAAGATCTTGCTGCTTTTTGTGCATACATTTGCAAAACTTATATAATTCTCCGGTTCCATAATGGATCTGAAGTACCTGCTTACTCCTCTGGACAGATGTCCCACATCAAGAAGCATATAAATAACCAGCATGAACATAATAAATGTATTCAGCACATTTGAGCCAACGCTCGTCACACCGCCGATAATACCGGATATATGTTCCGTACACCAAGTGATTATGGTAGAGCTGAATTCTTTAAGATCTGCTGACTGCAGATCCATAAGATTTACACCAAAAATATTGATTTCACTAGCATATTCACCAAATACTTTCTTTATAAGATTTATCAGCGATTCTACATATTGATCTAGATTCGCTATCAGATTACTTATAGACGCAGATAACTGATTGACTATCAGATACAGAAGCAGCAATATCAAAAAGACTATCATCACCACTGTAAATATAACGCAGAAAAGATGCACCGCCTTGCGATATTTTAATTTTCCAAATACCTTCTGTTCAAAAAATTGAACTATAGGATTAATAATAAATGCCAATATTGTTGCACAGATAACCGGCCACAGTATACTCAGCACATATAAAAATGCGTCTCTTACAATTCCGATATTGTTCAGCACAACATAAAAAAGTATCGCTCCGCATGCTACTATGAATATCTGAAAATTTTTATTATTGCGAAATGCTTCCCTGATTTTGTTCATTTGTTATCCTGTTATCTTGAAGGTAATTCCAGCTTTCTCAGATATTTTTAACAGATTACTGCATACCGATTTTTCTGTATGCAGTAATCTGCGATCATCTGACAATTATCTATTAGCCGTGATGTTATAAAAGTTCTTTATTCGTTAATTTTCCTGTACAGGAGCATCGCAGCATGTATTTTCATCATCTGCCTTCTCGCACGCTTGTTTACATGGCTGCTCCTCTTCTGATTTACAGCATGCCTCCTTCTCTGGCTCATTGGAGGTTTCCTTTTCCACAGGAACTATACTTCCGTCCGGCTGTACTACGATCGGCGCCTCATGTTCAACAGCTGTTCCGCATTTAACACAGAATTTGTATTCCGGATCTAGCTTGGCTCCGCAATTTTTGCAAAATACTGCATCCGGAGATTCTTCCTGAGATTCCTCTTCCGGTTCTTCCTTCTCTATCTTGCATCCGCAGTTAGGGCAATATGCCAGATTACCCATAATCTCTGCATCGCAGCCAGGACATTTGATAATGCCTTTCAGTTCCTTTATCTCTTCATTGCACTGCTTGATCTTCTCTTTTGATTCATCAATGCTTACTATAAGCTCGGCAAATTCCTTCTCGCAGTCATCCTTATGCATTTCATAGAACAGTCTGCCTATTTCCATATAATTTCTATCAATTTTTCTCTCCTCGTCAGAAATCGTAAGATTAAGCTTGGCAATATTCTTAACATCCTTGCCCTTTTTTATGGTTGTCTGACTAACTCCCGATATTGTCTTAACAATGGTATCTATAAGTTCCATAACTGCTCCTTTCTTCAACTACGGAAACCACACCTTACGAGTTTCCTTCGTTATTACTGTATTCAACACATGTACCCCGCGTCAATAGCCGCCTGGTTCATTATATCGTGCAAATAAAGACTCTCATCTCCTATTTTTCAGCATTATGAGTGTACACGAAATAATATTGATTTTCAACGACAGTACATTGCATGTTGTGTGAAAATTATCTGAAAATTGTCATATGCGCCGGGACGGCGCATATGTTAACCATCTTTTAAATTCATATTCATTGTCTGCGTATTCGCGCAATTGCGCAGCATTACCATTTTTCATAATGCACTCTATCCGCTTCCCACTCAGGAGCCTTAACAGGCGGATCTTCTGCAGGATAACCAAATGCAATTATTGAATGTGGTTCATGGGTATCCGGAATATTAAAAATCTCCGTCTGCGCCTTGATCTTGCTCTCCTGCGGCCAGGTTCCCAGCCAACAACTTCCTATTCCCAGGTCATGGGCAGCCAATATCATATTCTGAGCAGCTACCGCCCCATCGATTATCCAATAATCAGGCGCCTGCTTAAAGGCTCTCTTCTTATCTCCCAGAACAAGTATTCCCATGTCCGCATTTTTAAGCGGTTCAGCTGAAAATCCATTGCCTTGTGTCATTTTATTTAAAGTTTCCTTATCTCTTACAACTATAAATGACCAGTCTCGCTTATTTACAGCCGTAGGTCCGCTCATGCCGGCTCTTAAAATAGTCCTGACGTCTTCATCACTTATTTTTCGGTTAGTATATCTTCTGACACTGGTTCTGGTCATGATTGCCTCTATTGTGTTCATTATCACTTGCCCTCCTTTTTATAACCGACAACACCCCGTTTAATAAAACGAGGTGCTGCAATTAAATCTTACTATATTCTATTCCTCTGTTGTTTCTTCAGTATCATTTTCTGATTCGATGTCATCTGCTTCACCCACGTCGTTTTCCGCATCTTCATCGGACAGAAAATCCTTCGAGATTCTAGCCATGCCCGTAACCTTGATATCATTTTCCTTGTTAATGTTCATAACCTTAACACCTGAAGTATTTCTTCCGATCACGGATATATCATCAACAGCCATTCTCATGACGATTCCCTGGTTTGTTATCAACATGACCTGATCACCTGAATCAACTGCGCATCCCGCTGTAAGGCAGCCTGTCTTTTCCGTTACCTTGTAGCATCGAACACCCTTGCCGCCTCGATGCTGAGGGTTGAATTCTGAGAATGAGGTTCTCTTGCCCATACCATTTTCTGTTACGAACAATATATCCTCTCCCAACACATCCAGTGTAAATGTTATAACCTCGTCATCTTCTTCAGAGAATTTCATACCGATCACACCCATTGAACTGCGTCCGGTTGCCCTTATCTCTTCCTCGTTGAATCTGATGCTGTGACCATTCTTAGTTACAAGAACTATCTCTCTGTGACCGTCGGTTATCTCAGCATCAATGAGCTCATCGTCATCCCTCAATGTAATAGCAATGATACCCGTCTGTCTGATATTGTTATATTCTTCCAGATCAGTCTTCTTGATCATTCCCTTCTTCGTTGCCATCAGGAGATTTTTCGCTCCCTTGAATTCCTCAACTGACATAGCAGCTGCTATCCTCTCATCAGGCTGCAGCTGAAGAAGGTTGACTATAGCTGTTCCTCTTGCATTTCTGGAAGCCTCAGGGATCTGATAAGCCTTCATCTTATATACACGACCCTTATTTGTGAAGAATAATATGTTATTATGCGTAGTAGTAATGAACATACGCTCAATAACATCTTCATTAAGAGTCTGCATGCCCTTAATGCCCTTACCGCCTCTGTTCTGAGCCTTGAATGTATCAATAGCCATTCTCTTAACATATCCCAGTTTGGTCATTGTAATTACTGTATTTCCTACAGGAATGAGATCCTCATCTTCTATATCTCCGTCATCAACGCCGATGACAGTTTTTCTCTCATCTCCGTATTTTTCCTTCATCACCAGGATTTCTTCCTTGATAACTCCGAGAAGCTTCTTCTCATCCCCGAGGATTTCCTTGTAATACTTAATCTTAGCCAGAAGCTCAGCCTGCTCATCTTCAAGCTTCTTTCTTTCGAGACCTGTAAGAGCCCTGAGTCTCATGTCTACAATGGCCTGAGCCTGTACATCATCAAGACCGAAGGCTTCCATCAAGCCGGTTTTAGCTTCCTGGGTATTGGCACTTGCTCTGATAATACGAATAACTTCATCAATATTATCAAGCGCTATTAATAATCCGGCTAAAATATGAGCTCTCTCTTCAGCCTTATTAAGATCATATTTTGTTCTTCTTGTTACTACTTCTTCCTGATGTTTTAAGTAGCATGCCAGCAGCTCGTAAATGTTAAAGATCTTCGGCTGATTGTTGATGAGGGCAAGCATAATAACGCCGAAACTGTCCTGAAGCTGAGTATGCTTATAGAGCTGGTTTAATACAACATTCGGATTTACATCCTTACGAAGCTCTATTACTACTCTGGTTCCGGTCTGATCGCTCTCATCTCTCAGATCAACTATACCGTCTATTCTCTTATCTCTATGAAGTTCACCGATCTTTTCAACAAGCTTAGCCTTATTTACCAAATATGGCAGTTCCGTTACAACAATGCGGTTCTTGCCGTTTTCCATAGGCTCAATCTCAGAGACTGCACGGATCTTAATCTTGCCTCGTCCTGTTCTGTAGGCCTCTTCAATACCCTTTCTTCCTAATATCGTAGCTCCTGTCGGAAAATCAGGTCCCTTTATGATCTTCATTATATCGTCAATGGTAGTTTCTCTGTCTTCTACCTTGTTGTCGATAATCTTGCAGACAGCGTCAATAAGCTCTCCTATGTTATGAGGAGGGATATTGGTTGCCATACCTACCGCGATACCTGTGGTTCCATTTGCCAGAAGATTAGGATATCTGGCCGGAAGAACCGTAGGCTCCTTCTCTGTTTCATCGAAGTTTGGAACAAAATCAACTGTATCCTTATTGATATCTGCCAGCATTTCCATAGAAATCTTGGAAAGTCTCGCCTCTGTATAACGCATGGCAGCAGCTCCGTCACCATCTTCAGAGCCGAAGTTGCCATGTCCGTCTACCAGCGGATATCTTGTTGACCACTCCTGAGCCATATTAACGAGAGCTCCGTAGATAGATGAATCTCCATGAGGATGGTATTTACCCATGGTATCACCGACGATACGAGCACATTTTCTGTGAGGCTTGTCAGGAGTATTATTAAGTTCACTCATGGAGAACAGAACTCTTCTCTGAACCGGCTTAAGTCCGTCTCTTACATCCGGCAATGCTCTTGAAGCAATAACGCTCATAGCATAATCGATATAAGAGCTTTCCATAGTCTTCTTCAGATCAATCTCTTCTATCTTGTCGAAGACTGTATCGGTAAGTTCCGTATTTTCTCCTTCGTTATTGATATCTTTATTGTTATCTTCCATTGTTTCCTCCGGATTTATTATCAAATGTCAATATTAGTTGCGTATTTAGCGTTCAATTCAATGAACTCTCGTCTAGGCTCTACTTCATCTCCCATAAGAGTGGTAAATGTAACATCCAGATCCTGCGGACTCTCATCGTCTATGAATACCTTGGACAGAATTCTTGTCTTAGGATCCATAGTAGTCTCCCACAGCTGACTGGCATCCATCTCGCCCAGTCCCTTATAACGCTGAACCTTGTTCTGATTATCTCTTCCGATCTCAAGCATTATATTATTGAGTTCTTCATCAGAGTACGCATACCAGACCTTTTTATTTTTTGTGATCTGATACAGCGGCGGTTTAGCCAGATAAACGTGTCCCTGTTTGATAAGCTCCGGCATAAATCTATAGAAGAATGTAAGGAGCAATGTTGCAATATGAGCCCCGTCAACATCGGCATCTGTCATGATTATAATCTTATCGTAACGAAGCTTGGATATATCAAAGTCATCATGAATTCCTGTTCCAAATGCTGTTATCATAGTTCTGATCTCCGCATTTCCCAGGATTCTATCCAGACGGGCTTTCTCAACATTTAATATTTTTCCTCTCAACGGAAGGATAGCCTGAGTCTTTCTGATACGAGCCTTCTTGGCGCTGCCGCCGGCGGAATCTCCCTCGACTATGAATATCTCACAGTTCTTAGGATCCTTATCTGAGCAGTCAGCCAGCTTGCCCGGAAGAGAACCGCTGGCAAGAGGACTCTTTCTTGTGGCTTCTCTGGCCTTACGTGCCGCCTCTCTGGCACGCTGTGCCAGTAATCCCTTATCGCAAATGAATTTGGCAACCTGAGGATTCTGCTCGAGAAAATATGTAAGCTGCTCGCTTACAACAGATTCTACTGCGGCGCGCGCCTCGGAATTTCCCAACTTTTGCTTAGTCTGTCCCTCAAACTGCGGATCTTCAATCTTAACAGAAATAATCGCAGCAAGACCCTCTCTTAAATCCTCGCCGGACAGATTGTCTTCTTTTTCTTTAAGAATCTTATTTTTTCTGGCGTAATCATTGAACACCCTTGTTAATGCACGCTTAAACCCTTCCAGATGAGTACCTCCCTCCGGAGTATTTACATTATTAACGAAGGTATAGATGCTCTCGTTGTATCCGTCATTATGCTGCATGGATACTTCAACCATTACATTATTCTTCTCACCTTCGAAGTACATTATTTCTTCATAGTGAGGGGTATTTCCTCTGTTCAGATACTGAACAAATTCCTTTATGCCGCCTTCGTAATGGAAGGTCTTCTCCTGTTCATTGTTCTCACGAGTATCTGTAAGTACAATTTTAAGACCCTTAGTAAGAAATGCCATTTCTCTTAATCTGTTCTGAAGGGTATTAAAATTATATATAAGATCCTCGAAAATCTTATAATCCGGCTTAAATGTGATCTTAGATCCATGCTTATCTGCCGGGCAGTCCCCTAATACTGTAAGCTCGCAGGTAGCCTTGCCTCTCTCATATTCCTGAAAATGAATCTTGCCGTCACGCCAGATAGTTACATCAAGGTGTTCAGAAAGTGCATTTACAACAGAGGCACCTACACCATGAAGTCCGCCGGATACCTTATATCCGCCACCGCCAAATTTTCCTCCTGCATGAAGTTTACAAAATACAAGTTCCACAGCAGATACTCCCTGCTGTTTATTAATACCTGTCGGAATACCTCTTCCATTATCCTCAACAGTAATTGAATTATCCGGATTAATTGTTACATGTATCTCAGTGCAGACTCCTGCAAGAGCCTCATCAACAGCATTATCTACTATCTCATATACCAGATGATGCAGGCCCCTTTCTGATGTACTTCCAATATACATTCCAGGTCTCTTTCTTACAGCTTCAAGTCCTTCCAATACCTGAATATTATCTGCATCATATTCGCCGGAAACAGTAGTATCGGCAAGAGAATTTTCTTCATTATTTTCCAATACCTTGTTTTCTTCCATCTTTTTTCCTTTCAATCTATCTGTATAAATCTAATAACAATTTTTTTATTAAACAACCCTTCCCTGCAATATATGAATCTTGTTAACTTCTCCTAACTTTTCTTCTATAAACTCATCCATACCTGTACAAGTAATCAGTGTTTGTATATCATTAAGACTCTTTATAAGCTGATTTTGTCTGTTTCTGTCTAATTCAGACAAAACATCATCCAGCAGCAAAACCGGTTTTTCTTTTTTTATTTTCTCGATAATATATATTTCAGAAAGCTTAAGTGACAAGGCACATGACCTCTGCTGTCCGCTGCTTCCGTATATTTTAAGATCCGTCTCACCATCATAGAAACTCATATCATCTCTGTGAGGTCCAATGTGTGTCTGCTTATAAAATCTATCCTTTTCCCGATTTTTCAGGAGTTCTTCGAAAAAGCTTTCTTCATCTGCAGAAGGTTCATAAACAATCCTTAGTTTTTCTTTTCCGCCTGTTATATCATAATGAATGTCAAATATTATCTCATTTAATTCATCTATGAACTGTCTTCTTCTCTTTATGATGCGGGATCCGTAATCACACAGCTGCAGGTCCCATATATCCAGAGTCGAATTAAAATCATGTGCGTCATTGCCTTCATCCGCTCTTTTAAATAATTCTCTTCTCTGGTCTAAAAGTTTATTGTAATTGACAAGATTATCCATGTAGAGAGGATCTATCTGACACAGCTGCATATCAAGGAATTTTCTTCTCTCGGAGGGACTTCTTTTCACAATATCTAAATCTTCAGATGAAAACATGACAACCAGAATATTTCCGTACAGATCTCCGTATTTTCTGATAGGAACCCTGTCAAGGGCCATACCTTTGGATTTATTTTTCCGCAAATGTATGTCTACTCTGTGAGAATTAAAATCAGATTCAAATTCTGCCTTTATATGAGCTTCTTCGCAGCCGTTTTTTATTATTTCTCTTTCTTTGCTGCTCTTGTGGCTCTTCCCGAATCCACACATGTAGATGCTTTCAAGAATATTTGTTTTTCCCTGCCCGTTTTCTCCGTAAATAATATTGCATCCAGGATAGAAGTTTACTGATAAAGACTCATAATTTCTGTAATTTTGAATATCAAGATTTTTTATTTGCATATTTTAATCTGACTTCCCTGAAATTCTACAATATCCCCATCCACAAGTTTTTTTCCTCTCTGGTATTCCACCTGACCATTTACCTTAACTTCACCATTGATGATGACTTCCTTGGCAAATCCTCCGTTTTCTACCAGATTAGCAGCCTTCAGTGCCTGTCCCAATTTTATATATTCGTCTCTAAGTTTGATTTCAAACATATCATTATCTGTTTATATTTACCGGAAGAATAATATAAACATAATCTCCTTCATCATTTCTTATAAAACATGGAGCATTTGAATTAACAAAGAATAATGATACTTCCTCATCATCGATTACCTTCAATGCATCCATTATGAATTTTGGATTAAATCCTATTATCAGATCATTTCCTGTCTTATTAACAGGCAGCTTGCTGCTCATTGATCCAAGAGAAGTATTAATATCCATGTTCATGAATCCTTCTCTTATTTCAAAAACAACAGGTTTCTTATCTCCCTCTCTTACCAGGGTGATAGCTCTGTCAATATTGTTCATAAAATTAATCTTATTTAATCTAACCTCTGTAGAATAATCAGAAGAGATCATCTGCTCGACATTGAAGAACTCTCCTTCTATAAGTCTTGAGATAACCATGGTATTACTGAAGCTGAATTTGATGAATCTTTTGTCAAATTCCATTTCAACAATCTCATTTTGATCGCCGTTTAAAATTCTGCTGATCTCATTAAGGGTTTTTCCGGGAATTATTACCTTGCTGTTCTCGTAATTAAAAGCCAGCTCTTCCTTCCTTATAGAAATTCTGTGGCTGTCAAGAGAAACAACTTTTATCATGTTGTTTTCTATAGAGAACAGCTCTCCCTTCATAAGAGCATTTGTATCGTTTACGGCAATTGAGAAAATTGTCTGTCTTATGAGTTCTTTTAATGTAAACTCTGATATGCTGACTTTCTTAGTTTCTCCTGTCTCCGGAAGATCAGGAAACTCGTTAGGATCATTGCCGCTGAGAGTAAATACTGAATCCTCACAGCTTATTTTCATCTTATGAAGTTTATTTGTTTCAATAACTATTTCATTATCAGGAAGCTTTCTTATGATCTCACTAAAGATCCTTGCTTCAATAGCAATGCTTCCCTTTTCATTAACAACACCTTCAACTTTGGTTTTTATAGCCATGTCATTATCATTGGCTGTTATTGTAATCTCATCATCGGCTGTGATAAGAAGAGATTCTAAGATAGCCATTGTTGATTTAGAAGGAACTGCTCTGAGAGCAATATTAACAGCTGTGATCAAATCATTTTTTGAACATGCAATAATCATTAGTGTATATCTCCTTTCAAAATGAAATGGGTGATTTATTAATATATGTATTTTACTAGTAGTAACAGTAGAGGATGTGAATATGTTAAAAAGCCTGAAATAGGTTTATATTAAGCCAAAATTTATATTCAATCGTACTGTTACTAATATTTGCAGAGATTGTTGATAAATACTCAGCCTTATCAATAGAGTCAGTTAAGAGCATTATGATTAACCGTTTGTCTACATCTGAAACATGAAAAAGTAGATAAACTGTGCATTAATAAGGACATATTTTCTTCTTCAGAATCTCAATATCATTCTTGGTTTTCTCGTTGTCATCTATTTCGGACTGTATTTTCTCATATCCGTGAAGGACAGTTGTATGATCTCTGTTTCCTAATTTCTTACCTATTAAAGAAAGAGCTGCATCCGTAAGAGTTCTGCACAGATACATGGCCAGCTGTCTGGGATATACAATGTCTGCACTTTTCTTTTTGGAAGAAAGTTCCGAAACGGATATATTAAAATGTTCTGCAACAATCTTAATAATATTATCAGGTGTAATCTCACGCTGAGTATTTGTAAACAGGTCTTTTAATACTCCTTCGGCAAACGGAAGGTCAATAACTGAAGATGTAAGTTTAGAATAAGCTACAATCTTAGTAAGGGATCCTTCCAGTTCTCTTATATTTGAAGAAACATTTGCTGCAATGTAGGAGATAACATCCTCCGGAATGAAAGGAGTATTCTCCAGTTCTATTTTCTTCTTTAAAATAGCAACCCTTGTCTCATAGCTAGGGGATTGAAGATCAATAGGAAGTCCCCATAAGAATCTTGAGATGAGTCTCTCTTCGAGACCCTTGATCTCCCGAGGAGATTTATCAGAAGAAATTACAATCTGCTTCTTATGTTCATAGAGTTGATTGAAGGTATGGAAAAATTCCTCCTGTGTGGATTCCTTGCCACTGATAAATTGAATATCATCAATAAGAAGAACATCAACATTCCTGTACTTTTCTCTGAAACGTGAATTAGCCTGAGGATTACCATTTCTGATTGCTTCTATTATTTCATTTGTAAAATTCTCACTTGTGACATACAGAACTTTCTTCTCAGGATTTCTGGATAAGATAAAGTGAGCAATTGCCTGCATGAGGTGAGTTTTGCCCAGACCTACTCCACCATAGATGTAGAGAGGATTGTATACTTCAGCAGGACTTTCAGCCACAGCAAGAGAAGCAGCATGAGCAATATTATTATTGTCACCTACTATAAAGTTAGAAAAAGTATATTTAGGATTAAGACCGGCTTTTTCAAAAACATCCTGCTGCTTGTTAGTTTCATCTGATACTGCAGTAATAGTACTAAACTGATCAGAAGGAACAAATTCGATATCAAGATTCTCACCAGTTACTTCAGCTACCGATACCTTAAGAGGCAGATAATATTTTTTCTTAATATACGAAAGTCCGATTGAATTTTCCGGAACAACAATGATAATCTTATTATCCTCAACTGCAGCCACTTCCAGCGGCGAAATCCAGGTTTCAAAAGAAATATCAGAAATATCATATTCATTTTTAAGTGAATCCAGGATTAAGGACCACTTATTCTTGATCAGTTCCAGCATAAAACAACTCCAATAAAAACAAAAAAATGAACCATCAATGATAAAATATCTAATGTGGTAAAAAAATAGATGATGTAATAGAATTATAGGTAGTATTACACCAAAAACCCTATAACATGACATAAGAGCGGCAGAGTGAACACCGCTCTTAAACTGTGTATAAATTATATTATAATTAAGGTAAATTTTCAACCGATATATAGGAGTATGGGCAAAATAAAAAATTGATTTAAATAGTGAATAAAGCGCGAATAAGATGTGTTTAAAACGGTTGATAACATGTTGATAAAAATAAAAGAATAAAATTGGAAAATATATAGGAAAATTCAACGAAACAAATCACAGAAAGTGCTTGACTGTTGGGGGATTTATGAAATATAATTCTTCTTGCAATTTTTTCAAGAAATACAAGGAGGTGGTAGCCTTATGAAAATGACCTTTCAGCCTAAAAAGAGATCAAGAGCTAAAGTTCATGGTTTTAGAGCAAGAATGTCTACTCCTGGCGGAAGAAAAGTTTTAGCAGCCAGAAGAGCAAAGGGAAGAAAAGTATTATCAGCTTAAGACCACCACGAAGAAGGTGGTCTTTCTTCTATAATAAGATGTATGGTGATATCTTATCTTAGAAGAAGATAAGGTGACAATTTTGAGAAATATAGATTCTCTAAAGAATACTTCTCAGTTTAAGGAAGTATATGAAAAAGGCCAGTCAGCGGCAAATAGTTTTCTAGTGCTGTATGCATTGGCAACTGATGAAGATGAGCAAAAGCTCGGTATATCAGTAAGCAAAAAAGTGGGAAATAGTGTGGTAAGACATAGATTATCCCGTGTCATCAGAGCAAGTTTTGTTGAACTGCGCAGTGAACTGCCTACAGGATACAGATTCATAGTTGTAGCCAGGAATCGTGCAGTTAATAAAAACTTCTCTGATGTTTGTGATGCTCTTCTTTATTTATCAAAAAAAATGAAGCTAATTTAAGACATTGACTTTCAAGGAGAGAGTCAGTGTTTTTGTAGTAAATGAATTTGCCTGCATTTGCGGACAAATTCATTTAAGAAAGCTGGCCGATATATTTCATTATTATGGCGGCTGAAAAAGTTGGTGTGTGATCATGATAAGAAAAATGCTAATAGCACCAATAAGATTTTACCAGAAACATATTTCCGGGTATAAGAAATATAATCATTGTAAGTATTACCCTACCTGTTCACAATATGCCATCGAGGCAATTGAGAAGCATGGCCCGCTCAAAGGGCTGGGACTTGCAGTATGGAGAATTCTGCGCTGCAATCCATTCTCCAAGGGTGGTTACGACCCGGTACCATAAGGAGGATAATTAAGTGATAAATTTTTTAGCAGCTTGTGCAAGCACAAGTGCATCTACTTCAGGCGGATGTTATGACTGGCCGGTTATCAAGCAGATAGTAGATTTATTAGGATATGTAGTAAAGTATATTTATCTGTTTCTTGATTGGATAGGAATCGCCAATCTGGGCCTGTGTATTATACTTCTCACGGTTGTAGTAAAGTGTATTTTGCTTCCGCTTACTGTTAAGCAGCAGAGATTCAGCAAGCTGTCTTCCTATGCTAATCCGGAGATAAATGCGATCAGAGCCAAATATCAGGGCAGAAATGACACCTATGCCATGACTGCAATGCAGGAGGAAACCAAGGCTGTTTATGCAAAGTACGGTATCTCCCAGACAGGCGGATGTATACAATCCTTTATTCAGTTTCCTATAATTATTGCACTCTATGGTGTTATTAGGAAGATTCCTACATATATAGACAGCTTTAATGCATATTATCAGAATGTTATTTCTGCTATCGGAAATACCGACATATCATCAATATCCGGTCTTACGCAGTGGACAGCAGATCTGAGTGTAACCGATAAGGTAACGTTATTGTGCTCTCTTCCTACTAAAAACTGGAATGCAATGATGGATTTATTCTCCGGGGATACGTTTACAACAATCCAGACAAATTATACGGAGATAACGAAACTCAACACATTCTGCGGGATAAATCTGGGTGAAACACCATGGAACCTTATCATAGGAGGCGGAATAGGAATTATAGCAGTGCTGATTCCTCTGATTTCCGGATTTACACAGTGGCTTTCATTTAAATTATCTCAGTCAGCTTCATCATCACAGAATGCGGCAGCCAATGATATGACAGCTGCTTCGATGAAGAGCATGGGATTATTCATGCCTCTTATATCTGTATTCTTCTGCTTCACGCTTAATGCGTCAATCGGATTGTATTGGTGTATAAGCTCGGCATTCCAGGTAGTACTGCAGATCCTTATCAATAAACATTACAGAAAGATTGATATGGATGAATTTGTTAAGGAAAACATGGCCAAGGCTGAGGAAAAAGCCAAGAAGAAACGTGAAAAAGATGGTGTAAGTGCAAATACGCTGACAAAAGCTGCTAATACAAACACAAAAAATATATCTACTATTTCAGACAAGGCTAATATTAATGTAGAGGAAAATAAGAAAACAACGCAGACTCCTCCGCCTGCCAACTCGCTGGCAGCAAAGGCAGCAATGGTTAAGCAGTTTAATGAGGAGCAGGGAATTGATCTGAATGAACAGACAGGATCATCTCGTAAAAAGTATAAAAAATAGGAGAAGATATCTGAGATGGAATTTAAAGAATATAGGGGAAAAACAGTAAATGATGCCATAACAGAGGCGTCAATATCACTTGGAATTACCAGTGATATGCTGGAGTATGAAGTTGTTGAAGAGGGTTCAGCCGGAATATTGAGATTATTCAGTAAAGAAGCAGTGATCCGTGCCCGCAAGAAAGAAGAAAAAAGTTCGAAAGCCGAAGAAAAGATTGAAATCAAGCCGGATTTTAAGACCGAATTAAGAGGAATCGGTAAGGAAAGTAAACCAGAGGCTAAGAAGCAGACTAAGTTCGAAAACAAAAAGGACAAGAAGCCGGAAGTTAAAAAAGAAGTTAAGCCGGAAATTGCTCCAATAAAAAAAGAAGAGAAAATATTTGCTCAGGCGGAAAACAAAAAAGAAGAAAAACATTCTGAAAATAACGATGAACTCAAGGCAAATGTTCAGGAAAAGCCGGTTGAGACTAAAAAAGAGTCTGTTATTATAACCGGAGAAGCAGCTGAAAATAAGAATGTTAATGAGGTTCTTAAGGCAATATTTGAAAAACTGGATATTAAGGCTGATATTATTACAACCGTAGATGAAACAGAGAAAATGGTAAGCATCATAATCGAAGGTGAAGACACCGGAGATCTGATTGGAAAAAGAGGACAGACCCTGGATGCAATCCAGTACTTGTGCAGTATAATCGTCAATAAAGACGAGAAGGATTATTACAGGGTAAAGGTTGATACTAATAATTATCGCGAAAGAAGACAGAAAACTCTGGAAAATCTCGCCAAAAATATTGCATCGAAGGTTAAGAAAACCAGAAAGAAAGTTGCTCTTGAACCTATGAACCCGTATGAAAGAAGGGTTATTCATTCATATCTCCAGTCAGATAAGTATGTAACAACCAAGAGCGAAGGTGAAGAGCCTAACAGAAGAGTTGTAATTTATTACAAGAAGTCTTGATATTAGTAGTTAATATTAAAGAATGATCATGCAGCAGAGCTGCCGCTGATAGCAGAAAAGAAAAGCCGGGAGCAAAAAGCCCGGCTTTTGCATTTACCGTCCTGTCCAGCAGATAAGGATGAGCCGTGCTTGCACAGGCGAATTCTTATCTATTGGACAGGCGAACCAGCATGAGCAAGTAGGGCGATAGCCCGGAGTGCGAATGCTGGTAGGATTGCGAGAGCACGAAGTGCGCAGCAATCCTACGGTAAATGCAAAAGGAAACATGGTAGGACGCTAGCCCGGATTGCGAGAGCACGAAGTGCGCAGCAATCCTACGGTAAATGCAAAAGGAAACA
>CAVBWS010000016.1:0-36380 GCA_963599255.1 Treponemataceae bacterium
TACCAGTAGCCGTCGATATAATGCCAGCCGGTCTGCACCTTGCCACCTGTGCCCAAGTAATACCAATCATTATCAATATACTTCCAGCCGCTGTGCCACATCCTGCCGCTGGCACCCATGTAGTACCAGTAGCCGTCGATATAATGCCAGCCGGTCTGTACCTTACCGCCGTCTGACAGGTAATACCAATCATTATCAATATACCTCCAGCCGCCGTACCACATTCTGCCGTCTGCGCCCAGATAATACCAATAATTATCGATATACTGCCAGCCTGTGGCAACAGCCCCATCTATGTAATAGTACCAGTTATTTTCAATGTAATGCCAACCTTCATCTGCGAGAGCAGGCACCACTTTTTGCTCAGTAATAACGGTATTGCATACCGAGCAATGAGAGCCTTCAGTAAGACCTGTTTCGGTTATAGTCGGCGCAACGGCCGGATCGATCACCACATCATGATTCACTATCAATACTATAAATGAATATTCAACACCCAACAGACTCTCACAGACAGTAAGCTTTCCGGTGCTTTTTACGGTTCCGAGATATGTAAGACTCGGATATTCGCCGAATATCTGAAAAATATCTTCCGAACTTCCGGTAAATATAAGATCTTCGTCATTTTTTGTATAAGAGACGGTATATTCAAGGTTGTATAATCCTGTGGCTTCGTCAATGTAATTGTAATCTGTGTATTTGTATACTGTACCATCTGTAGTGCAATGAGTACCCTGACAGATGGCGCTGCGAACAGTTACCTGTACATCCGTGATGACAAAAATATCATCAGGATTGCTGATGATATCCTGAGTAGTCTCACCGGAGGCCGTTTCATCAGAGGTCTGCTCAACTGCTTCATATGAGGATATTGAAGTCTCTGTCTCATCTGTAGATCCTTCTTGTGCCGGATTAATTTCAATCTCGGTAACATCTGTGTCGGTTTCATTTACCGTATCATCATTGCAGCCGGTTTCTTCTGCAGAGATTTCATCATCAGTATTGAGGCTGGTCTCCTCTGAATAAGAATCGAGGTCAATGGCAAAATCCTCATAAGACACGATGGCCTCTGGAGATGTTTCATCGCAGCTGTCGATAAATAACATATCATCAGGTGTCTCGTCAGAAGCAGATTCTGGTGAATAATCTTCTGTAACAGCAATGTCTGATGATATGTTAGAGGATTCCTCAGATGCTTGAATGGTGCCGGCAGACAATGCACCAATTAGAAGAAGCGATGTAAATAACGAGATGCTCTTGCGCATGAAGCAAACCTCCTGTATTTGTTTATCTATCTCATGGCGGGGATGAAGCCCCACTTTATCGTACTTCCGTAAGAAGTATTATTATAACGATCGTTCCATTCACTAAGTGAAAGTATTTCTATGTATCCTACGCTGGATATAACCTTGCCGTCGCCAAGATAAATTCCGACATGGCCAAATTGTTTACCCAATGTTGTATATGTGCTTCTCGTGGCAACAATCATTCCGGGTTCGAGATCATCTTCATTTGAACTGTAGCAAACGTATGCCCAGTAATCGTTGGCATTAAAAGCTGTATCATATGCATATTCCTCGGATGTAATTAGACCGTTCTCATGGGCATAAGCATATTGCGATGGACGCAGGTATGAAAAATACGAACTGAATCCTGCATTTTGCAGTACAATGTCCACCCAAGCGGCACAGTAGCCCAACGAAGTTGTAGGAGTAGAGAGTGCGGACTCTATCAAGGCAATCTGATCATCGGATAAAGAATTGTCTTGATCGTGCTTGCCTGTAATAGCACCATCAGAGTCGGTTACATATGTAATACCATTAACTGTAAATGTACCAATCCTTAAAATGCCCCTGTATGTATCATTTGAGGTGGTATCAAAATAGTATTCGGAACCGTTTAATTCCAGGAAACCGACATACATGGAACCGTCACTGTCGAAATAATACCATTCTTCAACTCCGTCGTGGTCTCCGTCAGTGTGAAGCCATCCGATTGCCGTCTCACCGGTAGATTTGAAATAATATTGTACACCGTTTATTACCTTCCAGCCTGTATACAATCGGCCGTTTGAATCAAAGAAATACATCTTATCATCAATCTTTCTGAGACCTGTTGCAAGGGAACCGTCGGAATTAATGTAATATTTGTGTCCGTCCACTGTAGTCCAGCCTGTTTCTGTAACTAATGTACCATCAGAGTTGAAGTAGTATTTTTGGCCGTCTACTTCGGTTACTTCCGTAACCATTTTGCCGGATTTGCCAAAGTAGTATTTTTTATTCTTATAGGTAAGCCAGGCAAGTGACTGCATGACACCGGAATCATTAAAATAATACCAATTGCCATTTCGGTACAGCCAGCCGGTTTTCATTTGACCGCCGGATTGGAGAAAATAATATCTGCTGTTTTGGAGAAACCATTGATTAGCAAGCATGGCTCCGCCGGAATTCATAAAATACCAGTAACCGTTAACCTTCTGCCAGCCGGTAGTCATGGCACCGGATGGATTCATATAGTACCAAGTGCTGTCAAGTTTAAGCCATCCTATAGCCATTCTTCCGGAAGCATTAAAATAGTATTGTTTTGCTTTTATTGTCTTCCAACCGGTGACCATAGCACCTGAATCATTGAAGTAATACCAGATTTCATTGCCCCCATTGGTTCCTCTGTAAAGCCAACCCGTTGCCATAACGCCGCTGCTGTTAAAAAAATACCATTTGCTGTTAATATACTGCCAGCCGGTAGCCATGGCACCGGATGAATTCAGGTAGTACCAGCAGTTATTGATATATTGCCAGCCGCTGTACATAGCACCGCTGGATCCCATGAAATACCATGTACCATTCACATAAGTCCAACCGACAGCCATGCGGCCTGAGGCATTAAAGTAGTACCACCGGTTGTTTATATATTTCCACCCGGTGATCATGGCACCTGAGTCATTAAGATAGTACCAGATATCAATGCCATTCTCCTGCCCTCTGTAGAGCCAACCAGTGACCATTTTGCCATTGCTGTCATAATAAAACCATGTTCCTCCGGCATTATACCAGCCGGTGTGCTTTTGCAGAGTCGGAACTACTTCCTGGGCAACAATTATCTCACCGCAGACGGTGCAGTGAGATCCCTCTGTCAGACCCGTGGCCGTTTCGGTGGCTGCTACGGCAGGGTCTGTAACGATTGTATGAGTATGTGCGATGAGCCGGAATCTTATAAAATACGTGGTATTTAAAAATTTTTCCTGAATTATTAATTCAGATGAACCTGAGTAATCACCGGCCTTATCATAATAAGCCGGATAATCGCCGAATTTTGCATACAATTCATCCTTGTTACCAATAAATGTAGAACCATCGGACAGGTAAACTGTATACGTAATGTTGTATGTTTTGGCAGTTTCGTCATACTTATCGTACATCCGTTTTTTAAAGAAGTCGTTACCGTATTTCGTATAATAGCTTTCAATATACGAATCTGCAGCTTTAGCGATAATTCTTGTTACCGTAACATTATCATTTAGTGAGTCTTCTTGTACAAATTCAGTTTCTTCTTCAACAAATGCGTCGGATGTTGATGTATTGTCAATGTACTCGTCAGTGGCAGTGCTTTCCGGTTCCTGTGAAGTTTCATAGGTGGTATCGTCTGAAATCTCGCTGTCGGTATCAGATTCCGAAACGAATATATCATTTTCAGCATAAGCTGTAGTTTCTTTATTTTCAGCGTCAGAGGATGATTCATAGTCGATATCAGAATGTTCAATGTAAGAATCCTCAGGGGAGTATTCGTAATCAGATGAAATATTTGATGACAATAAGTCCTCCTGGGTATCTGCAAAAGCAGAAAATATACCTGAGACGGATATTGCTGTGATTAATGAAAATGAAACAATGACCTTTTTCATAAATGTGACCTTCTTTGATTAGTAATCTTGAAATTGTTGCAAAAATATAACGATAATTTTAACATACTGCAGAGTTAAACGCAATAAAGCTGACAGTACGGAAAATATGGGAAAATGAGTGATCATAAAATGCAAATCAGCATGCAGAAACAGCATAAAAGTTTCAAATTTCTTACAAAGTCTCTTCAAAACAGTTGCTAAACATTTACAAAAATACATCAAACTGTTAAAATCAAAAAATTAAATAAGAAGGAAATAATTGTTATGGAAAAACCAATTGTGACAGTTATCATGCCTGTATATAATGTGGCAGATTATGTATGCAAGGCTATAGAAAGTATATGTGCTCAGACACTTACAGACTGGGAACTTATTTTAGTTGATGACGGATCTACAGATATGTCAGGTGCATTATGTGACGAACAGGCAGCAGCTGATGAGAGGATCACGGTGCTGCACCAGGAAAACAGAGGTGCCGCAGCCGCCAGAAATGCAGCTATGGAGAAGGCCTCCGGCAAATATCTGTATTTTATGGATGCTGATGATTGGGCCGTTCCGTCCATGCTTTATGAGATGGTCAGTCTGGCGGAAAATTATTTTCTTGATGCATGGGCAGGAAAGCCGGTTAATAATGTGGGCAGAGATATTTCATCTATCGGTAAGCCATTTCCATGTGCAGCTGAGTATAAAGCAATAGTGCCGGAAGATAAGTGCGCGCAGATGGTTATCGCCGGATATTACATAGAAACATATTATACAGAGATGGAATATTATATTCAGAAGCAGTCTGTACCTTCTGTCGTGTATGGTTCGGGAATGGAATTTCGTGAGCACGCGCATCAGCTGATTGACAGGAACCTTTTGTATACACCGTGGAATAAGCTGTATCTGACAAGCTATATTAAGGATAACGGCATCACATTTCCTGATGTTCATTGGGATGATTTCCCGTTTAATCTTGAGGTGATTAAGAAGATTGAGCGCGTGACGGTAACAGACAATGCCTATTATCACTTTATTCGTAAACGTTCTGATTCTGAATCAGAAAAGTACAATCCTGAATTGCTGGAAAGAAGGGAAGAAGAGCACAGATGGCTCCTTGATCTGTATGACGGATGGCGCAGTGAAGCACAACAAAAACTTATGGATAGAATTGTTGCTGAAGGACAGGAATCATTGCTGTTAACTGCAGATGAGAAGAAGATTCAGTCGGATGCAGCAAATGGCAATGTCTCTGCATCAGATGCGAGTGAGCAGGAAGGACAAACGGATCCAGGTATGACGGCGGCGCAGGCAACGTTGGAGGCTGATCAGCCGGTCGGACAGAATGAAAGTAAGGAAACGGCGGTTTCCTTTAATTTCCTGGGAGAAAATTCTACGCCTATACCTGCAGCCGATTTTCCGTCGGCAGAGGCAGAAGAGGTTATATCAAGACGCTACCTTGAGCGGATCATCGGATGTATCGAAAATATTACCAATCCAAGGTGCACATTAACAGATTCGCAGAAGAGGGATGAGATAAAGAATATAATCAATAAGGAAACGGTAAGAGAAGCATTGAAAAAGGCAAAACCAAGATCAGCATACATGAAGCTGATGCTGGTTCCGATCAGACTGAAATCCAAGCATTTAACGTATGCAGAGGGTAAGCTTATCTCCAACGTAAAGTCAAAGGATATAAAAAAATTTGCTAAATTGAAGGCAAATCGATAATTGCAGCGGTAAGAACTATTATGAAAAAGGTATTAGCGATTATTTTAATGATATGCATTACGGCTGGTATGAATATGGGCATAGCAGCCGCGGATGAAGCAGCATATGAAAATATAACGGCAGAGGAGACGGTTAAACCTGACGAAGAATATGAATATACCTGCGATGCAGATATAGGAGAGACACAGATTCAGACAGAATCGGAAGCACAGACTTTGACTGAAGACGAAATCGTAATTGCTGAAGAATCCGCGACGCAGAATGATGAGGAATCTGTGACAGAACCGATGACAGAACAGGAGTCCGAAACATCAGCAGAAGATGTGGAACCGATAACAATACAAGGCGATGAGGAACAGGAGCAGACAACGGGAGTGGAGCAGAGTGCTGTTGAGCCGGAGACAGTGGAGATACATGAAGAATCGTTAAATGTCCAAGCCAGAATAACAATCACAGTTACCGTTTTCGATAAGAACATTGAAGATTGTTATACAAAATACGGTGATGAATTTTTTACCAAGCACATGTATGACGATTATGACACAACATCCGGGAAATACAACCTGACGTACACTGTCAAAATGGCAGACGGAACCACATTTGCAGGAAACAGAGATGAACTGTACGCAAGGTTTGGTTCATATCCTGAATACTATAGAAGCAGGGTGGTTTCATCAGAAATGGTCATATATGAAAAGTTTCTCGGTGAGACATATTATATTTGGCTGAAGGTAGTTCCGCATAATCACACAATAGTAACAGATCCTAAAGTTGCAGCTACAGAAACAAGCACAGGTCTTACAGAGGGTTCTCACTGTTCTGTATGCGGGGACATTATTGTAAAGCAGGAGGTTATTCCGACGCTGCAGAAACATATCGGTTGGTATAACGCAAACGGAACATGGTTTTTCTACCATGACAACGGAACAATGGCAACGGGCTGGCTGTGCAGAGGCACAGATAATAACGGTCGGGCAATCTGGTATTATTTTAATCAAACAGGTGCCATGATAACAGGCTGGAGATGGATCAATGGCAGCTGGTATTATTTTTACGCATCCGGCAGGATGGCTTATGGCTGGCAGAAGATAGGCGGTGTATGGTATTACATGAGTTCCAGCGGATCCATGGTAACGGGTTGGCAGAAGATAGGCGGCAGGTGGTATTTCTTCTGCAACGGTGGGTCTATGGCAACAGGCTGGCTGTACAGAGGTCAGGAAAACGGAAGGAATATCTGGTATTACATGGACGCAAGCGGCGCCATGGTGACAGGCTGGGCCAAGGTAGGCAGCAGCTGGTACTACCTGAGTTCATCGGGAAGAATGGATACTGGATGGGATAAGATAGGCGGCAGTTGGTATTATCTTAATCCGGGAGGAACCATGGCGACAGGCTGGAAATTGATTAATGGCAGCTGGTATTTCTTTAATGGCAGCGGAACCATGGCGACAGGCTGGCTGTATCGTGGCAAGTCGGACGGAGCCGAAATCTGGTATTATTTTGATCCTTCGGGACAGATGGTAACAAACTGGAAGACTATCAACGATACACAATATTACTTTAAATCCTCAGGCAGAATGGCAGTGGGATGGGTAGAGGTAACGAGCGGATCATATCAGGGTAAATATTATTTTGATTCTGACGGCGTTATGCATGTAGGATTCCTTACAATTGGAGATAAGAAATATTATCTGGACAACAGCAGCGATGATAACAAAAGAGGAATGCTGCAGACAGGAAAATTTACATACCTGGAAGTTACGTACACTACGGATGCAGATGGAGTTATTATCCTATGGGAGTCTGAAATAGTTGATATTGATTCCAATGCAGCACTAGGTGAGAAAATTGTAGCCTATGCCCGTCAATGGGTTGGCGTAACGCCTTATGTGGAAGCGGCAGATCGCTGGACGGATGCAGGATACAAAAACTCTCTTACAGAGGGAACGGACTGCTCAGGATTCACATATTTGATTTATAAAACATTTGGTATCGATGTTCCGACGGGATCAGATGCATATCAGACCAGTGTAGGTATATCTCTTATATATGAACAGCTGCTGCCGGGAGACATAATTGTATATAAGAATGGCGGACATGTAGCTATATATGCAGGAAATGATACGATCATACATTGTTCCAATCCGACAAATGGAACCATAATCAGCAATATGTGGTATTCGACACCGACAAAATACATAAGAGTGGTATTCTAACTTACAGCTAATGCTTAGATTGTGATAGTGAACATAAAGCGTAAAAGGGACGAAGTTTATGAATTTCGTCCCTTTTGACATAAAAAGAGTTTTGAACAAGGAGGTTTATCGCAATAAACCTAAGGCAGTTGTTAATTTTGCCGAAAAATGCAGGGCTTGCAAAGAAAAGTCGGAACAGTATTACACAAATATTGAAAATGTTAAGAAAATATTACGAAATGATTTGCAAATTATTACAAGATCTGCTATAGTGAACAAAGATTTTGAATTGACAGATGATAAATTATTACAGGAGGAAACGAAAGTGAAAAGAAAAAATAGCGGATCTACCAAAATAGCAATTGCGGCGACGGCAGCTGTTGTTGTGCTGGTAGGAGTATCGGTGCTTTCCTTATACTCACTGGTTTCAGGAAAAGAAGATAAACAATTGACACTGGCTGTAAACAGTGAATCAGAGCATCGTGAGAAAACAAAATTGATCAGCGAGCTTGAAAGTGACAATGAAGAATATGTAATCGCAACTGAAAAAGAAAATATTAATTTAAACGTAACTAATGAGATACAGACTACGGCGGCAGTAATGCAAACATTGCAGTTGGCTGGTGAATTAAAAGTAGTAGACAGTGTAGTTCTTGAGGAAACTTCAGAGCAAGCAACATCAGCGCAGACAGCCGAAGAACCTGCAGTACAGATAATGGAAGCCGAAACGGCAGCTCAGGAATCGGTAATTGAGAATTTTGTGCCTCAGGAATATGAAACAGAAGAAATGACAGAGGCTTATGAAGAATCATCATATGCAGAGGTTGTCGAGGAAACAACATATTCTGATGGCGAATGGGTTTACGATTATGACCTTGATGAATGGGTATATATATATAATGACGGAACGACATCGAAAGACACCGATCAGCAGCAGACAACTGAGGATTCATATGTAGAGGATCCTACGGAGGAAATGACAGAAGAAGAGACAACGCAGGAAGTATACGAGGAAGAGACTACCGCGTACGAAGAAGAAACCACGGCATATGAGGAGGAAACTACTGCATATGAAGAGGAAACTACTGCGTATGAAGAGGAAACTACTGCATACGAGGAAGAAACTACTGCATATGAAGAGGAGACAACTGAGGATACATCGTATGATAACTCTTTGGGTCAGCAGATTGTCGATTATGCAATGTCATGGGTAGGAGTAACGCCTTACGTATCTGCAGAGAACAGATGGACAGGCAACGGATATTACAATTCTCTGACAGACGGAACAGACTGTTCCGGATTCACATACTTAATCTACGGAGCATTCGGAATATATGTTCCGACAGGTTCAGATGCATACCAATATAGCGTAGGAACGCAGATCAGTTACGATCAGCTGCAACCAGGTGACATTGTTGTGTATAGATACGGAGGACATGTTGCTATTTATGCAGGAAATGACATGATAATCCATTGCGCGAACCCGAGTGCCGGAACAATTTACGGATCAATGTGGTATTCGACTCCTACAGCATATGTGAGAGTAATAGGCTGAAAAGTAAGATAAAGATGAAATGAAAGGAAGGGTTGTTGCTTTACAGGCAGCAACCCTTTTTGTGTGAGTTATAAAATAGACGGATTGTGGCAGGTAAAAACATTTGATGTTTTGGATCAGGATAAAAGGCTGTAAGAGCATATTAAATACCTTGAAGAAATTGCAGATATTTGTAGCAAATGTTACAAAATTGCAGAATATGTTAAAAAAAAATAAAAAAACAGTGCAAAATGTTACGTTTCGTGCTATAGTACATCCGGATTCAAGTGAACCTTGTAAAAAAGGCTTGTGAGACAAGGAGGAATAAAGTGAAAAGAAGAAATAGCGGATCAACCAAAATCGTTGTTGCTACTACTTTAACGGTAGTTGCCTTAGTAGGTGTATCAATATTTTCGGTTAAGTCATTTGCAGCAAACAGCAAGGGGCAGGATCAGAGACAGTCAATAGTCTATGAGACTGGAGATGAGGAGCACGCTGTTAATTCAAAGTCACTGGACACACGTGATTTGAGCGTTGAAGACTCTGTAAATGAAGACAAGGCAGCAAGCGCTGATAATGTAAGTGAAGTGCAGTATGCAAGTGAGAAAAATGAGCTGTCAGCAGAGTTGGAAGTCGTTGACAGTAAGGTTGATGATAAGACTATAGAACAGTCTCGTGATGAACTCGTTGTAGTTGATAATACTGTTGAAGAGCGGGAAGAAACAACGCAGCATATAGAAGAAAACACAGCACACGAAGAAACCACCGAGTATGAAGAGGCGACTACGGTATACGAGGAGGAAACCACTGAGTACGAAGAGGTGACTACGGCATACGAAGAAGAAGCCACTGAGTATGAAGAGGAGACCACGACATACGAAGAAGAAACCACTGAGTATGAAGAGGAAACTACGACATACGAGGAAGAGACCACTTCATATGAAGAGGAAACCACAGCATACGAAGAAGAAACTACTTCATATGAAGAGGAAACTACGACATACGAAGAAGAGACTACATCGTATGAAGAAGAAACCACTGAGTATGAAGAGGAAACTACAACATACGAGGAAGAAACTACTGAAGATCAGACATATGATGATGTTTCCTATGACGCAGAACTGGCATCGCAGATTGTTAGTTATGCATACCAGTGGGTTGGAGTAACTCCTTATGTTGATGCTGCAGACAGATATGACGAGGAGCTGGGATATTATGTTAATTCCCTGACAGAAGGAACGGACTGCTCGGGATTTACGAATCTGATCTACGGAACCTTCGGTATATATGTTCCGACATGGTCCGATGCATATCAGTATGGATATGTAGGAACTATGATAAGCTATGATCAGCTTATGCCGGGCGATATTGTTGTTTACGACAATGGCGGACATGTTGCGATATATGCAGGCGGAGACACGATAATCCATTGCTCAAATCCGGCAGACGGAACGAAGGTAAGTACCATGTGGTACAAGAATCCTACGGCATATGTCAGGGTTGTATATTAAGGTATTGGGTAGACAGACGGGCAGCATATTATAAAATTACATAAGGATACAAGCGCGGATAGGTTTAGCTTACCGAGTTTGTATCCTTTTATTTATGATAATCGAATGAATCAGATGAACGTAAAATCAAGAAATATATGATAAAAGTGTGCGGATACTAAAGATTTGAGAGCATTTTTCTACATTAGCGGCAGAAGGACGTGACTGTGCGGCTTGCGCGCTCATATGCCATATGTTACACTTCATGATAATATAGATGTGAAATAAATATTTAAAAATGACAAGAATAAGCAAAGGGGAATAATATATGTATGATTATCTTGTTGTAGGGGCAGGTTTGTATGGTTCAATATTTGCCAGGGAGGCAGCAGATGCAGGAAAATCTGTACTAGTTGTAGATAAGAGACCTAATATAGGCGGAAATGTATATACAGAGGATATAGAGAAGATACATGTGCACAAATACGGCGCACATATATTCCACACAAATATTCAGAAAGTCTGGGATTATATAACGAGATTTGCACAATTTAACCGTTTTACCAATACTGTTGTAGCCAATTATAAGGGTGAGATATTCTCAATGCCTTTTAATATGTATACATTCAATAAGATGTGGGGAGTGGTGACTCCTGAGGAAGCGGAAGCTAAGATCAACGAACAGAGAGCAGAGGTCACGGGCGAGCCTAGGAACCTGGAAGAGCAGGCAATCTCGCTTATCGGGCGTGATCTGTTTGAAAAACTTGTTAAGGGATATACTGAAAAACAATGGGGCCGTGATTGTAAGGATCTGCCTAGTTTTATTATCAAGAGACTTCCTGTAAGACTTACATACGACAATAATTATTTTAATGCACTGTATCAAGGAATTCCTATGGGCGGATATACCAAAATGATTGAGAATATCCTTGATGGAATAGAGGTGCGCCTTAATACGGATTATTTGGAACATAAAGAAGAAATGGATGCTGTTGCAGACAAGATTGTATATACAGGGCCTATTGATGCATATTTTGGATATAAACTGGGATATCTTGAGTACAGATCAGTAAGATTTGAGACAGAGACATTGGATAAATCTAATTTTCAGGGAAATGCTGCTGTTAATTATACAGACAGAGAGACTCCGTGGACCAGGATCATCGAACATAAATGGTTTGAGTTTGGTAAGGATGATGAAGGCAATGACATTTCTAAAACCGTAATCAGCAGAGAATACAGCAGTGAATGGAAACCGGGGGATGAGCCGTACTATCCGGTCAACGATGAAAAAAATAGTTCATTATATGCCAAATATAAAGAACTGGCTGATTCAGAAGATAAGGTTATATTCGGTGGACGACTGGGTGAGTATAAATACTATGATATGGATACGACAATAGAGTCTGTCCTTAATATGTGCGAGAAGGAACTCAAATGAATAAGACTGTGACGATAATTATAGCTGCTCATAAGAAGTATCGTATGCCGGAGGATAGAATGTATCTTCCTGTACATGTCGGTGCAGAGGGCAAGCGTGATACGGATGGTAATCCCTTGGATCTGGGATATACTAAGGATAATACCGGAGATAATATATCATATTTGAATCCGAGTTTTTGTGAACTCACAGGACTTTACTGGGCTTGGAAGAATATCGACAGCGATTATATAGGACTGGCTCATTACAGACGGCATTTCGGCAGAAAACGTAAAGATGATGTCTTTAAAGGCATACTTACTTATGACGAGATCGAACCGTACCTAGGCACTGTGAAGGTGTTCGTTCCGACTAAGAGAAATTATTATATTGAGACATTGTATGATCACTATAAGCATACACACTATGCGGAACATTTGGATATAACAAGGCAGATAATTGCAGAAAAGTATCCGGAATATGTCGGCAACTATGACCGCGTCGTAAAGCATACATACGGATATATGTTTAATATGATGATCATGAAAAGAGAACTCCTGAACGATTACTGCAATTGGCTGTTTACTATCCTGTTTGAACTCAAAAATCATATAAACGAAGATGAATTATCATCCTTTCAGGGAAGACTGTACGGAAGAGTCAGCGAGATCATATTTAATGTATGGCTTGACCAAAAGCTCACAAGCGGGCAGTTGAATAAAGACCAGATCAAGGAACTGCCTCTTATTTTTATGGAAAAAGTAGATTGGAAAAAGAAGGGTACAGCTTTTCTCAAGGCTAAGTTTGGCAATAAGAAATACGAGGGCAGTTTTTAATGAGTGAACCATTGATATCGGTTATAATGCCTGTATACAATGTGCAGGATAAACTGGACAGAGGAATATCATCGGTTGCAGGACAGACGTATAATAATCTTGAGATAATCCTGGTCGATGACGGATCTGCGGATGACAGCGGAAGAATATGCGATGAGTGGGCACGGCGGGATGGCAGGATAATTGTTATCCACAAGAAAAATGCGGGGCTGGCAGCAGCAAGAAGATCAGGAATTGACAGAGCTTCAGGAAGATATATAGGGTTTGTGGACTCAGATGACTGGGTACACCCGCAGATGTATGAATATCTGCTGAAGCTGATAAATGAAAACGATGCAGATGTAAGCAGTGCAGGCATAATAAAAACTGAAAAAGAGACATATGACAGAGCCGATGTTCAGGAAAAAGTAGTTGTATATAGTAGGGATGAATTTGCCAAGAGATTCTTTAAGATAGGCAGTCAGGAAATTGTTCATTATGTATGGAACAAGCTATATAAAAAGGAAGTGGCCGAAAATGCATATGTAAATAATAATTTTTCGGTTGGAGAGGATGTCCTTGCAACTTACAGAATGCTGTTGAAAGCAGATAAAATTGTTGAATCGAATGTTCAAATGTATTTTTACAGAATGTCATCCGGAATGACATCGACATTCGGCGAAAAGTATTTCGGATTAAAGGATGTATGGACTGAGGTGTCTCGCCTGGCAAATGAGCGAGGCGGCAGCGATGCATCTTATGCCAAAATTAATCTGGCCAGAATAAATTTTACAATTCTTTCTGAGATGGCCATTGCCGGCGAATATAAAAATCCTAAATATATAAAAAAAAGGGAAGAGTTGAAGGCAGATCTTAAAAAGAACAAAAAGCTGCTGCTTGATGCAGATATTGCAGCATCAAGAAAGCTTATGATCAACTGGTTTTGCGTTAATTATGAGAGCGCAGCATTTTTTATGGCTAAATTCATGAAGAGGCGGCAGTGACGGATGAGGGAGTTAAAAAAAGAAGAGATAAAAGATAATATTTTTGAGATGATGTGTGAATTCACACAATATTGTGATGAGCATGGACTAAGATATTATATGTGTGGCGGAACCCTTCTTGGAGCAATAAGGCATAAGGGTTTTATTCCGTGGGATGATGATGTGGATCTTCTGATGCCACGCCCGGATTTTGATAAACTGCATGAAATAATAAAAAAAGAACCAATAAGACCTTATTATGAATTAACGGGATTTAATGCAGGAAACGGCGATACGCCATTTGCTAAGGTTGTAGACAGAAGAACCAGAATAGACTCAAAATATCTGGCAATGGATAAAAATCTCTGGATCGATATTTTTCCGATGGACGGATTGCCGGATGATGAAAAAGAAAGTGATGAACTTTTGACAAAAGCAATAGGCATCAGAAAGAAAATTTCAAGAAGTTATGCCAGAATAGGTACGGGCAAGGGAATATTTCGGACACTTGTCAAGGTACCGGCAGTTATTTTATATAGAATAATCGGCGCCGAAACTTATGCAAAACAGTTGGATACAATGGCTCGCAGGTTGGATTTTGATAAATGCGAATATGTCGGAGGTATTACATGGAGCCTGGGCAAGGGTGAACGCATGAAAAAATCTGAATATATTCCGTATGAAGATAAGGAATTTAACGGCAGATTATTTCATGCACCTAAGTGTTGGGAACGCTATCTGACACAAAATTACGGAGATTATATGAAGCTGCCGCCGGAAGAAAAGAGAGTAACACATGATTTTGCGGCATATATAGAGGATTGATATATGATGACTATTGAAGAAGAGCAGAAAGTGCTGCTTGATCTCTTAAAGAAATTGCATGATTACTGCGGTACGAATAAATTAAGATATGTTCTGGCATACGGAACATTGATCGGGGCAGTAAGACATCAGGGTTTTATTCCGTGGGATAACGATGTGGATGTTCTTATGCCGCGGCCAGATTTTGAAAGATTGAAAGAAATGGTCAAGACCGATCCTGTCGGAGAAAATGTAAAATATATACACTATACAACGGATCCGAAATATCACTATTCTGTTGCGAGGATATATGACGCCCGAACAAAGGTAAGACCAGCCAAATTGTGCGAAATTCCGAAAGAAATGGGAATATATCTTGATATATTCCCTGTAGACGGAGTATGGGATGATCCTGAAAATCATAAAGGCTGGTTAAGAAAACTCAGATTTTATCAAAGACTTCAGAGTGCAGATCTGTACGGAAGATCTGATAAATCGGGAATAAAGGGAAAACTAAAGCATATTCAGCATATATTACTGCCGGACAGAAATAACAAGCACGAGCGAAAGATTGATGAAATTGCCATGCAATGCGATTATGACAGCCATGATAAGGTAATCGATACGGCAGAATATCTGCATTTTAATACATATCTGACACATGAAGATTTTGATGATCCGATACTTATGAAGTTCGAACAGTATGAATTCAATGCTCCGAGAAGATATCATGAGTTTTTAACGAGCGGATATGGTGACTATATGCAGCTTCCGCCGGAAGACAAGAGAGAAGTGCATGATTTTGGAGCAGAGTGGGTATGAATAACGAACTGATAAGTGTGATAGTACCTGTTTATAATGTTGCACCTTACATTGAAAAATGCTGCAGCAGTATACTGGAACAGGATTATAAAAATATAGAGCTGCTCCTGATTGATGACGGCTCACCGGACAATAGTCCGGAATTATGCGATAAAATAGCAGAAGCTGACAGCAGGGTAAGGGTTATACATCAGAAAAATGCAGGAGTTTCAGCTGCAAGAAATAGGGGTATATGTGAAGCAGCCGGATATTATGTATGCTTTGTCGATGGGGATGATTATATTGACCGAGACATGTTGACATATCTTGTACAGATTCTGGAAACGACCGGAAGCGACCTTGCAAGGTGTGCATCACGGGCTGTGGGGCGCAATGTGCAGAAGCAGGAAGAGTACGCGGATAATGAGTATGAGACATACTCCCCCGGGGATACACTTAAATACATATATCTTGCAGAGAGAGGATTTTCTGCGACCTCATGCCATCTCTTGTACAGAAAGAATATTATTGAGAATATAAGATTCGGAACAGCTAAATATTATGAGGATATGGAATACATAACCAAAGTGGTGCTTAGCTGTTCTAAGGTGGTGTCAAGCAAGGCATCAAAGTATAATTATCTGCATAGAGATGACAGCAGCCACAGCTATCCGTTTGCGCAGAGAATGGATAATATTGAGCTGGTCTGCGCAGATGTTAAAGAACAGCTTAGAGATAACTATGATGACCTGCTTCAATATGTAGATATAAGATATGTTAAAAATGCACTTGATGAACTGAACAGGGAATCTCTTGCAAAAGGCATTAAAAATAATGCTGATGCGAAAAGTGTAATAAAGAAAATAAAAGAATTGAAAGTTCCATTTGCAGCACTTAATAAAACAGAAAAAATGTTGTATATGTCACTGGGACTTGGAAATACGGGATTTGATATAATGGCGAGGTTTGTTAAGACACTCAAGAGCGGCAGATAGAAAACAGCGAAAGATAAGTTATACAGATAACAACTGTTCAGATCCTGAAAATCACAGACAGAAAACATAAAACAAATAAGAGATAAGGAGAAAGTCTTGAAGATTCTTTCAATAATAATCCCGGCATATAATGTTTCCGAATATATAGATCAGTGTATTTCATCGTTGTTGACGGATGAATCCATAAATGAATTTCTTGATATCATCGCTATAAATGACGGATCTAAGGATGATACTCTTGAGAAGATCAGAAAATATGAAGAAAAATATCCGGGAATTGTTCGCGCGGTTGATAAAGAAAATGGCGGACACGGATCAGGTATTAATAAAGGTGCAGAACTGGCAGAAGGTAAATACCTTAAAGTATTGGATTCGGATGATTGGGTAATTCCGCAGGGGCTTACAGCGCTTATTGATCATCTGAAGAGCCTTACTGAAGAACCTGATCTAATAATCAATCCGTTTGAATATGTCTATGACGGAACCGGAGAGAAGGAAAAGGTAGATTATAATAATCTTAAGGCGGGGGAGATCAGCGATGTAGAAGATCTTATTGTCAATGGATATTTTGCAACAATCCATTCAGCAACATTTAAAACCTCGGTCTACAAGGATAATCCTATACCTGCACTTGATACCAAGGTATCATATGATGACATGGAATATCTTCTGTACCCGATGCCTTATGTGAATAAGATCATGTATTTACCGGAAGTAATATACGAATACAGGTACGGTACGGAAGGACAGAGCGTATCGCGACAGAATTATATCAAAAGAAGAAATCAGCATAAGACAATTGTGCTGTCACTCATAAAATTTTATCAGGAAAACAAAAACATATTCAGTGAACCTCAAAAGAAATACTATCTGAGCAGATTATATCTGATGATCAATCATAATATAAATATTTATTTGTCGATGGAGGATGTTAAGGAGAGCAAGAGGGATTTTGTGCAGTTTATTAAGGAGTGCGGAGATTTTGATCTGTCCGGAACAGATAATAAGAAACTGGCATTACTGATGAAGACTGATTTTAAAGGTTACGGACTTATCAAAAAGTATTTCAATAAATATAAACAAAAATGAGTAATAGGGTCTATGAAAATCAAATATTGTTCTTTATAGCTTATACTTTATTCGTGTTGCTTCAGCTTGTAAGAACCTCCTTTTTCCTGCAATATGTGCCGGATAGTGTATACTATTTAATTTTAGTAACATGCGCCGGTTTGCTGGCAATAAATGAGATAATTGCAGGAAAGGGAACCGTCAGAACGATAATAAGCCTGATAGTATGCGGAATCTATGTGGCACTTGTCATTTATGTAGGCGTGACATTTTACATGATTCTTGCAATAACCGTGCTGTTTGTTTATGAAGCACGGGATATACCATTCAGGAAACTGGCCGCATATTCGGCATGGCTTTGTTTTATCTTTTTGGCGGTAACAATTATATCCAGCCAGGTCGGAATAATCACAGATTATGTTCGAGATGAAACTTCAAGGGCACCGAGACATTTCCTGGGATTCAGATATGCACTGTATCCGGCAACTATAATCATGAATATCACAATGCTCACAGTTTATGTAAGAAAAAGGAGCATTTTGTGGCTGGAACTTGTTATACTGACAGGGATAAACTTCTGGATATTTAAAATGACAGGTGCCAGATTGTCATTCTTTATTTCGCTGTTTATTATTGTGGCGGCTGCATTTCTCAAGTTGAAGCCATACTTTTTTGTGCAAAAAACGAGATTCAGAAAGATCCTGTCAGCGGCTTTTGTTATTTGTGCTCTTCTGAGCATTGTCGTATCAGCAAGATACAATCCGGAGCAAAGCTGGCAGAAAAGTGCAAATAGTATGCTGAGTGACAGACTTGCACTTCAAAATACTGCAATGGAAAAATACGGCTTTTCTATATTCGGACAGGATATTCATGAAAATGGATATGGACTTAAAGCCGATGGTTCGGAGAATGAACAATTAGAAGATCAGGAATATTTTTACATAGATAATTTTTATATACTGTGCTACACGAAATATGGAATTGTATTTTTTGTGGTTATGCTGGTATTTATGACGGCACTTGCCTATGGCTGTGCAAAATATGACAAATACGGATATTTGTCAATAATAATGTGTATGCTTGCGGTGCATTGTGTTATACAGGACACATTTTTGTCTTTACATTACAATAGCTTCTTGCTGATCGCAGGTAATCTTATGATCAATAAACTCGGACATCGTACAGAGACGGATTTCGTGGAATCAGATGATGCAGCCGGAAAGGTACGGCTCTATTTGCGCAGATAATGAGGCAAAGCAAGTCGTGTCCTTTAGAATTTACGAGATAGACGGAGGTCATATATGGATACAAATATAAAACGAAAAGACAGGTCAGTCAGCGTTACGGATATTTTCCTTTCGGTACTTCAGAGTTGGAGAATGCTGATAGTATTCTGTGTAATATTTGCAGTGCTGCTGGGTTTATACGGAACATATAAGAGTTATAAGGCAGCACAAAGCATACCGGATACTGTTACGAACAGCGCAGGGGATGTTCTGGTTACTTCTGCCAAGATAGATGAATTAAAAATTGCAATGACATCAGATGAGCTGACAGTGGCAGACGACCTGATCGCAACTATTAAATGGTATCAGCAGCAGCTGGGATACTATCGTAATTATAATAATAATTCAATCTACTGCGCGATCGATCCGGACAACATAGATACAGTAGAGCTTCAATATTTTGTGGGAGTATCAGGACTGAATGAAGAGGAATACAGTTCCGTGTCAACGGCATTAGTAAAGACTTATATGTCGGCACTGTCTGGTGACAGCATTTATAAAGAGATGGTTGATGGTATCGATGACAGCTATACAGAGGTGGATTACAGAGATATTATTACAACGGATGAATCTAAGAGTGAAAATGGCATATTTAAGATAACTATATTTGGCCTTAACGGTGATATGGCAACGAAAATGGCTGATATAGTGAACAAATATATTATGTCAAAAGCTGATGATGCCAAGCAGATCTATGAAGATCATGAAATAAAGCTGCTAAGCAGAGAACAGTATGTGGCGGGTAATTCAGCATTCAGGGAAAAGCAGCTTACATACATGTATGCGCTTCAGGACATTGAGATATATATTCCTAAACTTAAGGCAAATCTTAAACTTACAGATGCACAAACGGAATATGTGGAGTTACTATGCAAAACGGAGGATGCCGATAGTGAACCTGAGGATATAATATCGGATGATGCAGTAACCAGAGCAGTATCACTGAAATCGACGATGAATCTTAAGATGGGATTTATTGGCGGTATATTGGGAATTGTAATCGCAGCAATCCTTATTATTATAAGATATATCGGTTCCGGCAGAATCCATAACAGTTCTGATATAGAAAATGATTTTGACTTGCCGGTTATATGCAGCTTTGCAGACAGAACGACACCAATGAGAAAGCATAATACCAAATTTGATCGTTGGATCACTCGGATCAGGCAGAGAAATTCGGCTACACTTGAAAGAGAGAAAAGTGTACCTGTAATGGCTGCCAAGCTGAAATCATCGGCATGTAAAGATAATCTTGCGAAGATTGTCTTTGTAACAGATGATAATGTTCGGGCAGATCTTACACTTATCGATGCAGCCGCCGGACGGATAGAATGCGGTACTGCGGTCGTAAGAACAGGCAATATCGTAAGTGATGAATCGGCTCTCAGGGCTGCAGAGGATGCAGACGGAATAGTAATAATTGTGCAGAGCGAGCTTACTCGTCATAGCGACATTTATAACCTTAAGGAGGCATGCCATTGCCTGAAGGGCAACATAATCGGTGTGGTGGTAGCTCAATAAAACTGCTGCAATTTTATTGAAATTAAAATAACAAGAGGAAAGGTATGAATCTGGCAATAGTACTCTCTGGCGGGACGGGAACCCGATTAGGAGCTGATATACCAAAACAATATATAGAAGTTGCAGGTAAACCAATAATAGGTTACTGTATTGAGGCTCTTGAGGCAAGCCCGGAGATAGACGAGATCTGTGTGGTGGCTGCGCCTGAATGGATGGATTTTGTAAATGCATATTTGAAAAAAGCCGGCATAACTAAATTCAGGGGATGTGCTCCAGGCGGAGAGAGCAGGCAGCATTCTATAAAAAATGGACTTGAGTTTTTTGCACAGGAACATGTTCCTTCAGACAGCAAGGTGCTGATTCATGACGCAGCTCGTCCAAACTTGAGTCTTGAGCTGATAAAACGCTGCATGGACGGACTTGATGGAGCAGACGGAGTTCTTCCGGCTCTTACTGTGAAGGATACAGTGTATTATAGTGAGGACGGCAGTAAAATCACAAGACTTCTGGACAGAAGCTGCCTATTTGCGGGACAGGCACCGGAGAGTTTTATCTTCGGCAGATATTGGAATATCAATAAGGATCTGACAATCGAGGAATTAGGACGGATTACCGGAACGAGTCAGATTGCCTTTGACTGTGGTCTGAATGTGGCAATCGTAGATGGAGATGAGAATAATTACAAGATTACAACAGCTGTAGATCTTGAAAAATTCAGGGAAAGCAAAAAATGAAAGCATATGTATTAGAAGGTGTTAATGATCTTAGGTATGAGGAGGTAGAGCTTCCACAGGCGGAAGAGGGCTGGGCCGTTGTCAGGGTTCTCGCATCCGGAATATGCAGCAGTGATATACCAAGGATATTTACCAAAGGAACGTATCATTTTCCGACGATACCGGGGCATGAATATTCCGGAGTAGTTGAGTCTGTCGGAAGTGAAGCAGACAGAAAATGGATAGGAAAGAAGGTAGGAATATTCCCGCTTATCCCATGCAGGACATGTCCGCAATGCGCGCATAAAAAGTATGAGATGTGTGCACATTATGATTATTCGGGCTCAAGGAGAAATGGCGGATTTGCTGAATATGTTGACATACCGGTTTGGAATCTCATTGAATTACCGGAAGAAATCACTCCTGTAGAAGCCGCAATGTTAGAGCCGCTGTCTGTAGCACTACATGCTGCTAAACGTGCCGAGATCAGAGAAGGAGATAAGGTGGCTGTTATAGGAACAGGAATGATAGGAATTTCTGTTGCAAAATGGGCACAGAAATTCAAGGCTTGTGCTGTGACAGTGTTTGGCAGAAGTGAAAATAAGCGAAAACTGGTTGAAAATGTCGGCGGAATTGACTATAAACTAATGTCTGAGTGCACTGCAGAATATGACAGAGTAATTGAGGCAGTGGGAACTCCTGATGCGATTGAGAGTGCTCTTAATTGTGCAAAACCGGAGGCTCATGTGGTGCTTATGGGCAATCCATCTGGTGATATTACGATAAAACAGAATGTATATTGGCAGATACTAAGACGTCAGCTTACTCTTACCGGGACCTGGAATTCATCATACGAATCGGGTACAAAATCAGACTGGACAGAGGCCGTTGAAGCTATAAAAAACAAAGAAATTGATGTAACAAGCCTGGTGTCACATACATTTTCTAAGGAAGAAATGATGCGGGGACTTGATATAATGAGGAATCATACTGAACCATACTGCAAGGTAATGATAGACTGGCAATGATTACTCTTCTTTTATGGCACGCATTAAGAATCTCCTCAATATACAGACAAGCAGGAAAAAACGCAGAAAACAGCAACATTAAAGTTGAAAAAACGGATATATGGAAAATAACAAACAGATTTCAGCATCAATGATGTGTTCAAACCTTATTGAGCTTAAGGAAGCAATTAAAATATTTGAAGAAAATAAAATTGAATATTTGCATATTGATGTGATGGACGGAATATTTGTTCCAAACATTGGCCTGGGTGTGGATTATATAAGAAGTCTCAGGGGTTTGACGAGTATTCCTTTGGATATACATCTTATGATAACAGATCCGGAATATAAATTTTCATGGATAGGAATAAAGGACACAGATATAGTAACGATACATTACGAGAGTACCAGGCAGATTCAGAGAGCATTGGATTACCTTGAACCATATGGCTGCAAACGTTTTGTTGCAATAAACCCGGCCACATCAATTGTATGCATTGAGGAAATGTTAGATTACATTGACGGTATAAATCTTCTTATGGTTAATCCGGGATTTGCAGGACAGAAAATGGTTCCGAGCACAATGAGAAAAGCAGAAAAGCTCCGCAAGTTTCTGGATGATGAAGGGTATAATAATATAATAATTGAGGTTGACGGCAATATTACATTTGATAATGCTGAAAAATTAAGCAAAATAGGTGCTGATATATTTGTTGCCGGAACATCAAGCATATTTAAAGGACCGTTAAACGGTTACGAATATAATATAAAAACATTAAGGGATAAGATTAATAACGCGTGAAACAAAAATCTCTAAAACTTAATTTTATAATGAATGCCATTTTAACAATGTCATCATTCATCTTTCCTCTTATAACATTTCCTTATGTCTCGAGAGTATTGCTTGAGACGGGAACCGGAAGAGTATCATTTGCCACATCACTTATTACGTATTTTACAATGATAGCCCAGCTGGGCATTCCGACATATGGCATAAGAGCTTGTGCCAAAGTGAGAGACGATCGACAGGAGCTGACAAGGACTGCGCACGAAATATTGTTTATCAATATCATTATGAGCGTGGTCTCTTATATTTTGCTGGCATTTGCGTTGGCATTTGTTCCGAGATTGCAGGAAGATCGAACATTGTATATAATCGTGAGTATTACGATTATATTATCGGCAATTGGCATGGAATGGCTGTATAAAGCCTTGGAGCAGTATACTTATATAACCGTAAGGTCTGTGATATTTAAGTTCATTGCACTGGTGGGCATGTTCCTGCTGATACATGAGGAAAACGATTATGTAATGTATGGATTTATTACAATATTTGCAGGTTCAGCATCAAATGTTTTTAACTTCATTAATGTACATAAATATATTGACCTTAAACCGATAGGCAATTACAACATCAAGCGTCATATGAAGCCTGTGCTGGTATTTTTTGCAATGTCATGTGCAACGACAATATATAATAATCTTGATGTGGTTATGCTGGGATTTATGAAAAGTGATGCAGACGTCGGATATTATAATGCAGCGGTTAAGATAAAAACAATATTAATAAGTATCGTGACATCCCTTGGCACGGTACTGTTGCCACGGGCATCATATTACATAGAACATTCAATGTTGGATGAATTCAGCCGTGTTTCTAAGAAGGCGCTTAATTTCGTATTTCTGCTGGCGTCGCCGCTGGCATTGTATTTCATATTATATGCCAAGAATGGCATATATTTCCTGGCAGGCGAAAATTACAGCGGATCCATACTTCCAATGCAGATTATTATGCCGACGCTGCTGTTGATCGGAATAACTAATATTCTGGGAATACAGATACTTGTGCCGCTCGGAAGAGAAATCACAGTGTTGATATCAGAAATAGCAGGTGCAGTTGTAGATATAATTTTAAATGCAATTTTAATTCCTCCATATTCATCGGCGGGAGCAGCACTGGGAACACTGGCTGCCGAGTTCGTTGTATTGATTGTACAGTATGCAGCACTCAGAAAGGATGTAAGAGAGACATTTATGCAGGTACAGTATTGGAAGATTGCTGTCGGCATGGTATTGGGAACAGCTGCTTCATATTGGGTCATTTATGTGCTTAATTTATCTGACTTTCTGACAATAATTGTGACCGGTATATTATTTTTTGCGGTATATTTAATTTTCTTACTTGTTACAAAAGAGCCCCTTACAGTGCAGCTGTGGAGTGAAGGCTTAGGATATCTGAAAAAAATAAAAACAAAAATAAATAGGTAGAGCAAAGGAGGCCAAATGAAAAGAAATTTTATAAAAAAGTCTGTTTCATTGACACTCGCGGCCATTATGGTATGCGGTATCGTGTCATATGCCTCGGAAGACGGACAGAATAAAGAGCAAATAGAACAGGTGGAATTAACCCTGGGAGAAGAAACACAAACTGAAATTGCAGAGTCAGAAATTATTAATGAGTATGCACAGGAGCCGGAGGCATTCGGTGGGGAGCAGCCATTAGAAGGCAATGAGGACAGTAATGATATAACTACGACACCGACGACGGAGGAAACGGGGGCGCCGACGACTTCCGATGAGACAACAACGGCGTCTGAAGAGACAACTACAGAGATAATTACGGAAACAGAAACGGAGACGGAGACAGAGACGGAAACAGAGCATGAGGAAGTTAAAAATGGATGGTATAACGAAGGGGGCGTGACATACTATTACAGAGACGGCAGCATGGTAACCGACTGGCAGGTGATAGACGGATACTGGTATTATTTTGATACATACGGACAGATGCAGATCGACTGGCAATATATTGACAACGATTGGTATTATTTGGATACAGATGGGAAAATGCTTACCGGCTGGCAGGATATTGAGGGTGACCGGTATTATCTTAGTGTTGGCGGCAGAATGAGAATCGACTGGCAATACATAGATGACAGCTGGTATTATTTTAGCGCCGGCGGCAGGATGAGAACCGGTTGGCATTATATAGATGACAATTGGTATTACATGAATACCGATGGGGTGATGCTTACCGGCTTGAGAAAAATAGACGGAGATTATTATTTCCTCAAGTCCAGCGGTAAGATGGTAACCGGTTGGCTGTGGCTTAATGATACCTGGTATTATTTCAGATCAAGCGGCAAAGCATATACGGGCTGGCAGTATGTAGATAACAGATGGTATTACCTGGCTGAGGATGGAGAGATTGCCACGGGCTGGAATACGATTGACGGATCAACATACTATTTTACCCAAGGCGGCAAGATGCTTACCGAATGGCAATACATAGATGACAGCTGGTATTATTTTAGCGCCGGCGGCAGAATGAGAACCGGCTGGCAGTATATTGATAACAATTGGTATTATATGAATACTGATGGAGTGATGCTTACCGGATTGAAAAAAGTAGATGGAAATTATTATTTCTTTAAATCCAGCGGTAAGATGGTAACCGGTTGGATATGGCTTAATGATACCTGGTATTATTTCAGATCAAGCGGTAAAGCATATACAGGCTGGCAGTATGTAGACAACAGATGGTATTACCTGGCGGAGGATGGAGAGATTGCCACGGGCTGGAATACGATTGGCGGATCAACATATTATTTTACCCAGGGCGGCAAGATGCTTACCGGATGGCAGGTAATAGACGGATATTGGTATTATCTCAGTTCCTCGGGCAAGAGACAGACAGGATGGTTTTATGACACCAGCGAAGGAGAATGGATATACCTTGCAAGTTCAGGCAAGTATATGTCGCCGGGATATACGCTTGTAGACGGCACATGGTGGTTTTATACAGCATACATGGATGAAGACACCGATGGATGGTCGAGTCCTACCAACTATTTTATCAGAGTTGATAAGAGCAAGCATATAGTAAGAATATATAAGGGAAGTCAGTACAACTGGACCTGTGTTAAGACATTCCGCTGTTCAACAGGGGCGCTGTCATCAGATACGATAACGCCTAGCGGTGTATATTATACATATAACAGGGGATATTCATTTGGCGAAGGGTTTACATGTTATTATTGGACTGCATTCTATGGAGAATATTTGTTTCATTCCATTGTATACAATGAGGGAACATATGTTGTTCAGGATGCAACGATGGGCGGCAATGTGTCCCATGGTTGTGTAAGACTATATATAGATAATGCAAAATGGATATATAATAATGTTCCTCTCGGAACGAAGGTTTACATCTATTAGGTAAGGACAGGCAAATGTTTAATATACTCGAATATTTAGATAGGGATGCAGAAAGATTTCCGGAAAAGCTTGCATTTTCTGATGCAGAGTTATCTGTTACATACGATAAATTAAAAGAATATGCAGAAAAAATCGGACACTATATTTCGAAAATGCAAATGGAGGAGGATAACGGGAAGGATGCAGTTCCGATAGGAGTGTTTGCCGATCATAATGTTAAAACGATCCTGGCATTTATGGGGATTGCGGAAAGCGGTAATTTTTATGTACCTATGGATCCTAAGCAGCCGATATCCAAGACGGAGAAAATCCTAAATGACTCTAAAATTCAGTTGGTATTTGGCCGCAGGGGAGAGCAGCAGCTGCTGCCGGACAGTTATACCGGAAGATTTGCAATCATAGAAGAAGCATATGACACTGAGACTGTTCAGTGCCATATGCTTGATTCTTGTACTGAAAAGGATTATTCGGATGTTCCGCTTTATATGGTATATACATCAGGGTCAACAGGATATCCGAAGGGTGTACTTAAAAGCCACGGAGCGGTAACTGATTTTGTTGAGGCATATGCGGATACATTTGACTTTTCTGAAAATGAGATAATTGGCAATCAAACGCCGCTGTTTTTTGATGCATCTGCTAAGGACATATATCTTACTCTGAAACTGGGAGCTACAATGCATATTATTCCGGAAGGAAAATTTTTGATGACACCGGCATTAATAAGATATCTTGATGAAAAGGAGATTACTTTTATATCGTGGGTTCCTTCCGCATTAACATTGGTAACTCAATTTAATACATTTTCGGAATTGCTTCCGCATACATTAAAAAAGGTATTTTTCGTTGGAGAAGCCTTTCCTATAAAACATTTCAGAAAATGGCAGGAGGCATTGCCGGATATCGAATATGTTAATTTATACGGTGCATCTGAATTAGCAGGAATATGCTGTTACTTTAAGTCACCCAGGGCATATGAAGGGGATAGTCTTCCGATAGGAAAACCACTTAAAAATTGCGAGATCCGTCTGATTGATAATGACAGATCTGATGGCGGAAATTTTAAAGTGATAAAGGAAGCCGGTAAAACGGGGGAGATCTATCTTTCAAGTAAAGCCCTGGCACTTAAATACTATAATGATCCGGAAAAGACAGCATCAGCATTTGTCTACATAGACGGGCAGCGATTCTTTAAAACAGGAGATATGGCTTGGTATGATGAAGATGGTAACCTGAATTTTGCAGCCAGAAATGACAGTCAGATCAAACATATGGGACAGAGAATAGAATTAGGTGAGATAGAAAGTATTTGCATGACTCTTCCTGAAATCGATAAGGCATGTTGTCTTTATGACAGTATCAAGAAAAGAATATATTTGTTTTGTCAGCTGGATAGAGGTGTTCAGGAAGATGCAAAAAGTCTTCTGGTGAAGTTGAAAAAAATATTAGTTTATTATATGATTCCGCAGCGGGTTGTTATAAAGGACAGCCTTCCGATCAATGCCAATGGCAAGATAGACAGACAATTATTAAAACAGGAAATGAAATAACAAGGAGAAGAAATGGACGAAATACTTGAAATACTAAATGACATAGACCCAACAATAGACTATGAAAATGAGGATAATCTGATTGACGGCAAAGTGCTTAACTCACTTCAGATCGTAACTCTTGTATCTGAAATTTCAGATCATTTTGATATTACAATTTCACCAAAATACCTCGAACCAAGGTATTTTAACAGTGTTGAAGCAATTTGGGAAATGGTACAGGATATACAGGACGCTTTATAAAAAATGGCATTAACTACATTCAGGTTCTTTATATTTGCAGCATTTCTTCTTGTGATATATTTTCTGGTTCCTAAGAAGATACAATGGGAGATCCTTTTGATCTTCAGTTTAGGCTTTTATGCCATGGCAGGATTGGAAAATTCCTTTTATATTATCCTTACTGCAGCGACAACCTATGCCGCGGCTATATGGATAGACAGGCTCACAGGTCAGTGTACGCAATTTCTTAAAGAAAACAAAAATACTCTTTCAAGAGAAGAAAGAAAGGCCTATAAAAACAAAAATGTCAAAAAACGAAGACTTATTTTGACCATTTGTTTATGCCTTAATTTTGGCACTTTGTGTGCCTTTAAATATTTGAACTTCTTTATTAAACAGATAAACTTGTTTATAGATGGAGATGCGAACAAACTCAGCCTTTTGAGCATAGCAGTTCCTCTGGGAATATCCTTCTATACCTTTACATCAATGGGATATCTGATCGATGTGTATTGGGAGAAAATGCCGGCACAGAAAAATTATTTCAAGCTTCTCCTTTTTATAAGCTTCTTTCCGCAGATCATCCAAGGCCCCATCAGTGATTACAGACAACTCTCTGCTCAGTTGTATGGACAGCATTCATTCGACTATGACAGATTTGCGCTGGGAATGCAGAGATTTATCTGGGGGCTTGTTAAGAAACTGGCTATAGCGGATGTTGCTTCAGAATATGTACAGGCAGTATTTGACAATTATGCGATCTATCCGGGTATAGTTGTATTTGTCGGAGTATTATTGTATGCACTTCAGATTTATGCGGATTTTTCGGGATATATGGACATGATGTGCGGATTGTGCCAGGTTATGGGAATTGAACTGGCGGAAAACTTCGAGAGACCGTATTTTTCAAAATCTGTTTCTGAATATTGGCGCAGATGGCATATCACGCTGGGGGATTGGTTCAAAAAATACATATATTATCCTGTAGGATTTTCACGCTTTACACAAAACATAGGAAAGAGGGGACAAAAGGTCTTCGGTGCTAGGTTTGCGAAGGATATGCCTGCTACAATAGCACTGATCGTAGTTTGGTTTACCACCGGATTATGGCATGGTGCTAATTGGGGATATATTATCTGGGGACTTGTAAATGGTCTGTTTATTATTGCAACCCTTTGGCTTGAACCTGTATATGGCAGAATGAAGCAGTTTTGTCATATAAATGAAATAGCCAAAAGTTGGAAGGTATTTCAGATATTAAGAACCTTTATATTGGTTGCATTTATTAAGGTACTGCCGGAAGTCGGGGGACTGAGAGCCGGCTTAGGACTATGGTCAGGGGTATTTAAAGCAGAGGTATTTCCTGATACATGGGAAGGACTTCTCCCTTTTGTGGACGATTATCTTAACTTCTGGATGATGATAATTCTTACTGTACTATTATTCTTATTTAGCGTGATAGAAAGAAAGCAGCAGGTAAGAGTTTACTTTAATAAATGGCCGATGGTATTAAGGGTTTTTGTACTTGCGTTGTTTTTCGTTATCGCAATAGAATTTGGGGCAAGGTCAGGAGGGTTAAATGGAGCATTCCTTTATGCGCAGTTCTAAAACTAAATTGCTTGTTTCTGTCGTGCTCTTTTTAGTTTTCGCCGGATTGATAACATGGGCGGTGGTATATCCTTTTAACAGGATATTTTCAAAAAATAATAACTTCGATGTTCTGGTGGTCGGAGCCTCCGAAACACAGTGGGGGATAGATCCGGAGGTTATAGAACAGAAAACAGGTTTAAAGACCGCGCTGCTTGCCACATCCGGAAGTTCGATTGCCCAGAGATATACTATGCTGGAGTCTCATATCAAAGACAAATCTCTTAAGCTTGTTATACTTGAGGTATCGAAATTCTCACTGACATCTGATATGTATGATAAGGATATTGAAAAACGGGTATTGTATTTTTCAAGAGTTGACGGCATATGGAATAAACTTACTGCGGCAGTAAGAGAATTTTCGTTTACAGATGATGAATATGACAGGCTTTATGCTGAAATGCTATATGAAGGCATAAATTCGTGGGACAGTATATTCAATGGAACATATAGCGAAGAAACGGCAAGGCGCGGATATGAGCCTCAAGACAGTCATTCACAGTTGCTGACAGAAGAAGAGGCTCGCGCAACATACAGAGAAGGCTGGCTCAGTACAGATCCCTTTGATGATAATGTCGAGGCATTATATAATATTATAAATCTATGCAATAAAAATGATGTTCCCGTGATAATGATAACCATGCCGCTGTCTGAGCATTACTTATGGCAGTATGGAGGATGGGATACGGCAAGAGAAAATATTCTTGCTTTGCTTGAAGATCAGGATATTACATATTATGATTTTAACTTAATGAAGGAACGACAGAAATACTTAAATGATGAGGTATCATATAGAGATATTGAGCATTTGGCTGATGAGGGGGCTAAATCATTCAGCAAGGTTCTGTCTAAAACTATTACTGCTTACTTAAATGGTGAAAAAGGATGGGAGTTTTATGATTGGTACGGAGAGGCGATCTCCAATTGCATTTATGCAGAATATTTGCCGGATTAAATGTTAATGATGCCGGAAATGAAGAAAAACCAGAGGTAATAGGACTGATGAAAGAAACAAAGAGTGAATATGATCTATCGATTGTTATATCTGTATACAACGAAGAGCAGACATTGGATAAATTCTATAATGCTTTTAGAAGAATTTCTAAAGGCTTCACATGGACATATGAACTGATATTTGTTAATGACGGAAGTACAGATGCAAGTGCGGATATATTAACTAATATCGCGCTTCAGGATAAGTGTGTCAAAGTAATCGGTTTCAGCAGAAATTTCGGACATGAGGCGGCCATGATTGCCGGAATAGATTACGCAAAAGGTGACAGGATAATATGTATGGATGCGGATCTGCAGCATCCTCTGGAATGCGTATTCCCTATCATGAAGAAATTTGATGAGGGCTATGAAGTAATCAACATGGTACGGCTCTCTAATAAGTCGGCAGGTTTAGTAAAAAATATAACATCGGGACTTTTTTATAAACTTGTTAATAAAATATCAGATCAGACCCATTTAGAGGAGAATGCCTCGGACTTTTTTGCAATAAGCAGCCATGTAGCAGATGTGCTCAGAAGTAATTACAGAGAAAAGGTGCGTTTTTTAAGGGGATATGTGCAGAATGTGGGCTTCAGAAAAACAAAATTAGAATACACAGCAGGCATAAGAGCAGGAGGTGAGAGCCACTACAGTATAAGAGCACTTATGAAATTATGTGTAAATACCATAGTCAGCTTTTCGGATTTCCCGCTTAAGCTGGGGCTTTTAGCAGGTTTTTTAAGTGCTGTGGCAACCGTAGTGATGTTCATATGCACATTGTGCACAAATGGAACGGATGCTGCAGGAACTAATACCATAATTACGGTTATGTGTTTATTCTTTACTGTATTGTTTGTAATAATAGGGATAATAGGAGAGTATTTGAGTGTAATATTTGCAGAAATAAAGCAGAGACCTATATACATAGTCAGAGAAACAATGAACATGGGTTCTGAATGCCGGGAAAATGAAGAAAAAATTACAAAATAATGTAAAATATTAAAAAAGTGTTACAAAAACACTGTACAAATAGTTACGGAATGTGTTATATTACCTCGGAAGGTTATTTTAGTGTTTTAAAAAGAGGTAATTTTTATGAAAAGAAAAAACGACCGATCAGCTAAGGTGGTATTAGTGACATCGTCAATAGTAACAATTCTGGTAGGAGTTTCCGTATTTTCATTATACTCAATGAGTAAAGGTGATGAAGGTGACATCTTGTCTATTGAAACTGAGGAATCGGTTGAATCAGCCAACAGTAAATTGCTCAGCAAGATGGATGAGAGTGCAGAGTCTGTAGTTGCCAACACTGCACCGGTTGAAGAAGTATCATCAGCGGCAGAAGCTGTAGTGACGGAATCGTCAGAGCCGTTGGCTGTACTTGCTGTAACAAGTACAACCGTGGATTCAATTGAAATCCCCGGCTCAGATGATAGTGCAGCGACAACTGCGAATACTGCTTCGGTACAGTCAACAGATTATTCTCAGACTGCGGATTCTGACACAGCGGCATATGTTGAGCCGTTATATCAGCAGGCAGCAGTTGATTATACAGAATATACTGATGAAACTGTATATGAGGAACCTGTACCATATGAGGAAACTGCCGAGTTTAGTTATTCGGAGGAGTCTTTTGAAGAGAGTTACGCAGAGCCAAGTTATGCGGAAATTGCGGATGATTCAGATGAGACAGAGGTTGTTGTTGTCGACAATGTCGTAGAAGACGTTGATACAACTGCTTCAGAGTACACAGAAGAATCGTATGAGACAGAGAATACAGCAGATGTTACATATGATGGCGAGTGGGTATATGATTATGATACAGAAGAGTGGATCTATGTAGACAATAATGATACATATGATAACTCTGATGAAACATATGATTATAGCAGCACGGAAGAGACAGATGAGTCATATGACCAGGAAAATACATATGATGACGGAGAGTCATATGACCAGGAGGATTCGTCAGACAACCAGTCGGACGGCGAATGGGTATATGATTATGACATAGACGAGTGGGTATATGTATATAACAATGATACCAACGACAGCACGGATGATTCGTATGACTATGATACAGAGGATACAGATGAATCATACGACCAGGAAGACACATCAGACGACTGGTCAGACGATAGTGATTCATATGACTATGATGATTCATATGATAGTTCTTTAGGTCAGCAGATCGTTAATTATGCCATGAACTTCGTTGGATATACACCGTATGTGTGGGCCGGCAGATCACTTGACAGCGGCACGGACTGCTCGGGATTCGTTAATTTGATTTATGCAAATTTCGGAATTTACTGTTCACCGGCGTCATTAGCATATGATGGTTCAAGCTTTGGCTATATTATCAGTCAGGATGAACTTCAGCCGGGTGATATTGTAGTATACGGCGGCGGAGATCACGTAGCAATTTATGCAGGCGGCGGTTATGTAGTTCATTGCTCAAGTCCGGAGAACGGAACGGTTTACTGGAACATGTATTACAGATCAGATATAAGCTGGTTCTTAAGAGTTCTTTGATTGGCAATCATTAAAAAATAAGCGACATTTTGTGAATCAGGTGTGAGATGCAGGCATTTCATACCTGATTTTGAAATTTGGCGCGAATCCGTGATTTCGTGAAATGTGACACTTAATGCCGAATTTTTTATGACGGTATTTATTGCTGCTTGCAATAAAACAATTCACCAGATTGCTATCCCCCGTATTCTATGCTATTATACAAATACTCAGTGTACGAAAGGGGTGAATTACATGAAGTACGTTATCACAGGCAGAAATCTTGATATTACTGAGAGCATTAAGACAGCAGTTGATGAGAAGATCACCAAGTTAGGAAGGTATTTTGCACCGGAGGTGGTAGCTCAGGTAACAATGAGTGTGGAGAAGAACCGCCAGAAGGTTGAGGTTACGATCCCGGTTAAGGGAGATATAATAAGGGCTGAGAGCGAGAACTCAGACATGTATGTATCACTGGATCTTGTTGTCAGAGCGATTGAGGTTCAGCTTAAGAAATACCGCAAGAAGATTATTGACCGTTACCAGACAGCAGGCGTTGACTTTGCTGAAGAATATATGGACTCAGAGACAGTTGAGGAAGAACCGGAGATCAAAATCGTTAAGAAGAAAACATTTGATTTTAAGCCGATGGATCCTGAGGAAGCTTGTATGCAGATGGATCTGCTGGGACATGATTTCTTCGTATTTACAAATGCAGATACTAATCAGATAAACGTCGTATATAAACGTAAAAATGATACATATGGCCTCATCGGACCAGAGTTCTGATAGAATAATTTATGATTTAAATGACATCAGCGCTTTAACAGCGCTGATGTTTTGGAATAAAGAAGACAATAAATGGACAGGAAGATAGTACTGATATTACTAACTGTAGTATTTATAGCGGCAGCAGCGACATCCCCGGAACTGGAGCTGATCGTAATGGCCGGAGAATCTCAAAACAATGCAGAAATATGTATTGAGGAGGATTCGTCAGATCATGAAAATACTAAGGTAGATAATACTCAAGTTAAAAATAAATATGAAACAGAAGACTCTGCAGCCATGGCCGCGTTTCTGCCGGCTCAGGGTTTAACTCTTAATATAGACACGGGATTTTATTATGTTAATTTGCCGGCGGATATGAAGGCCGGCTGGATAAAAATCGGAAGTACATGGAATTATTTTGACACATCTGGGAGGATGCTTATCTAGAGGCTGATAAAACCAAATGCGCATGAACGCAAACTGCCACTTTACAACAGGAAATGTACTTGCTGCCTGGCATTTGCAGTATTTGCATTTGCGGGTGTAGGTGCGAAGATCTGACATGGAATTTTCAGCACATAACAGTTGCACATGCGTGTTTAATAAAATATAATAAGCAAGATTGTGTACAGAGTTGAAAGGGATATCCTGCGCTCTGTATATATGGCGTTTACAATAAGCCAATAGGAGGCACAGATGAGTTTTATAAATAAAATATTCGGAAATAGTTCTGCAAGGGAGATCAAGAGGATTCAGCCCTTAGTTGATAAAATTATTGCATTAAAACCACAGATGGAAGCGCTGACAGACGAGCAGCTGCAGCATAAGACCGTAGAATTCAAGGAACGACTGGCTAATGGCGAGACTCTGGATGACATTCTGGTTGATGCTTATGCAACTGTCAGAGAAGCTACAAGGCGTGTACTGGGAACAGAGCATTATCCGGTACAGCTGATGGGCGGTATTATCCTTCATCAGGGACGTATCGCAGAAATGAAAACCGGTGAAGGTAAGACACAGACCTGTCTTCTTCCTGCATACTTAAATGCACTGACAGGTAAGGGCGTTCACATCGTAACCGTTAACGACTACCTGGCTAACCGTGATGCTGAGTGGATGGGTCAGGTACACAGGTTCTTAGGACTTACTGTAGGCTGCGTTCTTAATTCAATGGAAACAGGCGAGCGTCAGGCAGCATACAATTGTGACATCACATATATCACCAATAACGAGCTGGGATTCGACTACTTAAGGGACAACATGGTTGTTCAGAAGGAAAAACAGGTACAGCGAGGTCTTGTATTTGCCATCGTCGATGAGGTGGACTCGGTGCTTATTGATGAGGCCAGAACACCTCTTATTATCAGCGGTCAGTCAGCTAAATCCACTAAATTGTATGAATTAGCAGATATTCTGGCCAAACAGTTAGTTAAGGGTGAAGCCAAGGAATTATCCAAGATGGATGTAATCATGCATGAGGACATCGAAGAAACGGGTGATTTCGTTGTAAATGAAAAGGAAAAGATCGTTAACCTCACCGAAGAAGGTGTTAAAAAAGTTGAGGATTTCTTTAAGATTGAAAACCTTGCGGATCCGGAAAACCTTGAGATCCAGCACCACATTATACTGGCACTCAGGGCACATAATCTGATGTTTAGGGATCAGCAGTATGTTGTTAAGGATGATCAGATACTGATCGTTGATGAATTTACCGGACGTATCATGCCGGGCAGACGTTATTCAGACGGATTGCATCAGGCTATTGAAGCTAAGGAACATGTTAAGGTTAAGAGAGAAAGTAAGACGCTGGCAACCATAACATTCCAGAATTTCTTCAACAAATACCAGAAGAAGGCAGGTATGACAGGTACTGCCAAGACAGAAGAGAATGAGTTCCAGAACATTTACGGTATGGATGTTGTAGAAATCCCTACTAACCTTCCTGTTATCCGTAAGGACCTGGAGGATGCTGTATATAAGACCAAGAAGGAAAAATACAACGCAGTTGTTAATGAGATCGTAAAGGCACACGAAAAAGGACAGCCGGTTCTTGTAGGCACAATCACGATCGAGACCTCAGAGCTGTTATCATCAATGCTTAAGAAGAGAGGCATCAAGCATAATGTACTTAATGCTAAGTATCACGAGCTTGAGGCTCAGATAGTTGCGGAAGCAGGACAGCACGGAGCTGTTACAATAGCAACCAACATGGCCGGCCG
>CAVBWS010000017.1:0-34960 GCA_963599255.1 Treponemataceae bacterium
GGAATACTGGTAATAGAAGCAGTATTTATGCTGCTTCCGGTTATTGTTGCTGTTATATGCCATGAACCTGATTGGAAAGCATTTCTGGTTACGCTGATAGCATCTGCAGCGGTGGGTGCCGGTCTGTTTCGTATTAAGCTTAAAAGCAGGAAAATGTATGCCAAGGATGGCCTGGTTACAGTAGGACTTGTTTGGATAATTATGAGCCTGGTGGGTGCGGTTCCATTCACTCTTACAGGGGCATTGCCGAATTATATGGATGCTTTTTTCGAAAGTGTATCGGGATTTACCACGTCAGGTATTACGATATTTCCGGATGTTGAGATACTGAGCCATGCCATATTGTTCTGGAGAAGCATGCTTCACTGGATCGGCGGAATGGGTGTTCTTGTATTTATGCTGGCAATATCTCCGATAGTCGGCGGCTCCTCAATACAATTGATGAAGGCAGAGGCTCCGGGTCCTGTAACTGAGAAGATCACTCCGAAGATAAGCCAGACAGCCAAGTGGCTCTACGTGATGTATTTTATTTTGACGGGAGCGCAGATAATATCACTTACTATATCCGGAATGACGGTTTTTCAGTCCACACTTTTCGCTTTTTCAACTCTGGGAACAGGTGGATTTTCCAGCCTTAATTCCTCTGTGATAGGGCTTACATATGCCCAGCAGGTCATAATTGAAGTTTTTATGTTCCTGGCAGGTGTTAACTTCAGTCTGTATTTTCTGGTAATTACCGGTAAGGTTAAACGGGTTTTCAAGGATATTGAGCTGAGATGGTATGCCATAATATTATTGGTAGGAATGTTCTTTATGTTTTTGAATCTGCTTCTCGTAGAGAAGCAATTTGACAGTTTCGCAGAGGCACTTCATCAGTCAGCATTTGCAGCGTTATCTGCCATGACCTCAACGGGATTTGCAGCGGATAATTATGTACTTTGGCCGGATTTCTCAAGGGCTATTATAATGATCCTCATGTTCATCGGAGGATGTGCCGGAAGTACAGCCGGAGGAATCAAGGTTTCCCGTGTAATACTTATGCTGAAGACTGTTAAAGGATATATAAGGAAGACCGTATTTCCAAATGAAGTAAAGTCCATAAGATATAACGGCAGAATGGTACCGGAGGTTGTTGTAAGATCAGTGGTGATGTATTTTACGGTAATATTTCTGATAATGGGCGCATCTGTATTGGTGGTATCTGCCGAACAGAATATCAGTATAGATACAGCGGTGTCAACTGTTGCGACATCACTTAACAATAACGGAATAGAATTAAGCGATGCAGTATTATGCGAATTCTGGAATTACCATTGGTGGACGAAGCTGACATACATAATTGATATGCTGGTGGGAAGGCTTGAGATATTCCCTATAATGGCTTTATTCATCTACCTGTTTAAGCCGGTTGAAAATCTCGGCAAGAAGATAAAGAGAAAGGCAATCTATTAAATGTTACTGCTGCTTGTCTGAGTTCTTACGGGTATCTGATACATCTTTTTTGAGAAGTTTGTATAACCACTGATAGACCCATATCAGGATTGGAACGATTATAGTTGCGCAGATTGCAGCCATAAACCATGGGGTACTGTTTTCGTCACCGAGAACAGCCAGAAGAAGAGCGGTAATATATAAGCCCAACAGGATTACAATACCGATAATTGCCATTATGCGTTTAGTTTTATTATTATTCATAGCTTAAACTCCGTTTCTGAAAATAACCATTGCATTTATTGGCTTGCAGATGTAAGTTAATTTTTGAAATCAACCCGTAGAGTATAAAGTAAATATAAAGATTATTCAATAAATGATTGATGGAGAGAGAGGTAACAAATGTCTGATTATATAATTAGAGCAACTGCAGCTGATCTGAAGATCAGAGCATTTGCAATAAAATCAACTGAATTGGTAGAGCATGCAAGGCAGTGCCATAATACCAGCCCTGTAGCCACAGCTGCACTGGGCAGGTTATTGTCTGCCGGGGCCATGATGGGCGTCATGATGAAGGGCGAGAAGGATGTACTTACCCTCATGATGAAGGGAGACGGACCTATCGAAGGACTGACTGTAACTGCTGATTCTCATGGCAATGTCAAGGGATACCCGGGCAATCCGAATGTTATTATCCCTGCTAATTATGCAGGCAAGCTGGATGTGGGAGCAGCTATAGGTTACGGAGAACTTACGGTTATCAAGGATCTGGGAATGAAGGAGCCGTATGTTAGTCAGGTTCCGTTAGGAACTTCTGAGGTTGCGGAAGATCTTACTTATTATTTTGCAAAATCAGAGCAGACCCCGAGTTCTGTGGCTCTCGGTGTTCTTATGAATCGTAATAATACCGTGGCGCAGGCAGGAGGATTCATAATCCAGATTATGCCGGGCATTGATGAAGAAATAATAGATAAGCTTGAGGCTAAGATCTCTAAGATCACATCTGTAACATCAATGATGGAGCAGGGCATGGGACCTGAGGAGATATTAAACGAAGTACTGGGTGAGTTCGACCTGCAGATACTTGATAAGGTTCCGACACAGTTTTACTGCGACTGCTCTAAGTCTAAGGTATCGAGAGTCCTTATCGCCATGGGCAAGGACGAATTGCGGAATATTATAAATGACGGCAAGGAGATAACGGTTAATTGCCATTTCTGCAATAAGGATTATACATACAGCATTAAGGAACTGGAGTTCCTGCTGGAAAATGCCAAGCTTAAGAGCGCGGCCAAGAAGTTAGGACTGGCAAAAGAGAAGAATGAAGAAGAGGCTGTCAATTAGCTGACAGCCTCTTGCCGTAGTCAATAGATGTTAAATTAATTCATTGTGATTTTCACTGAACTTTTTCTACATTGATGGCCTGCGGTCCCTTCGTACCTTCGATAATGTCGAAGGTAACAGATTCCCCTTCGGTGAGAGTCTTGAATCCGTCCATATTCAGTCCGGAATAGTGTACAAAGACATCCTCTCCACCTTCGTTACAGATAAAACCATAACCCTTCTGGTTATTGAACCATTTAACGTTCCCCTTGTTCATTGTAAAACCTCCATTTGCTGAAAAAAAATTACGTCTAACACTGACTAGAAAATATCACAAAATGCAGTGCGCGTCAAATCACAATATTGGCAATTTTCACTAAAAATATTGGTAATTATAACCTAAAACAAGGATTTTGGCGTTATTATATTGGTATGAACGGGTTGTTCTTGCATCGGGTTATTCGTTTCTTGTGGCAGAATAATATATAGTTCCTGCCTCAGGAGCTGCATTTGTTCCTGCCTCGATCAATTCTGATACCGTCACAAGCTGATATCCGTTGTCTACAAGATACGGAATAATCTCAGCAATAGCATCAGCAGTTTCTTCGTAAATGTTGCGGAACTGTATGATGTCTCCGTCAGCAACATTATTTTCAACTGTTTCTACGATCTCATTGCTGTCATATGTGTTCCAGTCACATGAATCAAGGCTCCACAGGACAATTGACATGCCTTCCTCGGTACATGTATTTATGATGTCATCGGTCACCTCTCCCTGAGGAGCTCTGAACAGCAGCGGTTTGACGCCGCCGGCTTCTTCAATGGCGGTATTGGCATCAGTAATGTCACTGGCTGTAACTTCGGAACCGACATGAGATTCATCATAAGTATGATTGCCCAGTTCGTGGCCTTCATTTACCATGCGCTTGATAAGGTCAGGATATTCGCTGGCATGCTCTCCGGTCTGGAAGAAGGTGGCATGTCCGTCGTATTCTTTCAGAAGGTCAAGGATCTTCTCGGTATATCCGCTGCCGTCAGGACCGCCGTCAAATGTAAGGGCAACCATAGGCTTCGAGGTATCAACGGAGGTGAGCTGGACTGTATCAGTTACAGTGCCTTCAAAGACCTGGCTCCAATCTGTAGCATTTTCACCGGCGATAACCTTGATTGAAATGTAATATGTCTGATTAGCTGCCAGATCAGACAAAGTATAGCTGTATATTCCGGTGCTGCTGTCATAGCTGGCATCACTGTACGGAAATACAATGGCCTGGGCGTCACGGAGATTTTCATACAAACCGAATTTAATCTCATAGCTGGTGGCTGATCCGTTCTGACTCCAGGTAACCGTAAGAGAATTCTGCCCTCCGGAAGCGGCGGAAATGCCGGTTACCTGATTAGGCTTAGTATAGGCTTCAATAAAGGCACCGTCTGTTTTATGCGAATTATCCTTCACTGTTACTATCTGATATCTGTATAATGTTCCGGCTTGAAGGCCGTCATAGGTCACACCGTTTTCTCCTCCGGTCAGAGAGTCAATAAGCTGGTATTGATTGCCTTCCCCTTCGGCTCGGTAGACTTCATAGGTGAGATTTTTAGATGCTCCGGACCACTTTAATGTCTGAGTTGATGCTGTGGATTCTATTGTAAGATTGCTGACATTATTTATCTTGCCCAGGTTAAGAGCCAGAATGATAATGAGAATGATTATAACAGCTGCCCCTGCGGCCAGTCCTATTCGGGTAAATAAGGCCTTGCGTCTTGCCTGCGCTTCGAATTGTTCCTTATATGAAGCCCCGGATGAAAGTTTTGTATTTTCTTTTTTTGAGAATATCTTCAGGCCGGAAAGCGAAGGGAGAGCATTTCGCTTTTTTGCAGGTCTTTTGGAAGATGAAGCTGTACCGTGAGACTTTTTCCTGACAGAAGATGCAGCTTCCGACCTGGCATTTGCATCATCGGCAGCAGAATGGCTGTCAGTGCCGGCCGGTTTATTTGCGGCAGCAGATAAGTTAGCGGCATTATTTTCCGAAAGATCATCCTTATAAGATGGTTTATCCAAATGAACAATTTGCATCTTAGATGTGTGGGTACTTCCTTCATGTGAGGAAGATCTGAGTGAAGATGCTCTGTGGGTAGATCTGTTAGTATCTGTCATCTTATTCTCCATTTCTTTGTATTAGAAGGAAATCTGAATAATAATGTTAATCTGTTAAGAAAGATTTTGCTGCAAGCCAGAATAAGTGATTAGTTCATTATTAGTCCGATCCTTGTATAAATTTACTCAAAATAATCTTATAATAAGTAAAACAAAAATGCAAATGTTACAAAGTAAAACCTGCGTCAGACCTGCACCGGAGAAACATTTTTATAAAGTAGAGATTGAATAAAATCCTGTTTTAAACTATTATATATGAGGTTAATTATAATTATTTGGCGAAAAGGAGATTCTTTATGGGACTTATTTCAGCAGCTCTGGGTGCAGCAGGCGGAGCCTTAGCTGACACATGGAAGGAGTTTTTCTATTGCGAGGCATTAGATCCGGATACACTTATGGTCAAGGGTCAGAAGAAGGTCGGCAATCGTTCATCCAATACCAAGGGAAATGACAATATTATCTCTAATGGTTCAGGAATCGTTGTAGCTGACGGACAGTGTATGATTATTGTTGATCAGGGCAAGGTTGTTGAAATTTGTGCAGAACCAGGTCAGTTTACATATGATACATCTACGGAGCCGAGCCTGTTCTCAGGTAATCTCAGCGATGCGATAAAGCAGACATTCCAGCAGATCGGAGCACGTATCGGATATGGCGGCGATACAGGTCATGACCAGAGGGTTTATTATTTCAATACCAAGGAGATAATTGATAATAAATTCGGAACACCTAATCCGGTTCCTTTCAGGGTAGTGGATGCTAAGATAGGCCTGGATCTGGACGTTTCTGTCAGATGTTCAGGCATATATTCATACAGAATCGTTGACCCTATTAAATTCTATACGAATGTATGCGGCAATGTTGCGGATACATTCAAGAGATCTCAGATTGATAATCAATTAAAAACAGAATTTATCTCAGCGCTTCAGCCGGCCATGGGGCAGCTGTCAGCCCTTCAGTTAAGACCTAATGAGATAATAACTCATAATACAGAGCTTGAGCAGGCCATGAATCAGGCATTATCAAGCAAGTGGGGAGATTTAAGAGGTCTTGCAGTAGTAAGTGTTGCTCTGGGCTCGGTTACTCTTCCAGAAGAGGAACAGGAACTTATCAAGCAGACCCAGCGAGGAGCAGCCCTGTCCAATCCGACACTGGCAGCAGGCGTGCTGGCAGGTGCGCAGGCCAATGCCATGGAAGCAGCTGCTTCCAACACTGCAGGAGCTATGACAGGCTTCATGGGCATGGGTATGGCAGGAGGTGCTGCTAACATACAGGGATTGTATCAGATGGGTGCACAGAATGCGGCTCAGAACGCAGCACCATCACAGAATGCAGATGCATCGACAGCTCCAGGCACGGCACAGCCGGGATCTGCGCCGAAGTTCTGCTCACAATGCGGAGCGGCTCTTCAGGCAGGCGTTAAGTTCTGTTCACAGTGCGGAGCAAAAATAGGTTGATGATGTCTTGAACATTGCAGAAGATCAGATATAAGGCGATGTTCATAAGATTTATGTAAGGCGATTAGTAATGGGGAAAATAACTAGAACAAAAGAAGTAGATGATTTTTTAAATGCGATCTTGTTGCTTGAGAATATAGAAGAATGCTGCGTTTTCTTTGAAGATGTCTGCACAGCTAATGAAGTTGTGTCATTTGCACAGCGTTTTCAGGTGGCCAGAATGCTTAAGGATAAGAGGACTTATCAGGAAATTGCGGAAGCAAGCGGAGCATCTACTGCCACCATATCCAGAGTAAAACGTTCAATTGATGATGGCGGCGAAGGATACAAACTAATATTTGACAGAATGAAAAAATAAAGGTTTATGAGTAAGTTTACAGAGACATTAAATGATAAACAGACAGAAGCGGTCCTTAAAACAGAAGGGCCGCTTCTTATACTTGCCGGAGCGGGGTCCGGTAAGACCAGAGTTATAACTAACAGGATCGCTTATATGATCCGGGAACTGGGTGTTAACCCGAGACAGATATTGGCAATTACATTTACCAACAAGGCAGCAGCAGAGATGCGTGAACGCCAGGAACAGATGCTGGGAATGAATCTACAGGGAGCATGGATCTGCACCTTTCATTCATGCTGCGTGCGAATTCTGCGAATGCATTGTGAAAAACTGGGATACGACAGTAATTTTACGATCTATGATTCTGACGATCAGAAGACTGTAATAAAAAATATTTGCAAGAAATTCAATATTGATACCAAGCAGTTCAAGGAGAAGTGGTTCCTGGGACAGATCTCATCTGCCAAGGACGAGCTTATAAGTGTAGATAAATTTGAGGCAAATGCCAGCGGGGATTATTATCTGAGCAAGGTAGCTCAGGTCTATAGGGAGTATCAGGCTGAGCTGAAACGAAATAATGCTTTTGACTTCGATGATCTGATCGTTAAGACCGTAGAACTTTTTAGAAAATTCCCGGATGTGCTGGAGATGTATCAGGAACGGTTCAGATACATTTCGGTGGATGAATATCAGGATACCAATACTGCACAGTTTGTATTTGTGGGCTTGCTTGCCAAAAAATACAAGAACATCTGTGTAGTAGGAGATGACGACCAGTCTATTTATAAGTTCAGAGGCGCGAATATTGCTAATATCCTGAATTTTGAGAAGGTATTTCCGAATGCGACAATAATCAGGCTGGAACAGAACTACCGCTCTACTAAGAATATACTTGATGCAGCCAATGCGGTTATTAAGCACAATACTCAGCGTAAGGCCAAGACCTTATGGACACAGTCAGAAAACGGTGAGAAGATCCGGCTGTTCTATGTGGATAATCCTTATGTGGAAGCTGACAGGATAATAGCTGTCATTCGCAAGTACCGTCAGGAAGGTTATCCTCTTAACAGCTGTGCCTGCCTGTACAGAACAAATGCTCAGTCCCGTGCGATAGAAGAAGCATTTATACGTGCCAATATTCCGTATAAGATCGTAGGCGGCGTAAACTTCTATCAGCGTAAGGAAATAAAGGACATTCTGGCATATCTTAAGACAGTAGACAACGGCTCGGATGACGTGGCAGTTAAGAGAATTATAAATGTGCCGAAGAGAAGCATCGGAGCGGCGGCAATAAATATGGTTCAGCAGCTGGCTGATGATAAGGGAATAAGCTTTTATTCGGCACTTGATACGGGTGTTACGGAAGGCATATTCGGAAGAACCGGTGAGAAGTTAAGAACATTTAGAGATTTAATTGATCAGTTCAGAATGGATGCACAGCAGATGGGTCTTAAGGAACTGATTAATGAGATCTTGGATAAGACGGGATATCTGCGAGAGCTTCAGCAGGAGAAGACGCCTGAAGCAGATGCAAGAATAGAGAACATAGAAGAATTTGTAAATAAAGCGGCGTCATATGAAGAGAGCTTTGAATCCCGGGAAAATACCGGAGATGGACGTGACATGAGGTCGGATGAGTTCGTTATGGTGCAGGATAAGGCTTCGTTAAGCGGATTTTTGGAGGAAGTTTCTCTGATCGCGGATATAGATTCATGGGATGCATCAGACGACTACGTGTCTCTCATAACGATTCATTCGGCTAAGGGACTGGAGTTTGATAATGTGTTCTTGTGCGGCATGGAGGACGGGCTGTTTCCGATGAATGCGGCGATCTGCTCCGACGATCCTTCTGACCTTGAAGAAGAAAGACGGCTGGCATATGTAGGAATCACCAGGGCAAAAAAACATCTGGTGCTTACAGCTGCAAGGAACAGGATGGTGCGGGGTGAGACTACAACATCTGCTTTATCAAGATTTGTTCGGGAGATTCCGCCGCTGCTGCTTGAAAATGACAGGGATAATCTGTATGTTAAACAAAATCAGGCAAATGATGTGAGAACATCCTCTGACGGTTTCGGCAATACAAGGCCGAGATCTGCAGTATCTAAATTGAATGAGAAGCCATTTGCCTCAAGTTCTTCCGCAAAACAACAATTTGTTGTTAAATCTAAAGAAGAGTTGGGTTATAATGTGGGTGATCGTGTATATCAGGCCAAGTTCGGCGAGGGAGTTGTACTTGCAATTGATGAAGGCGGCAGGGATTACGAGGTAACAGTAGATTTCGAGGATTTTGGCACCAAGAAGATGTTCGCAGCATTTGCTAAACTGGAGAAGATAACTATATAGCAGGGTTAAAACCTCAGCATAAGATCGAAATACAAATAGGAGGATTGGCTATGAATGAAATAGGAAGCAAGGTATCTGACGTAATGCAGCTGGCAAAATTAAAGAGTTATATTGATAAGAAGGTGGATGAGAAGAGTAATAAGATCCTGATCGCTCTTCTGTGCGCAATATTTGCTGTACTGGCAATAGCAGGTGCTGTGGTAGTATTCTTATCTGTTTTCCAGAAGAAAAAGAAGAAGAATTATGCCATGTACGATGAGGGATTTTATGATTTCGATGACGGACCATGCTATTATCCGGGAGATGAGATGAAATCAAAATACGAGAAAAATTCTGAGACAGCGAAAGAGCCTGAGTGCACCGATAAATGCGCTGAGGCAGAGAAAAAAACAGTGGATCCGGATGAATGCAAATGTGATGACACAGAAGAAAAAGGCACATCATCTGAAGGAACAGAATCTGAAATGGCAGAGGATGATGAAGAATAATACTACAAAATTCGGGAGAATAATCTTCGTTTATGAGTAAGAAAAAGAAAAAACTTGATTTGTCAGGTTATGAGGACAGGGAAGCACTCTGTCCTCATTTTGGTGTATGCGGCGGCTGCACGCTGCAGAAGATCTCATATGAAAAGCAGCTTAAGATGAAGGCTGATGAGGTTATGACGCTGCTGGAGAATCCCCCATTTGAGGGAATCATTCCCAGTCCTTCAGAAGAAGGATACAGAAACAAGATGGAGTTCACCTTTGGCGATGTATGCAAAGGCGGAGAATTCGCCCTGGGTCTTCATATGCGCGGCAGCTTCATGAATATAGTCAATATCACAGACTGCCATCTGGTGCATGAAGATATTAATGTGGTGAGAAATGCTGTCAGGGATTTCTTTAATAGATATTACTTAAATGGTCAGATAACATTTCATAATAATAAGACACATAAGGGCTACCTGAGACATTTGCTTATAAGGCGAGCTGCAGCGACGGGGGAGATACTGACAGCGCTGGTTACAAGCTCGGATTATCCGGGCGTGAATGGCGTATACTATGATAGGTGTGCTGACGAGAAGGCAAAACATGAGCCAGGAGGAGACATTCAGACTGATGATATGTCAGCAGCAGACACGGATAGTGTATGCAACAGGGATGCAGCTGTTAAGGTCTATGAAAATGAATGCGAGAGATCTGCCGGCAGCGGCGAGATAGAAGCAGAGGAAGAACTGCTGAGAAAATTGACTGATCTGCTGCTGTCACTTCAGCTGGAGGGCAGTATCACTGGCATACTTCATATTGTAAATGACGGCTTATCAGATACCGTAAGGTCTGACAGAACTGATATTCTGTATGGCCGGGATTACATATATGATGAAGTGTTAGGACTCAGGTTCAAGATATCTGTCTTCTCCTTCTTCCAGACTAATACATTCGGGGCAGAGAAGCTGTATAGTAAGGCTAGAGAATATGCCGCCGAAGCCAGGGGACTGCTGTTTGACCTCTACAGCGGAACTGGAACCATCGCGCAGCTTATGAGTGCTGCAGCAGATAATGTGATCGGCGTAGAAATCGTATCAGAGGCAGTTGATGCGGCACGAGAGAATGCAGCCTTGAATGGCATCGTAAATGCCAGGTTTGTCGCTGATGATGTATTAAAGGCACTGGATACACTGCCGAAGCCTGATTCCATCATTCTGGATCCGCCCAGAGAGGGAGTTAATCCTAAGGCCTTGGGCAAGATATTAAGCTATGGCGTAGATAATATAGTTTATGTAAGCTGTAAGCCGTCATCGCTTGCCAGGGATCTTCAGAGCTTCAAGCTGGCGGGATATAGGATTGATAGGTGCTGCTGTGTGGATATGTTTCCGCAGACACCGAATGTGGAGACGGTGTGCCTCTTGAGCAACCGAAAATCAGATGAGTAGGTAAAATACCGGAAATGATAAGAAGGATATGTTGGCTTCGGGCCTTACCAGATAGTCATGTTTTCCTATCTGGGCTCTTTGTTTTGACGTAACTTCTTGAAATGTATTTTACTTAACATCTGCGCTTGTCAGCACACTGGGCAGGGAACTGTTCAATATGAGCGAAATGTATTTTACTGCAAGTTCCGTGTCGCAATCCTGTTTGCCGAAGAATTCACTGATCAGAAGTCCGGCGATGGCCTCGGTATAAAAGCATGACAGGAAATCCTTGAATTCTTCCGTTGTATGAACACCTAGCTGATGCTCGGTATTTCGAATGACAGCTTGTGTTATGCCGATAAAATCATTATAAAAGAATCGTTTCAATTCATCACGTCCCATACCGTCGTATGCACAGCACAAGAATTGCTTGTTCTCATGCACATAATTCAGCACAAAAAGCACGGCCTCCCGATAATTTACCGGTAGGTCAAACTGTTTGACTACCTCAATGGCTTCCTCATCCAACATCCATTTCAGCAGGGCATAGATCCCGTCGAAGTGATAATAAAAGGTTTTACGATTAACGCCGCAGTCTGCGATGATCTCACTGACTGTGATTTTATTGAGAGGCTTCTTTTCCATGAATTTTCTCAGAGAAGCGGCAAGGGTTCGCTTTGTATTTAAGGTAGTAATCTCATGTTTCATAATTTCCTCCGGCTATTTCTATTTAGTATACACTTGTCCGGCAATTTGCTCAACTGTCTGCAGAAAATTTGCCCATCAAATCATAATGGTTTGACCGATTTTTACTCAAATGCTGATGATTTGACCATTTTATATGGCGTATCACTTAGTTATTCTTGTGCGGAAATTGAAGAATGAAAAGATTAATACGAAAGGGGAATAACACTGATGACAAGGTTCTATAGACACATTGTCAGACACAGAAAATGTATTATTGCAATTTTTCTTATATTGTTTGCAATTTGCGTGGCATGTAAGCAGTTTGTGGCAGTAGATTATGACATGAACGACTATCTGCCGCCGGAGAGTGCATCGACTCAGGCATTGGACAAAATGGAACAGGAATATGACGAGGGAATACCGAATGCACGAGTGATGGTGCAGGATGTATCCATTGCACAGGCACTGGAATACAAGGAGAAATTGCGTGCAGTCTCCGGAGTTACTGATGTAACCTGGCTCGATGATGCCGCAAGCGTTACTGTGCCGCTGGAGACAGTGGATGCAGATACGGTGGAGATCTATTATAAGGATGGCAATGCATTATTTTCTGTAACGATTGATGAAGATAAACGTATTGATGCGGTTAATGATATTCGGGATATCATTGGTGATGACAATGCCATGACCGGCAGTGCTGTTACGACGGCGGTAGGCACCACCAGCACAGTCAACGAGATTGCTGTTATCGCGATCATAGGCGTGGCATTTGCACTTTTAGTGCTGCTGCTTACAACCACTTCATATGCTGAGGCGGTTTTGGTATTAGTGGGACTGGGGGTAGCAGTAATCATCAATGCGGGCAGTAATCTGGTATTTGGTGAGATCTCATTTGTTACCAATGCTGCCGGAAATATTCTACAGTTAGCGGTATCATTGGATTATTCTGTATTCCTGCTGCACAGATTTGCTGAGTGCCGGCAGACGACAGCCGATACTCAGGAAGCTATGGTGCAGGCACTTACAATGTCGACAACTTCTATTTTGTCCAGCGGTCTGACCACGGTTATCGGCTTTCTTGCGCTCTGCCTGATGCAGTTTCAAATCGGTCCTGATCTGGGACTGGCTTTGGCTAAGGGAGTGGCAATAAGTTTGATCACTGTATTTACTTTTATGCCTGCATTGATCTTAAGTACCTACAAGCTTATTGATAAAACAAAGCACCGTTCATTTATGCCGAGCTTTAAGGGTTTTGGCCGATTTGTAAGCAATATAATGATGCCGATGGTAATTGTATTTGCTATTCTCATCGTTCCATGTTATCTGGCTTCTAATGCCAATAGCTTTTATTATGGTGCATCCCATATTTTTGGCAGTGATACGCAGTTAGGCGCAGATACCGAGACAATAGAAGATGCGTTCGGTAAACGAGACACCTATGTGCTGATGATTCCGAAGGACAGCACGGCTACACAGGCAGAATTGTCAGAAGCACTCCATGATATATCACAGGTAAAGAGTATTCTGTCATATGTGGATACTGTTGGCGAAACTGTCCCGGAGCAGTATCTGGACAGCGGCACGCTGGCTAAGTTGAATAGTGAGAACTATACTCGCATGGTGCTGACGGTAGACGCGGAATATGAGGGCGACGAAACATTCTCATTGGTGGAAAAAGTGCGAGATATCGCAGAACAATATTATCCGGGCACCTGGTATCTGGCAGGAGAGGGTGTGTCCACATACGATCTGATGGATACGGTAACTGCCGACATGGTCAAGGTCAATCTGGTGGCTATCGGTGCGGTATTTCTTATACTGCTGATCACAATGAAGTCACTGATATTGCCGATAATTTTGGTGCTGTCCATCGAGACGGCTATCTGGATCAACCTGTCTATTCCTTATTTCAGCGGTCAAGCGATATTCTACATTGCATATCTGATCATTAGTTCCATTCAGTTGGGGGCAACCGTGGATTATGCAATTTTATTTACCGATAGATACAAGGAAATGAGACAGACATATGCCAAGAAAGAGGCAATTATACAGACAATTTCAGCTGTATCTGTATCAGTATTGACTTCGGCCAGCGTATTGACCGTGGTAGGTTTTCTGTTGGGTATATTCTCAACTCATGGTCTGCTTTCTCAGTTGGGATATTTCCTAGGCAAGGGAACGCTGTGCTCACTTGCTATTGTGCTGTTTGTCTTGCCGGGACTGTTATATCTGTTTGATAAGCTGATAATAAAATCTAAAAAATCTAAGGAGGCGATTTCTTGATGAAATATATTAAAAAAATAACTGCAGTTACACTGCCGATGCTGTTAATAGGCTCTTTCACACTTCAGACATTTGCGGATGGTATTCCTTCTGAAAAGGAAGAGGTGGTTTATATTATGACCAATGCTGCCGGTAATGTGACAGATATTGAAGTTGTTAATATCTTCAACGGAGGGGATATCATTGACTATGGCGAATATTTTGCGGTCAAGGTTTTAAACACAACGGATCAGATCACTCTGAATGAAAATGAAATCACCCTTACCTCCGATGCCGACAAGGTTTATTATCAGGGCACCATGAAGGAAACTGACATACCATGGAATATTTCTATTCGTTATTTTCTGGATGGAGAGGAATATTCTGCTGAGGACATTGCAGGGAAGAGCGGTGCGTTGGAGATCCGTTTTTCTCTAAGCAAAAATGAGAATTGCAGCGGTAACTTCTATGACAGCTACGCATTACAAGCCTCCTTTACTCTGGACACAGATAAATGTCAGAATATCGTAAGCAGTGACGCGACTGTTGCTAATGTAGGCAGTGATAAGCAGCTGACATATACGATATTGCCAGGTAAGGGAATTGAAACATCTATTTATGCTGATGTAACGGATTTTGAGATGGAGTCCACTGCAATCAATGGCATACGACTAAATATGAATTTTGAGGTAGATGATGCAGAATTGATGGATAAAGTGGATGAGATCACATCTGCAATCAGCAGCATCAATGACGGAGCATCGGAGGTAAATGACGGAACAGGTAAATTGTATGATGCCACCGATACATTGGACAGCAAAGTGAGTGAATTAAATTCAGGAGTAGGAACTCTGACAAATGGAGCGGGGGATTTATATACCGGACTTTCAAGTATCACTGAAGAAAATGACTCACTGACTGCGGCTGCAAATACAACATATGAGGGATTATGCAGTGCTGCAGAGACGACGATTAACGCACAGCTTAATGCTTATGGCATGGACAGCATATCACTTACACCATCTACGTATTCGGCTGTGCTTACGAGTCTGCTGGAGAATTTGAATGCTGCATCCGAATATCAGCCGGAATTACAGGCAGCTGTACAGCAGATTACAGCATTGAAGGAACAGTTGGATAATTATGGAATATTCTATCAGGGTTTGTGTGATTATACCGATGCCGTCAGCGAGGCAGCCACAGGAGCAGAGACTTTAAAACAGAACATGGATACGCTGTATGATAATACCGGAATACTGGAAACATCGGTTGAAGAATTAAAGGATGCTGCAGGTACTCTTAATGACGGAACGGAGGAGCTTGCAGACGGTACTTCGGAATTGGCTGATAAAACCTCAGATATGGATGCACAGATCAGCGATGAAATTGATTCAATGATTTCTTCTCTTACCGGAGGAGATGCCGAAGTGGTATCATTTGTTTCTGATAAGAATACCAACGTGGATTCAGTACAATTTGTCATAAAGACTGCGGCAATTGAAAAGGAAGAAACAGCAGCGGTTGTTGAGACAGAGGAGAAACCTCTTACCTTCTGGCAGAAATTGTTAGATCTCTTCGGATTAAACTAACGAAAAATGGCTGTCATACCATTGATTTGAAATCTATAGTATGACAGCCGCATTTTATTTTACCGTATATAAGATTTAAATCGTGCCGGTCCATACGAGAACCACCAGTATAAGTGAAGCCAATATAAATAATGAAACAAGGGTTACGCCGACTGTCCTGGTCTTTTTAGGAGCAGTACCGGTTGAAGGAGAGAGCAGTTTGGCCTTCCTAAGTGCTGTAACAACAGGCTTGTAGAGAAGTACGGTTGCAGCAGCATTCATGGCAGCCTTGATCAGGTTAAATGGCAGGAATACAGGCAGCAGCATTGCTACTACGGTCTCGCGCGGAACACCCATATATAATGGAGTGATCAGCCAGTTCCATAAGATCATAATGACGGTCATACATAAAACGCCGGCAATAGCGCCTGCGATGGCACCGGAAAGTTTCTTCTTGTTTTTATAAATGATCGACATAGGTACAACAAATGAGCAGGTAGCCAGGATGTTCATAAGAAGTCCTATAGGACCGGTTGAACTTACAGTGATCATTTCAATGAAGGATACGATTACCGAAATAATTACACCAGGGATAGGTCCGAACAGCAGGCTGGCGATTGCGATGATCACATCCTTGAAGTCCAGAGTAAGAAATCCGGCCACGCTGATAGGGATCATCTTAGATAAAAGCATAACAGCATATGCCAGCGCGCAGAACATACCCAGAATAACCAGTTGTCTTACATTAACTTTTTTTGCAGTGTTTTCCATGTTACAAATTCTCCTTTGATTAAACTGATTGAAAACCTGTTTTGGAATACGACTTGTGATAAAAAAGGTGCCCTGATAATAACTATCAGGGCACCAAAACATATCAATATGATCATGATCGTCTCTCTCATCCGGACTATAACCGTCGGTTCAGGAATCGCACCTGATCAACCCGTATGGGCTCGCAGACTATACTGCCGGTGGGGAATTGCGCCCCGCCCCGAAACAGAATTTCATCGGCTGGATATTACACCCATATAAACAGATTGTAAATATACTTTTTAAAGTTTTTTTGACCACCTTTGATGTATCTTGTTGTTTTAATTGATGAAATGTTGTTATATAATGGCATCTGTGTGTCGCTGAAAAAGTGACGGCAAGAGATTATTTTTGCGGATATTAAGCGCCGAATTGTGAAATTGAGAGGTTTGGTTCGACACTTAAAAATTCAAGTATTGTAAGGAGACTCCATGAAGAGAATTATACCGGCTGCAATAGCAGCTGTAATGCTGTTGGCACTTAGTGCCTGCGGTCAGAAGCTTCCGACTGCAGGAAGTGCTGATACGACTGTGGGAGATACAGTAATATTCGGAACTTATGAGCAGGACAACAAAACCGGAAACGGTACAGAGGACATTGAGTGGATCATTCTGGCAGAAGAGGACGGAAGGCAGCTTTTGATAAGCAAATATGGTCTGGACTGTGTGCAGTACAATGACACATATGAGAGCGTTACATGGGAGACCAGCACCGTAAGGGAATGGCTTAACGACGAATTCTACAATACTGCATTTACAGATGAACAGAAGGCTCAGATAATTGAGACAACGGTAACGGCGGATGCCAATCCTAATGAAACTACCGATGCAGGAAATGACACAATAGACAATGTATTTCTGCTGAGTATTGCTGAAGTAAACGAATATATGACGGATCTTCAGATAAGCAAATGCATTCCTACTAAATATGCTAAAGAACAAGGCGTCTATGGTGACAGCTCAGGAGATGCATGCTGGTGGTGGGTCAGAACTCCCGGCAGCAATGTATACCGCGCGGCTGTAGTCGGCAATAATGGACATCCGGATGCCAGCGGAACAACGGAGACGTATGCCGGAAATGCAGTCCGCCCGGCGATATGGATAGAAAAAGAATCAGCAGCGAGCAACTAACAAGGCAGAAGCTTAACCGGCGGATGGGTTGCCGGACTAGAAGTGATAAAATTCAGGAGGAACATATGAAGATAGCAGTAACTTATGATAACGGGAAGATATTTCAGCATTTTGGAAGAACAGAATCTTTTAAAATATATGATGTGGAAGATGGTAAGGTAGTATCAAGCCAGGTCATCGGAACTGATGGCACAGGCCATGAGGCACTGGCCGGATTTCTGGCAGATAAGGGCGTAGGCGCAGTTATTTGCGGAGGCATGGGTGAAGGCGCACAGAATGCGCTGGCAAATGCCGGAATTGAGATATTTGCAGGCGTCAGCGGCAATGCAGACGAAGCGGTGCAGGCCTATATAAATGGTGAACTCATAGCAGAAAGTACAGCTAATTGTGACCATCATGATGAAGAAGCTGAGGAACACGGATGTGGTTCTGACTGCGGCTCTGGCTGCGGCGGCGGATGCAGCTCATGCGGCGGAGGCTGCGGAGCCCCTCAGCCCGTTATGGAGGGCAAAAATGTGGGCAAGACCTGCCGCGTTAATTACAGAGGAACATTTAACGATGGCAAGGAATTTGATTCATCATACGGAAGAGGCGAGACACTTGATTTTGTATGCGGTATGGGAATGATGATCAGGGGATTTGACCAGGCTGTTGCCAATATGGAAGTGGGAGAGAAGGTTAATATCCACCTGATGCCGGAGGATGCATATGGCATGCCAAATCCGGATGCGGTACTTACGATAGAGATCAGCAAGCTTCCGGGCTCAGAGCATCTGGAGTTAGGCCAGCAGGTATATCTTACAAGCCCGACAGGACAGCCGTTCCCGGTAACAGTTACAGCTAAGGACGATGTGATGATCACATTAGATGCTAATCACGAGATGGCAGGCAAGGAACTTAATTTTGAGATTGAGCTTGTAGAAGTTCTGTAATAATAAAATGTTCGAAGATCAACCCGGTTAATGTTAGTATTGACCGGGTGTACTTTACGAAGGTGAAAAGATATATGAGATTTGTGATTCAGAGAGTCACAGAAGCATCTGTGACGGTAGATGGACAGATTACAGGCCAGATAGGAAGGGGATTCCTTGTATTTATCGGCATCAGCAATGAAGATAATGAAGCTGTGGCTGACAAATTGATAAAGAAGACATTAGGCCTTAGGATATTCGAAGACAGCGAGGGCAAGACCAACCTTTCGCTGGATAGCGTAGGTGGCGGGCTGCTTCTTGTATCACAATTTACACTTTATGCAGATTGTAAGAAGGGGTACAGACCCAGCTTCATAAACGCCGGTGCCCCGGAGCACGCGGAACAATTATATAATTATATCTGCGAACAGTGCCGCACATTGAAACCGGATATGACAGTAGGCACCGGTATATTCGGAGCAGATATGAAGGTTCATATTGAAAATGACGGACCGTTTACAATAATATTGGATTCGAGAGAGCTGTAATATTTTGTCTTCAGAGATGTGACGGACGCCGAAGATAATAAAAAAATCCCTCAGAATCGTATGCTTGATAAGTATTTTCATATATCAACATACTGATTCTGAGGGATTTATATTTATTTATTGAGAAGACTTGATTATTTTGCTCTTACTGCGTACACCGCAGGGCCGAATATTTACGCAGATAAAAAAGCATATAGTATGTTTTTTATGGAGGATTAGTTAGTCTTCCCAGCAGATAACTCCACCTGTCATTTCAGGATCGATCTTAGGATATACGTGAGCCGCATATGCTTCAGGAATTTCCTTATAGTTGAATTCGTGGCTGATAAGCGGTGTGATATCGATACGGTGATGACGAATGAGATTCAAGAAAACTCTGATATCTTCATCACTTGACCAGCAGTCGCTATTTCTGTATGGCACGATCTTATCACTCATTACAGGAGGCCATGTTCCGTTGATCTCCAAGTCAGCTCTGCAGAGCTTAAACGGCTTAGAATTAACATATGTACCGATGAGTGATGCACCCTTCTGCATGATAGGATCATCCAACGGAGGCAGCGGAGCATTATGAGCCTGAGAGATCATAACGATACGTCCGCGTTCTGCAACTGTATCAGCAGCCTGCATTAAAGGTCCGCGTGCACCGGTCGCTTCAAATATAACAGGCAGTCCGTGGAGTCCGTGTTCCTCAATAGCATTGTTAAGAGCATATTTGTCAGAACTTGAGTTGATGCAAATGTCTATTCCTAACTTTTTAGATGTCTCAAGACGTTCGTCGTCAAGATCAGTAACCATAACAGGAACTGCACCTGCAACCTTGGCCAGAACGGCTGTAATAGCACCTACAAATCCCTGACCTAATACTGCGCAAGGCTCGCCCATCTGAAGTCCTGAACGACGGATCGCATACATTCCGGTATGGCCTAAGTTCCAAAATGCAGCCTGCTTGAGATCTGTTCCGTGAGGGCATGGAGTACAGTTTAGCTCATTCATCAGAAGATATTGAGCATGCTCGCCGGTTGTAACGACCTTGTCACCGATCTTGAAGTCTCTTACATCAGGACCCACCTCTATAACTTCGGCAGCCATGGCATAACCAATGCTTGTCGGCAGAGGAACAATTTCACCGGCCAGAAGACCATGCTCAGTTCCTGGACTGATGGCTGAATATTTTGCTTTCAGCAATACTTGATTGCCTTGTGGCTTGGGAAGATCTTTTTCTGCTAATTTTACACATCCAGGCTGAGCCTGAGCATATAATGTTTTCATGTTTTTACCTATCCTTCTTTCTTTTTTTGAGTCTGTCGGTTTATCTGAATCGTGAAAATTCTGTTCCTTGCTCAGATCTTTCATCGAAAAACTACACACTCCGTCACCTATTCGAAATATGTATGATATTTATGCAGAGCCATTCCTTACACAGACACCGCATATAAGTCACTAATTCATGCAGCCAGATACAGCTTTCATGAATTGTATGAAAAACCTGCCACCAACTTAGATCTTTCATGCAAACCAGAAAACTCATTATTTTTTACAGCGCATAGAATATACAACTATTGATATAATAAATCAATTCTTTTAATAAGACAAATCACAATTTCTAATAACACGTCAATAATTGGTTAACATGTGATTTGACTCGTTAATATATTTGGTGCAGCCAGGGAACACCATGGGATTATAAATCGTGCAAGATCTACCATAATTGAGTAACTGTAAATATGCCTGTTTTGTTGTCAAGAAGCGGCTTATTGTGATATATTTACCAATTATGTTTTCAGAAAAATACATAAGTGACAGATGTCTCTGAAGCATGTTTATGCAAGACAGTAGGGCTGATAGACATAACCTCACTCTTGCAGACAAAACTCACTAATATTTGCAATCTGTAGTTTTTATCCGAAAACTGCAGACGGCAGCTGATCAAGACATTTTTAATATAATGAAGGGAACCTAGATCATGAGTTTTTATGATGAAAAAAATAACTCCATTGAGTGGATCGATCCGGAGGAATGGAACAGAACGAAGCTTTTTAATTACTATCTCGGAACAGATTTTCCATATATCGTAATCACAGCAAATATAGATGTAACCAAGCCATTGGCATTTGCCAGAAAGCACGGCATCTCATTCAATCTGGTAATGGTATACCTGTGCAATAAGATGGCGGACAGTATAACTAATTACAGATATCGGTTTATTGACGGCAAGCCGTTTATAATTGATCACACCAGACCAATGGTTAATCATTTGATCCCGGGGGATGAGATATTTGTGATCGGCGAAGGACCGTGGCCGTGTGATGATATTATAGAGTTCTGTAAAAAGACCCATGAGGCACAGATGAAGGCAGAGCCGGTGTCACTTTCAGAAGTAATTGGCTCTAATATCGATATTATCAATTACACATCCGTTCCGTGGGTACAGTATACAGGATTTATCAGAACTGTTATTCATGACGGGGTAGATAATGCACCTAAGATTTCATTTGGCAAATATTTCACAGACCCGACAGATCCTTCAAAAACATGGATGCCGCTGTCGAATCAGACTCATCACGGACTTATGGATGGCAGTCATGTAGGCAGGTTCTACAACGGGCTGCAGCAGGCTTGCAACGAACTGGAGGTTTAAAATGTGGGTAGCCGATAATTGGAAAGAATACGAAGTTTTAGATACATCCTGCGGCGAGAAGCTGGAACGCTGGGGCAGTTATAATCTGCTGCGTCCGGATCCGCAGGTTCTGTGGGACACTCCTAAGAAGATCCCCGAATGGAAGAAAATAAATGCTCATTATCATAGATCCAATAAGGGCGGCGGCGAATGGGAATTCTTCGATCTTCCGGAGCAGTGGAGCATTGATTATGATCTTAAGAGCATCAACAAAACCCTGACATTTAATTTGAAGCCCTTTAGTTTCAAGCATACAGGACTGTTTCCGGAGCAGGCGGCCAACTGGGAGTGGTTTTCTGCTCTTATAGATAAGAAGATAAAGAAGGAACTTGCAGCCGGCGGCAGCGGAACATCTGTTAAGGTGTTGAATCTTTTTGCCTACACAGGAGGAGCTACATGCGCAGCTGCGGCAGCCGGGGCACACGTAACACATGTGGACGCATCTAAGGGCATGGTTACATGGGCCAAGGAAAATGCCAGAAGCTCTGATATTGACGAAGTGCAGACTAGGTGGCTTGTAGATGACTGCCAGAAGCTGGTTGAACGGGAGATAAGACGCGGCAACAAATACGACGGCATTATTATGGATCCTCCGTCATACGGCCGCGGCCCTAAGGGAGAGATATGGAAGATAGAGGATAATATCTTCGGACTTATTAAGATCTGCAGCAAGCTTTTGAAGGAAGACGCTCTTTTCTTCCTGGTTAATTCATATACAACCGGTCTGCAGCCGGCCGTTCTTACATATATGATAGAGACTGCAGTTGGGAAAAATTTCGGCGGTCATGTGGAAGCAGATGAAGTAGGACTTCCGGTCAAGTCCAATGGCCTGGTTCTGCCATGCGGCGCAGCCGGAAGATGGAGCAGCGAGCAGTAGCAGCTGCAGGTATGAGTAAGCGGCAATTGCGCTGAAAATATGCAGACAGAACAGTTGGCAGCAAGAAATGCTGACATAGCCGCGATATGCCTGCGCTGACTGCCGGAAGATGGAGTAGAAAAATCAATGAATGCACTTATCGTAACAATGGTCAAGATCCTGGTTGCTATGGCGATAGGATTTTTCCTTAAGAAGATCAATATATTAAACCCGGAAGCCAATAAGGCTATGTCATCCCTGATAATACATATCACGGCGCCATGCCTTTTGTTTAACAGTATAGTTTCCATGGATAACAGCGAATTTCAGAATGCACTTACGCTTTTGTGGGTGGGATTTGCAGTATACGCAGTCTTAATAGTGCTGGCTATCCTGATCACCCGGCTTATGAATGCACCGAAGTCGTCCAGGGGAGTGTATCAGGCGGCAATGATATTTGGTAATGTAAGCTTCCTGGGAATTCCGCTGGCAGAAGCATTGTATGGCAGCACGGGAGTATTTTATATAGCGCTTCTTAATATCCATTTTAATCTGTTCTTTTTCAGCTATGGCTTCTACTTAATTATGAGCAGCGGAAATGGTCAGGGCAAATTCTCACCTAAGAAACTCATAAATACAGGCATTATCAGCATTATTATCGCGATGATAATCTTCCTGCTGCAGATAGATATGCCGGAAGTGATCACAGCGCCCATATCATTTGTCGGCAGCATTACTTCCCCGTTGTCAATGATCATTATCGGAAGCACAGTTGCAGCGTACCCGCTGAAGGAGGTCTTCAGCAAGAAGAAGGTATACGTACTGTCGTTCCTGAGACTCCTTGTATATCCGATCGCGGCCTATTTTATATTTAAGGTGACGCTGGGGGATACACTTCTTACTAATGTGCTGTGCATTTATATCGGTATGCCTACAGCCTCAGTCGTGGGCATGACGGCAATCGCGTACGATGCAGATGCCGAAAATGCCACAAGCTGCAGCGCTATGATGACTGTGTTGTCGCTGATAACGATACCTATAATTTATTCGGTAATGTTATATCTGTAAGTGCATTTCAATAAGAAATGCATTATCTCAACAGGAGTGTTCGCTGAAAATTTACAATATTTCCATTGAGTTTATGAACATCTTTATTGCAAAAGGTTGTTGAATACAATATCGTTTTTATGTCATTTGACTATCAGAGGCTTCTGACCTGCAGTGAGAGAAACAGTTTTTGTTACCTCGCAGGAGAAGCCTCTATTTGTTGTGTTTTGTTGCATTTATTGGTATCGATAGAGATCCTCCCAAATCCATAAGACAGGGCATGTACGTACTAAGTACACAAAAACTTGCGAAATGTATGAAGTTTGCACAAAATTATGGTAAATATTTATATAAAAACGCAAAAAAACCGGTGATTTTCAGCATTTGTTCAATAGTAGACAAAATGCGCATATGTTATAATTTTATGGGTTCAAAAAAGAGATGTATAAAAAATACTTATATTAGGAGGAGTAGAATATGAGTAAGAAATATTGTTACCTGTTTTCGGAAGGCAACGCTTCCATGCGCGAGTTGTTGGGTGGAAAGGGCGCCAATCTTGCAGAGATGACTAATATTGGTCTTCCGGTTCCGCAAGGTTTTACAATATCTACAGAAGCCTGCACTCAGTATTATGAAGATAACAAAACCATTAATGATGAAATAATGGCTGAGATAATGGCAAATGTTGAGAAGATGGAAGAGATCAACGGCAAGAAGTTCGGCGATCTTAAGAATCCTCTTCTTGTTTCAGTGCGTTCAGGTGCCAGAGCATCTATGCCGGGCATGATGGACACGATTCTTAACCTCGGACTTAATGATGATGTTGTAGCAGCTATGATAGCCGGCAACCCGGATCCTAAGTTTGAGAGATTCGTATATGATTCATATCGCCGCTTCATCCAGATGTTCTCTGATGTTGTTATGGAAGTAGGCAAGAAATATTTCGAGCAGCTCATTGACAAGATGAAAGAAGAAAAGGGCGTAGCTTACGACCTTGACCTTACTGCAACTGATCTTAAAGAGCTGGCTCAGCAGTTTAAGGCAGAATATAAGAAACAGATAGGCGAGGACTTCCCTTCAGATCCTAAGGTTCAGCTCTACGAGGCAATCAGAGCAGTATTTCGTTCATGGGACAATCCAAGAGCCAATGTATATAGAAGAGACAATGATATTCCGTATTCGTGGGGCACAGCAGTTAACGTTATGCCTATGGTATTCGGTAATCTTAATAACAATTCAGGTACCGGCGTTGCATTTACACGAGATCCTGCTACAGGCGAGAAGAAACTCATGGGTGAGTTTCTTATAAATGCTCAGGGTGAGGATGTTGTTGCCGGTGTTCGTACTCCTATGCCGATCGCTCAGATGGCAGATCAGTTCCCGGAAGCATATGCAGAATTTGTTAATGTATGTGATGTGTTAGAAAAGCATTACCATGATATGCAGGATATGGAATTTACTGTTGAAAACGGTAAACTCTATATGCTTCAGTGTCGTAACGGTAAGAGAACAGCTCAGGCAGCTCTTAAGATTGCCTGCGACCTTGTAGACGAGGGAATGAAGACACCTGAAGAAGCGGTTCTTATGATCGATCCTCGAAACCTGGATACACTGCTTCATCCTCAGTTTGACGCAGCAGCTCTTAAGAAGGCAACCCCGATAGGCAAGGGCCTCGGCGCATCACCGGGTGCTGCATGCGGCAAGATCGTATTTACTGCAGATGACGCCGAAGCATGGAATGCCCGCGGTGAGAAGGTGGTACTTGTAAGACTGGAGACATCTCCGGAAGACATCACCGGCATGAAGGCTGCTCAGGGTATTCTGACAGTAAGAGGCGGTATGACATCTCATGCAGCAGTAGTTGCACGTGGCATGGGCAAATGCTGTGTATCAGGCTGCGGTGATATCGCAATGGATGAAGAAAGCAAGCATTTTACATTAGCAGGCAAGACATATCATGAAGGAGACAGCATCTCAATTGATGGTTCAACCGGCAATATTTATGACGGAATAATTCCTACAGTAGATGCAACAATTGCGGGCGAGTTCGGACGGATCATGGCATGGGCGGACAGCTTCAGAAGGCTTAAGGTAAGAACTAATGCTGATACACCAACCGATGCCAGAAAGGCACGTGAGCTGGGAGCAGAAGGCATCGGACTGTGTCGTACAGAGCATATGTTCTTCGATTCTGAGAGAATCGCAGCATTCAGGGAAATGATCTGCTCAGATACAGCTGAAGAAAGAGAGATTGCTCTGGCCAAGATCGAGCCGTATCAGCAGGATGACTTTGAGAAGCTCTTCGAAGCTCTGGAGGGATATCCGGTAACTATAAGATTCCTGGATCCGCCTCTTCATGAATTCGTTCCTACTGAGGAAGCTGATATTGAAGCATTGGCAGCAGCCCAGGGCAAGAGTGTAGAGGTAGTTAAGAATATCATTAACTCACTCAAGGAATTCAATCCTATGATGGGTCACCGCGGATGCCGTCTGGCAGTTACATATCCTGAGATTGCCAGAATGCAGACCAGGGCTATCATTAAGGCAGCCATAAATGTTATCAAAAAGGGCATTAAGGTAGAACCGGAGATCATGATCCCTCTTACATGTGAGTCTAAGGAATATGATTTTGTTAAGAAGATCGTAGTCGAGACAGCCGATGCCGAACTTAAGGCAGCAGGTGTTGAACTTGATTACCTTGTAGGAACTATGATCGAGATTCCTAGAGCATGCCTTGTAGCTGATGAGATCGCAGCAAATGCGGACTTCTTCTGTTTCGGTACCAACGACCTGACACAGATGACATTTGGATTCAGCCGTGATGATTCCGGTAAGTTTATGAATTCATACTATGATCAGAAGATTTTTGAAAACGATCCGTTTGCAAGACTTGACAGAAAGGGTGTAGGCAAACTTATGAAGATGGCAATTGATCTGGGCAAACCAGTTAATCCTAAACTTCATGTAGGCATCTGCGGCGAGCATGGCGGAGATCCGACATCAGTTGAGTTCTGCCACGAGATAGGTCTGGATTATGTATCATGCTCACCATTCAGAGTACCTATCGCAAGATTGGCAGCAGCGCAGGCAGCGATCAGAGAAAAACAATAAAGGAATTCTATCCTTACGATTATAAAGCAACAAAAATGGTCACGCTGTCCTTTGCATGGGATGGCGTGGCTGTTTTTATGATAAAATGTCGGCTATCATCATAGGAATAGTGGAAAAATGCCGGATGCATATATATAATTAAAACAAATGACGAAAGGAGACTGGACACATATGCTGAAAAACACATTATCAAAAAGGGAGCTGGAACAGATTGATGCTTACTGGCGGGCAGCTAATTATCTTACGGCATGTCAGCTGTATCTTCTGGACAATCCACTTCTGGAAAGACACCTTCAGGAGGATGATCTTAAGAAAACAATCGTAGGTCACTGGGGTACCTGCCCGGGACAGAACTTTATCTATACTCACCTGAATCGTGTGATTAAGAAAAATGATCTTGATATGATATATTTGTCCGGTCCGGGACATGGCGGAAATGCTATGGTTGCGCAGGATTGGTTAGACGGAAGTTACACAGAGATATATCCTAATATCACAAGGGATAGAGAAGGCATGAAGAAACTCTTCAAGCAGTTCTCATTTCCAGGCGGTATACCGAGTCATGTTGCACCGGAGACACCGGGGTCCATTCATGAAGGCGGCGAACTGGGATATTCTCTGGCACATGCATTTGGCGCAGTATTGGACAATCCGGAACTTATAGCAGCCTGTGTAGTTGGCGACGGCGAGGCGGAAACAGGTCCTCTGGCCACCGGCTGGCATGGTAATAAATTCATTAATCCTGCCACCGACGGATGCGTACTTCCTATACTTCATCTTAACGGATACAAGATCGCCAATCCGACTATTTTCGCAAGGATGAGTCATACTGAGGTAGAATGCTTCTTCAAAGGCTGTGGCTGGGAGCCGTATTTTGTAGAAGGCAGCGATCCGGAGGAAATGCATCAGAAGATGGCCTCTACACTTGATACAATCATTAAGAAAATCAAGAAGATCCAGAAGGAAGCCCGTGAATCAGATACCGTAAAACGACCGATATGGCCGATGATCATATTAAGGACACCTAAGGGCTGGACAGCACCTAAGGTCGTAGATGGTAATGTACTGGAAGGCAGCTGGAGAGCACACCAAGTACCGATCACATTGGGGGCAGATACAGCCAAGCATTTGCCTCTTCTGGAGGATTGGCTGAGAAGCTATAAGCCTGAGGAATTATTCGATGATAACGGTGAGCCTATTCAGATGATCAAGGACTTTCCGCCGAAGGGCACGAGAAGAATGGGAGCCAATCCTCATGCCAATGGCGGTTTACTCATTAAGGACTTAAGAACTCCGGATTTCAGAAATTTTGCACAGGAGATCCCTGACGGTCCGGGAAGCGTCGAGGCGCAGGATATGTATATCCTGGGAACTTATGTGAAGGAAGTAATGCGCCTTAACATGGATTCGAGAAACTTCAGGATATTCGGTCCTGATGAGACAGCTTCCAACAGACTGCAGGCAGTATTTGAAGTTACCGGAAGACGATTTATAGATCCGCAGATAGAGGGCGTTGATGAATATCTGGATCCGGACGGACGCGTTATGGACAGCATGCTGTCTGAGCACATGTGCGAGGGCATGTTAGAGGGTTATCTGCTGACAGGCCGCCACGGATTTTTCAACAGCTATGAGGCATTTATAAGAATAGTTGATTCCATGGCAGCTCAGCATGCCAAGTGGCTTAAGATGTGCAATGAATTGCCGTGGAGACATAATATCGCATCTCTTAATTATATACTTGCGTCAAATGTATGGCAGCAGGATCATAACGGATTCACACATCAGGATCCGGGATTTCTGGATCACATCGCTAATAAGAAGGCGGATGTTGTAAGAATGTATCTTCCGCCGGATGCCAACTGCCTGCTCAGCTGTTTCGACCACTGCATTAAGAGCAGAAATTATGTCAATGTCATAGTTGCCAGCAAGCATCCGCGCCCGCAGTGGCTTACAATGGAGCAGGCTGTTAAGCATTGTACCCAGGGTGTAGGGATCTGGGAGTGGGCTTCCACAGATCAGGGACAGGAGCCTGATATAGTTATGGCTTGCTGCGGTGATACACCTACATTGGAGACATTGGCAGCAGTTACCATACTTACTCATGAGCTTCCTGAGCTTAAGATAAGAGTAGTCAATGTGGTTGACCTTATGAAACTGCAGCCTCATAATATGCATCCGCATGGAATGACTGATGAAGAATTTGATATGATATTTACCAAGGATAAGCCGATACTATTTGCATTCCACGGATATCATACACTCGTTCACGAACTTACATACAGAAGACACAATAATAATATCCATGTTCGCGGATATAAGGAAGAGGGTACCATTACAACGCCGTTTGACATGAGAGTTCGTAATGAACTGGACAGATTCAGCCTGGTTATAGGTGCAGTGAATCTGCTGCCGGAGCTGGGCAATAAGGGAGCATACCTGATTCAGCAGATGAAGGACAAGCTTGTAGAACATCGCAATTATATCAATGACTATGGTGTGGATATGCCGGAGATCACCTCCTGGAAGTGGAATGACGGCAAGGGCAATTACTAAAGCAATTCTTATAATGTAAAAAACAGCTGCTGCGTGCCGCAAAATTCGGTGCGCGGCAGTTGTTTTCATGTAATAGAGAACATCATTCCTATTAAGCGATTCGCGAGAATATGTATTTGCAAGAACAAGAAACATATATCTGGTGTCAATGCTTGGGACGAGAATAGATGCAAGTGAGAATCTTTCTGGTATTGCTTACAAACAGCAGATAAGTATGTGGAATTCGCAGCATATGTGTCGTATAATGAGCCGGTGGCTGAGTTTGGTCGCGAACAGCCGCAATTGAGGACTGCTTTGTGATGTGAATTTTGGGATGCATATTAACAGGCAGCACTTTAAAGTAACTGCAAAGGAAAGAAAGATCATGAACCATTTTTTCGTAAAACCTGAGAATATTCTGACAGACTCTATAATCATAGACGGTACGGACGTTAATCATATAAAAAATGTGCTTAGGATGAGGGAAGGCGAGCAGCTGCTGATAAGCGATGGCGCAGGCAGCGATTATACCTGCAACATCAGCAACATAATGGAAAATGAGATCCATTGCAGTATCGAGACGAGAGAGGCAGCAGGTACGGAGCCATCGGTTAAGTTCTACCTGTTTCAGGGAATGCCTAAAGTTGATAAATTAGAACATATTATCCAGAAATCCGTTGAACTGGGTGTGCATAGGATCATTCCGGTGGAAACAGCCAGATGCGTCGTCAAGTATGATCCGAAGAAACGTAAGAGTAAGCTGGAACGCTGGCAGAAGATAGCCGAGAGTGCAGCCAAGCAGAGCCGCCGGGGTATCATCCCGCAGGTGGAGGATATAATGACATTGAAAAATGCACTTAAGTATGCGTCGGGTCTGGATCTCGTACTCATTCCTTATGAAAATTATAAGGATATGAAGGTGACCAAGGAGATTATCTCAGCAATCAAACCGGGAATGAGCGTAGGAATATTTGTAGGACCGGAAGGCGGATTCGAACAAAGCGAGGTTGAACTGGCGTGTATGACACCTTCGGAAGGCGGAGCAAATGCAAGACAGATCTCCTTAGGCTCAAGGATATTAAGGACAGAGACAGCGCCGCTTATGCTGCTGTCCGTGCTCATGTTTAACATGGAATAAATGTTCATGGTATGTAGATAAAATGAGGCTTTTTGCATAGGCATTATAAATGACCGCGTAACAGACTGTGAATAAAGGTAAGAGAAATGTGCCTCTGCATATATAATCGACAGAATCATTTGTGTAAATGCGTGAGGATTGCATTAATTGGAGGAATAATGAAGGCATTAGTATTATTTAGCGGCGGACTGGACAGTTCCGTGTGCTTGGGGATGGCAGTTAAAAAATATGGAGCCGGTGAAGTCCTGGCTCTGTCTGTTTATTACGGACAGAAGCATAAAAAAGAAATGGCGGCATCAGAGCAGGTAGCGGCTTACTATGGCGTAAAACGTATAACATTGGACCTGGGTGAGATATTTAAGGACAGTGCCTGCACACTGCTGGAGGGAGCCGCCGAGGAGATTCCCCACGAGGAGTATTCAGAGCAGCTCAAGAAAACTGATGGCCAACCGGTCAATACATACGTTCCATACAGAAACGGGCTGTTCCTGTCTTCAGCCGCTGCTATCGCGTTAAGTCATGGCTGTAATGAAATATATTACGGGGCACATGCGGACGATGCGGCAGGCAATGCATATCCTGATACCAGCATAGCATTTAATAAGGCAATATCAGATGCGATTTATATAGGAAGCGGCAACGAACTGACTGTGGTGGCACCATTTATTGACAAGCCTAAGGCTGAGGTGGTTCGTACCGGCATGGAAATAGGCGTACCTTTTGAACTTACCTGGAGCTGCTACGAGGGACATGAGAAGGCATGCGGCGTATGCGGAACATGCAGGGATCGACTGGCAGCATTTGCAGCAAATGGACTGCAAGATCCGGCGGAGTATGAGTAAGAAATGCATATCACGAATCTCGGCGGCGAGCAGCATTTAGAATAATAAGTAATATGATTATTGCTGCAAATGCTGCGCCTGCTGAGTCAATCATCACATCTGTAAACAGACAGGCTCTTCCGTCTACGAAGAGCTGATGAAATTCATCTGTAGCTGCATAGATCGTGGCGATTAGCCAGCCGCAGACGATCATAGATATAGCGGCTTTTAATTTGATTTTCTTACCGAATAAAGTCACTAAGGCTGCAGGTTTATTAATGTTTGTAACTGATGCTGATGAAGGATGGTAATTATTATCATCCTTTTGCTGCAGCTTCCTGTCGCATGACCAGCTGAGTAGAGTGCAAATGCACAGCGCACTTAATATGGCATATTCGGAGGCGTGAGCACATTTGCGAACCGGGTGATCTATGGACTGGGCATACAATATCTGTTCTGCTTCAGTTTTTTCTTCAAAGTCAGGAACAAATATACGACCTATGGTAAGTCCCACCGAGGTACTCATCTCACTGGATTCGTCTGCCGGCTGCGCAGAGAACCAGAATATAAGAGCCATCATCAATATTGTGGCCGATGTCAGAATAATTCGAAGTATTTTCATGCCCTATATACTACAGATTTGCCGTCATAATTGCAAAGCTTATTCTGATAATTCATTCTTTTTTTACAAAAACAATAGCCCTGATGGATGATAGGACATCATGACTTTTGAAGTCCGCAATGTCATTAGATTTTGTTGTTGATTCCGGAGTGATCCGGAATTTTGCTTTGTATAATGGTAATCTCACGGGATTATGAATCAAAAATATTGTCCTTGTACTCAGGGCATTAATGAATCTGCACAATAAATATGAGTTTCTATGATGAAAAAGAGTAAAAAGCACCAATTTGAATTGCATTAAAGCAGATATGGCGCTATGATGGATGCAAAATCATAAGGGCGTTCAGCAATAAGGCTGGGAATTGCGAAAATTAAAGAATGTTTTAGAAAACAAAAAAGACTTCATGCAGAAGTCTTAATGTACACACACTGTGTGGCTGGATAAACCAGCGGGTTGAGTAAACTTTTATTTGAACTCGCAGTGCAATCTGTAGGGGAACTACATTTTGCATAGTCATCATAGTGTATGCGGGAGGAATTGTCAAATGGTTGATGAAAAAAATGTTTATTTAGGACTGGACATTGGTACTGATTCTGTGGGTTGGGCTGTCACAGATGATAAATATAATTTACTGAGATTTCATGGAGATGATGCATGGGGAAGCGTTATCTTTGAAGCAGCGTCACTTAGCGATGAACGCCGAGGATTTAGATCCGCACGCAGAAAGCTTGACCGCAGGCAGCAACGAGTGCAGCTTGTAAGAGAAATCTTCGCAGGAGCAATATCCAAGATAGATCCACGATTTTTTATTCGACTTGACGAGAGCTTCCGTTGGCGTGATGAGACGGAGGATGAACATATATTCTTTAATGATGAAGGTTATACGGATGCAGAATATATGAAGCAGTATCCTACGATTCACCATTTGATATGCGAACTTATGAATAGCAAGGACGCACATGATGTGCGTCTGGTATACCTTGCGTGCGCCTGGTTAGTGGCGCATAGAGGACACTTCCTTAACAATATCAATATTAATAAATTAGATGAAATAACAGATATCAAGGCTGTATATGATAATTTTATGAGCTTTTTTGCTGATAACGGCTATAGCAGTCCCTGGGGAAATATCGATGTAGATGCATTTGCATCAGCACTTAAGAAAAAAGAAGGTGTTACAGCTAAGGTTAAGAACTTAACAACTATTCTTCTTGATGGGAAAAAACCGGAGAAAACAGTGAATGACGAATTTCCGTATAGTCAGGATTCTATTATCAGACTGTTAGCAGGCGGAACATGCCAGGCGAAAGATATATTTGGCAAGGAGGAATATGCTGATTTTGGCTCTGTTTCTCTTGGAATGGACGAAGAAAAATTCGCAGAATTGATGGCAAATATTGGTGATGACTATGACATGATAGCAGAACTTAGGGCTGTCTACGACTGGAGCGTATTGGCAGATATTCTTGATAATAAGGCTGGAATATCAACAATTTCAGCTTCTAAGGTAGCAGTTTATGATCAGCACAAACTGGATCTAAAGACCTTAAAATATTTTGTCCGCAAATATAAACCAGAGAGTTACGACGAAGTATTCCGTGAGGCTAAGGCGGATAACTATGTGGCATATTCTTATAATGTTGCTGATTCAATAAAGTCTGACGTTAAGAAAAAAGCAAATGTTGAGGATTTTTCGAAATTCATTCTAAAGACTATTAATTCTATAAAACCTGACGAATGCGATGAAGAAGAATATTCGGATATGACAAGAAGACTTGAATTAAGAACATTTTTGCCTAAGCAGAAGAACACAGACAATCGTGTAATCCCTCGTCAGTTATATGAATATGAGCTTAAGAAAATCCTGGATAATGCGCAGGTGTATTTGCCGTTCCTGAAGGAGGTAAGTGATGGCACATCCGGCATAGACAAGATAATATCAATATTTGAGTTTAAAGTACCTTATTATGTAGGACCGCTTAATCGTGGCTCAGAACACGCTTGGATTGAAAGAAAGGCCGGCATGATAACACCATGGAATTTTGCGGAAATGGTTGATGATGATGCCAGTGAGGAATCATTTATTAAGAAGATGACTAATAAGTGCAGTTATCTTCCGGGAGAAGATGTCCTGCCTAAAGATTCATTGTGCTATCAGAAGTTCATGGTCTTAAATGAGATTAACAACCTGAAAATAGACGGAAGAAAGGTCTCACCGGAGATTAAACAGGGTATTTATAAAGAACTTTTTGAGAAGAAGAAAAAGGTTCGAAGAAAAGACGTGGAGGAATACCTTATCAGCAATGGATATATTGACAAGGATGCGCTTGAATCTATAAGCGGAATAGATATTCAGATACATTCAAGCCTGTCATCATACCTGTCATTTAAGAAATTGCTTACGAGTGGTCTGCTGTCAGAAAATGATGTTGAACGGATAATTGAGAGAGCCTCGTATGCTGAAGATAAAAGCAGGGTATCTAAATGGCTCCGTAAACAATATCCTAACCTGTCAGAGGAAGATGTAAAATATATCTGCAAGATTAAGGTTAAGGATTTTGGCAGGCTGTCCAGAAAATTACTGATGGAGTTAGAAGGCGCTGATAAGAGAATCGGTGAAATCACAACAATTCTTAAGACAATGTGGGATACAAATGACAATCTGATGGAGGTTTTATCAGATAAATACACATTTGCTGAGGACATTGCTGCGTATGCTGAAAAATATTATCTGTCAAGCGGCCAGAAATTAAAGGAACGTCTGGACGATATGTATATTTCAAATGCTGTAAGGCGCCCAATCTACAGAACACTTGCAATTGTTAAGGACGTAGAAAAGGCATTTGGAAAACCTTCTAAGATATTTATTGAAATGACGCGAGGCGGTAAGGAAGATCAGAAGGGTAAACGTACCAAGAGCAGGCAGCAGCAGATCCTGGATTTTTACACAAAATGTAAGGATGAAGACGTAAGAGACCTAAAACATCAATTAGAGGGAATGGGCGAGTATGTAGACAATCGCCTGCAGTCGGACAGACTATTCCTGTATTTTATGCAGTTTGGAAGATGTGCATACAGTGGGGAGCCTATTGTATTGGAAAAACTTATGGCTGGCTCCAAAGAATACGACGTAGATCACATATACCCTCAGGCGTATGTGCAGGATGACAGCGTAATTAATAACAAGGTGCTGGTAAAATCCGAAATTAACGGAAGCAAGAGTGACGTATACCCGATTCAATCCGGTATAAGAAATCGTATGCACAGCCAATGGGCATGGTGGAATC
>CAVBWS010000018.1:0-34830 GCA_963599255.1 Treponemataceae bacterium
GCATACCAGATATCCGAGATATATGGCGGTATATAGGATGAAACTTACAACGTACCAGGTCCGCTGTCTCAGTGCCTGAGGCATAATGAGAAGTACAATATGAACATATGTAAGACCGTAGAATACATAGGCAAGCCGCTGCAGCTTCTTCCATTTTTTGCCGTTCATTTTGCGGCGTATCTTAATAAATGATGTTATAAAGAGAGGAATCATTATAACTATCATTATGAGAGAGCAGACGGAAGCCATAAGCTGATATATCGGCATATCAGCACCGGCGGTGAACAGGTTCTTAAAATATGTGAGGCCGTATGCCGCATTATGCCCCAGCGTTAATATGCTGGCAATAATTGAGAGCTGTCCGCGAATCGGCATCAGCTTTCTGGAAACATATGAGCCTGCAGGGGCTGCACCGGCATACATTACAAGTATGAACATGGCACCGGAGATGCCGGCCCTGGCAAATAGTGGCTCTATATAATTGCCGAACACTCCTGAGAAGTGATATCCCAGAGCATGCACAGCTGCAACGGCTGCTGCGATCACAGCTGCAGCTATATAAAATACAGTGGGCTTTTTCTTAAGAACCTCACCCAAATATCTGACAAAAAGGATAACAAGTATAAAAGAAATAATAAAATTCATAAGCCCTCATAAGACACGAATAGCACCTTGTCAAGGTGCATATAGAAGTGTCGACTTTTTAATGATTTTAATCGGCCACTATACCATCGATATAGTGGCCGAGTTAGCGTCATGCAGGAAACTTGCTGACTTTTCATAAATTATAATTATTCAGCGGCCATTTGCAAAAATGCATTTATGATTGGCACCGGAATGATCACAGCTTAGTGCTGGCCGCCCTGAGCGCCTTCACCGTGACCCTGACCGCCTTCTGACTCTTCTGTTTCAGCAACCTCGTCGATATGAACATAGATTGTTACATCAGAATATCCTGCTGCATGGATAACCAGTTCATAATCACCAACTTCGCTGAATACAGAATTCTGTGTCTTGTCGATGCTTCCGTCCTCAAGAACGATCTGTGTTCCGTGCTTACCTGTTGCCTGGAAGTTAGTTCCGTTTGCATCGAAGTCTGTAATAGCTGAAATATAAGCTGCAAATGCTTCATCTGATACACCTTCAGCTGCTACAAGGGCATCGTCGCCTGCTTCAGCGATTACATCTGTAGTTGACAGGATGAAGTCCTGTGAATATGAAGCGTACTTACCGCTTGCATCTGTGATATTAAGTGTATATGTTCCGGCAAATGCATTTTCCCATGTGATCTTAGCACCATCGCATGTTAATTCGCCATTGCCTTCAATTGAATATTCAGCCTCATAATCTTCAGGGAAACCTGTAAGAGTTACAGCTGTCTCGCCGGCTGTGATATCAGCTTCAGCAACTTCGATGGTATTTTCAAACTTGTAAGGAACGTAAACGCTGGTGCTTACAGTTTTGATACCTTCAGTTGTATAGAATGTAACCTGATCGATCGTCTGTCCCATGAGGCTCTCGTATGGTTCATATGACTGCTGTCCGCCATGAACATCCTCGAAATATGATGTTGTCGTAATACCAATCTCGAATCCTCTCCAGATATTCTCGAGTGTACGCATACCGTAGCTGCTGCCTTCAGCAGTATGAACAACAGCACCGTAAACTGTATATTCCTGGAAGCTCTCATCAAATACGAGAACGAAGTCGCTCCATCTTGACTGATCTTCAATAGTAACCTCTGATGTAACTTCCGTTACTTCACCTTCTGATTTGCCGAAAGAGTAGGAACCGTCCTCATTTACAGTAAGAACCTTATAATAAGAAGGAGCTTCTGTAAGTTCGCAATATGAATAATCAGCTGCAGCATAGAGATCTTCTGCAGCTGCAACCTTAAGGCTCTCATCAAGTGTTACGCCTTCCGGAACGGCAACAGGATATGAGATACCTAAGATCTTACTATTGTCTTCAAGATGGTATGAACCACCTGTAAGACCTTCTTTGGCTGGCTTCTGCATTGTTGCGGATGAAACTGAGTCAACTGCATCTCCGCCTTCGTATTCATTTGCGTAGAACTCTCCATAAGGGATGTTCATAACAACATATGTTGAAGCTTCTGCAGCAGCTTCAGCTGCGACTTCTGTGTTTGCTGCATCGCCTGCAAATGCTGCTGTGCTTGCAGCCATAGACAAAATGACGATACCTGCTGTTAATAAAACTGGATTTTTCTTCATTTCTTACCTCTTGTTCTGGTGTGTTGAATGCATCTCTTGCCGGGAAAACAGACCGACTTAAACCTGAATGGTTAACGCAGCCCGTATATCCCTCATAGGATGTGTCAACATAGATTTGTTAGTGCATAATAAAGGTTAGCTAACGCTAACCAACGAGGCTGATTATACAAAATTAAGAGAAAGAATAAAAGAGAAAATGTGTATTGATAAATTAAAAGGCAATATTGAGCACATTGCTATATAGTAAGCTGCAACTAACAAAATAAAGCCATTCCTTTTGATTTTGGCATGATAACTTTTTAACATTATACTTTTATATGGCAGGGGCATATAATCCTCACATACGAAAACATACAAAATTTCAATTGATGGAGGAGGAAAATAATGAAGAAATTACTTTGTATGACTCTTGCAGTATGTATGGCAGCTGTTCCGTTTACAGCATATGCAGGGGAAAATGCAGATGACACAGTTTACACATTGAAGGTCAGCACAACTCGTGGTGACAGTACATGGTTTGCCCAGATGTATGATGAACTTTTTGAAGAGATCACAGAGGAATCAAACGGCAGACTGCAGTTTGAAATCTACCATAATAATACATTGGGAGCACCGGCTGATATCTGGAATATGTTTACAATGGGCGGAATAGACATTATTGATATGTCACCCGGAATGGTTGGCTCATTCACAGTCTCAGAAGGATTAAATGTCCCATTCCTTTATTCAAATGATGCACAGGTTTATGCTGCTATGAACAATCTGTTAGAGGCAGATCTGCTTCCTGAATATACAGATTACATGGAAGTGCTTACATTCCTTCCTGCAGGCTCGCTTGAACTCTTTACAACAAAAAAACAAGTAAATTCAATGGAAAATCTGGCAGGACTTAAGCTGCGAGGCTCATCAGTTACCATGTCTAATGCTATAGGTTCATTAGGAGCAACAGCGGTTTCAATTCAGCCTTCAGAACAGACAACAGCTCTTCAGCAGGGAGTTCTTGATGGCGTAATTACAGGTGCTTTATACGGATCAACAACAGGTCTTGGTGAGGTTTGCCCATATCTTATGCAGGGAGCCATCGGCATGAGCTGCATGTTCTGTGGCATGAATAATAATACATGGAACTCACTTCCTGAAGATCTGCAGACAATAATTAAGGATGCATTTGCAGAAAAGATTACAAACTATTACATTCCGAAGCTGGCAGAAGAATACGATAATTCAATTGAAACTCTTAAGGGTCAGGGAGTTACTGTATATCAGGCATCTGATGAATTAATGGAGGCTATGAAGGCAGCAACAGCGTCATACAAGGATGAATATGTTGAAAATCTTAAGGCAGCCGGATTAGATGGTGATGCTATTATTGCAATTATTGATGAGGCTGTAGCTAATAACTAAGTCTTAAGAAATAATATCAAGGTTCTAAAAATTAATATATGAGGCGCGGCATGAAGATGCTGTGCCTCATGTAAAAAAATAGGAGTTTACTGCGTAACGTACACAGTAAATCAGAAGGTATGCTTTATGAAGAAAATATATAATGCTGTCAATAAGGCGTTCGATAAAATCAGCAGGATATGCGTTTGGTTCGGAGCGATAATGCTGTTTCTGATAGTCGTGATGATATTTGTCGACGTCATTATGAGATACATATTTAATAGTCCTATTCCGGGCCAGCAGGAACTGGCAGAACTTGGGACTGTAGTGGTTGTTTATTTCGGACTTCCGTTTACAACCAGGCATAGAGGACATGTCAGGGTAGAGACAATCCCGGATAAGCTGTCGCTGAATGTTAAGAGCATATTATACGGAGTTCTTGATCTTGTATGTTGTGCGTTCTTGGTATTTGTTACCATCAAGGTGTTCCAGCAGGCGGGAAATCTTGCTAAGACACCGTCAAATGCAACACTCATTCTTAGGATCCCGAATTTTTATGTTTACTATTTAGCATCATTAGGCAGTGTGATAGCAGCAGTAGAATTTCTGCTTGACGCAATAAAATATTTTATTGAGGGTGTTACAGCTTCGAAGGAAGCTAAACTACAGAAAGGAGCAAATGCATAATGTCATCTTTAACTATTGGAATTATTGGGCTTTGTGTAATGCTCGTTCTCATGTTTTTAGGAATGCCGATAGCATTCGTATTCGGCGTTTCAGGCGTAGTAGGTATGATGGCTATCCTGGGATTTGACATGGGTATCAACTACATGATGACTATCCCTGTTACGGCAGCTGCATCATATACATTATTGGTTATGCCGATGTTTATGATGATGGGAGATGTCGCCTCAGCCGGAGGACTGACCACTGATGCTTATACATCAGCCAGATATTGGTTCGGTCATAAAAAGGGCGGTTTGGCCATAACTACATCAGTTTCAAGTGCTATCTTCGGTGCTGTATGTGGTTCAGGTGTTACCACAGCTATGGTATTTTCGCAGATAGCATGGCCTGAGATGAAGAAGTTTGGTTATAGTCCGAGATTGGGACTTGCCGCAATTGCAGCTGCCGGCCCTCTCGGAACACTGATTCCGCCATCAGTTCCGCTTATCATGTACGGCATCATGTCAGAAACATCTATTGCCAAGCTGTTCATGGCAGGATGGCTTCCGGGTATTCTTCTGCTTATATGCCTGTGTGTAACGATTGTTATCTGGGCTAAAAGAAGGCCGCAGGATGCACCATTAACAGAGAAGTATCCTCTCAAGGAGAGGTTTAAGAGTCTTGTACATGTATGGCCATTTTTCTTACTCATCATCCTGGTTATGGGTGGTATCTGGGGCGGTATCTGTACAGTAAATGAAGGTGCTGCAGTAGGAGCAGTAGGCGCAACAATAATTACATTTGCAATGCGCAGGATAAGTGTTAAGGACTTTATCAAATCGATGAAGGGCGTTGTAGGATCGGGAGCATCATTTTTCTTCCTGTTCGTAGGCGTTCAGTTCTTCAATTCGTTTATGTCATTGTCAGGACTTCCTAAGGCATTGTCTAAATGGGTAGGAAGCTTAGATGTTTCACCAATGACAGTTATATGGCTAATGGTAATTATCTATCTGTTCCTGGGATGTTTCCTGGATGTAGCACCGCTTATGATGCTTACTGTTCCGATCTTTGCGCCAATTGTGGCAAGCCTTGGAATGAATCTGATATGGTTCGGCATTATCGTAACCTTCTGCGGCGCTATAGGATGTGTTACACCGCCGGTAGGCATGAACCTCTTCGTTATAGCCAACCGAGTCCCGGATGTTAAGATCGGAGAGATCATTAAGGGTATTCTGCCGTTCATTATAGCGATGTTTGTGGCACTTGTAATATGTATGTACATACCGCAGATTTCGCTGCTGCTTCCGAATCTGATGAAGTAGACTATCCGATAAAAATGGAAACTAATTCCGGAAATGAATATCTGAGACAAGATTTGTTTTCGGCATATAGATTATAAGATTAATAAGAAGGCAATAATGAAATTTTCGGAATAGCATTTGCAAAATCGCATTTAAGAGTTGCTATTCCGGGCAGCTACATAATAACGAAAGTATAAAGAGAAGAGACATGGACAAGAAACAATTAGCTTCACTGGTTCGTATGGCGGATCATGTGGAGATCACACAGGTAATGGCTGAATATGTTCAATACATGGACCAGTTCGATGCTATGAAAATATTAAACAAATGCATGGCCTCAGAACATCCGGAAGTAAGTGTTGAATTTATGGAGGAAGGCTATTACGAAGGGCCTGACAAGGTCAGAGAATATATGCAGTATATTCAGTCTTATTTAGATGATCCATCGGATAAGAGAGGCTGGATGGGAGTACAGAATCTTGCAACACCTCATATTGTTGTAAGTACAAGCGGACAGCGTGCCAGGGCTCAGTGGGATATATTAAATGCAAATGCCATGATGGCAACTCCATATCCGGCTGACCGTGAGAAACTTACCGCATTGTGGATCTGCGGACGATATGACAATGAATTTATAAAGATTGAAGGCGAATGGAAATTATTGAAGATCCATCTGGTAACATATTTCAAGACTCCATTTGAGGAGGGCTGGCTGAAAAATCCTGATTGTTTGAGGTTTGGAGGATGTAAGATCGAACCGACACGTCCGTCTAACCCGAACAGGATTTATCATTCGGATGCCACATATTCAGGAGATGGACTTCACACATATGGTCCATTTCTTCCGACAGTAATTGATGATGGTCCGGCAACTGAGTTGGTGGAAGATGAAACAACGATGAAGCGTATCGAAAGAGCTGCAGCTGTTAAGGAGATAGAGAATATACAGGGTAGATATCTGACGCTGTTGGATTCCTTCAACATGAAGCAGATGTGCGTGGAACTATTTGCCATGGATGAGCCTGACATTACTTTTACGATGTGCGAAGGTGGTGATTATGTAGGACCTGGCATGAAGGCCTTCGTAGAGGGATGCAACAAGCCGAGTGCCGGTAACCCTATGGCAGTGCATGGCTGGTTCGGAATGGTATGCCTGTGGTCTCCGCATGTGGTATTGAGTGAAGACGGTAATCATGCATATGCTCAGTTTAATGAACTGGCGCCTCACGCTATGGCTGTAACACCATATCCCGGTGATAAGAAGAGACCTTGCGGATATTGGTTCCTGGCCAGATACAATAATGAATATATTAAGGTGGACGGTCAGTGGAAATTGCTGAAAAATAAGGTTTACTCATATGCCCGTTCACCTTATGAACTGGGCTGGGTTAAACAGGCAGATGCAAGACGTATACTGCATGCATATCATTTTGCAGGGGATGATCCATATCAGCCGCAATATAATCCTGCAAATATTTATTCCGGCAGAGGTGCTCATCAATGGGGACCATTTATCCCGGAACAAAATTGAGGAGGCTTAAGTCATGGATCAGAAAACATTAGAATTAGCTACGCGTGCAGCAAATATGGACGAAATCCAGAATCTTATGGCAGATTATGTCACTAACTGCCTGAAGATGGACTATAAATCATCACTGGAGAATCTATTTGCAATTGATAATCCTGAGGTGAGTTTTGAGCTTATGGAAGGCGGAGAATATAAGGGGACTGAGCAGGTTCGGGCGTATATGATGGCACTTCATGAGAGAGCACAGTCTATAGAAGAAAAGACCGGCTGGATGGAGTTTCAGCATCTGACAACCCCTAAGATCATTGTCAGTGATAATGGAACAGGCGACAGGGCAGCGGGCCAATGGACCATCTTAAGTCCGTGGACAAAGGTTGCTACACCGTATCCTTGCGATGAGCGCAAGCTTACTGCCATGTGGTTTGTAGGACGTTATCAGAATGAATTTGTAAAGGTAGATGGTGAGTGGAAGATATTAAAGCTTCATCTGATAGCTTATGTAAGAACGCCATTTGACCAGGGCTGGATGAAACAGGCAGACTGCATGAGACTTGCTCCTGTAAGAGAGCTGCGTCCTGATAATCCGCCTAGATATTACACCTTCCATCCGGACGCAGTATATTCATACGATAATATTTACAATTGGGGACCGTATCTTCCGGAAGAAATTTGATATTTGCATAGTTATCATCGAAAGAAGAACCGTAGTCATAAGATTGCGGTTCTTCTTTTGCAGTTGCGATGCTTCGTTATGTCTGATATATCTGATGAAACTAATTGCTTTACTTATTGTGATGAATTTAAACAAAAAGTAAAGCTTAGAATAGAGAAAAGTAAAGGTGCCGGGTAATCGTCACCTTTACTTTGAACAATGATTATATAGAGTTGAGGGCTTTTATAAAAATAAATTAATATGCGTGATATTCCGGTTCAATTACAGCATATTCTTTTATTAATTCATCCCAATTAGCCGGAAGCTCAATCTTTGTGCAGGAAGGACCGCCATGTTCGCCGCCGCCTGCGAAGTTGATGCATGTTGCATCGTAGTTCGAGCCGGAAACTACGATCATCATGTGATCTGTAGTCCAGAAGAGCGGAGCACTTTCTTCCTTTGTCAGTGGAAGAACAACGCCTGCGGGAACATGATTGTTGTCGTACATCCATCTGAAGTTAACGTTGGCTGCACTGTGGCGGGCATATTGCTGAACATAGCTTAATACGGCCTTTCTGCTGGTGAAGCCGTCTCGGTTAAGTATACGTGCAAATCCTGGAGACATTACATAGCAGCAGCCTCTGTCCCATCCGCCATATGCGCAGCGGTACATGGATTTAAAGCATGAAGCAGCATTGCCTCCGTGTCCTTCATAACGTTCCTGCCCCCAGAACATAACAACAGCACTGTCGTCTTTATCAAGACCAAAATCTATATGAAGAGGCTTCCATGGATTATCATCTTCAATACGATCACCTATAGTAATACCCATGCGACCCTCATGGCCAACCTCAGCCTTGTCCTCTGTTACAGGACGAACGCCTGAAATATTCTGAATTATATACGCATATGCACGGGAAATTGCAGCATTTGCTTTCTGATATTGACTGAGAGCAGCACCTCCTGTGCCGATACCAATCTGATTAGCTACCTTGCCGCTGACGGTTATGATAGGGCACCAGCTTGCAACGGAGCAAGTCCATCCCTCCAGAGCTATAAGCGGATCAACGCTGCCTTTTACGGCTGCGATGAGCACAGGCATATAGGTAGGCTTACAGCCTGCCATAATCGCGTTGACAGCTATCTTCTCTACAGTTGCTTTGCCCATCATAGGTGGGAGTTCTGCAACAACGTAATCAGCAGGAAGGTCTGTTCCCTTCATCATTTCCTTAACAGCTTCTTCTGTAGGCGGAATAATAGGAAGTCCTGTAGTCCAGCCCTTCTTATAGAACAAATCGCTGATCGTGTTTAGGTCTTCCACTTCAAATGGCTGAGCATAGCTGTTGTCTTTGACATACGGAATCTGTTCTTCTGCGGTAAGAGGCTTACATAATCCGTCAATGACTCGATCCAAAACATTTCTGAGATTTGGTCTGATGATGCCCTCACAGACCTGTTCGTTCAGCTCAGGAACCCATGTAAGATCGGCAATCGGGGTAGTTACGAATCTTAAATTAGGGCAAAGACGTGATGTGGCAGCCTTTTTACCTACGCCCAGGAGATCCTCCTTACACAGCATGACTGCTGGCTTACCGAGTTTTTCAATGTATACGGTATTATAAGCATGAAACATGCAGCAGCTTCCGGCGTCTCCGTAAGCGGTGATAACGCCGTCCACATCCTTCAGCCATGACTTTAGTTCAGTATCAAATTCAGGAAGTTTGAAAGCCTCCTTTGTATCTCTCTTAAGCTGGATTGATTTGAATTTGGTATTAGGATACCGTTCTGCCAGAAGCTCAGATAAAATCTCAAGCATTACAGGCGAATGCCCTTTAAAATGGGCATAAAGGCCGATAGTTTTTCCTTCCAGTGTATCAAGGCGCGGGTTTAACAAAACAGGTGCTGAACTGTTAACCTCTGCCCAGGGACTATAAATCTTCATTATTCCTCCTCCTAGGGTTTATCAGAGCCGTCTTTTTGGCTCGTTTTTTATAGAACATTTAACATTTTTTTAGTTCCGTTTTTCAGTATTTATTATAGTTTTTGCCTCTTGATATGTACAATTTTGATATGTTATCAGCCTATCAAAAAAAACTATAACAACTTAAAGTATTGTGTTATATTTGTAACGTTTTGGAGGGTTAGGAGATGGACATACAGAAACTACGAGCATTTATGTGTGTGGCAAAATATCAGAGTTTTACTAAGGCTGCGGTTGAACTTTTTATCAGCCAGCCTGCACTCAGCAAGAAAATATCTGATTTTGAAAAAGAACTAGGAACGACACTTTTTATTCGGGATAACAGAGCTGTTGAGCTTACCGCAGCAGGTAAACTTTTATATAATGAAGCTCCGGTACTTCTTAAATATGGAGATGATCTTGAAAATAAGGTAAGAATGCTGGGAGTTAATCCGGATACTAAGTTGAGCATAGGATGTACCGGCATTGAATATGGCAGGCTGATCAATCTGCTGTACAGGTTTCGGGAACAACATCCGGAGATATCGTTGTCAATGCACAGATACACGGCGGCGGAGATCAGAAAATATATAGTTGGAGATATGATAGATATTGCATTTCAGACTAAGTTCGAGGTGGACATGGAATCTAATGTTGACAGTGTTCCCTTTGATGTGGACGATCTGGCAGTTGTAGTCAGCAAATTCCACCCACTGGCAAATGAAAGAGAAATCACCATGAATCAACTGAATGGAGAAAATTATATAGGTATTCAGCCTACAACAGATCATATACCATTTGTGAGAATGATTGATATGATCGCAGAAAAAGGATTTGAACCAAAGAACATAATGATTGCCAAAAATGTGGGCGAAATGATCCTCAATGTAGCATCAGGTGTGGCGGTAGGGCATTTATTTGGTCAGACACAGAATGTCTACGGTGGTCTTGTAAATTATATAAAAACTTCAGATTATCAGATTAAGCTTGAAATCAATATGGTATGGAACAATGCCAATAAAAATAAAGCAAGAAAGAAATTTGTCGACTTTGTAAGAGAAGAAAACAGAAAGATAGGATTAGAATAAACTGCTTAGATTTATACCGAAACAAAACAGCTTAAGTTACAGAATGCGGCATCTGCAAGTTGGGACAACGCGAGAACTGTTTTGAATTCGTACCGTGCCTGTGCAATATGGACGAGAGAAGCTATCGTCTGGATGGCGGACAGCTTCACCGAACGAAGACTCTGGCAAATGGTGATGAGTGCTGCGATTTTCATGTGACAAGGATAGAATAATAAAATGGAGGTATCAGATGGCGGTAAAGGGTGCGATTTTGGGGGATATTTTAGGGTCGCAATACGAATTTGGCAGACCGAAGAAACTGGATTGGGAAACAGTTACATTATATCAAAAAAGCAAATGCTCATTTACAGATGATACAGTCATGACATTGGCTGTAAAGAAGGCAATCATAGAAAAAGCTGATTTAGTTAAAACCATGGTAGAAATCGGCCGTAAATATCCGTATGCAGGTTATGGCGGCAATTTTGCCAACTGGATCTTCAGTGAAAATCATAGTCCTTATAACAGTTGGGGCAATGGCTCTGCTATGCGAGTTTCATTTGTAGGGGAATATTACGAGGACTATGAAGAAATGCAGCAGGTAGCTGTGAATACAGCGGCAGTTTCTCATAATCATCCGGAGGGAATTAAGGGAGCAGTTGTTACTGCAACCTGTATTTGGATGGCTAAACACGGTAAAAGTAAAAATGAAATTTATGATTACGTGCTGTCGGAGTATCCGAAAGAAAGATATGATTACAGCATCGTTTACAGTCTGGAAGAAATCAGACCCCGATATGGTTGGAATGAAAGCTGCCAGGGATCCGTGCCGGTTGCCATGAGGTGCTTTTATGAAAGTGTGGATTATGAGTCTTTCATGAGAAATATCTACAGCCTTACCTGTGACAGCGATACCTTCGGAGCTATTGCAGGGGGAGTGGCTGAGGAGTTCTACGGAGGATTTGGCAATATCCCGGCAGAGGAGATCCTGAGGGAACATTTGACAGATGAATTATATGATATTATGTGCATGTGAGGATTGCTGGCTTGGCCACAGCTTTACTTAGCATTGCGAATTATGCGGCAAAAGTAAAGGTAAAGCTGAGAAAAAGTAAAGGCAATGACAAAAAGAACATTTTAGCCGAACATTTCAGCCTAGAGTAATTATCTGAGGACATCATTATTAAACATAATGAATATTTTAAATGTGATATGTTTCTGACCATAATGCAGGGGACGAAGAAATTTGTTAAATTTGTAAGAGAAGAAAATAAGAAGATAGGATTAGAATACAGTGCTTAGAATTAATACTGAAACAAAACAACCAAAGTTATGGAATGCAGCTGTTTTGTCGATTGCGGCGGCGGTGGTGATAACGATTCTGACAATAATCGATGCGGATGCAAATGCAGCGGCGATCGCGGTCATACTGGATATATATCTACTGTCAATTATCGTATGCCTTGTGCGGGCATTTATTAAGCAGATTAAGTTTAATCTATACTCGTATAATACGATATGGTGTATAGGTTTTGCTATATTTTTGATGGCACTGTTTATGACATATTTGCATTTGACAGTACGGCTTATAGGAAATCCCGACAGATTCATGGGACAGAATATGGTACAGATTTTGCAAACCATGGTTGACTCGGCTCAGGCATATATACTCTATACATCACCATTTATATTAGTATTTTCGGTAGCTCTGTGCATATCTAATATATCGCTTATAAGGCATGAAGGAAGAAGATTTGTTAACTTGCTGGGAATTATTCTGTCAGTGCTTTTGCTGGGTATTGCAGCAGTATATTTGGTGTTAGAACAGCATGTATCAGGAAGCGGGCTGGAGGTTAAAATCCACGAACTGATTGCAAATATTATCGCATCAATGTACTTGTATTTTGAGTGTATGATAATCGGAACAATCATTGCTCATATGATTGCGATCAGATATCAGCCAAGTTTTGACAAGAACTTTATTATTATCCTGGGCTGTGGAATCATGCCGGACGGAACCCCGACACCATTGTTAAGGGGCAGAGTAGACAGAGCCATTGCATTTGCAAATAAGCAGAAGGAAGCAACCGGCAGGGATATAATTTTCGTTCCGTCGGGAGGTCAGGGACCTAGAGAGGTCACATCTGAGTGTGCGGCAATGAAAGGATATCTCATGAAACAAGGAATTCCTGAAAGCCGGATCATAGAGGAAGATCAGTCGAGAAATACATTTGAGAATATGAAGTTCAGCAAGGCTAAGATAGACGCAGTGAATCCGGATGGCAAGGTAGCGTTCTCAACCACCAATTACCACGTATTCAGAAGCGGACTCTATGCAAGCCGCGTGGGACTTCGAGCCGTAGGCATGGGAGCCAGAACCAAGTGGTATTTCTGGCCAAATGCCTCTGTGAGGGAATTTATAGGCTTGCTCAGGGATGATATGGCAAGACAAGGCTTGCTGTTGGCAGCAATTGTAGCGTATTTTATTATATTTACGCTGGTGTCATATTAAGCGGCAACGACGTATCGGCACGTCATTTATAGTTTGATTGTGCAAGGAAATCTACGATTTAACAATAAGGGAATATACAAAATGGAACGAAACAGACTGTATTATCAAGATCCGTATATTCGGGAATTTGATTCCGAAGTTATAGAGATGAAGGAGGAGAACGGCAGATTCATGGCCGTTCTTTCTGAAAGCGCATTTTATCCGGAGGGTGGCGGACAGCCTGCCGATCATGGAATGTTGATTGTGACTAAGGATCAGAGGACTTTTGATGGATTGGATGTAAGTGGCATAGGGTCAACAAATAGTGATGTGTTGCATTGCGACATATCAGATAATAACTATGAATTGTTAATTGACAACGGTGAACAAGACAAATTGGCAGAAGAGAGAACCTTGATTGACACAGATGATAAGCGTAAAATAAAAGTTTGTATTAATGAACAAGCCGGAGAGCACACGGGGAAATCTAAAAACAGGACAGGTTTAAATATCATACAAGTCACAGATGTGCAGGAGATTGATAACAAGGTATGGCATATGATATCAGAGCCATTGCCGGTGGGAACGAAGGTACATGGTAAGATTGATTGGAACAGAAGATTTGATCATATGCAGCAGCATTCGGGAGAACATATTGTCAGCGGAATGATCTGCAGAAGATTCAACTGTGATAATGTGGGATTTCATTTGGGTGAGGATACAATAACAATTGACTACAATGCGCCGATTACGTACGAAGAAGCCTGTGAGATAGAGCGGGCAGCTAATCAGTATATCTGGGAAGATCACGAATTTGTCGAACTCTGGCCGACAGCCGATGAGCTGGCAGATATTGATTACAGAAGTAAGAAAGAACTAAATGGCACAGTCAGAATAACATCATTTCCGGGTGCTGATACCTGCGCATGCTGCGGCACTCATGTAAGACGCAGTGGAGAGGTAGGCCTTGTCAAATTCATATCGGCAAAACCATTCCATGATGGAACCAGACTGGAACTTTATTGCGGCAAACGAGCCATGGATTTTCTTGCTATGAATTATGATGCAAATAAAGAAGTCGCAGTGCTTCTCAGCACAAAGGAAGAAAAAACGCCGCAGCTTGTTAAGAAACTTCTTGAAGAAAAATTGCAGCTAAAAAGCGATATGACAGCTCTTGAGGAAAAATATCTTAAACTCCGTGCAGACAGTGTCAAGGGACAATCGGAGGTACTTATTATTGATGACTGTTTGAATCCGGAGCAGGGACGAATCTTAGCAGACATGATCTCAGACAGCTGCCCGGGTATCACGGCCGTTATGACAGGCACAGATGGCGCCTATAGATATTCAATAATCAATAAGGATGCTGATATCACAGCATTTGTTAAGTCTATGAATGTGGCCTTGAACGGACGAGGCGGCGGAAGAAACGGATTTGCCCAGGGATCATTAAATGCATCAAAGAAAGCAATCGAAGAATTCTTTAGGATGTATTCTGCAGGAAAAATGGGATTTGTATAAACAGTTGAATATGTGATATAAATTAAAACACGGGTAGTCATAAAGATGGATGATTTCCTATCGGATGTAGGAAATATTAACCATAAAATATTGTAGCAGAAAGGAAATAATCTATGTATTCATATCAGACACTTTACGCACAAGATCCTGAGGTTGCACTTGCAATTAAGGGAGAAAGGGATCGTGAGCAGTCACATCTCGAACTGATCGCATCAGAAAACTTCGTAAGTCCGGCGGTAATGGCAGCGATGGGCAGCTGCTTTACCAATAAGTATGCAGAAGGATATCCAGGCAAGCGTTATTATGGCGGATGCGAATATGCCGACATAGTCGAAAATCTCGCCAGAGAGCGTGCCAAGGAATTATTCCAGTGCGAATATGTAAATGTTCAGCCGCACGCAGGAGCACAGGCTAATACAGCAGTTCAGATATCAGTGCTTAAACCGGGTGATACAATGCTGGGCATGGATCTTAACAGCGGCGGACATTTAAGCCACGGCAGCAAGGTTAACATATCCGGTATTTTATATAATATTGCATCATATGGCGTAGAAGAAGATGGATATATCGATTATGACCACGTGCTTAAGGTTGCCAAGGAGAGCAGACCTAAGCTTATTATCGCAGGTGCCAGTGCTTATCCGAGAGCCATAGATTTTAAGAAATTCAGAGAGATTGCCGACGAGGTCGGTGCGATTCTGATGGCAGATATTGCGCATATCTCAGGTCTTGTCTGTGCAGGTGAACACATGAGCCCGATTCCTTATGCACACGTTACAACCAGCACAACCCACAAAACCCTGCGCGGCCCTCGTGGCGGAATGATCATGTCGAGCCAGGCTGTTGCAGATGAGCTTAAGCTTAACAGGTCGGTATTCCCGGGAATACAGGGCGGTCCGTTGATGCATGTTATTGCAGCTAAGGCAGTATGCTATAAGGAAGCACTTCAGCCGGAATTTAAGACATATGCTAAGCAAATCAAGGTCAATGCTGCTGCTTTATCGAAGGCTATGATGGACAGAGGATTTACAATATTCTCAAATGGCACAGACAATCACCTGATTCTGGTTGACCTTCGCCCGATCGGAGTAACCGGTAAGGATGCAGAAACCAATCTTGATGCAGCCGGAATTACGTGCAACAAGAATGCAATTCCAAATGATACATCATCCAAGGTCGTTACAGGCGGCATCCGTCTGGGAACAGCAGCTCTTACCACTCGCGGCATGAATGAGAAGGATATGGAGACGGCGGCAGAGGCTATTAAGCTGGTTCTTATTGACAAGACACCGGCAGCAGTAGAGAAGGCCTCAAGTATGGTCAAGGAACTTGTGGAAGCACATCCACTGTACCAAGATGCGTTATAAATAAATGCTTAAAAGCACATAAGGCGGCACGGTTTCTTACACGCCTCGTAAGTACTAAGCTCAGTACGCAAATAAATAAACAAGACCATTCCTGCGGAACTCGTTTCACTCAAACAGTCCTCGGAATGGTCTATTTATTTGCTACTTCGCTAAGTGCTTACGGCTGATTGTGTAAGAAACATGCCGCCTTCCTGTGCAATTTAGCATTTATCAGTATTCTCAATATCGGGTACATAAGAAATGTGCCGCCTTACGTGCTCGTAGGCATTTGCCTATTTGCATGAATCGTTAGTTCATGTTGTGCGTAATCTGTGCCTCCTTACGTGCCACAGGCATTTGCTTCTTATAAATCCTTACCGGTCAGCTGCTTGTATGCCTGAAGATATTTGCCGATGGTCTTATCCACAATATCCTGAGGCAGAGTCCAGTTGTTGTCCGGATTAGCCTTAAGCCAGTCTCTTGCAAACTGCTTATCATATGACGGCTGACCGTGACCAGGTTCATAAGTATCAGCAGGCCAGAAACGAGAGCTGTCAGGAGTAAGCATCTCATCGCCGATTATGATCTGGCCATTTTCATCAAGGCCGAATTCGAACTTGGTATCAGCAATGATAATGCCATGAGACAGGGCATAGTCGGCACATTTCTTGTACAAGGCGATTGTATAATCACGGAGTTTCTCAGCATATTCCTGTCCCTTGCCCGGGAATACCTTCTCAAGATAAGTTATGCTTTCCTCAAATGAAATATTCTCATCATGATCGCCAATCTCAGCTTTGGTAGACGGAGTATAGATAGGTTCAGCGAGTTTGTCAGATTCCTTTAAGCCCTCAGGAAGGGTAATCCCGCATACATTGCCGGTTTTCTGGTAGCTGGCCCAGCCGCTGCCGGTGATATAACCTCTTACGATACATTCAACAGGAAGCATGGTGAGCTTCTTGCACATCATGCTGTTGCCGTCGAACTTCGGCTGCCTGAAAAATTCCGGCATATCATTAACATCCGTTGAAATCATATGATTCGGAAGAATGTCACTTGTGTAATCAAACCAGAATTTCGACATCTGTGTAAGGACAGTACCTTTTTTGCTTACTTCATTGTGAAGAATAACATCAAAACAGCTGATGCGGTCTGTCGCAACCATGATGAGAGTATCACCATTGTCGTAGATTTCTCTTACTTTTCCTTCTTTTACAGGTTTTAATTCAGTCATTGTTTCTCCTTAAAAATTCATGGCTGCCTGCCGCAGCCGCCTTCGTGGATAGAACCAGATCATTTGGTTAATTCAGCTACCATCTGATTTATAACTTTGCCGTCAGCTTTGCCCTTAAGGTCAGCCATAACAGCCTTCATTATCATGCCTTTGTTCTTGGTTGCAAGTACCTCAGAGAAATGCTCCTCAAGATATGCCTTAACTTCGTCAGCAGACATCTGCTTAGGTGCAAATTCACTCATAATATTGTAACGGGTGGTATATTCCTCAAGAAGATCTGTTCTTGCAGCCGGACATGTATCAATCTGTTCTTTGACAGACTTTATTTCCTTGAGAATAGCTTGGTCGGTCATTTCATCAGAAATATTATCACGGCAGCCGGCGTCGATAGCTGCCTTCTTAACTGCTGAAACAAGGTTTGAAATAGCCTGCTTTCTGTCATTGTCACGAGCCTTCATAGCAGATATGAGAGCTTGCTGTAAATCTGCAAATTTCATTATTTCGTTCCTTTCTAGGTGATCACACCTGTATCTTGCCATGCAAATAATTTGCCTGAATTTTATACGATATATCGGCAGCATAACCAGTGGCTGTGCCGCACTATATAGATTTTGCTAAAACAGGCATCAGATTGCTGCTGCTCTGTAAGGATAATAAGACAAGCAGCCATGCCTGCGGAGCCATTATAGCATATATTCTCAGGTTGTTAATTAACTTTTTGCCGATGATAACATTTTAAAATCAGGTGGGGAAATGGCGGTATTAATGCAATTGATCTGATAAATTAATTGACATTCTGAATGATCGTTACCTCTTAAGAGACATGATCTCATCCTCAGTCAGCTTTCTGAACTGTCCCGGTTCAAGTGCATCATCAAGGGAGAGACAGCCCATTTTGATACGTTTAAGGTAGAGTACCGGCATATTGATCGTTCCAAACATACGCTTGATCTGGTGGAATTTGCCCTCTTTAATAGCTATCAATGCTTCACTTATACCACAATCGTTTGTATAAAAATGGTCATGATCTACAATGGTGCCATTGGTATTTGTAATATTGTCACTGCATTGCGTGGTGTCGCTTGCACAATTAACTTCATTGCAGTCATCGTCAGAAGATCCGGTATCAATACTTTTTCCTGAATTAAGTATCACAAGTTCTGCACCCATGCATTTATATCCGTCCGCCAGCGTGACCCCGTCAGCAAATGCCTTAACATGCGTATCCCTGAGGCTTCCCTCCACCCGCACAAAATAAGTCTTGTCAACATGCTTCTTAGGCGATAACAAGTCGTGTGCCAATGCTCCGTCATCAGTAAGCAGCAGAAGCCCTTCGGTATCCTTATCCAGCCTTCCCACAGGAAACATATCAGGCTTTCTATATTCAGTCGGAATAAGATCAAGTACGGTTTTGTCGTGCGCATCAGAGGTAGCAGATACAACACCTGCAGGCTTATTAAGCATGATATAGATATGTTCGCTGTAATTAAGCCTGATGCCATCCACCATGATCTCATCAAGCTCAGGATCGCACTTCATGTCAGAACCTGATACGACAGTGCCATTTACAGATATTTTTTTGGCTTTTATAAGATTTTTAACATCCTTACGGGAATGTTGTCCCATGGATGCGATGATTTTATCTAATCTCTGCAGCGGCATGGTGAGAAACTCCTTGATAAATTTGAAGATATTATTAAAACTTATTCGTGGCTGCATGGCGAGGTTCATGGCATGAAACAGTTGAATATCCTCAACTGAGACATAACAGCCAGGCTTGCGATAATTTATCTGATGACATAAGTAATAAATAAATCGCATATAAATACCGCCACACAAGATAGTATTGCCACTACAGTAAGGCTCTTGCCCTTATACGCAAGAATGACTGCAACAATAACACCTAATACAGCTGAGTAAATGCTGCCGGTGGATGTAAATACCGCCGGGATGGTCATGGCGGTAAGCACGGCATAGGGAATATAATAGAGAAATGATCTGATAAATATATTCTCTATCTTCCTGCGAGCCAGTACAAAGGGAATCATGCGCACAAGATAAGTAGAACCGGCGATGATTACCAGATATATAAAATATTGCATAGTATCCATGGTGATTCTCCTTTACATGTTTTCATCTTTTATCGGAAACAGCAGTGCACCCACAGCGGCGGCCGCGATGGAGCAGATGCTTATTACTATTCCTATGGAAAGGGTATTGATAATCGGTATATAGGTAAATGCTACGCTTAATAATGCGGCAACAGCGCATACAACGGCGATGGATCTGTGCTTTAGTTCCGGAACAATAATTGCAATAAACATGCCGTATATTGCAATGCCCAGAGCTGTTAAGACAATGGCCGGCAGAAATGATCCAAGGATTGTTCCTGCCAGGGTTCCTATAGCCCATCCGAAATAAGGAAGAGTAGCAAGGCCTATGAAAAATGACCTCGACAGAGACTTCTCCTGACTTGCTACCGCAAATATTTCATCTGTAATAAAATAACTGAGACCTACCCTTGACCATCCATTGAACCTGTCATCTGTTTTCTGAGACAGAGAAACTCCCATAAAGCAGTATCTGATATTTATGGTAAGCTGAGCGATGAACATCTGGATAAACTGACCTGGCAGAACCATTATATCCAGGGCGGCAAATTGTCCGGCAGATGTTAATGTCAGCATGGAGATCAGCAATGTCTGCCACCAGGTAAGACCGCTGCTGATACCCATTATGCCGAAAGTAATGGAAACGGACAGATATCCCAGTCCGATGGCCAATCCTGCCCTTACTCCTCTTATATATTCATTAGAATTGTTCATACTAACCCTCTGGTTTTAAAATTTTGCATTGATCATATAACTTGAACAAAAAATCACGCAGATATATTCCTGCAACGACTCGTTTTTGAAATCAACCATACCATTATACTGATTTTTTAAAGATATTCCAGTTGATAAAAATAAATTATGTATTAGAATAAAGGCGTTATGGATAATAAAAAGAAACCATTTAAGTTAGGCATACTGGTAGGAAGATTTCAGATTCTGCATAAGGGACATTCTGATATGATCAGAAAGGCCATCGAACTGTGCGATAAGGTAGCTTTATTCGTAGGTTCATCCCAGGAGTCGGGAACACTCAAGAATCCGCTTACATATGAGATGAGAGAATCAATTCTTCGCACAGCATTTGCCGATGTTGATATATATCCGCTTCCGGACATCGGCGTCGGAAATAATTGCGCCTGGGGCGAGTATGTACTTCAAAATGTCATAGAAAAATGCGGTGAATATCCGGACTTATTTGTTTCAGGAAGAGAATCGAGAAGAATTTCATGGATAGATGATAGCTGGAATATAGCAGAGTTGTATGTCCCCAAATCAATTGATATATCAGCTACTAAGATGATACAATTCGTAATCGACGACAATGAAGAGGAATTTGAGCGATATATTGAACCGTCAATAAAAGCAAGGTATGACGACATTAGAAGAACTGTGATCGCATCACAGGATAAACTCGATACCCAGAGTATCTAGGAGGAAAAAATGAAATTAGATCCGATTATTATCTCATTGCTTGATACTGATCTGTACAAATTCAACATGGATCAGGTTATCTTTCACAAACATACCAATCTTACAGGGGAATATCATTTCAAATGCAGGACAGAGAATATTATTTTCACACCTGAAATGCTGGAAGAAATTAACGAACAGATAGACTACCTGTGCTCATTGAGGTTCAGAAGAGACGAACTGGATTATCTTCGCTCTATCAGATTTATTGCCGATGACTACGTGGAATTTCTCCGTTTGTGGCATCCGATCAGAGATTATGTATACACAAGCATTGACGAAAACGGCGAGCTTACTATAACGGTGAAGGGCCCTATGTTCTCGGCAATGCAATTTGAGATTTATTTGCTGGAAATTGTAAATGAGGTGTATTTCCGTATGCAGTATGACTATGAGACCCTCAGAAAATCTGCCGAGAGACGCCTTGATGAGAAGATTGAGGCCATGAATGAAGGCAAATATAATTTCAAGTTTGCAGAATTTGGTTGCAGAAGACGTTTATCACGGGAATGGCAGTCGGTGGTTATCAAGAGATTTGCGGAGGAGACGAAGAACTGCGCAGGTACATCATCGGTTTATTTCGCCAAGATGCACAATCTTACGCCTATAGGAACCTATGCCCACGAATTTGTCCAGATGTATCAGGGCATAGACTCTATTCCTCTGGCATATACCAATTATTATGCCATGAAGGATTGGTATACAGAGTATAACGGCGATAACGGAACAGCGTTGTCAGATACACTTACCACAGATTTGTTTCTTAAGGACTTCACAAGATCTATGGTTAACAATTATTCGGGCGTTCGTCATGACAGTGGGGACCCTTATGCGTGGGGCGAGAAGATCATCAGTCATTATAAGAAGTATGGCGTTGATCCTATGACCAAGCAGCTGTTGTTTAGTGACAGCCTTAATTTTGACAGGGCCGAAGAACTATATCAGTATTTTAAGGATAAGGTAAAGGTTACATTTGGAATAGGAACCTTCTGTTCCAATGATACAGATGTTGAACCGCTTAATATTGTAATTAAACTGCAGTATGTTAACGGCCGGCCTGTAGCCAAGCTGTCAGATACACCATCTAAGGCCATGTGCAGCGATTCAGAATATCTTAAATATCTCAAGAGTTCCGTTGCATTCAGACTCGAAAGAGAAAAGGATGTTATCAGATAGGAAGAGGTGCAATAGTGACAGAATTAGAAAAATTTAAAGCACTGCAAATGTACAGTAACAGCGACCCGGAGATACTGGCACTTAAGAGTAATGCAAGGAAACTTGCAGATGCGTTTAACAGAACAACCGAAGAAGAAGCAGATAAGCGAATTGCCATCCTGCAGGCATTATTCGGTGACTGCCCGGAGGATGCATTCATCAAGCCGCCATTTCATTGCGATTATGGATTTAATATCCATGTAGGTAAGAACTTCTTCGCCAATTTTGACTGCATAATGCTTGATGAGGCACCCATTACAATAGGTGATAACTGCCTTATGGGACCGCAGACCTGCTTCTATACGGTGAATCACCCGATGAATGCCAGGGACAGGGTGGCCAACTACGTCTATGCCAAACCTATTACAATAGGGGACAATGTCTGGTTCGGCGGCAACAGCGTCGTATTGAGCGGAGTGACCATCGGAAACAATGCCGTGATCGGTGCTGGTTCAGTAGTTACCAAGGATGTCCCGGATAATGCAGTTGTGATAGGCAACCCCGCCAGAATACTAAGATATATTGATAATAATTGATAGAAAATATCATAGAAAATCCCATGGATATTGACTCTCCATGGGATTTTTTGTCAGAATTTTTTTGATGTTTTTAAGTAGCGGATACTAATTAGACATTGACCTAGTTGAGCCACAACACTAAAGGATTGTCGGTTGCGCCAATGCCGGGACGGCGCAGTCCACTGCTAAACGGGGATTGCTACGCACCTCGTGCTCCCGCAATCCAACCTGAATTCGCAATCCGAGCTATCGCTCTACTTGCTCATGCAGGTTAGCCTGTCCGATAGATATGAATTAGCTCGTGCAAGCACGGCTCATTCATATCTGCCGTCCAGGACGTTTAAAACAAACAATCAGCGAAGGCGTTTTCGAGCAGTGGCTGCACGCCGAGGTTCACGGCATGGCGCAATAATCTCTTGATTTGATACGTTATTTCTCAGCTTTCTTATTTGTACCAATCTTTAATACTAACGTGATAAGCACAAGTGCAAAACTAATGATTCCGATTGCAATGAATCGGTAAGATGTCTTATTGCTTCCGGTAATTGATGCTGTTACTGAGGTGATAAACGGAGTGATAAATACACCTACATATGAAGCGGCCATGATCAATGCTGTATTGATGGTCTCATACCCCTTGAGCTTTGAACCTGATGCCATGCATGAAGGCATAACGATAGTCATGGATATACCTGATACGAGGCAGCCTATGATTATTACAACCAGGTTCGAGGACAGTCCCATCAGGGTTGCGCCTATGGCCATGGCAAGTGCGCCGGCAGTATTGGTGAATTGCCTGAAGATACGGGCAAATCGTCCGTATACAATGCCCATTAGTGTGCCGGCAAGAAGGAAGATGGTTGACATGGTTCCAGACAGAGATGATCCGCCCAGGCCGTATTCTTCAATAAGCATTGACATATTAACAGGTACTGCGCTGTATACCATCAGGAAGATACATACAATAATAAGGTCGCGCCAGATAATAAGTTTGAACGGGCCGCGGGCTTCTTTATTAATGGCAGGCTCCGGATTCTGAATATTTGTTTTCTTAGATGATTTTAAACCTATAAGTGTAAATACGATTCCCGGAACAGCGATGAAATATACGAGGTATCCGAAGTTCCAGCCGGCTACAGCCAGAAATCCCCCCACAAATGTCATAAGCATGCTGCCGACGTTGTTGGCACTGTTCTGCCAGCCCAGCATTGTATGCATTTCATGACCTTCATAAGAGGAATTAACAAGGCTGGGAGCAATTGGTGCCACCATTCCCAGTCCGAGGCCGATAATGCCTGCCCATACATACAGGATAAGAAGGCTTCCGTGGAATAAGAAAGCAAGAAATCCGCCTGCACACACGATTGAAAGGCCTGAAACTGCCAGAGTCTTCTTAGGAAGCTTTTCTGCCATAAATGCGGAAACAAGGGCAAATATCATACAGAATATGCTTGGGAATGTCATGAGAAATTGAATGGATGTACTAGAGGCATCGGGAAAGGCAGCAGCTATCTGCGCCAGGATAGGAGAGATGCCGTTTGTGCCATTTTGAACCATAGACATGGTGAGAATAGCTATCTTAAATAAGGCTGAACTATTTTGACTTACAGCATTTTCATTATTCAATATATTTTCCTCCTAAAACATGCAAAAATTATGTCAATGATACGATTTATTTATTTGCAAATCAAGTTTTTTGCCTTTTTTTATGGCATAAATTACTGTATAATATCAATTCATGTATGCACACGGAACAAACAAAAATCCAATAAAATGCAGTGAGAGGTGATGAAAATGGCAAGAAAAGAAAAAGATAATATAAATATAGCAATTCTAGGTGCAGGAACCGTTGGCGGCGGAGTGTACAAACTCATTGATCAGAAGCAGGAAGAGATAAGAAACAGAACCGGAGCAGGCATCACCGTTAAGAAGGTTCTTGTAAGAAATGCTGCCAAAGACAGACCGGGATATGATAAGGCAGTATTGACCTCGGACTGGAATGAGATCGTAAACGATCCTGATATCGATGTTATCGTTGAACTCATGGGCGGAATTGAGCCGGCCAGAACATATATAATAGATGCTCTGAAGAAGGGAAAACAGATAGTAACAGCCAATAAGGATCTAATAGCCGAGTGCGATGAGGAAGTGCTGGGAACAGCCGAAAGCGTTGGCAGTGATATTTTATTTGAGGCAGCGGTTGCGGGTGCTATTCCGATCATAAGGCCGCTGAAGCAGAACATGGCCGGCAATAATATTACAGAAGTCATGGGCATTGTAAATGGCACAACGAATTATATCCTTACGCAAATGTCGGAAACAGGCATGAGCTATGAGGAAGCCCTAGCCAAGGCTACTGAGCTGGGATATGCAGAGGCAGATCCAACAGCTGATGTTGAAGGATATGACGCAGGCCGCAAGGTTGCTATTATGGCATCCATCGCCTTCCACTCGAGAGTTGTATTCTCGCAGGTATATACAGAGGGCATTACCAAGATCACGGCCGAGGATATAAAATATGCCAAGGAGTTTGGATATGTAATTAAGCTCCTGGGAGTTGCCAAGGAAACAGATACCGGAATAGAAGTTAAGGTTCATCCGATGCTGATCCCGGTAACACATTCACTGGCAGGTGTACGGGATGCATTTAATGCGGTATTTGTCCATGGCGATGCTATGGATGATATTACATTCATGGGAAGAGGCGCAGGTGAAATGCCGACAGCAAGTGCTGTAATGGGTGATATCATAGATGTATGCAGAGACATTCTATATGACAGCTGCGGCAGGATCGGAAGAGAGTGCTACAAGGATTTGCCGGTTAAGAAGATTGAAGATACTGACAGCAGATTCTTCCTGAGACTGCAGGTAGAGGATAGACCGGGGGTTTTAGCCAACATCGCAAGTGTGCTGGGTAATAACAGCGTTTCCATCGCACAGGTTGTTCAGAAATCATCAAATGACGGTGTAGCAGAGATAGTTATCATCACTGATACTGTATGCGAGAAGAATATGAATGATGCCCTTACAGTATTTGACGGGCTGTCAGTTGTTAAGGAAATTTCAGGTGTTATCAGAGTTTATTAACCGAATACACTTACTTGTTATTTAGTGATCCGATTGCTCCACGCCGTGAACCTCGGCGTAGCAGCCACTGCTCGAAAACGCCTTCGTTGATAGTTTTCTCGCAGTGGTTGCGCCGTCCCGGCGCGGGAGCAATCTGTCTATACTTTTAAATCTCAAGAGGAATTACTAAATGAATAAAAGCATGATCGTCGGTAATCCGACCAAATCCCTTATAATGTTTGCAATTCCTATCATTATTGGTCAGTTATGCCAGCAGGTATATTCGCTGGCTGATACAATAATCGTAGGAAGAACGCTGGGACAGGGACCATTAGGGGCAGTAGGAAGTGCGGTATCTGTATGCTGGGTATTCGTTGCGATAGCCATAGGACTGGGCATGGGATGTTCAGTTGTAATATCACAGCTGTTTGGCGCAAATAAGATAGGCAAGATGAAAACTGCTATCAGTACATCATTGATATCCATGATAGCACTCAGCATAATCTTCCTTATCATCGGAATAATATTCTGTGATGCAATCACAGCTCTTATGAATACTCCGGCTGAATTGGTAGAAGATGCCAAAACTTATTTCTGGATATATGTAGTAGGATTCCCGGGTTTATTTTTGTACAACATATGCAATTCTATATTTAATGGATTGGGCAAGAGCAAGTTTCCGCTCATCTTCCTGGCCAGTTCGGCAGTTCTTAATATAGGACTGGATCTGTGGTTTATTCTGGGACTTCATTGGGGCGTAGCAGGAGCAGCAATAGCAACAATAGTTTCACAGTATATATCTGCAGCTTTATGCTTTTTTACATTACTGAGATATCTGAAAAAAGAATGTATGTCTGAGGAAGAGAGTGTATTGTATGATTTTTCTATGCTGAAGATAATCGCTAAGGTTGCGATTCCTACTATGATCACTCAGACAATTATGTCAGTTGGACTGGTTGTATTACAGGGACTTATTAACAGCTTCGGAACAGATGTAATGGCCGGATATACGGCTGCATCTAAGATAGACGGTCTTGCAATAATCCCGATGGTTCAGATAGGCAATGCTGTGTCCACATTTGCGGCTCAAAATGTAGGCGCAGGTCAATATGACCGTGTAGTTAAGGGATATCATACAGCTCTGGTTATGAACTTGATCGTATGTATTGCGGTTACAGGCTCACTGCTTTTGTGGAGCAGTCAGGCCATAGGACTATTCATGGATGCTTCCTCCAGCGCGACAGCCATTTCATATGGGGTGGAATACATACAGATAGTCAGCATATTCTACATAGTAATGGGTCTGGGTAATTGTACATTGGGTATACTGAGAGGTACAGGTGATATTAAACCGACAATGGTGTCTTTGTTGGGCAACTTCGGTTCTAAGATTGCATTTGCATATATATTTACGGCAATCTTTCATTCACAATTATTTATCTGGTGGGCCAATCCTATAGGCTGGGCAGTTGGTTTTATAATTGCATATATCCGGTTCAAGACCGGTATATGGCGCACAAAGTCAGTGGTAAAGAGTGTAGAGTAAGAATAGGCAGCTGTCATGCAATACAGAGAAGATAAATACGGCAACAAGATTTCAATTCTGGGATACGGATGCATGCGATTTACAAGTACAGCAGGTAAGATTGATATTCCCAAGGCACAGCAGGAGATAGAGCTGGCAATTGAAAAGGGCATTAATTATTTCGATACAGCTTATCTGTATCCGGGAAATGAGGCTGCGTTGGGCACCATTTTGGAAGCCCTGGGTGCCAGAGACAAGATAAATATAGCAACTAAACTTCCGCACTATCTTGTTAAGAAATCAGAAGATTTTGATAAGTTCTTTGATGAGGAATTAAGAAGGTTAAAGACGGATCATGTGGATTATTATCTTATTCACATGCTGACAGATGTTAATGCCTGGCACAGGCTGTGCGGCATGGGCCTTGATAAATGGATTGAATCGAAGAAAGCAGCGGGTCAGATCAAACAAATAGGTTTCTCATATCACGGAAGTTCAGATATGTTCTGTCAGTTAGTAGATGCCTATGATTGGGAATTCTGTCAGATTCAATATAATTATCAGGACGAACATTCACAGGCGGGTGTAAGAGGACTTAGATATGCGTCTGAGAAGGGACTGCCGGTTATGATCATGGAACCGTTGAGGGGCGGACGATTAAGCTATAAGCTGCCTGAGACTGCCAGACGACTGTTTGAGGAATATCCGGTCAAACGTTCACCGGCTGCATGGGGATTCAGATGGCTGTGGGATCAGCCTGAGATTACATGTGTTCTCTCGGGAATGAATTCTCTGGAGATGATAAGAGAAAATGTCGAAACTGCCGATGAGTCATATGCGGGTGCAGTCAATGCTTCGGAGAAAGAACTGTATAAAAAGGTTGTATCGGTCATTAACGCCCATATTAAGGTTCCGTGCACGGGCTGCAGGTATTGCATGCCGTGCCCCAGTGGTGTTGATATACCGGGATGTTTCTCGGCTTATAATAACAGAGCCTCCGGAGGCCTATATGTGGGCCTTAAGGAATACTTTCAATGCGTAGTTCTAAGACAGAAATATACGGGAGTTTCTAACTGCGTGGGATGCGGCAGGTGCGAGCAGCATTGTCCTCAGGGCATCAAGATCAGGCAGGAACTTAAAAATGTTAAGAAAACATTTGAAAATCCTGCACTAAAACTTGCGATTAAGATAGCACCGAAGATTGTCAGGTATTAATATAAGTGCCACAAGTCCTCGGAGTAAAAATCCTGCAAGCCTGACCTTGTCTTGCAAATGAAATAGGTTAAATAATATGATTAAAGGCGCAATATTTGATATGGACGGAACCTTGCTTGATTCCATGGGAATGTGGAACAATGCAGGTATAAATTATTTGATGTCGTTAGGTATAGAACCGGAGCCGGATCTTATATCTGTGATCAATCACATGAGTACAAGGCAGGTGGCCGAATATCTGATCGATACATATCATGTGGATAAGACAGCAGAGAGAATTATATGTGAGATTCAGCAAAGTATTGAATATTTCTACAGAAATGAAGTAGTGACCAAACCATATATCAGAGAATTCCTGGATAAGTTTAAGGCACAGGGTATCAAGATGTGTGTTGCCACGGCCACTAATAAAGCGATGGTGCGGATTGCTCTTAACAGGTGCGGTATATCTGATTATTTCATGGATATATTTACAACTGATGATTCAGGTGTCGGCAAGAATAAACCGGATATTTATGAGATGGCATTAAGATGCCTTGGAACCGATAAGAAGGATACGGTGGTATTTGAAGACCTGCTGATTCCCCTTACGACGGCCAAGAATGCAGGCTTTCAGACCTGTGCTGTACAGGACGAATTCAACAATGATGAATATGAACTCAGAAAAAGGGCTGATTACTACCTTGAAAGTTTTGAGAATTATAATGAATTTACCAGAGCATTTGACAGAAGGTGTGTGATAATAGGCGGGGCTCCTATCAACAATTATGAAGCTGTTAAGAAATATCTTAAGCCTGACGATTATGCCGTATTCTGTGACAGCGGCCTAAGGCACATGGATGGGCTGGGAATAAGACCTGATCTGATCGTAGGGGATTTTGATTCCTGCGAGAATCCTGAACTTGATATAGAGACCATCGTGCTTCCCTGCGAAAAGGATGATACAGACACGGTTTATGGTGTAAAAGAGGGATTAGAGAGAGAATATAACAATTTTCTGCTGTTAGGCGTCGTAGGAAACAGGTTCGACCATACAATGGGCAATATTTCGATTCTGCTTAAGCTGGATTCGCTGGGTAAGAAGGCGATGATCGTGGACGATTATTCAGAGATGCAGATTGTTTCCGACAAGCCTGCATATATCAGCGATGAATATCAATATTTCTCACTTCTTAATATCAGCGGCGAGGCTAAGGATATACATATAGAAAATGCCAAATATACCCTTGACGGCGCAGAAATCACCTGCGAATATCAATATGGTGTAAGCAATGAGGTACTGCCGGGACAGACCGCCAGGGTAAGGGTGGGAACAGGCAGGTTATTACTTATAAAAGACAGATAAATATGGCAAATAAATTATCAAAAAATCTGGTTAAGACAGATACAACAGAACCCATAAGGCTCAATAAATATCTAAGTGACGCAGGCATTTGCTCAAGAAGAGAAGCGGACAGATTAATAGAAGCAGGACAAGTTACGGTAGACGGCCGGAGGGCTGTAATGGGGCAGAGAGTTTCGCCGGGGCAAAAGGTTATCTGCGGAGGCAAGGAGGTCAAAAGTCAGGACGATCTGGTGCTGTTGGCCTTTTATAAACCTGTAGGAATTGAATGTACAACGGCCAGGAATAACAAGGATAATATAATCGATTATATTAAATATCCCACCAGGATATTTCCGATAGGGCGGCTTGATAAGAATTCCTCCGGGCTTATTCTGCTTACAAATGCGGGAGAAATATCTGATAAGATCCTTAAGGGTTCTAATTATCACGAAAAGGAATATCAGGTAACGGTAGACAAACCCCTTACCATGGATTTTATTAAGTGCATGCGAGATGGGGTTGAGATAGAATTAGAAGACGGAAGGCGCAGGGTAACGACCCGCAGATGTCAGGTGGAAGCCACCGGCAAATGCAGCTTCAATATTACACTTACACAAGGTTTGAACCGCCAGATCAGGCGCATGTGCCAGGCACTGGGATACAATGTCCTGACTCTTAAGAGAACCAGGATTATGAATATAAACCTGGGAAATCTCTCGGAAGGACATTACAGAAATGTATCGGAATCTGAAATAAGAAAACTGATGAAGGATCTTAATAAGAATCAAATATCTGGTAAGGAAGATTGAGTATGACGTTTCAGAAATATTGTGAATTAAAATCTGCAATAGATTATCATATGGACAGGTATTATAACCAGGACGCTCCTGAGATCAGTGATTATGAATATGATCAGTTGATGCTGCAGCTTAAGGAGGCAGAAAGGGAGCATCCTGAGTGGATCACGCCTGATTCACCTTCACAGAAAATAGGCGGAACGGTTAAGAGAGAAGCTGGCGTTAAGGTAGTTCATGATGTGCCTATGCTTTCGATAGAGGATGTATTTACGAAGGAAGATGTTATTGCGTGGGTGAATAAGGTTCATGAGCTTCATCCTGACTGTACGTTTTCGGTAGAAATGAAGATAGACGGCCTTTCTGCGACCCTCAGGTATTCACGGAAGGAAGATGGCAGGATGCATCTTGATCTGTGTGAGACGAGAGGGGACGGAATAACAGGAGAGGATGTAACGGCAAATGCTCTGGCAATTCCGGATGTGAAGAAAGTAATAGATCTGCCGTATGAATCCATGCAGCTGCGTGGTGAAGTCTACATGAGTCATGAGGATTTTGAAAGATTTAATGAAGCTCAGGAAAATGCCGGCAAAAAGCCTGCGGCTAATCCGCGCAACCTGGCAGCAGGTACCCTCAGACAGCTAGACTCAACAATTACCAAAGAACGGGGTCTTAAGATGTTTATCTTCAATGTACAGCAAGGCCCTGCCGAACTTACAACCAGTCAGACAGAGGCCCTTGATATTTTAAGCCGCCGGAAGATTGCGGTTGTAAAACATAAGAAATGTACAACACCGGACCAGGTTATTGCCGCAATTGATGAAATAGGTGAGATGAGAGGAGAGCTTCCTTATGATATTGACGGCGCTGTAGTTAAAATTGATGAGATCAGGTACAGGGATGATTTTCCTGCAGGAAGCAAGTATTCCAGCGGACATATTGCTTACAAGTATCCGCCGGAAGAAAAAGTCGTAGTAATCGATGATATTATTGTAGACGTAGGTCGAACAGGCAAGCTGACGTTTACCGGAGTATTCCATGACAAGGAGACAGGCAGACCGGCCAGACTCTGCGGCACCAGCGTATCGAGGGCAACCCTTCATAATCAAGATTATATTAACGAGATGAAGATCGGGATAGGAGGGGCTTATAAATTATATAAGAGCGGTGATATTATTCCTAAACTTAACGGATGCGTAGAAGAACCGGCTCATATATTTAAGGCACCGTCAGTCTGTCCGATATGCGGCGCTCATCTTATACGAGAAGAGGACACTGCAGATATAAGATGCGTCAATCCTAACTGCGCCGCCCAGGTCTCAAGAACGATTGCATATTTTGCTTCTCTTAACTGCATGAATATCATGGGACTGGGGGAGACCATAGTAGACGCCTTGGTAAATGAGGGATACCTTAAGAATTACGCTGACATATATAAGCTGAAAAATTACAGAGATGAGCTGGTGGAAAAGGGCATAATCGGCAAGGAAAAGAATACCGATAAGATATTGGCAGCCATCGAAAAATCAAAAAATAATGACGCAGCCAAGGTCCTTACGGGTCTTGCAATCAGAAACGTAGGCAAGCAGACAGCCAAGGATATAATGAAACATTTCAGCAGTATAGAAGATCTGGCAAATGCTACGGAAGAAGAGCTCACTGCGATTGATGATATAGGAGCCACAACAGCACAGTGCATCATAGAATTCTTCTCAAATGAAGAAAACAGGCGTGTTGTAGCAGAGCTTGCCAAATCCGGCGTTAACATGAAGACTCAGGGTAACGTGCAGGCATCTGATAAATTAAAAGGTCTTACCGTAGTAGTTACAGGAACGCTTCCTACACTGGGACGAAAAGAGGTAACAGAATTAATAGAAAAAAACGGCGGCAAGTGCACAGGCAGTGTCAGCAAGAAAACATCTCTTGTAGTAGCCGGAGAAGAAGCAGGCTCAAAACTTATCAAGGCTCACGAGCTGGGTATTAAGGTCATCGATGAAAGCGGACTGCTGGAGATGCTTAAGTAAGTCAGGGTTGTCTTATTTTTTAGATACGTATTATAATCTAAAAGCCATGTTGTTAAGATTGTATATTGGGATGGCGCAGACACTGTGAGAAAATAAGTCACGAGTGCGTTTTCAAACAATATCTGCACGCCGAAGTTCACAGTGCAAGATACAATTAAGAAATATTTAATAGCAGAAGACTTTTAAGGGGGATATTAATGCCAATTAAAGTTCAAAGCGATCTGCCTGCCAAGGCGGTCATAGAAAAAGAAAATATATTCATTATGGATGAAAACAGAGCAATAAGTCAGGACATACGTCCTCTTGAAATTGTTCTGGTTAATCTTATGCCATTGAAGGAAGATACGGAGATTCAGATGTTAAGAAGCCTGTCCAATACACCGCTTCAGGTTAATCTGATGTTCGTTGCGCCGCACCATGTGAGCAAGAACACGCCGCTGTCTCATCTCAATCAGTTTTATCATAAATTTGAAGATATTAAGGACAGAAAATTTGACGGGCTTATTATAACCGGTGCCCCTGTGGAGATGATGGATTTCGAAGAGGTAGATTTCTGGAATGAGATAGTCAGCATAATGGATTGGTCGGAGACACATGTTACCTCGACCATTTTCCTGTGCTGGGCAGCTCAGGCGGCACTTTATCATTTCTATGGGATGAAGAAGCGAATTCTTGATAAGAAGATTTCAGGAATTTATAACCATAAGGTACATTACAGGAAAACGCCGCTGGTAAGAGGATTTGATGATGTGTTCTGTGCGCCCCATTCACGAAATACCGAAATAAGCGCCAGGGATATTGCTAAGTGCAGGGACATAACAGTTCTGGCGGATTCTGATGAGGTCGGAATGTTTTTATCAATCGCGGAGGAAGGCAAGAAGATATTCATTATGGGGCATCCAGAATATGACAGAAATACTCTGGATAATGAGTACAAGAGAGATACGAAGAAGGGCATAAATCCTGATATTCCGGCCAATTATTATCCGGATGATAATCCTGAGAACAAGCCGCTTCTTACGTGGAGAGCCCACGCTAATACCTTGTACACAAACTGGCTTAATTATTATGTATACCAGGCCACACCATATGATCTGGGAAAATAGAAAAAATTATAAAAAACTGCTTGTTAAAAACCGTCAAATGATGGATACTTGTTCTAATATACCGATGTATTGTATTTAACAGGTACAATGTGTCGGTGGGATGAACAATATAAACTGATAAATTAGCTCGGACAATGGATGTACGATTGTATAAACGTGTCTTCATATATGCATGATCACTGCCCGAGACTTCTATCTTATCTACAGGGAGGATATAATGGCCACATATATTGATGAACCTTCACGTACTTTTAATGAGTACCTGTTAATTCCGGGATATTCTTCAGCTGAATGTATTCCGAAAAATGTTTCACTTAAGACACCGCTTGTAAAATACAAAAAAGGCGAGGAACCTGCGATCAGCATGAACATACCATTGGTATCGGCAATCATGCAGGCGGTATCAGGAGATCGACTGGCAGTCGCACTTGCAACAGAAGGCGGTGTTTCTTTTATTTATGGCTCACAGTCTATTGAAGACGAGGCAGCCATGGTTAAGAGAGCTAAAACCCATAGAGCAGGTTTCGTAGAGAGTGATTCTAACTTGTCACCGGAAAATACTCTGGAAGATGTTATAGCGCTTACTGCTAAGACAGGACATTCAACCATTGCAATAACAGAGGACGGAACAGCTGCAGGAAGGCTGGTCGGCATAGTAACCAGCAGAGACTACAGGATCAGCCGTATGAGCACGGATATCAAGGTAAAGGAGTTCATGACTCCGTTTGATAAGCTTATTACAGCACCTGAGAGCACAACTCTTAAGGAAGCTAATGATATTATCTGGGATCATAAGCTTAATTCACTTCCGATCATCAATGATGAAGGACAGCTTCGTTACATGGTATTCAGAAAGGACTATGATACACATAAGCAGAATCCTAATGAGCTCCTTGATGCACAGAAACGTTATGTGGTTGGCGCAGGTATCAATACCAGAGATTATGCTGAACGTGTTCCGGCTCTTCTTGAAGCAGGTGCAGATGTTCTCTGTATTGATTCGTCAGAGGGATTTTCAGCATGGCAGGAGCAGACACTTAAGTGGATCAGAGATAATTACGGGGATTCAGTTAAGG
>CAVBWS010000019.1:0-34126 GCA_963599255.1 Treponemataceae bacterium
TAACGGCCATTCGCTTCGCTGCTTCGCAGCTCGCTCATGTTCGTTATCGCCCAATTTGTATCTGAATCTATAAAATGAGACCAGCGGTCTGCTGCGCAGACCTTGGGCGATAACGGCCATTCGCTTCGCTGCTTCGCAGCTCGCTCATGTTCGTTATCGCCCAATAAATATCTAAAAAAATATAGCTGGAGGCTTGTGCAAGCACAGCCTCCAGCTATTATTTTTTTACCTATTTGCTGGTCTCATTATCTACCAAACTGACAATCGTTGTTGCCTGATGCTGTGATCCACATTTCAAGCATATTGATTGGGTCATTGAAGTCTGCGATCCATCCTTCACGGCAGTAGTCGAAGTTACCTGCTTTACGTTCCTCTAAGAATACGTTCCAATCCTGTGACTGAATAGTCATATCGATACCGATTACTGCAAGGTCTGCCTGCATTGATTCTGCAACTGCAATGTGACCTGATGTATTATTTGTAAGGTACTCGATTGAGATAGGTGTCTCTGATGACAGCATTCCGTCATCATCGAACTGATATCCTGCATACTCAAGAAGTTCTCTTGCGAGCTCAACTGTTCCATCCGGATCATTGTTGATTGCGTATGGATCATAATATCCTGATGATGAAACGTCTGTCTTGAATACGCCGCCGTTGCCGTCTGCCATTCCTATAGGAATAAATGAGTTAGCTGCAATCTGACCTGTCTGGCCGATATTCTCACAGATATAATCACGATCGATAAGGAGTGAGAATGCCATTCTCATAGCTGCTGCCTGCTCTACTGTCTTGTCTGCGAAGAGTTCACTCTTAGCATTAAATGCTGCATAATATGTTCCAAGTTCGTCAACGATATAGAACTCTGGGTTTTCCTGTGCAAGAAGTGTAGCGATCTCGTCTGTTGGAATAGAATCAGCGAAATCAATAGAACCATCATTGTATGCTGCATAGATAGCTGTATCATCTGCTGAAAGCATGAACTCAAGCTTCTCTATTGTAACCTTATCTGCATCATACCAGTATGGGTTCTTCTCATATGTCATAGATGTGTCATGGCTCCATCCTGTGCAAACATATGCGCCATTTGATGGGAAGCCTGCTTCCTGGCACCATGCTCCCGGAGCTGCCTCTGTAGCGTGTGCCTCAACCCATGCCTTCTGAACTGGGTAGAATGTTGGGAATGCCATAAGGTCCTCCATATATGCACATGGAGCTGCAAGAACGAACTGAAGTGTTGTATCATCAAGTGCTGTTACATTCAGATTCTCTGTTGCGCCTTCTACATATCCGTCAATAACTGAATACATATATGCATAGTCAGCTGCTGTAGCAGGATCTGTTGCTCTCTTCCATGAATATTCGAAGTCAGCTGCTGTAAGATCTGTGCCATCGCTCCACTTAAGGCCTTCTTTAAGTGTTACAGTGTATGTAAGGCCGTCATCTGAAACTGTATAACTCTCTGCACATGCAGGAACTGTCTTGCCTTCTGAATTGTATGTATATAATCCAGAGAATGAGTTAGCTGCAAGGCATGCACCATCAACTGTACTGTTGAGTGCCGGATCAAGATATGATGGTTCAGATGCAAGATTGATCCTAAGTGTATCAGAACCGTTTGACATAGTTGCATACATGAAGAATTTTGTTGCAAATGCATTTGCATAAATGCCATCTACATAATCCTTCTGCATGTAAATGTCATTGTAATAATACAGAGGAATAACGCAATATGTAGCCATAAGAATATCTTCTGCCTCATGCATTAATTCTGTACGTTTCTCCATGTCTGTCTCAGACTTAATCTGAGCAATCAGCTCATCATACTGTGACCAATCCGCAACAGGGTCGATCAGAGCATCGCTAAGCTGTGCTTCTGCTGCAAATGCTGTTGTAGCCATTGATGCGGCCATAACTGCAGCAAGTCCAAAAGCAATAACTTTTTTCATATTGTCCTCCTTTTTACTGCCTGACTTTATGTCGGCAAAATGCTTACTCTCACCCACAGATACCGCAGGTGATCTCAATCTATTTTATCTGTCATACTGCAAAATACACGCCTTGCCATTCTGCCCATGTTCACTGCACGAGTGCAGCCTACACTGACTCTGCATATGTAGATTGCTTATGCCATATAAAATCATTATTAACCAATGAGCACGACCAGCCCCTTTAATGTGCACTGCTGTCACATTTTCAGTCCTGCTGTTGTTCTTGTGTAACTTTAATCTTTATTTATTCCAGCATGCTGAGAAATGTCCGTTGCCTCTGTCTGTAAGCTCCGGCATCTCCTTCGCACACTGCTCTGTCGCATAGCGGCATCTGGTACGGAACGGACATCCCGACGGCATCCTCAACGGGCTAGGAACATCGCCCTCCAGAATTATCCTGTGACGTTCCCTTGCGATCTTAGGATCCGGAATAGGCACCGCTGACATAAGGGACTCAGTGTACGGATGGAGCGGATGATCCGATATCTCATCTGCATCTGCCATCTCCACTAATTTGCCCAGATACATAACTGCTATCTTGTCAGAAATATGCCTTACAACCAGAAGGTCATGAGCGATAAATAAATATGTAACCCCTAACTTCTTCTGAATGTCCTCAAACATGTTGATGACCTGAGCCTGAATAGAAACATCCAGCGCTGATACCGGCTCATCGCACACTATGAACTGAGGTTCTACTGCCAATGCTCTGGCAATACTGATTCTCTGTCTCTGACCGCCTGAGAATTCATGAGCATATCTTCTGGCATGCTCAGCATTAAGTCCTACCAGGTCAAGAAGATGCAGTACCTTCTCTCTTCGCTCTTTTTTATTGCTGTATAATTTATGTACATCTAAAGGCTCGCCGATAATATCCTCAACTGTCATACGCGGATCAAGTGATGAATACGGATCCTGGAAAACCATCTGCATTTTCCTGCGCATCTTGCCTATATTCTTGGCAGTTACCTCTTCACCATCAAATCTTACGGTTCCGCCTGTAGGTGTGTAAAGTCTTAACATGGTTCGACCTACTGTTGTCTTACCGCATCCTGACTCTCCTACAAGTCCCAATGTCTCACCTGCATTGATGGTAAATGACACATCATCAACTGCCTTAAGGGTCATCTTCTTGAAGCCGTCTGTAACCGGAAAATACTCCTTCAGATGTTCAACTTCTACTAAAGGTCTGCTATTGTCCATCAGTTACTTCCCCCTTCCTGCAGTCTTAATGCTTCCGGCACGTTGCCTTCATATTCTTCAGGTAATCTGCCTTCCTCTGCCATAGCCTTAACATTCATCCAACAGGCAGCCCTGTGCTCATCATTTATCTTGATCTCATCAGGCTTAGCCTCTATACATATCTTCATACACTCGTCGCATCTTGCAGAGAATGCACATCCTACAGGCATATTCAGCATATTGATAGGCGATCCCGCAATCGGGATCAGTTTCTTCTTCATGTTGTTGATGCTAGGAATCGAACGCAGCAGACCCTTAGTATATTCATGCTTAGGATTATAGAATATCTCATCTGCCGTGCCTCTCTCACATATACGGCCGCCATACATAACTATAATGCTGTCGCACATATCCGCAATAACACCCAGATCGTGTGTTACCATGATAATGGCCATGCCCATCTTCTTCTGAAGATCCTGCATAAGTTCAAGGATCTGTGCCTGAATCGTAACGTCCAGCGCCGTAGTCGGCTCATCCGCGATCAGAATATCCGGCTCGCAGGCCAGCGCCATAGCGATCATAACACGCTGTCTCATACCGCCTGAATGTTCAAACGGATACTGTTTAAGACGCTTGGCAGGATCTGTAATTCCTACCAACTCAAGAAGTTCCCTGGCTCTTGCCTTGGCTTCATCGCCTTTTTTATCTGTATGAAGCTTAATAGCCTCTGTTAACTGATTTCCTATGGTAAATACCGGATTAAGAGAAGTCATAGGATCCTGGAAAATGATGGAGCAGCATTTGCCTCTGAAATGAGTCATCTGCTTTTCTGACCACTTAGTAATATCCTGTCCCTTATACAGAACCTCTCCGCTCTTAATATATCCGTTATTGGCAAGTATCTGCATAATAGAATATGCTGATACTGATTTACCGGAACCCGACTCGCCTACGATACCGAGTACCTCGCCTCTGTCTACATCAAATGAGATACCATTTACAGCCTGAACCTCACCGGAGTCAGTTCTGAATGATGTATGCAGATCTCTTACGCTTAACAAAACATCACTCATATTATCACCTCTTTAACTTAGGGTCGAATGCATCACGAAGACCATCGCCCAACAAATTCAGACTAAGAACTATAAGACAGATTACAATTGCAGGGAATACCAGCTTATACGGGTAACTCTGCAGACCTTCACGTGCTGCATTTGCCAATGAGCCAAGTGAAGGCATAGGAGCCTGAACACCCAGACCTACGAAGGACAGATAACTCTCTGTGAATATAGCCGAAGGAATCTGGAGTGCGGTTGAAATAATAATAACCGACAGGCAGTTCGGAAGGATATGTCTCTTGATGATATATCCCTTCTTGGCACCGATTGATTTGGCAGCAAGTATATACTCGTTTTCCTTAATTGAGAGGATCTCGGCTCGGATAAGTCGTGCCATACCTACCCAGTACAAGCATCCAAATACAATAAACAGCGATATCATGTTTGTACCCAGCTTGGCCAGCAATGATCCTGACGGGAACACAAGTATCGTATTAAGAACTACCGAAAGCAAGATTATAACCAGCATATCGGGCAGCGAATATATGATATCGACTATTCGCATCATTATCATATCAGTTCGTCCGCCGGTGTATCCTGCGATACTGCCGTAGATCATTCCTATAATAAGAACGATGATGCTGGCGAAAAATCCTACAACCAGCGAAACTCTCGTGCCGTATACAACACGGATGAAATAATCACGGCACTGTTCATCTGTTCCGAAAATATGCGGAAATCTCGTGCCGCCGGCATCAATATAAGCCTGCTCACTCTTGCTGTATGTAAATGGGGCCAGGTTTTTGGCACCCTTGTCACGTTTGCCGTCAACCGAAAGGATCTCCGCATATCCGTACGGTACAATCGCCGGTGCAACAATAATAACTCCTATGATTAAGATTAAAACAATCATGCTGGCAACAGCGAGCTTATTCTTAAGGAGACGTCTCATACTGTCCTTGAAGAATGTGGTGCTCTCGCTCATTACATCCTGTTGCCTTTTCTCATCTTCAGTAGCCTTATTAAATTTCTGCAGATTTAGCTGCAAACTGAAAGGAGACTTCTTCGGCATTCCATTATCATCATACTGTAACATAAGTCTTCTTCCTCCTATTCATATTTGATACGCGGATCTACAACTTTATAAAGCAAGTCACAGATCAAGTTAGCGATAACCATCAACACCGCCAGGAAGATCGTTGTTGCCATGATCATGGTATAATCCCTGTTGTTGATCGCACTGACGAACTTGCTTCCGATTCCGCCTATGGTAAATACTGTCTCAACTACCATCGAACCTGTGATAATATATGCGATCTGCGGACCTGCATATGTGATGATAGGAAGAAGCGAATTCCTGAGGGCGTGCTTAAAAATGATCTTACCCTTAGCTACACCCTTGGCTCTGGCTGTACGAATGTAATCCTGCGACAGTGCATCCAGCATACTGGTCTTGGCAAGCCTGGTCGTGTAGGCCATAGGATAAGCGCACAAGGCTATAACAGGAAGTACATAATTGGTATCATTGGCGTTCCACACGGGAACCCATCCTAATTTTATAGAGAAAATCAATAGCAGAAGCGTCGCCAGGATAAAACTCGGCACCGCAGTAAATAACGTTGATAGGAATATAATCACCCTGTCGGGCCATTTATTCCTCATAAGCGCCGCAATACTTCCGAATATTGTTCCGAAGAATAATGCAACTGCAATGGCCATAAGGCCGATCTTACATGATATAGGGAATGATTCCCCTATGATAGCCGTGATTTCACGTCCATTCTTCAAGCTGACGCCGAAATCGCCCTGAACAAGATTCTTCATATAAAGTCCAAATTGAACTAATATAGGTTTATCTAAGTTATAACGTTCATTGAGCGCCTGAATTGTGGCCTCTGACAGAGCTTTCTCTCTGTTAAACGGACCGCCAGGAACAGCGTTCATGAGGAAGAATGTGATAATACAGATCAGAAGAACTGTAACTATCGCCAGAATAATTCTTTTTATGACATACTTTAACACTTTTCCATCCCCTTTATTTTTTCTTGCTTTTTCACAGCAGAACACGACATCTGCGATTTTGACATATATAATAATCTATTTTTTTTGTTCAAACAAGCTTATTTCTCGTTTCTTTTTAATATAACCTGTTCGGCTCACAGCATTTTCGCTGCTTTTTCAAATCCGAATGCTATATTTTCACAGGCATGGCTGTCGCCGGATAATATGAATTTACCGCCATTTTCCTTGATATATTGAAATATTTCAGGTGCAGGATACGGAACCGTCCGCCAATTTCTTGACATTGCTCCTGTATTTATTTCGAACAATTTATTTTCCTGAAGCAATCTGTCAGCTGCACTCTTCCAAGCCGCGGCATATCTTGCATTATGTTCATCAAACAGATGCTCCTTCTCATTAAATTTACAGATCAGATCAAAATGCCCTATTATATCGGCCTTCGTTTTGCTTACGACATCTGATACCGTCTCAAAATATCTTTCTGCCGCAGCATAATAATCTCCGCCAAAGTACCTCTGCACCATGTCCCTAAAAATCTCCGGCGTGTCATCTATCGCAACAAAGCCAGCCGGCGTCTTAAGATAATGCACTGACCCAATGATATAATCATATCCTTCAGCCGGTGCCGAACAGTAATCCTGCTCAATGCCGCAATATATTCTTATCTTATCTCGATATTTTGCCTTAAGCCCGGATATTTCAAGCCTGTAGTCCTTCTCATCTGCGGCGTTCATGCCGCAGGTTTCATCAAAGGGTACATAGCTGTGACCTGAAAATCCAATGCATTCCATGCCCTTGGAAATCGCAGCCAGTACCATCTCCTCAGGAGAATTATGTCCGTCACAATATGTGGTATGCATGTGAAGGTCTGTTTTTATGATATTAGAAATTTCAACCCTGTCGTTAATCCTCATAGCATCAAATCCTTGTTCTGTAAAATATCAACAACAACATTGTCTATATGAAATTATCCGGAGTGCAGCGGCTTAAGTTTTTAATGCTGTATGTATTACGTTCCGGATAAAGCAATACAAGCACAGCTAAATGTGAATTGCTGCACACCCACTGCTCTGACATTTAAAACAAAGAAGGCAGCCCTCACACGAGAACTGCCCCTGAGCGGAGAAAGAGGGATTTGAACCCTCGCGCCGCTATTAACGACCTACTCCCTTTCCAGGGGAGCCCCTTCGGCCAGCTTGGGTATTTCTCCGAATCACTCACAAGTAGATAATCTACATGATTTCAATCACAAAATCAAGTTAATCTTTGTATATAGCTTACATTTGTGCCGGGACGGCGCAGTCCACTGCTAAACGGGGATTGCTGCGCACTTACTGCGATATCACTATTCGGCAGCATTTGTGCCTAACTTTTCTTTAAGTTTACGATAAATAATAACAAAGCAGATCATGCAGAAGGTAATCTGAACCACTGTAGAGATAGGTGCAGACAGAGGGATCGTGAATAGCGACGCGATCGGAAGCCCACCTATGATGATCGCTGCCGGAATTCTGACCGCCACACCTATCATTCCCTGAATCATGGTTATAGTGGTCTTGCCGCAGCCATTGAAAAATCCCACGAAGCAGAACAGGAATGACGTAAGGAAGGTATCAATGGCATATGCCTTCAGATATTCGGCCGCGCCCTCCATAACTTCCGGCTCAGTTGTAAATATTCCCGTAAGCCACGTTCCGTGAAGGAATGAAAAATAGAACATGATTGTTGCAAATACCAGTGATGTCCATATGCCGTGAATGAGTGCCTTCTTGGCTCTGGCCAGTTCTCCGGCTCCCATATTATGAGCGACGAAGGCTGACATGGCCTGAGCATATGCACTCGGAAGAAGCATGATAAATGTTATCAGCTTGCCTGCAACTCCCGCGGATGCCGATGCAACGATACCCAATGTATTGACCACGCTGGCAACAATAAGAAATGACAGACTTATTACTATCTCCTGCAGTGCCAGCGGAATTCCCAGTTTCAATATGTGAAGCGCCAGACTCATCTGGAACTTCATGCTGGATCTGTCGAATTGGAACGGAAGTGTCTTTCTCTTAATAAGAACAAGTGACAGCACAACGCTTATTGCCTGAGCAAATACCGTGGCGATAGCTGCACCTGCTGCCTTCATGTCAAATACTCCCACCAGCAAAAGGTCGCCGCCTATATTGGCCACGCAGGCAATAGCTACAGTAATAAGGGGCGTCGTGGAATCACCGATTCCTCTGAAGACGCTGCCTATCAGGTTGTACGCCACAATAAATACCATGCCGCCGGCACATATCCTGATGTAAGAAGCGCCCTGCTCCATGGCAGCCTCCGGCGTATTAAAGAGTGTCAGCAGCGAATCTGCAAATATCATCAAAAGGGCAGTGAATATGATAGCTACCGCCGCAAATGTAAATATGGCGGTACCGACTGCCTCTCCGGCTTTTTTGCCATCCTTCTTGCCCAATAACTGTCCGATAAGCACGGTTATTCCTGTGGCAAGACCTGCGACGATCTGGGTAAATGCCGTTATGATCTGACTTCCCATAGATACTGAAGACACATTGTCTGTTGTGCCGAACTGTCCTACTATAAGAAGGTCGACTGCACCATAAAGTGCCTGCAGAAACAATGCCAGAAGTACCGGCATGGCAAATTTTAAAAGGGGGCCTAATATAGGTCCCTTTGTAAAATCAACTTCTTTTTTAACTTTCTTTTCCGTAATATTTTCCATTTAATTTCCCTGTCAGTATGCCGGATTGCAGCACATAAATTTATAATCAACGGACTAGATTGTATCTTCCCACAGCAGATTTGTAAAGCATGAGGTTGTGCCTAAATGGCAGGCAGGTCCATCGGGATGGACTTCAACGACCAAAGCATCCTTATCGCAGTCGGCAATTATTGATACTATATGCTGATAGTTGCCGCTGGTTTCGCCTTTAAGCCACAGCTCCTGCCTTGATCTGCTCCAAAAACAGGTAAGTTTTCTTTCAAGAGATATCCTAAGACTTTCTTCATTCATATATGCAAGGGTCAGCACCTGCTTCGTATCTGCATCCACAACAATTGCAGGAATCAATCCCCTGTTGTCGAATTTAAGTTCATCAATTTTCGTCATATATCATTTATTCCTTTGCGCATCCTTTAAAATCCGATTTCACACATTCAGATATCCTGTTGATTGTGTCAACTAAACGAGTCTCGCTGAGATACCATTTGCCGCCATTTCTTTTTTAAGATCTCTTATGTCCACCTCACCGAAATGGAAAATAGATGCCGCAAGCCCCGCATCGACCTTCGGGATCTCCTTAAACAGTTTGATGAAATCTTCAATACAGCCGGCGCCTCCCGATGCAATAACAGGAACAGACACGGCATCGCACACAGCCTTCAGCATCTCGATATCAAATCCCTGCTTGACGCCATCAGTATCTATAGAATTAACCACAACCTCACCGGCGCCCTCGCCTACGCAGCGTTTGATCCACTCGATGGCTTCCATACCTGTGTTGTCTCTGCCTCCTCTGGCATATACTCTGAATACGCCGTCTACTCTCTTAATATCCACTGAAAGCACAACACATTGATTTCCGTATAGTCTTGCTGCCTCACCTATAAGTGCAGGATTCTTAATGGCTCCTGAATTAACACTTACTTTGTCTGCGCCGCATTTAAGTACCCTGTCAAAATCCGCAACAGAATTGATGCCTCCGCCTACAGTAAGGGGAATAAATACCTGTCTTGCTGTCTCGCATAAAATATCAGTAAATATGCCTCTTCCCTCTGCAGACGCCGTAATATCATAAAATACCAGTTCATCTGCTCCTGCCGAACTGTAGAACTTGGCCAGCTCCACAGGGGAATCAACATCTTGAAGTCCCAGGAAGTTCTTGCCTTTAACAACTCGTCCGTCTCTTACATCAAGACAAGGTATGATTCTCTTCGTTATCATTATATTTCATTCCTCTGCCAATAATAATTACTATACTCATCCGGCCGCTTTGCCTATGACTGGATGACCATCACAAATTTCTTACTATGCTGCTGCCGATGTCTCGTCTATACGCCCACAACTCTGACAGCTTCCTTCAGGTCGATGGCACCGGTATAATAAGCCTTGCCGATAATCGCACCATAGAGCCCCAGCTCATTTAAATATCTTATATCATCTATGGACGAAACTCCTCCGGAAGCAGTTATATTCATATTAAAGCTTTCCATTAGTTCCTTATACAGGCTTCTGTTGGTTCCCTGCATCGCTCCGTCCTTGGAAATATCTGTACATATCAAGGTCTGTATGCCGATCTTCTGCATCTTCTCACAGAAGTCAAATGCATCAAACTCTGATTTCTCCAGCCATCCCTTAATGGCCACCTTGCCGTCCTTAATATCTACGCCTACTGCAATCTTCTCATTATATTTTCTGGCAGCTTCTCTGACAAATGCTTCATCCTGCACCGCAGCCGTCCCCAGGATCACCCTGTCAAGACCTGCTTCTATATACTTGTCTATGACCTCCATGGTCCTGATGCCGCCGCCTATCTCGCAGAAGGCATTGCCTGCCTGTTTTATCTTCTTAACAGTCTCGAAGTTAGGTGTTCCGCCCTCCTTCGCACCTTCAAGATCAACAATATGTATATGTGGTGCTCCGCATTTGACAAAGTCATCTGCGATCTCCCACGGTTTGTCGCTATATACGGTCATCTGTTCATAATCTCCCTTAAACAGGCGAACAGCCTGACCCTTTACCAAATCAATAGCTGGAAATAATAACATATCTGCTCCTATGCTTTAATTATTATACTGTATTGCGGGTTGTCGAATGACCCCGTGCCGGGACGGCGCAGCCCACTGCGAGAAAATGATCAGCGTAGGCGTTTTCGAGCAGTGGCTGCACGCCGAGGTTCACGGCACGGGAACATCCGGGATCTCATTTACAGCTCACAAAAGGCCTTAAGTATTTTCAGCCCCACTTCGCCGCTCTTTTCCGGATGGAATTGGCAGCCGTATACGTTATCCCTGGCAACTGCTGCCGTGAGGTTAACACTATACTCGGCTTCGGCAATAACATCTTCTGCGCAGTCAGCCGCATAATATGAATGTACGAAATATACGCAGTCCCCTTCATTTATATATTTAAATATCGGTGATGGTTTCTTGAAGATCAACGGGTTCCATCCGATATGGGGAATCTTAAGTCCCGGAGTGATCACTTCTGCAATAGGCCGCACATTTCCCTTGATCAATCCCAGACCTTCATGCTCACCGTACTCATAACTTTTCTCAAACAACAGCTGCATTCCAAGGCATATTCCCATAAGGGGCTTGCCGTTTTCCGCCTCCCTTAATACTATATCCGCCATGTTGCTGGTCTTAAGCTTATTTGCCGCATCTGCAAATGCCCCCACTCCCGGAAGAATGATCTTATCAGCCTTAGCTATCTCCTTCTCATCTGGTGTAATAACAGCCTCGTACCCGATGGCGCCAAATGAGCTTTTTAAAGAAAATAGATTGCCTACTCCATAGTCAATTATCGCTATCATATATCTTTCGCCTCTCTGCTACAGCAGCCCCTTCGTGGATGGAATGGAATCCGGTGCCGCCGGATCTATACTTACGGCCTCCCGAAGACTCCTGGCGGCTGACTTAAATGCTCCTTCTATTATGTGATGTGAATTCGTTCCCGCTAGCCGCCTGATGTGAAAGGTGCATCCGGAATTCCGTGTAAATGCGATCCAGAATTCCTCCACTAATTCAGTGTCGAATGTTCCCACCTTCTGCGTAGGAATATCAAGAGCATATCCCAGGCATCCCCGCCCGGATATGTCTGCTGCAGTAAGTATCAGTGACTCATCCATCGGCAGGATACACTGACCGTAGCGCTTTATTCCCTTCTTATCGCCGAGAGCCTCAGCAAATGCCTGACCCAGTGCGATACCTATATCTTCTACGGTATGATGATCATCCACATACGTATCCCCGGTGCATCTGAGGGTTAAATCAAATCTTCCGTGCCTTGTAAAAAGCTCCAGCATATGATTCAAGAATCCGCAGCCTGTGTTAATATCATATCTGCCGGTACCATCCAGTTCCAGACTTAATGCGATATCTGTCTCTGTGGTTTTTCTGTTTATCTGCGCATTTCTCATATTATTCACCGCTTAATATTTCCTTTATATTGCTGAGCAGCACATCCATCTGCTGCCTCGTTCCTATTGTTATACGATTATATTCGCATATTCTGTCCTTTGTAAAATGCCTTATCAGCACGCCTCTTGCTTTAAGTTCAAGATAGAGCTTCTCCCCCGAGTAATTCGGATGACGGGCAAATAGAAAGTTCGCCAGCGAATCGGTCATCTCAAATCCCATTTCTTTCAGCGCTTCTTCTGTATATTTTCTGTTTTCTTCTATTGTCTTACAATTTGCCTTCATGTAGGCATCATCTGCAAGTGCTCCCACGCCTGCTGCCATCGTCATGCTGTTTACATTGTATGGATTAGTTGAATATTTGATCGCATTAAGGTCTGCGATCAGCTCCTTACATCCCATGGCAAATCCCAATCTGGCTCCTGCCATGGATCTGGACTTAGAAAATGTCTGTGTCACCAGCAGGTTGTTGTATTTATGGATCAGCGGCACACAGCTGTCTGCGCCGAAATCTACATAGGCCTCGTCAATTACTACAACATTGTCAGGATTGGATCTTACTATCTGCTCTATCTCATCAAGGCTTAATACCATGCCTGTAGGGGCATTGGGATTGGCGATAAATATGGTCTTATTCAGTCCGATATAGTCATTAATGTCAATAGAAAAATCCGCCTTCAGCGGTATCTGCACATACAGAATATTATTTATCTGAGCAAATACCGGGTAGAATCCGTAGGTAATATCCGGAAATGCTGCCATATGTTTATCATCACAATAAGCCATGAATGCAAAATTAAGTGCCTCATCCGAACCGTTTGTGAATATTACTTCGTCCTTTTCTATGCCATATGCTTCGGATATCGCCTTCACCAATTCTGTACAGTCAGGATCAGAATATAACTGCAGACGTTTTAATGCCTCACCTGCCCTTTCCTGCGCCAGCTGCGACGGCGGAAACGGAGATTCATTGGTATTTAACTTAACATATTTCATATCCTTAGGCTGTTCGCCCGGTGTGTATGGCTCCAGCATAGAATATTTGCTGCTTAAATATCTGCTCATTTTTATTTCTCCAGTCTTATAACCGCGCTCTTGGCATGACCTGTAAGTCCTTCCTGTTTGGCAAAATATGCGATATCCTCAGCCAGTTCCGACAACGCATCCTTAGTAAAATAAGTATACTGAGTCTTCTTAATGAAATCATCCACCGACAGAGGGCTGGAAAATCTCGCTGTTCCGCTGGTAGGAAGCGTATGGTTAGGTCCTGCCATGTAATCTCCCAGTGCTTCAGGGCAATTTCTTCCCATAAATATGGATCCTGCATGTCTTATGCTGTCAAGGTATGCAAATGGTTCATCCACACACAATTCCAGGTGCTCAGGCGCTATCTCATTGGCTATATCAATTGCTGCTCTCAGATTGTCCGCCACAATGATCTTGCCGTTATTATCAATAGAAGCTCTGGCGATCTCGCATCTGTCCAGTAACGGGATCTGACGTTCAAGCTCTTCCTGCACCCTAACAGCGAATTCTTCCGAGTCGGTTACCAGCACTGCACTGGCCAGCTTGTCATGCTCTGCCTGAGACAGAAGGTCAGCCGCCACATGCTCTGCCGGGGTCTTATCATCTGATACTATCAAGATCTCACTAGGGCCTGCGATCATATCGATGGAAACCCTGCCATATACCTGCTTCTTAGCTTCTGCCACAAATGCATTACCTGGGCCTACTATCTTATCAACCTTAGGAATGCTCTCGGTTCCGTATGCCAGCGCTGCTATAGCCTGCGCACCGCCCACCTTGTAAATGCTGTCAACACCTGCCACATGAGCTGCTGCCAGGATCACCGGATTAACACTTCCGTCCGGAAGCGGCGGGGTTACGATCATAACCTCCTTAACTCCCGCAATCTTGGCAGGGATTGAATCCATCAGCACCGTTGACGGATAAGCTGCCGTTCCCCCCGGCACGTACAGTCCTGCCCTGTCCACCGGAATGATCTTCTGTCCCATTACTATGCCCGGCTCATCATTTATGATAAAGCTGTTTCTTACCTGACGGCTGTGGAATTTTCTTATATTGGCAGCTGCCCTGTTTAAGATACGCATAAACTCAGGGTCTATGCTCTTAAGCGCCTCATCTATTTCCTCATCGGTAACCTTAAGGCTTGTAAGATGCGCCTTGTCGAACTTCTCTGTATATTCGAAGAGTGCCTTATCACCATTTGCACGGACATTTGCAATAATATCAGCAACTATATCTTCAACATTTGCTCCAGGCATAACCCTGGCAAAAATCTCACTGTTAGGCACCTGGCCGTATTTCATTATCTTGATCATCTATGCCTCCGTCTGTGCAGACATTTCCCGCACTATCTTCTCTATCTGATTTTGCTTGAATTTAAAGCTTGATTTATTGGCAATTAACCTGGCACTGATAGGAACTATGGTCTCTATTACCTCCAGATCGTTTTCCTTCAGCGTCGTGCCTGTTTCAACAATATCAACGATCACATCTGAAAGCCCTAATATAGGTGCAATCTCAATTGAGCCATTCAGATGAATGATATCAATATCTCTGCCCACCGAAGCGTAATAATTTCTTGCAATATTAGAGAATTTCGTTGCAACCTTCAGGGTGTAATTAAGATCGTCCTTAAAATCCTTCTTGGCCGCAACGCACATTCTGCATTTGCCCATATTAAGGTCCAGAAGCTCATATATCTCCGGCTCATATTCCAGGAGAATGTCCTTACCTGCTACGCCGATGTCAGCTGCGCCCCTTTCTACATATATGGCAACGTCTGATGGTTTAGCCCAGAAATACCTGACTCCTGCATCTTTATTTTCAAATATAAGCTTGCGGCTGTTTTCGAGTATGGAAGGGCACGGAAATCCCGCCTGCTCAAATATCTTATACACCTTTTCGCCCAGTCTTCCCTTAGGAAGAGCTACATTTAACATATTATCCACCGGCCTGTGCTCCTATCTTCTTAATTGCTGCAGCTTATCCAGATACACTGCAAATCCTATGGCACTTGATCTTCTGCCCATCTTCTTCATAAGCTTATCGTACTGTCCCCCTGACAGCACACCATCCGGAACACCGGCGATAAACCCTCTAAAGATTATGCCATTATAATAATTCATATCGGAGACAGCCGAAAAATCGATAATAATTTTGTCCCTGGCATGGGAATTATCCAGTACGGATATAACTTCCGTCAGTTTACTGATCTCACCGTCCAGGTCCATGCCTTCACATAACTTCTTAAGCTCAGGTATTACATCATCCGGACTTCCGTACAGCATCAAAAGCTCCTTAAGCTTGTCTGCATACTTAGGATCTATATCGTTGTCACTGCAAATGCGCGCTATGCCGTGAGGATTTTTCTCTCCAAAGCATTTCAATATAGCCTGCTTGTTTTGTTCGTCTGCCGGAATATTCTCAATAAATGCAGACAAAATCTCAAGGTCTGATATCTCCAGAATATAGTTCTCACTTACCGCTGCAAGGCTTTTGGCTGCCAATACCAGCACCTCACTGATGCACTTATTATCAACTGCGCCGAAACATTCCAGTCCCGTCTGCATGATCTCTTTAAATGAATTGCTGCCCTTAGATACCCTGTAGACATTTTCATTATAATAGAGCTTTTGTATCTGCGATGGTTTATCCTTATTATTCTTAACAATCGACAATGTTACGTCCGGCTTAAGCGCCATTAATTTGCCATTCGTATCCGTAAATGTAATGATCGCATCCGAAATCAGAAAATCCTTATTCTTACTGTACAGGTCATATTCCTCGAACTTGCCCATGCGATATCTTTCATAGCCATATTCACGATATAATGATCTGAGAGCAAATATTATCTTCTCCGATTCATCTAATACATCATAATTAAAATCCATATAAACTCCTGTTAAGGCTCTATTGAATCACTGATGCCGTCCTTCAATGGAGCAATTATTTTTCAATCTTTACTGCTCTTCCGACTTTTCTTCATTCATGATCCGTTCCAGAACGATATTATATCCGCCGCTTCCGTAATTTATGCACTTGCTGACCCTGCTTATGGTTGCTGTGCTGATCCCTATCTCTTTAGATATGGTCTGATAATTGAAGCCCTTTTTCAGCATTACTGCTGCATCAAGTCTCTGTGCCATATCCTGAAGTTCCATTATAGTACATAGATCTTCAAAAAACGCTGAACATTCTTCCTCGTTTTTCAGCATTGTGATCGCTTTAAATAAACGTTCTATTGATTCAGAATGAAAACCCTGCATAAGTACCCTCCGTTAATATATGTCATCGTAAAAATTACATCAAAAAAGTTCTTGTTTAGTATGATAACACTTTATCATGCTAAATCAAGAACTTTTTTCACCATATCTATAATATCTAATGTCGTTATTGCCTGCAAGGACCTAATCTCATATAAACGGTCTTCAAAACAATTTCCGCAAGACTATGGCTAAAGAAAGAAAATAAAATATCCAAAACTCTGCTTACTGCTGTTCTGATCGTTTCTCCTGAATCTCTTTAATCGTATTCTCACGTCGGTTAATAACTTCCTCGCTCTTAGGCTGGATCTCCCCGGCTTTGGTAAGAGCAATCTTGGTAAGTGTAGGTGCTATAAGTTCGTATATAAGAACTGCGAATAATGTCAGATTTCTTATAAGTGCGCCTGTGTCCCCTAACATCTGTGCTGCCGTCAGAGACATTCCCAGAGATACTCCCTCCTGAGGAAGAAGTGTGATTCCCAGATATTTTGTAACTGTAGGGCCGCAGTGCGTGAATTTAGCACTGGTAAATGCGCCGAGACATTTGCCGGCTGCACGGAATATAATATAGACAATTCCAATGAGCACTATGGTAATGTCTGTAAATACGTCAAGCTTCAGGGCAGCACCGCTTAATACGAAGAAGAGGCAGTATAACGGAGAAGTCCATTTGTCGGCTCTTTCTAACATCTCTTCTGCGACTTCACATGTGTTGCAGAAGACTGTACCCAGCATCATGCAGACCAGAAGGGGAGAAAAACCGACTGATATGCTTCCGAAATCGAACTCCATCATAGAGAGGGCAACCGTAAGAATAACAGCACTTACGATAAATACCATTCTATGCTTATTGGAATTAAACCATTTCTCAACCACAGACAGAAGAAGTCCCAGGATTGTTCCCAGGGCAAATGATGCAATGATCTCGATCAGCGGATTGACTATTATTGAGACTGGGTCTAATGTGCCTCCGGCTACGGAAATAGCCTTGGCAACGCCCATGCATATAGCAAATATAATAAGTCCTACAGCATCGTCAAGTGCTACTACAGGAAGCAGCATGTTGGTGACAGGTCCCTGGGCCTTGTACTGCCTTACAACAAGCAGGGTTGAGGCGGGAGCAGTTGCTGCGGCAATGGCAGACATTACGATAACTGTCGGTGTGTTCAATTTGTCAGGAATGATCAGATGCAGCAGGAACAATGTGATCATTACAAGCGCTGTTGCTACAACAGCCTGAAATACTCCTACGGTTACGGCCTGCTTGCCGATGGCTTTAAGCTTAGGAAGCATGAATTCGCTGCCTAAGGCGAATGCTATAAATCCGAGGGCGAGATTGGACAAAAGATCCAGATTATTTACCGCCTCTGAAGTTGTAAATCCCAGTCCCTCTATACCCAGCTGGCCTAATACATACGGACCCACCAGGATTCCGGCCAAAAGATATGCCGTTACATCCGGCATGTTAAATATTTTGGTTAAACGTGTCATCAATAAGCCTGCAACCAGTGCAATGGCGATTGAAATAAATAAAGTCATGTTTGCTGCCTCTTTTATTATTACATATTTCCTATACAATGCCGGGCACGAAACGCTGGGCGCAAGAGGGTGTCTGGGCATATAAAAATCCTGCCAGGCAGGATCTTTAGTTATCTTTTAGCTCTCTGGGCGATGATATCGATCATTTCACCAACGTTTTTCATTGTAGAAACCTCGTGCATCTTAAATCTCATCTTGAATTCACTTTCTACAGCTGAAATAAGTGTGATATGTTCCAGGCTGTCCCAGTCGTCGATGTCATCTGCTGTAGTATTTCTGTTAATACGGATCGAATCATCGTCGAAAACCTCCTGAAATACATAATTTAGTCTCTGAATAATCTGTTTTTCGTTCATTATCTGTCACCTCACTTGTATATATTTGTTTTGGTTCTGATACCCTGCCGTAGGAAGTTCCCATACGGTATTGCCTTGTTCGTCCTCGGATATCTTGTCAAAGTCAAATGTTTTATATAACTCCCGCACCATGCCATTCTTCTTGGTAGGATAGTAATATCCGCGGATTGTCCTGATGCCTTGCTCTGCAGCCTTCTGCACAAGCTTATCCAGCATAGCCTGTTCCATGTCTCTCTTGAGGACTCGGCAGCTCATAAGCCACAGATCTATGTCAAGAACGTCTCCGTTCTTGTGGCCGATAACCACTGATACAACACCGTTGTCCCCGAATTTGTCAATTAATTTGCCATACAGTCGGATATATTCCGGACTGTTCATTATAACGTCCATCTCGTCTGCTGTATAGCGTCTGGTAGTAAGATTAAATTGATTGCTCTTATTAGTAAGCTGAGTGATACGCGCGATATAAAGGGGCGAGAAATCTTCTATTTCAGCCTCCATATTAAGGCTGTTCAGGTACTCGCCATAGTCGGCAAATGTGGCCTGAGCTGCGTTTCTCAGGGCATTTTCACGGTACATCTCATTTCTGTTCAGATCATCTGCATTAAATGAGATTGTCTCGAAAAATCCGCTTCTGTCAATGGTTATAATATAATTTTCAACACTGTCCATAACAGGAGCAATAACTCCCGGAAGCTGGGCCTCTACGATGCCGCGCTCTGCCGGGTTGTCATCTACAAATACTATGGATTCAGGCAGGATATTAAGCTCCGATGCAATCTGTGCGATGTTTCTGTCCTTATTCTCCCAGTTGGCCTTGATAATTACAAAATCCTCAGGAGAGAGAGCCCCTTCCGGATGTCTTAAACCGTCAAAAGCATTTTCCTCGTCATTTTTGGAGCAGACGGTAAGAAGGATTCCCAGCGGCTTAATGTTCTTAATGTACTGCTGAAATTCATAATAGGACTGAGATACACCATTTTCCTGGCCGATCTCAATACCTGATACACCGTCATCGCCTACAACGCCGCCCCATAATGTATTATCAAGGTCGAGGGCTAAAGCCTTCTTGTTGCGGCCAAATACCGCCTTGATTATATTAGAAACAGAGAAGGCGAATGAAGGAATCGCATCGAAGCACATACAGTACTTGTACATATTCCAGTAATACGGATTAGACCATTCCTTAAGGCCATAATCAGCGCTTACATAATTAAGGTCGCTTATATGAAAGTTCTCATTGCCGGCTGCATATTCAGCAAATAATGCATTAAGCCTTGTAATGAAATTAGACCGTCCTCTGTAATCGTAACAGTCACGATTGCCCATGAGTCTGTATAAAGGAAGTTCAAAATTATTCTGGATAATAGGACAGTGGAAGGTATTGCTTAAGTTCTCCCAAATAGCGGTAAATCTGGCCATTTCGGATCTTAATCTATCATCAACTGTCTCCTTGCTGTCAGACATCTCCGGCCACTGACGGATATTTCTGTTAGATGTATGAATGAAGATGATATCAGGCTTAAAAGCAAGGAATTCCTCTGACGGAAACAGAGCCTCCTGCTCATACTGGGCATATTCACATTCATAGAATTCCGGAGATATGCCATTATTGAGAAGGAATAATTCCATGACACGTACGATATCACTTGTGGTAGAACCGCCCAAGACAGCGATCCTCTTAGTGAAACGATCCGTGCCGTCAGCCAGAAGCTGCTTTCTGATAGATTTCTTCTTACTTATAATATATTGTGAATCAAATGGATATTGCAGTTCCTTCATCTTATACCCTCCATTATCATTGTTCCAACGCGGCGCTTATAAAAGCTTATTATGCGTGCCGTGAACCTCGGCGTTGCAGCCCACTGCTCGAAAACGCCTTCGCTAACTGTTTTCTCGCAGTGGCTGCGCCGTCCCGGCACGGCAAATAAAAGTTTAACACCTGCGCCGCAGTGATCTATGACTCCTGCGCCACAGTGGTTGTTTCCTCTTCAGTCGTTATTTCTTCGCTGACAGTTGTAGTCGTCTCTTCCTCTGTCGGAAGCTCTGCGGCCGGTGCATCATCTGAAATAACAACATCTTGGTAATTATATGTGATATATTCCATAAGTTCCGCCATCGCTCCTGCGAGACAGAATACATTATGCGTAAAGAGAATGTCCGTTACTCCTGTGTAATTGATAAAGTTAATCAGGTTAACTTCAAAATATCTCTGGTCGATAACATATATTTCCTGGAACGAGCCTGTAAGGAAAGGAATCTCGGCATTACCGTAGCTGTCCTTGATGACGAGAAGCTTTCTTCCGTTATCAACAGAGGTTGTGATCTTAACGATTTTATCGTCTCCTCCTAAGAATGACAGATAAGAATTGTCAACATCTACATCGAAGAACAGTCCGCCTGTCCAGCTGTAGGTAAATGTCCTGTCATAATAATCAACGGTATAATTATGATACGGAACATAATATACGAAATCTTCTGGGTCATTTAATATATTGGCACTTTCTGTATATGCATACATTGTTCCTACATAACCTTCATTTACGTATTCAGTGTATTCGCTGAGATCTGCAAATGGTACACCTGCAGCACTGGCAAATTCTCTTGCAGCATAATATGCACCCAACGGTGCCCAGTGATGGTCGGTTCTGAGATAAATTGGTTCCTCATTATGATCATTAAGAACATCACAAATATCGACGCTGGTAATTCCGTCATCCATTGCTGCCATATATTTTTTAAATAAAGCCTGCTGGTCCATAGAGTACTCAGAATAATTTGCGGGCAGATAGAACTGAACTGCAGTAGGAATCGGCATGAAATATATGTTAATGTCGCTGCTTATCACAGATCGAACATAATTCACTACACTAGGATACAAGTCTACAAAATCTCCTCCAGCCAGAGCCAGGGCCCTCCAGTGATTTTCCTGGTAGACAACCAGGATGCCATCCTCATATGTTGCGTCAGCATTTTCGGCATGAAAATCCTTGCTGTTGATAGTATCAGCAGTGGTCTCTTCCTCTGTGGTTGTCTCAACCTCCACGACTGCATCAGCACTTTCGTCAGCGACTGTGGTTGTCTCCTCTTCTGAAGAAATATTTCTGACAGCCACATTACCGATGATCTCAGCCGTACTGCCTGATGTAATGCCGAAGAGCGACTTGATATTATTGCCGGCATTTTTAAGAGCATCACGCCCCGGAACCGTGTCATCATAATATTCTGTTATTCCGCTGGTAAATTCACCGGAAAAGTAGTTCGCAAATGAGAAAGTAGGAAATGTTGCCAGCGACCGCTTCTCTACAGTGGATACCGTTGATCTCGGAACAACAAACAGGAATATTGCAATAAGCAGCGCAAATGCGAAGAATACCAACGCCATGCGGCGAGATATCCTGTTATCAACGCGCTTCCTTTTTTGTTCCCGGGTAAGCTTCTTCCTGGCACGAGGACGGCTTGATGTCTGTTCATCCGATGAATCTGCAGGCTGAGCATATACTCTGCTGACTGCATCATTTGTTTGTTTATTAATAGGTTCTCTGTTCATTTGTAATTAAAATCTCCAGTACAGGAATGGGTTATTAGTTGCATCAACAAGCAGAAGGGCGCATACAGCAAATAGTGCCATACAGCATACCATCTGCACAATCTTATATCGTTTGAAAGTTTTATTGCTTTTTACATTATTAAAATGATCAGCAATCTTCTGTCTGACAGGAATGCACAGGATAATTGCAGCAGCTATCAGGAAGATGTTGTTGATAAAGGAAGACCACGTAACGGTATCTGCAAACGGACTTCCATTAGTGATCATGCTGATACCGGTTATATTCAGGAAGAACTGTCCCAATTGACTGAAATCCTCGAAATAGAAGATACCGAATCCTATGAGTATAACCAACTTGGTGTAAACGTGCTTCCACCACAACGGCCATGACTTGATCTTTTTCTTGCCGAGCTGTTGTTCGAATAAAATAAATAAACCATAGTAAAGGCCCCAGAAAATAAAGTTCCATGAGGCACCATGCCACATACCGGTGCAGAACCATACAAGGAATAGACCGAAGTATTTGCGGCGTTTGCCGAATATCGGAACATATAACAGATAGTCTCTGAAGAAGGAGCCCAGGGAGATATGCCATCTCTGCCAGAATTCGGCGATGGTCTGACACATAAAAGGATGAGTGAAGTTCTCATCAAAGTGGAAACCGAATATACGTCCCATGCCGATAGCCATATCAGAATATCCGCTGAAATCAAAGTATACATAGAGGCTGTATACGATGACTGTATACCATGTGCCCAGAGTAGACAGTCCGGTGATACCTGAACCGAAGAAGTTATCCACAATTGTCCAGAGATTATTGGCAATAAGTACCTTCTTCGTAAGACCTACTACAAAGCGTGTAATACCCTCATATAAATCTATGGATGTGGTTCTTCTGTTATCGATCTCATCTGCAATAACACTGTAGCGGACGATAGGACCGGCGATCAGCTGAGGGAAGAGTGACAGATACAAGAGAAATTTATGAAAATACTTCTGAGGAGTAACAGTCTCCCAGTAACAATCTACAACATAAGAGATAGCCTGGAATGTGAAGAAACTTATACCTATAGGCAAGGTGATATTCGGAACCGGTATGGACGCGCCGAATACACCATTCAACGTCTCAACGAAAAATCCGGTATATTTGAAAGCAAATAATAATCCCAGGTCAACGACAAGAGCGATGGCTACGAGAATTTTGCCGAAGGTCTCTTCCCGATACATGCCTATGCGTAGCCCCATAAACCAGTTGAAGGCTGCGCTGAATATCAAAAGCAAGACCCATAGAGGTTCACCCCATGCATAAAAAATTACTGAAAAAACAATTAAAATGATATTCTTCGTTTCCAGCTTCTTAGAAAAGAAATACAGGATAAGACATAAAGGCAGAAAGAAGAATAGAAAAAATAAATCCGCAAAAACCATATAGTATTAGTCCCTTTTAAATATAATCGGGGTATATTATATTTTTTTATCACATACTGGTCAAGAGAATTAAAACAAAAAAAGTCCCAGTTTTACACCAGGACTTTTTATGTTTTATGCAACTTCGAATAGTTACAGTTTCATGCTATTCAGCCGGGAATTCCTCTCCAGGATAATTAGCATTCATCCAGTCAACATAGCTGTCAGCACCGATTACCGGGCAGATGTCTGTGAATGGAGCAATGTATGGGCTTGCTGCCGCATAGATGTCATCAGGAATACCAGCCTGTGAACCCATGAAGCTGTCTGCTACAGCGATCGCTGCAACATAGTCACGGTATTCATCAAAGTGTGGGTAAACAGAAGCATCTAATCCTTCATTAAGGCTCTCATCAAAACCTGCCGGTGTGTCACCTGCTGTGTCAGCAGAAGCATCTTCTGCTGCAGCTGCTGTTTCATCTGCAATTACTTCTGCATCATTGGGGAAACACCTCAATGCTTCCTGTCCATGTTCCGCCTGCTGTTACGTCAACAGCTTCGCCGTCAACATAAACTGTACCGAGAACTTTTCCGCCTGCTTCCACTGTAAGAGAATCAAGAGTTGAATCTCCTGTTACATACCATGTAGATGCAGCGTCAATGTTCAGAGTTGAAAGTGAATCAGCACCATCATAGTATTTTTCTGTATCAAGAATCCAATAGCATGACTCGTCAGCCTTGCACTCATCTGACCACAGAGCATCCCATGCTTCCTTGTCGATTGTTACATAAGCGCCTTCCCATGTTGCATTCTCAAGAGAAACAACTGTGTTACGCTGGTAATCGTAGTGATCAACATCACCCTTGATCTCTGAATTAGAGATTGTAAGTTCAACACCCTTATCAGTCATATCGTCTGTTGCAAGAGCGTAACGGCTCATAGAATCAGAGTTAAGAGCTGTAAGAAGAAGAACATTGCTTGTGCTTTCAGCTGTTACATCGTTAAGGGTGATTGTTGCGCCTGTTGACTTAACAAGGATGTTAGCACCTTTAACGAAATCAACATATTCACCGAGAGCCGGGCCGTAGTCCTCGCTCCAGTTAACTAATGTAGCTTCTGCATCAAGTTCAGCTGTTGTAGAGAGATCTGTTGACTTAAGGTCAAGGATTGCCTTGTAGTCTGAGCCTGCGCCTGAACCCATCATGTCAGGTGAGTGAAGCTGGAAGTCGTTACGTCCTGCTTCAACCTTGCTGCGGCCGTTGTTCTCTGTATATGTAGATGTTACTTCATAATCTTCAGGAAGGAATTCAAGAGCTTCAGCTGATGCATCCTCGCCTGCTGCCATATGGATCTCACCGTTGTTAGAGATGATAGCGCCAACTTCCGGGCTTGATAATACTGTTGCATAGAACCAGTCAACGCATGATGTATCAGCGTATGTTCCGTATCCGCCATGTAATGTCTTGCCGATTGAGTCATAGCTGTAGAATGCAAATCCTGACTGAGCAGAGTCTGTTGACATAGCTGCCCATCCTTCAGCCTCTACATATGAACCGTAATAATATGTCTTAGATGTACCCACTGACATATTAGCACGAGCATAACCAGAAATAACAAGAGCTGCATTTGACGGAGGATCAGCGATATCTGCTGTATATCCGTTTGGATCGCCTGTAAGACCTGTCTGGATGATCTTAGAATTGATAACAACAAGTGTACCGTTCTGCTCGCAGTCTACTGTGTAGTTACCATTACGTCCGCCCTTACCATTTGTAGTAAAGTCGCAGTTGATAAGTGTAAGCTTGCCGCCTGTAACGCCTGCGCAGTAACCGCCTGCAGCATCAGCATCAACCTCACCTGTTACATCAGATACGATAGTACTGTTGCTGATGGTGTACTCACCGCCTGTTACCTTGAATCCATTAGCTGTGAAATCACTGATATTGAGTGTGATTCCGTCAGCGCCTGTTTCTGTAACTTCACCTGTGAGTTCATATCCTTCTGCATCCTCATTAACAGTAAGACCATCTTCTGAGATAGTATACAGAATAGGACCCTGAGCAGCGCCCTCGCTCATTGACATTACAGTTTCGTCGCCGCCTGACTCGCCGCCTTGTGATTCACCACCCTGTGACTCGCCGCCTTCTGCAGGCATAGCAGCATCTGCAGGAGCTGATCCGCCAGGAGCAGGTTCACCAGCATAAGCTGTAAGTCCCATAACCATGCACAATGACATAGAAAGTGCTAAAAGTTTGAGAGATTTTTTCATGTGTTTTCTCCTTTCATATATAACACAAAATACAACTTAAGCAGTATAGCAGAAAACACATTGCTATGGAAGATGATTCTTGAACAAAATGCATAAAAATTATAAATACTATTTATAGATGAAACGATAAATGTTTATCCATGAGCCTGCAAATGTCTGCAGATGCGATCACAGTCGTTCATGAGTTTGGTTGCCTGGTAAAATTCTTTGTGATACATTACTAAAAATACATTGTAAGATTGTGCATGGGCCGAGACGATGCGGCTTACTTAGAGGCAGGCATTTGCGAGCAGCATGCAGTATATTTGGGAAACAATATCGAACGGAGAACTATATTATGGCAAAGATGTGGGCCGGACTTACTTCCGGAGAGACAAGCAAGATTGCGGATGATTTTAATTCATCCATTTCATTTGACAGCAGGATGTATGAGCAGGATATAAAGGGCAGCATGGCGCATGCAGCTATGCTCTCTGCCAGAAGCATCATAGATAATGAAGATGCAGACAAGATAATAGAAGGACTGCAGGGCATATTAAACGATCTTAAATCAGGAAGCCTCGCAATAGATCCTTCAGCTGAAGATATTCATATGTTTGTTGAACAGGTATTAACAGAGAGGATCGGAGATGCCGGCAAGAAGCTTCATACAGCCAGATCCAGAAATGATCAGGTTGCCCTCGACCTTCGTATGTATTTAAGGGACGAAGCTAATCTTATTATTAACAAGGCTAAGAAACTGGGTAATTCTGTTGCGGAATTGGCACAGGATAACAAGACAACCATCATGCCGGGATATACCCATCTGCAGAGGGCTCAGCCGGTTACATTTGCACATCATCTGCTGGCATATGCCATGATGCTGACAAGGGATATCTCCAGAATGGAAGACTGCATTAAGCGCATGAATGTGTCCCCTATCGGAAGCTGTGCCTTGGCAGGAACTACATATGATACAGACAGAAATATGGAAGCTGATCTGCTGGGATTTGATTCAATTGCCCTTAATTCCATGGACGGCGTATCTGACAGAGATTTCTGTCTGGAAATGTTAAGCGATATCGCAATTCTTATGATGCATCTGTCCAGATTTTCAGAGGAAATTATCCTGTGGTCCAGCTGGGAATTTAAATTCGTAGAGCTGTCAGCAGAATTTACCACAGGCTCTTCCATCATGCCCCAGAAGAAGAACTCCGATATGGCGGAGCTTGTCAGAGGCAAGACTGGACGGGTATATGGCGACCTTATGGCACTTCTTACCACTCTCAAGGGGCTCCCGCTTGCATACAACAAAGATATGCAGGAGGATAAGGAGGCCATATTCGATGCTGTAGATACTGTTAAGATGTGTCTGGATGTATTTGACGGAATGGTATCAACCATAACTGTAATCCCTGAAAATATGAGAGATGCAGCAGGCAGGGGATTTATCAATGCAACAGACCTGGCAGATTACCTCGTAAGAAAGGGGCTTCCTTTCCGTGATGCATATAAGATCTCAGGCAAGATTGTTCATGACTGCATCAACAGGGGATTGGTATTGGAAACATATCCGATGGAGGATTATAAGCAGTATTCCAATCTCTTTGATAATGATGTATATGAAGCAATTGACCTTACAAACTGTGTGGAGAAGCGAATAAGCGCCGGAGGCCCGTCAGTCAAGTCCATTGAAACACAGTTGGAATATGTGAAGAAAATATTCGAATAAATAAGCTTATAAGGCAGCACAGATGGGCAGCCTCAGTTAAGCATTGAATAAAAGCAGGCATTACTTGAATATCAGTAGTGCCTGCTTTTCGTATATCTGTTTTTTCTTTAAAGTTTCTGTGTTTTCAAAGGTTATTATTCAATGTGCCGGGACGGGCGCTGACATTGTTCGAAAACGCCTACGCTGATTGTTTTCTCACAGTGTCTGCGCCGTCCCGGCACGCCTCGCATCCGTCTGTCATCAACACTGTTTAATACAGCACTTTAGATAAGAACTCCTGCAGCCTTGGATCCTTAGGATTCTCGAAGAACTCCGCAGGCGTATTCTCTTCCTTTATCTGACCATTATCAAAGAACATAACCCGGCTTCCGACTTCCTTGGCGAAACCCATCTCATGGGTTACAACAACCATAGTCATGCCATTTTTAGCAAGGTCCCGCATGATGTCTAAAACTTCTCCAACCATCTCAGGATCTAATGCTGAGGTAGGCTCATCAAACAGCATTACATCAGGGTCCATAGCCAGGGCTCTTGCTATTGCTATACGCTGCTTCTGTCCGCCTGATAACTGTGCCGGATATACATCGGCCTTGTCCTCCAGGTGGACTACCTTAAGAAGCTCCATGGCCTTCCTGGTTGCTTCTTCCTTGCTTAATTTCTTAAGCTTCATAGGAGCCAGCATAATATTTCCCAGAACTGTTTTATGAGGGAAGAGATTAAAGTGCTGAAATACCATGCCCATCTTCTGTCTGTGCAGGTTAATATCGGCCTTCTTGTCATTGATATCCTCACCATCGAAAAATATCTGTCCCTCTGTAGGCATCTCCAGAAGATTAAGGCTTCTTAAGAACGTAGACTTGCCGCTTCCTGAAGGACCGATAATTACCACCACATCGCCTTTGTTAATGTCAATGTCTACTCCATCTATGGCCTTAACCTCGCCACCATTATAATATTTTTTCAAGCCTCTTACCTGAATTAATGCTTCACTCATGATCTGCGCCTCTCACCTTTTCTCAGTCTCTTCTCAAGCACCTTAAGGATCTGCGTAAGGATTACTACGATTACGAGATATACCACCGCAACAGCGATCAACGGCATGAATGCCTCGAACGTACGTCCCCTTATCTTATCACCGGCCTTAGTCAGATCCATAACTCCCACATATCCTGCGATAGATGTTTCCTTAATAAGTACAATGAATTCATTAAATAATGTAGGCAGAACTACCTTAACCGCCTGTGGGATTATAATATGGATCATAGTCTGAACATAATTAAATCCCAGGGATCTGCCGGCCTCGAACTGTCCCTCGTCAATAGACAGGATACCGCTTCTGAATATTTCCGCAACATAGGCTGCGGAGTTGATACCAAATGCAATAATAGCAACCAACACTCCGTCGGTTACATTTACAAGTATGATGAAATACATGATCATCAGCTGTACTACTGCAGGTGTTCCTCTGATAACCGTAAGGAACAGGCTGCAGACAGCATTTGCAATCTTCAGGATAACATATGATATACCACCGCGCTTCTTCATAACTGCAGAATTCATATCATATGTAGACCTGACTGCTGCAATAATAAGGCCCAGAATTACGCCGATAATAAGTGCAAATATTGTGATAATCATGGTGTTGCCGAGACCTTCCAGCATCCACTTCCAACGACTATCCTCTATGAAACATGAATTAAATTTTTCAGCTAATTCATTAAACCATTCAGCCATGATTCGACTCCCTTTATAACTTCAGGGTTCTAGAGTACATCCAGAACCCTGAAGCTGCTAACCTTATGTTCTACTTTTAAAATTTCTTCCCAGTATCACAGCGCTGTGACACTAGGTATGCGGCATTGATAATTATTTTGCTGCCTCTGTAGTCTCAGCTGTTTCCTCTGTTGTTTCAGAAGAGATGTATTTGTCAACGATCTCCTGGAATTTTCCGGATTCCTTAAGCTCAGCAATAACTTTATTAACTGCTTCTAACAGTTCTTCGTTGTCCTTAGAAATGCATGCAGCATATTCTTCAACTACATATTCTGTGTCGAGGATCTTAAGTCCTGATGTTGAAGCTACGAAGGATTTAGCCGGCTCGTTATCAATTACTACGCAGCTAACCTTACCTGACTTAAGAGCCTGTACAGCGTCAGCGCCTGTCTTGTACTGAACAACATGATCATCGCCATAATCATCGCTGCAGTAGATATCGCCTGTTGTATCCTGCTGTACACCGATGATAACATCATCACCTGCCAGATCATCTACTGATTTAATATCTGAATCCTCAGGAACGATGATAGACTGGATGCCTGTAGCATATGAATCTGTGAAATTGATGCTCTTAAGTCGATCCTCTGTAACTGTGATACCTGCTAAGCCGATGTCATATTTGCCTGACTGAACGCCGCCGATTATTGAACCGAATTCTACGTCATTTACGACGAGCTTAAGTCCCAGCTCATCTGCGATAGCCTGTGCGATCTCGATATCAATGCCTGCGAAGTCATCGCCTTCCTTGTATTCGTATGGCGGGAACTCAGCATTTGTTGCCATGTTGAGAACACCTTCCTGTACGGTCTTAACTGTTGCCTTCTCCTCTGACGCAAATGCTGTCATTGAAAATACAAATGTTGCAGCCAGTGCCAGAGAAATGATTGTTGATGCAATTCTTTTCATGATTAAGTTTCTCCTTTATACAATAATTTCATATACAATAATTTGCTAATTATATCATTTTTTAGAACAATAGCAATATAGCATGCTAAAGTGGCAGAGTTATTGCTTATTATTTTTTTCTTTTTCTGCCTCTGCCAGCTGTTTAGACAGATCGATCCTTGTTCCCATGTCATTATTTTCAATGATTTCCTGACTCTTCTCCGTATCATGCCATACAAACCATGCTGATACCATCAGCCACAGGTAGACTGCCAGCGGAATAAATATATTCCATGAGTTTCTCTCCCCTATATAGAGCCACTCAAGAATGAAATCCGCCACACATGCCAGCAGAAGTACCGGAACCAATATTCGGTTTCTCCTGGTTCTGTACTTTTTCCAGCCCTTCAGCAATATACCGATTATAAGGAATAAAACTATTCCTTTCGCTATTGCCTTGGCTATCGGATATGCCGGTATGAAGAACCATATCTGAACCTCTACAAATGCAAATATCGCAACATTTATCAGTGTCCAGGCCCATGCGATCGGTCCTCTGCGAGGCTTCTTTCTTACCCTTCTTATAATAGCCAGAATGATCGACAGCAGCAGCTCAAATACCACAAGGGTCAAGATCATAAGTCCGATGCCCAGAACATCCTCGATTGTTATGTATTTTTTAAATGTATTCTCATACAGCATTGATGATGACGGCGAATATTCCACATCTGCAAATGAGAATATGGATGTTGTATAATCAGCAGTCTTATCGTCCAGTACCACCTCTCCATATCTGATCAGAATCTCATACAGCTGCTCGGCCTCCATATTGATTACATAATAATCAGACAACTTAGCCTTGGTGGTTTCTGCGGACATTGCTGAATTTATATATCCCAGGCTCTGTATTCTGCTGCCAGAAATATATATATCCCACTCAGTATCAGCAGGCAGCGTCAATATATACATATTGGTATTGTCATAGCTGGACTTGCTGAATCTTACGTCCGGCATATCATAGTATTTGTCTGAATAAAAATCACGCACGATTCCGTCAGCCGTAACACTTTCAACCAGCATGCCGTCCTTCATTATCTGAATGTCTATATCTCCGTATATCGCCAACCTTGTATATGCTGTATTCTCCGAATATATTTCATTCGGATCATCTGAAGCAAATAATCTGGCAATATATTTGTATGGCAAATGCTCATTAAACAGGTTGAACTTGCCCAGATCCGTATCCCAGGCGCCGGTAGATTTCTGCTCTTTATTGCCAGACAATACATAGGTATTGGCCATTTGCTGGAGGAAATCTATCATTTCCTGTATTTCACTATTGTAGGTTTCGTTCTCCTGCGAAAACTGCATCATTACATCAATCAGTCCGACAATACCTACAGTCTTATCATCTTCTCCTATGATCTCCAGCAGCAGCGGCTGGAATTTCTCCTTGTATTCTGTAGATGTAGGCAGGAATTTATACAAATAGTCGCATATGATCCTCAACTGATAATTGATCTCAGGATTAACAGTCATATTGGCTCCCGTCAGCTGCTTGTATATCTCTCCTGTAGCCTCTATAAATTCCATACTGTCCGAATCTGCCTCAATGGATTTGGTATACAGATCTGTACCGTAGCGCTCGTATCCCCAGTCAGCAAAGGGAACCTTAGTTACCACATCATCCTTGCTGATAATATTGAAAATATTGTCATAATTGCCCGGCTCCTTGGTGGTACGAGGGGCTGCAAAGCAATACGCATATACGTCAGCGAATTTGCCGGAATCTGTAAGATCCGCCGCTGCAATATTAGATACTCCTCCCCCACGGCTGTATCCTGTTATCCAGACCTTAATATTTCCGGTGATATTATTAGAATCAATATAATCATAAACCGCAGCTGTTACCACCTGCGCGGCAGCGTTAAAGCCATCTGCCCTTACACTGTCTCCTATAGTAAAATTGCTAGCCCATTCTTTGGTATAATTGCCGCCGCATAAAGGAACTGCCACCAATGTGAAGTCCCCTATGCTCTTGTGCGCAAGACCGTAGGCAATTGAATCTGCTGCAGTTGTAGGTCCTGACTTGTACGTTTCAGTAAGAATATCCTCAAATCCTGCTGCCTTCAGGAACTCTATAAGATTATCATCCTGAGACTCTTTATTGCGGGTATCTCTGAAGGCTGCCATGGCAAGTCCGATGGAAGACCTAGCCAAAATATGGTTATATTCATTTGACGGCAGATCAAACAGAGCATCGCTGTAAGGATATTCCCAGCTGGTACTGACACCAAACCCCGTCATGCTGTTCTTGATCATCTGAACATCACTTATGCTGTCGCTGTTAAATGTTACTCCCTCATAGGCATAAGCTGTCTCTGAAAATAGCATCATAATGAGCATGCACAATGACATTATTATCACAGACAGCTTTTTCTTCTTAATCATAGTTTGTATTCCCTCTTGCAGCATTTGTTTACAATTAACACGAAAATATTCTAGCATCGCAGGTTCATTAATACAATGGAATTTAACGCAAGTCCTGCGGCTTATGTATGCCGAAAAATGCATATAAATTTCAGATCGCAGTCACTTGCAAGGCATATCCGACACATTTTTTAGTCAGAACTGTTCCCGGACATTGAAGGATATGTCAGCATATGATATCATTCATGTACTTTATTGTGACCATTCGATGTCTCAGACAGATTCGAACAATCACAAAATATTTTAGCAATAAAGGAGGATTTTGTATGAAAAGATCAATCAAAGCAATTACAACCCTGTTTCTTGCTTCAATGATGTGCTTCGGCCTGAGCAGCGCTGCATTTGCCGGCACTACATCATTGGATCAGTTAGCAGACACATTAGATGAGACAGCCTCTGACGATGCTGCAGCACCATCATCTGAAGCTTCTGAAAGCGACATCCCGGAGGATGCTATCGTTCTTGACGGCACTTCAGGCGATGAGATCGTTCTCGTTGATGATGATAACTGTACAGTAACTATCACCGGATTTGATGACAGTGATGACTTTTATTCTTTCACAATGAGTATTTTCGTAGAGAACAAGTCAGATCTGAACCTCTATTACACATTCAATAATGTGTCAGTCAACGACTATATGTGTGATCCATGGTGGGGACAAAGTGTATCATCGGGTCACAAATCTAATTCAGAGTTATCATTCTGGAGTGATGATTTTGACAAAAATAACATAACCAAAGTTCAGAAGATGGAATTTACCCTTGAGGTTCGTGATGATGATAACTACTCTGACCCATTGCTGGTAGATCAGAAATTCGTATTCTATCCATACGGAACTGATGAGCCTGCACAGGCAGATCAGGAATTCGGTGATGATGCCATCGTTCTCGTGGACAATGATGACATCACCATGATCATTAAGGACTTCAGTTCAGATGACTATTACTTCTATGCTAATGTTTATCTGTACAACAAAACAACCGACGAGCTCTCCTTCTACGTTTCAGGTTCTTCAGCTGTTAACGGTTATGAGATCAGCCCGTATTTCTACTCTGACCTCATGGGTGGCAAGAAGAGCAACACATCTCTCAGCTGGTCATTAACTGATCTTGAAAGCAACAATCTGACTGTAGATGACATTACAGAGCTTGAACTTGACATCAGCGTTTCTGACACTAATGACTGGTCTGCAGACCCTGTCTATTCAGAGATGGTTAAGGTTGAATTAAAATAATCATAAGCCGAATATATTTTTGACACACAACAAAGAGCCGCTTTTTGAAGCGGCTCTTTGATTCTTCAGGCATCAAATAAAGTTGATATATAAAGCAATTTATGTCATGTAACGTGCCGTGAACCTCGGCGTGCAGCCCCTGCTCGAAAACGCCTGCGCTGATTGCTTGTTTTAAACGTCCTGGACGGCAGATATGAATGAGCCGTGCTTGCACGGGCTAA
>CAVBWS010000020.1:0-33628 GCA_963599255.1 Treponemataceae bacterium
GTATCAATAATATTAAATCAAAGATTTTATGATATTTTAATCACAGAAACTGCTAATAACCGCAATTAAAGCAAACTTTAACTCCACACCAATCCAACCGTAGTCAGCCCTACCATATTCGAAAATAATCAACATGAAAAGGCACTCACCTTCTGATGATCATAATATAAATCACCTTCACGATGAGTGCCTTTTCTAACTAATGTCTGTTAGGGAGAAGTATGGATAGCTATATAAAGTACATGTACTCCTGCTGGCTTCTGCTGATGCAGTCCTGCGCCAGATCAGCCAGGGTCATGCTCTTTAATACAGCCTCTGTTTTTTCATTTATGCTGTCTATTATCAGCTTTTGTATCGTCTCGGAAGCAGCATCATGCTGCTCGCCTGTCAGCTCGTCTTCCACCAGATACGAACCGTCCAGAGCCTTAACTATGCCGGCAACCGTAATATTTTCAGGTGTGTCATTAAGAAGATAGCCGCCCTGGGACCCTTTGACACTGCGGACGATGCCTGCACGCCTGAGGGCTGCAAATATCTGCTCCAGATACTGCATCGAGACCTCGCTCTTCTCTGCAATCGTGTTTAATGCCACCCTTTCATTCTCATTGCTTAATGCCAGGCATATGAGTGCCCTTATTCCATATCTGCTCTTCTTGGAAAATTTCATAAATTACTCCACTGCCTTGAATGCTTCCTCAAGGTCCTGAATAATGTCGTCAATGTTCTCTGTGCCGACAGACAGACGGATCGTATTAGGCTTGATTCCCTGATCTAACAATTCCTCTTCTGTGCACTGGCTGTGTGTGGTTGTAGCCGGATGGATAACCAGTGACTTAACGTCGGCAACATTTGCCAGGAGTGAGAACAGTTCCAGATTATCGATGAAGTCCTGTGCCTTCTGTGAGTCGCCCTTGATCTCAAATGTAAATATTGAACCTCCGCCGTTAGGAAAATACTTCGCATACAGTTCTCTCTGCTTAGGATCAGAGGATACTGACGGATGATTTACCTTCTCGACTTGCGGATGATTGTTCAGATACTCTACAACCTTCAGAGCATTTTCTACGTGACGCTCTACACGAAGTGACAGCGTCTCAAGACCCTGCAGGAAGAAGAATGCATGGAATGGTGACAGTGTTGCGCCTGTGTCACGAAGTAAGATTGCACGGATCTTAGTTACAAATGCTGCCGGACCCACAGCCTTGGTGAAGCTGATGCCGTGATAGCTTGGGTTAGGCTCTGTAAGTGATGCGAATTTGCCTGAACCCTCCCAGTCGAACTTACCGCTGTCAACGATAACGCCGCCGATGGTAGTTCCGTGTCCGCCGATGAATTTGGTAGCTGAATGAACTACGATATCAGCGCCATACTCGATCGGTTTTACAAGATAAGGAGTGGCAAATGTATTATCTACCACCAGAGGTATCTTATGTTCATGCGCGATCTTAGCGAGGGACTCGATATCAACAACATCAGAGTTAGGGTTTCCCAGGGTCTCGATATAGATGGCCTTGGTGTTATCCTGAATAGCAGCCTTAACTTCATCCTCGTTGAAGATATCAACGAATGTTGTCTTGATGCCGTACTGCGGCAGTGTATGAAGTAAGAGGTTAAATGATCCTCCGTAGATATTCTTGGCAGCTACGATGTGATCACCGTTCTGTGCCAGGTTCTCGATCGTATATGTAATAGCTGCTGCTCCTGATGCTACTGCCAATGCAGCTACACCGCCTTCCAGTGCTGCCATTCTCTTCTCAAACACATCCTCAGTAGGATTAGTCAGTCTGCCGTAGATGTTGCCTGCATCTGCAAGGCCGAATCTGGCTGCTGCATGCGCGCTGTTTCTGAATACATATGATGATGTCTGGTAGATTGGAACTGCTCTGGCATCTGTAACCGGATCCGGCTGTTCCTGACCTACGTGAAGCTGTAATGTTTCAAATTTGAATTTTCTATTTTCTCTGGTGATCTTCTCGCTCATGTTTTTTTCTCCATTTTAATTTTTTATTTATCTGTATCCTACTCAACAAAAAGTGCTGTAGAATAATATCTGTCGCCGCTGTCCGGCAGCAGTACTACAATGTTCTTGCCCTTATACTCTGGTCTCTTGGCTACCTCAATTGCTGCATGAAGTGCTGCGCCTGATGAGATTCCTACTAATATGCCTTCTTCCTTTGCCAGCAGTTTCGCTGTTGTAAATGAATCTTCATTTCCGATAGGAATTATCTCATCATAGATCTTGGTATTAAGTACGTCCGGCACGAATCCTGCACCTATGCCCTGAATCTTATGAGAGCCGCTTCTGCCTTCTGACAAAACCGGAGATGTGGCCGGCTCAACAGCGATTATCTTAACATTAGGATTTTTCTCTTTCAGGTATTCTCCGACACCCGTCAATGTTCCGCCTGTTCCTACGCCGGCGATAAATACATCTACCTTACCATCTGTATCATTCCAGATCTCAGGTCCTGTGGTCTCCTTGTGTGCCTTAGGATTGGCCGGGTTAACAAACTGTCCCGGGATAAAGCTGTTTGGAATCTCCTTGGCCAATTCATCAGCCTTAGCAATGGCTCCCGACATGCCCTTAGCGCCTTCTGTAAGTACAATCTCTGCTCCGTATGCCTTAAGGATATTTCTTCTCTCAACGCTCATGGTCTCAGGCATTGTAAGAATTATCCTGTATCCTTTGGCAGCTGCGATCGAAGCGAGACCAATACCTGTATTTCCTGATGTAGGCTCAATTATCACTGAACCTTCCTTAAGAAGTCCCTTCTCTTCTGCATCAAGGATCATTGCCTTGGCTACTCTGTCCTTAACGCTTCCTGATGGATTAAAATACTCCAGCTTGGCCAGGATCCTGGCATCAAGTCCTAATGTCTTTTCAACATTAGTAACCTCAACAATCGGTGTTCTTCCAACTAATTCTAATGCGCTTTTATAAATATTAGACATGTTTGTTTACCTCCGTCTTTATTTCCTATTAAACAGATATATTTTAAATGTGTTCGCATTATATTCCCGCATTTCCTATTTGTCAAGTAGGTTTTCTATGTATTTCTCAAAACCTGTTTTGACATCAATTTTGGCTTGTGCTAATATGTCATGAGGAGAGGTGATTAAATTGAAAATTTCTACAAAGGGACGCTACGCCCTTCGTTTCCTCGTGGATCTGGCAGAACATCACGAGGAGGGGTTTGTTGCTTTAAAGGACATAGCGGACAGACAACACATTTCGAAAAAATATCTGGAGCAGATCATTGCTATACTAAATCAGACAGATTTCCTATTGTCTAACAGAGGCGCTCAAGGCGGATATAAACTGGCCAAAGCTCCTGATAAATACAGTGTCGGAGACATTCTTCGCTGTACAGAAGGAAGCCTTGCTTCTGTCGCCTGCCTTGAATCCAAGGTAAATACATGCGAGCGCAAGAATATGTGCACCACGCTGTATGTATGGGAAGGTCTGGATGATGTAATAAATAAATATTTAGACAACATTACACTTCAGGATATCATAGACCACAGCCGCATCCATTCAGGATGCGATTACTGCATATGAAACAAAAGTCCCGGACAGCGCAAGTACATAGGGGCAAGTTTACTTGCCCGTATCTACTTGCATTGGATGGGCTAACAGACATAAGCAAGTAGGACGATAGTCCGGACCCACGAATGTCTGTGGGATTGCGAGAGCACGCAAGTGCGGAGCAATCCACTTTTGTTTCTCTAATTTTTTCATCTATTTTTTGTTTGCCAATCTTTGCGGTTGATTTTTCTGTGCTTCTCAAGTATAGTAGAAGTAGGGAATTCCCTACTTCTTATTTATCTTTGCAAGGAGGTATACGGCTATGTTAGCAAATACATTTGTAGATAATGCCAAAGTTATGTCAAAAGGTCAGGTCACTATACCGAAGGATATTCGAGATGTTCTCGGCGTAGCAAGCGGCGACCGTATTACTTTTATTGTTGAGGGAGGCACTGTTCGCATTGTCAATTCCGCCGTCTACGCTATGCAGGTGCTGCAAAGAGAGATGATCGGAGAAGCAGAACGCAGCGGCTTAACTTCTGATGATGATATTATGGCACTTGTAAAAGAACCGAAAAATACTGAATTTCTCAAATATTGATTTTACACAATGACAGAGCCAGAAGCTAAAGGCATAGCTTACAGTTCCGATACTGTCTCTACTCCCTTATCTCTCTCAGCGGTCTTACGATAAAATATCCTGCCAGTATGAGAATAATTGTAAATACCCATGACAGCGGGAACGCATGATACAGCATCTCCGGCACTGGATCACTCTTAAATATCGTGCATATCCAGATGATTCTGAAGGCGCAGATTCCAATTATAGTCCCCACTGCCGGAAGCGTTGCATGTCCAGTTCCCTTTAGCACTCCTGCCAAAATCTCAAACACGCTGCATATTGATTCAAAGATAAGCACGCACATGATCCTGACACAGGCATTTTCAATTACTTGCGGATCCGACGAGAAAAGTCCTGAAACAAAGTCCCTGAATATAACGATCAGACCTATCATTACTGCGCTGAAAATGATCGACATTACCATACACTTGGCAAGAATTTCCCTGCAGCGTTTTATTTGAACTGCTGCATAATTCTGACTTATAAATGTTGTGGTCGTCTGTGCAAAGGCGGTTATTATATAATATACGATATACTCAAAATTAACGGCAATGGTGCTGCCTGCTATGGTCAGCTCTCCAAATGTATTAACTGAGGCCTGTACGAAGATATTAGCAAAGCAGAACATGGCTCCCTGCACAGCTGATGGCACACCTATTTTGAGTATCTCGGTTATAAATTTACCCGATATATGTATCCTTTTGACAGACAATCTGAACATATCGTCCTTATACAGCCGTCTTACAACAAATACTGCTGAAATTATATTGGATATTCCTGTAGAAATTGAAACTCCCGCTACTCCTAAATGAAATACAGCCACAAATATGATATTAAGGATCACATTAACAATTCCTGCCATCATTAAAATGATAAACGGATAACGGCTGTCTCCCTTAGACCTTAATAATGCGGCGCCAAAATCATACAGAAGCAAGAAAGGATAACCCAGCATGTATATCTTAAGATACATACCTGCATCATACAGGATATTCTCGGGCGTATTTATCATCTGAAGTACTGAATTTGCAGCAATAAGACCCACGATCATTCCGATTATGCCGACAGCAATCGCCATAATCATGGCATTTTGTGCGATCATCGGCATCTCTTCCTTCTTATTTTTACCGATATGACTTGCAGCCAGAACATTTGCGCCGATTGATAAACCTGATGAGACCGTAACTATCAATGCGACAATTTCTGTGTTTGTTCCAACAGCAGCTAGGGCATCGGCATTGCCGAAACACCCTACGACTGCAGTATCTGCCGCACTGAACAGTTGCTGCAAAATGCTGCTGAGCGCTATGGGAAGTGTAAACAGCAGTAATTTGCCTGTCAGCGGTCCGTTAAGCATATCTATATCCTTCGCTTTTATATTCATTATCTGTAATTCTCCTTTTTTAATTGCTGTCTGACCGGCTTACCTCATGGATTTCCGTGCTTTGCAGCACATTTTCACTTACTGAAGTGCTTATACCCGGAGTGCTGATCTTATATAATAGAAACAGATTTTTCTATTACATAAAATCAGCTGCACACAGTACAGCGAAAATTCTTGCATTAGTATACGGGAGAATTTAAAATATAAAAAATGAATATTATAGATGTTATTAATTCAAAAAAGGAATACATAAAATCTATGGAAAACCATTTGCTGAAATACCAGGCTTTTGTAAAAGCCGTAGAAAAAGGAAGCTTTACTAAGGCTGCTGAGGAGCTAAATTATGCTCAGTCCTCTATCAGCAAGATGATCGCTGATCTGGAGTCGGAATGGAATGTGATCTTGCTGGAACGGAATAAAAAGGGCGTATGTCTTACCTCCTCAGGCGAACAGATCCTTCCATTTGCCAGAAGGATCATAAACGACTGCAGTGAGCTGGACGGATATGTTAAACAAATGAACGGGCTGGAAACAGGCATCGTGCGGATAGGAACATTTGCCAGTATCGCCATTAATCTGCTACCTGATATCTTCGTAGAATTTCAGAAGGCTTATCCCGGCATCGACTACGAATTGCTATTAGGCGATTATACCGAAGTGGAACAATGGATAGAGGAAGGCCGCGTTGACTGCGGCTTCATATGTATGCCCACCTCATCAGGGCTTGATACAATACTGGTAAAAAAGGACGAATACAAGGTCGTACTCCCCGCAGAGCATCCGCTGGCCTCGAAGAAGACCATTTTCATCAGTGACCTGGACGGTCAGCCCTTCATGCTTCTGGAGCACGGCCGAAAAACCGAGATTTCATCAATACTCGAAGAAAATAATGTGCATCCCAACATACGATTTACCACCTGGGAAGATTTTGCCATAATGTCTATGGTAGAGAAAGGCCTCGGTATCGCTATACTTCCCGGCATGATCCTCGAACGCATACCATACAAGATTGAAATTCGTTCTCTTAAGAAGCCTTATTACCGTTCCATCGGACTGGCAATGAAGGACCGCACCAGGCTTACACCCGCTGCCCATAAATTCATAGAATGTGTTACCTCGAAGATCTGACCCGGCAGCATGCCATGATTCAAATCCATCATAAATAATCATGTTCAAAAAAAGTTCACTCTGCCACTGCAAATGTTCTTGACATCAACCAGATTCATAGCTTAAAATCCCCACATGGTGATCATATGACTGACGGATCGTGGATAACCACATGGGAGTATGATCGTGTAACCGGCCGACCGTCTGGGCAGAAGAAGTCCAGTTGTGCGGCTTTTTCTTATTTATGGGCTCAAGTACTGGCAAATCTTCTCTTAAGCAGCACATTTCTATCAATAAGGCACTTGGCACATTAACTGTCCACCTTACAGTGGCATATCAGGAAAGGAAGGTTACACATTGCTGCAAGGACGAATTCACTCAATCGAATCTATGGGGCTGGTGGACGGTCCGGGCATTCGGACTGTCGTATTCATGCAAGGCTGCCATCTTCGCTGCAAATACTGTCACAATCCGGACACATGGCAGTTAATGAGCGGTAAGGAACTGCTGTTAACCCCCGAGGAACTGCTTAAAAAATTACTCAGATTTAAGCCTTATTACGCGGACAATGGAGGCGTTACATTTTCCGGAGGAGAACCCCTCCTTCAGAAGGATTTTCTTATCAAATGTCTGTCATTATGCAGAGAGAATCATATTCACACCTGCCTCGATACCGCCGGCTGCGGAAACGGAGATTACGAAGAGATACTCTCTCTTACCGATCTTGTGCTTCTCGATATCAAGCACTACACAGCCGAGGGTTTCAGAGCAGTAACAGGATGTTCGCCCGACGAATCACTGAGATTTTTAGATGCACTTCAAAAATCCTGCGTTCCTATATGGATAAGGCATGTGGTAGTTCCGGGGCTTACTTATGACGATGCACATCTTCAAGGGCTTATGAAATATTTGCAGACATTAAAGAATATTAAAAAGGTGGAACTGCTTCCATATCATACTCTGGGTGTCAGCAAATATCACTCGCTGGGAATACCCTATCCGCTGGAGGGCGTGAGTGCATTGTCTTCGGATGAGCTGGCCGACTGGCAGGAGCAATTCAACAGGTTGGCTGAACCCTGCCCCACTATAAAAACCTCAGCTAGTACAAGCCAACAATATACCAACTGTCAATAATTAAGCAAACTATATTATCATTTTACGATCAAAACAAGGAGGAAAATACAATGTCTATTGATATAAACTGCACTGCATGGAAGGGCTTTCATACAGGTGAATGGCGTCACCTTGTAAATGTCAGAAACTTTATCCAGAAGAATTACACGCCTTATGTAGGCGATGAGTCATTTCTAGCTTCTACTACAGAAAAAACCGACAAGGTATGGAGCTGTGCTCATGACCTTATTCTGAAGGAACTGGAAAAAGGTGTTCTGGATGTGGAGACTAATATTGTATCAGGCATCGACAACTTCGGACCGGGATATATTGACAAGGATAACGAGGTGATCGTTGGTCTTCAGACAGATGCACCTCTCAAGAGAATCGTAAATCTATACGGCGGCATGCGCACAACTGAATCCGCGCTGAAGGAATACGGTTACGAATTAAATCCTGAGATCGCACGTCACTTCCGTCAGTACAGAAAGACTCATAACGACGGTGTATTCGATGCTTACCCTCAGCGTACCCGCCTTGCCAGAACCGCAGGTCTTCTCACCGGACTTCCGGATGCGTATGGCCGCGGACGTATAGTCGGCGACTACAGACGTGTTCCCCTCTATGGCACAGATTTTCTGATTGAAGAAAAGCAGAAGGATTTAGACGAGCTGGACGGCCCTATGACTGATGAGCGTATACGCCTGCGCGAGGATGTTCAGATGCAGATCCGTGCATTAAAGGAAATGACTCAGATGGCAGCTCGTTACGGCTGCGACATCACTAAGCCTGCAGAGAACGCTCATGATGCTGTGCAAAACCTCTACATGGCATATCTGGCAGGCGTTAAGGAAAATAATGGCGCAGCAACAAGCCTGGGCCGTACCGCTACCTTCCTGGACATTTATATCCAGCGTGATATGGCAAATGGTATTCTCGACGAACAGAGTGCTCAGGAACTCATCGATCAGTTTATAATTAAGCTCCGACTGGTTCGTCATCTTCGTACCCCTGAATACAATGAATTATTCGGCGGAGATCCGACATGGATCACAGAAGCACTGGGCGGCATGGGTATAGACGGACGTACCCTAGTTACAAAAAACACCTTCCGTTACCTTCATACCCTTACTAACCTGGGAACAGCTCCGGAGCCTAACCTTACAATACTGTGGAGCCAGAATCTTCCGGAAGGTTTCAAGAAATACTGCTCAAAAATGAGCATTGAGACTGACTCTATTCAGTATGAAAATGATGATGTAATGCGCCCTATTTACGGGGATGATTACTGCATTTCCTGCTGCGTATCCGCTATGGCAGTGGGCAAGCAGATGCAGTTCTTCGGCGCACGTGCCAACCTGGCTAAGAGCCTTCTCTATGCCATCAACGGCGGTATCGACGAGAAGAAGGGCATGCTGGTAGTTCCGGGCATTGAAAAGGATAACGACGAGGTCCTTAATTTCTCGAAGGTAATTACCAACTACAAAAAGGTTCTGTCTTATGTGGCTGAGCTCTATGTAGATACGATCAACATCATACATTATATGCATGACAAATACGCATATGAAGCCAGCCAGATGGCACTTCACGATACATTGGTTGAGCGGCTTGCAGCCTTCGGTGTTGCCGGAATTTCTATTGCCGCAGACTCACTGTCTGCCATAAAATTTGCCCAGGTTAAGCCAGTTCGCGACGAGAACGGAATTGCGGTTGACTTCATAACTGAAGGAGAATTCCCTAAATACGGCAACGATGATGACCGCGTTGATGATATCGCAGTTGAGATCATGTCTTATTTTTCAAATGAACTTAAGAAGCATCCGCTGTATCGTAATGCTATCCATACATTATCCGCCCTTACTATCACCAGCAATGTAATGTATGGCAAGAAGACCGGAACTACTCCTGACGGACGCAAGGCAGGCGAACCATTTGCACCGGGCGCTAACCCAATGCACGGAAGAGACGAGAATGGTGCTCTGGCCAGCCTTAACTCTGTTGCCAAGATCCCATACTGCCGTGTATGCCAGGACGGTGTATCTAATACCTTCTCAATCGTGCCGAACGCATTGGGTAAGACAGACGAGGAGCGGAAGAATAACCTGGTTCAGATCCTTGACGGCTACTTCATCCAGGGCGCACATCACCTGAATGTTAATGTTATGAACCGTGAGGTTCTGCTTGATGCAATGGATCATCCGGAGAAGTACCCTACCCTCACGATCCGTGTATCCGGATATGCTGTTAACTTCAACAGACTTACCAAGGAGCAGCAGTTAGAAGTGGTTAAGAGAACCTTCCATGAGAGTATGTAACAATACCTGATCAGAAAGCTTCCTTAATCGGAAGCTTTCTGTTTATGGTGTACTCAATTGTCTGTAAGTCCCGCTTCTCTGATCTTATCAATGATCCGGCAAATGAGCCCGGTTCGCATAAACGGTGTCATGAAATAGAAACCGCTGACATATGGCGCAATCTCCTGAGCTATCACTGAAGAAATCCTAACAGCCAGTTCCTCGCCTTCTTCCCTGTCCTTACCTTCATACATTTCAGTTATACGAGGATCTACATTAATTCCATGTATCTCGCTGTCCATAAAACGGGCATTCTTAGCACTTACCACCGGTATGATCCCGCCCAGGATATAAGCCTCCGGCAGCTCCTTATGTGCGATCTTAAGATTTTCCAGTGCCGACTCTGTCAGTACCGGCTGAGTCAGAAATCCCACCATACCATTGTTCAGCTTCTCTCTGGCCATCTTAAGCTGATTGTCAAAATTATAAGCATTAACATTCAATGCACCGAATACATGGATCGGTGACGGAAGCTCCTGCTCTGACAGGGATGTGACGAATGCCGCCAGCTTTCGGGAATTAAACTGAAATACGCTCTTAACTTCATCTCTCTGAGCCGACGGAATAGGGTCGCCGGTTACTAAAAGTGCATTTCGCAATCCCTCTGCATAAAGTCCCAACAACAGCGCCTTGGTAGCATTTAAGTTACGATCACGGCAGGTCATATGAGGCAGTGCTTCCATATTAAGTTCTCGGTGAACCTTACATGCCAGCAGGCTGGAGTCTACTCTGGCTCTGGCAATCGGGCAGTCAGCAATCGTGATAATATCAACATTTGCCTGCTTAAGCTGCCGTGCTCCGTTCATGAACTTGGTAAGATCCGCATCTGCCGGCGGATCCAGTTCAACTGCTATAACCTTCTTGCCGGTTTTAATATTGTCCCAGAAGCTGCTTTCCGGTTCTGCAGAAGTATCTTTATTCTGATCTATCCTTATCGAAGCATCTTCATGCTCGTGAGACGCTCCGCTTACAGCGACTTCTGCCTTTCCAAGGGCTTTCACATCTGCGCTTACAGTGATTTTTTCATTTATGCAGACTTTCGCATCTGTGCTTACAGCGGCATTTTCACTTAAGCATACTCGTGCCTGATCACCTACAGGCTCTTCTGACTTTTGAGATACTCTCTCTTCACCTATTACATGGTTTTGAACCTTTTCTGTCTGAGAAAGATTCTCCTTAGTATTAATAATCTGCCGCACACAGGCAATATGCGCAGGTGTAGTACCGCAGCATCCGCCTATGATCCTCGCCCCCATATGCATCATCTCAACAAGCTGTGATGCAAAATATACCGGATCACCTTCATAGAAGGTACGATTACTGATAACCGTTGGATATCCGGCATTAGGCATAACCGCCATCCGGGTGTGATCTAATTTTTCAACCAGCTTAAGTCTACGAGCCAGCTCCAGCATATGCCTTGCGCCGCACACACAGTTCATTCCAACGGCATCCGCTGCTCCTATCTGTGTTATGGTGCTGATAAGTTCAGTTACAAACTTACCCTCTCTGCTAAATCCGTCTGGCTGAACAGCAAATGACACTATAATATACGCATCTGTACATTTATTTCTAAGGTACTTAACAGCATCTGTAAGGCCATCTGCATCAGCATTCGTTTCAAAGAGGAAGTTCTTCGCTCCCAGCTCTAAGAATCTGTCAATAACCCAGCAATACTCGTTTTCCTTTTCCTCGGCAGTATTTGCCGTAACAGGTCCGATGTCTGCAAATACATACGTTGCTCTGTTATTTTCAGCACTGCCCATAGCCGCTCCGTCAGCACCTGCCTGACCTTTGTCTGCAGCAATTTCTGCAGCTTTATTGGCCAGCTCCCAGCCTGCGACAATAACTTTCTTCACTAATTCTTCATCTCCCGGCATGGCAAGGCGGTTAGCTCCGAAGGTATTGGTCTTAATGGCAGCTGCTCCGGCTTCAATATATTCTCTATGTATATCTAAGATCACCTCAGGCTGATTAATATTAACCAGCTCGCATCCGCTGCCTGAGCAGTGATTTTTTTGAGCGAAATATGTTCCCATGCCGCCGTCAAAGAGCAGCACATTTTCTTCTAAATACTTACGAAGTTCCACTTAGCCTAGTACCTCCTTGGCAATATCCGCTGATGCCTTCGCATCCTTGGCATAATAATCTGCACCGATCTCCTCGGCATAATCCGGGGTGAGCACCGCTCCTCCCACCATAACCTTACATTCATGGCCCGATGCCCGGAGCTTTTCAATCGTTCGCCGCATGGACACAACCGTGGTAGTCATAAGCGCTGATAATCCCACTAATTTGACATCCTCGGCAATTACTGTATCTACCACCTTCTGAGCCGGCACATCCCGGCCCAGATCTATAACCTGATATCCGTAATTTTCCAATACAACTCTTACGATATTTTTTCCGATATCATGAATGTCGCCCTCAACAGTAGCGAGAACTATCTTACCCTTGCTGACACTCTCTCCGCCTCGTTTGGCGATTCTCGTTTTAATAAGGTCGAACCCTGCACAGGCCGCATTTGCGGCATTTATGAGCTGCGGCAGGAAGATGATCTGCTTCTCATATTTCTCGCCTACGAGATCCAGTGCCGGGATCAGCTTCTCATTTATAACATCCAATTCACTCATCTGGGTAAGCAGCTGTTCCGTAAGAACCGTTGTCTCATGCTTAAGTCCCTTCAATATGGCGTTTTCTATAGTCAGCTCACCGCCTGATTTGGCGGGCTGAGCATCGGCCTGTGGGACATCTGCGAACCGCTCTATATATGCCGCGCAATCCTTATCTTCGCAAGACAGTGCCCTGTACGACACCACTGCATCCATAATGTCACTGAGGTTAGGATTGATTATAGGAAAATCAAGTCCGCACAGCATCGCCTGTGTAAGGAAGCTTACTGTGATCTGATTTCTCTGAGGAAGACCAAAGGATATATTACTTACGCCCAGTACGCAGTGAAGCCCTAATCGTTCATGCACCATCCTGACTGCCTTGAGTGTCTCCATCGCCTGCTCCTGCTGTGCAGAAATCGTAAGCGTAAGACAGTCAACAAGCACATCTTCCTTAGGTATTCCGTGTTTCGCCGCATTATTCATAATGCGCTCTGCCAATTCGAACCTGGACTCGGCAGTCTGAGGGATGCCGCCCTTGTCCATGGTAAGTCCCACAACCGCCGCGCCGTAGCGCTTAACTATAGGAAGGATATTGGCCATTACCTCAGGTTCTGCATTGACTGAGTTAACTATAGCTCTGCCATTATATGCTCTAAGACCCGCCTCTATGGCCTTTGGATCCGATGAGTCTATCTGAAGGGGCAGCGTAACTACGCTCTGCACAGCTCTTATTACATCCACCATCATCTGCGGTTCATCAAGTCCCGGAAGTCCCACATTAATATCCAGAATATCAGCCCCGGCGTCAGCCTGCTCTATGGCACGTTCCATTATATAATTCATGTCATGTTCTCTTAATGCCTGCTGGAACCTCTTCTTGCCTGTAGGATTGATTCGTTCGCCTATAACTCTGACGCCTGAGAACTCAGCCATCTGACCTGCCGAACACACTCCTCTTCGCCTCGTTGGCCTTACGTCATCATCAGCCTCCGGAAGAGCTCTTAACCCGGCGATAAACTCAGGAGTCGTACCACAGCATCCGCCCATGATGGATATACCCAATTTAAGAAAGGCCGACATCTGAGAGGCGAATTCTGCTGCATCCATATCATAAGCCCCTGTTGCAGGGTCCGGAAGTCCGGCATTTGGCTTAACTATCAGCGGCTTGTCCGTCCAACGGCGCATCTCTTCTATAAGAGGATAGATCTCATTCGGTCCCAATGAACAGTTTATGCCCATGGCATCTACTCCCAGTCCATCCAGGGTAACTGCCATTGACGGAACAGTAGTTCCGGTAAATGTACGTCCGTTGGCCTCGAAGCTCATGGTAACCCAGACAGGGAGGGTGGAATTCTCCTGTGCTGCAAGGACAGCTGCCTTAACCTCATACAGGTCAGTCATGGTCTCAAATATCACAAGGTCTGCTCCTGCCTGCACGCCTGCACGCACCAGCTGGGCATATATATTATAGGCCTCGTCAAATGCCAATGTACCCAACGGTTCCATTAATTCGCCGATCGGTCCCACATCCAGTGCCACCCTGGCTCTGCCGGCTGCAGCACGCTTAGCTGCAGCTACATTGGCACTAACCGCATCTTCCACAGTTACATTAAGACCTGCTAATTTATGAGCATTTGCACCAAATGTATTGGCATATATGATATCGCTGCCTGCATCCACGTATGCCCGCTGAATTCTCTCAACTATCTCCGGATGCTGCATGCCGAATATCTCCGGGCGCTCGCCCAATCCCAAGCCTGCTGCCTGAAGCATGGTGCCCATGCCTCCGTCTAATATAGTAAGTTTAGTCATTACAGGTCTGTCCTCCCTTCCGATACGGACAATTAATAAACATACTGCATACCTCGCATCCGCGCTTGCGAAGCTGCTGCCGCTCATGAGAAATTCCCATGATCGCAGAAACTGACTTACGGGGGATCATAATATTAGAAGCCGCTACCGTAAGTCCTATCCGCTTCTGTGTATTAAGTGCTGCGCACAGTCTGGGCTGTGTATCCAGGGGAAGATCTCCATATCCTGGGCTGAATCTGTCTGTAAGATACAGGCCTCGGCGCTCTAATTCCGCCCGCAGGTCAAATTCAAAATTATCGCAGACATTCTCGATGGCTGTGCTGGCGCAGGAGTCCATGATAACTGCATCTGCCATGTCAGACACTTCCCTCTGCATCAGGAGCCTTTCTACCTTGCTTCCGATGGTCGCCGCCATAAGCACGACTTCATGACACGAGGACAGCATAGTCTTTATGTCCTGTCCTTCCAGTTCCAGTCCGTCAATCCTGCCTTGAACCAGTGGAAGACGTCTCCACACCAGTTTCGGTTCAGATGCCTTCATGACCTCGGAAATGCACCTTCTTATCTGTGCCTGTACGTCTTCTGCCATCTCCTGACCCTTATATCCCAGATACATTAATATTTCATTGTAATTAAGTTCAGTAAGTCTGGCCTGCAATTGTTTCAACCTCCTGTAATCGCCACAGAAATATTACCTGCCTGCTCCCGGCACGGAAGCAAGCGATTTTATCCTTGACAGCAGCTGCACAAGCAGCCGGCAAAAGTTCACAAAAAAACAACATGCTGCATGAATGATTTACAACTACAAGTTCACTCATGCAGCACGTGCTATTCTAAACTATTATTTAATTTTTGTGAAGGTGCAATAAACGTGATGACGGCAATACTTATTGTCCACATCAACGAATATCAAGAACTCTTTATATGAAAATTTCGTTTTCTGTGATGTGAATAAACCTCAGTTTGATGAAGTATTTCTGATCTTACTGTTGCAGGCCCATATTGAGCTGGCTTCAAACAGCGGAAGTTCCCTGCCATTTTCATCCGCTACATATCCGCCTGCTTCTTCTATTATTACTATGCCTGCCGTAAAATCCCATGGCTGAAGCTTCAGTTCGAAGAATAATCCTGCTCTTGCGCAAGCCACGCTGCACAGATCCAATGCTGCAGAGCCGCTGCGTCTTAAGTCCATTCCCCTGCTGCAGTAATCTCTTGCAAGAGCAAATGTCTTGTCCCAGAGTTCTTCATAATACGGAGCGGTTCCGAAGAACACAAGGCTGTGGGCGAGGTCGGTATTAGATACATGTATCTGTCTTCCGTTAAGATACGCTCCATGTCCTCTCTCAGCCGAGAAACATTCATCGCTATACGGGTTATATACAACACCTGCATACCGTCTGCCATCTACTACAACGCCAACAGACACGCAGCTGTAATTTAGGCCCTTCATGAAATTCGATGTACCGTCAATAGGATCTATAACAAATACCATTCCGTGGTTTAAGTCATTCTCTTCCCTTGATTCATCTTCTTCTCCCAGGAATTTGGCTTCCGGGAATTCATTTGTTAATTTCTCTATCAACGCTGTCTGCATTCTCTTGTCAAATGCCGTAACAAAATTGCCATGCCCTTCTTTTTCAGTCACATTATCACTTATATTCTTAGCTTCAAGCATTATAGGCGTGCAGCTTTTTACTATATTGATTATTGTAGAGATCATATTTTTTTCTGCCATATCAGTCTCCTGTTTTATTTAATCTGCAGTCATAGTAGCACCTTCCGCGCAATTATTCCAGACAATAAATCAGTATCAAAGTTGTTGTTGACAAGACTTTTGGGGGGATTTATTATCAAATATACGTTTTTTTTACATGTAGAGTTCAAGCTTTTGCAAGCAATTTTAATAATATGTTTCTCGAAGGCCTCATTAGATTTCAAGGATAAAAACATGGCTAATTTCACTGAACAGGCAATAAAAAATACTTTTTTAGATCTGCTGAATGAAAAACCGCTGAATCAGATTACGGTTAAGGACATTGTGGTAAAATGCGGTATTAACCGTAATTCCTTTTATTACCATTTTCAGGATATTCCAAATCTCCTGGAGACTATTGTTAAGGACGAAACTGACAGGATCATTCATGCCTATCCTTCCGTTGAGACACTTGAAACAGCATTTGAGGCAGCACTGACATTTGCACTTCAGAATAAACGTGCGGTACTTAATATCTTCAATTCTGCCAATCGTGATCTGTTCGAACAGAGTCTATGGAGTATCTGCGATTATGTTATAAAATCTTATGCTGATAATTTCATTTCCAAGGCTCGCTCTACCGATAAGCCACTAAATGACAGGGACGCTGAGGTTATCTACAGATATTATGTATGTCAGCTGTTCGGCACTGTTACTTACTGGCTGGAAAATAAGATGCCCGGTGACATCATAGCTGACACAAGACGCACCTGTGAACTTCAGAAAGGCGTACTTGAATATATGATCAGCAATTCTATTAACGACAATCAACATTAAAACCACGCGGATATGTTACAGCCAATTTAGGCAATAACCTTCATCTGCCCAAATTTCAGTCAAATTAAACTTCTCTGTCCGGTTTTTGGACAATTTTCATGACTATGTCTGGTTTTCAGGCATAGTCATTTTTTCGTCCGTTGAGAAGATCGCTGTTTCTATTTATTATTCATACATGTTTGAAATCAGATGTGTATCCGAAGTCTCGGCACGTATCGTATTCAGAAATATTTTAACGAAATACATCTGTAACTGGTTTAAATATACACAATCTTAACGAAGGAGGTTCATCATGAAGATTCGTTCAACTACACCTATTAAGGCAGCTAAAACCGGCTATATCATATTGTCGTCACTTCTGTGTGTCTTCGGACTGCTGTTGATAATTTTCCCGGCAATTTCATTGAGGGTGCTTACTCCTATACTCGGAATAATGCTGATCATCTTCGGTATCGCCAAGATTGCCGGATACTTTTCAAAAGACTTATACAGACTTGCATTTCAATTTGATCTGCAGTTCGGAATAGTAATGTTGGTGCTGGGAATAATAATCCTGGCCAGACCATTTGCAGCTATCAACGTTTTTCTGATCCTTATCGGTATCACAATACTCACCGAGGGATTGTTCAAGATCAGAACTGCCCTTGATACTCGCCAATTTGGTTTAAGTTATTGGTGGATGATATTAGTTCTGGCAATAATCACAGGCATTGTCGGCGTACTTATTGTCATCTGCCCGTCAGAAAGTGCTGTGATCCTGACTGTTTTCTTAGGTATATCACTTCTGTCTGAAGGTCTTCTTAATCTCTGTGTAGTAATAAGCACAGTTAAAATAGTTAAAAATCAATACTCTGATGTTATAGACGGAGAATTTAAAGAAAGGGGTTAATTAAAGTCTATGAAATTTTCCAAAGCAATTGTCAAATGGCGTATTCCCATCTTGATCATAACTCTTCTGCTTATGATCCCTGCGGTATTTGGCATGATTTCAACCAAAATTAATTATGATATGCTCACCTACCTGCCTGATAATATTGATACTGTTATCGGACAGGATGAGCTGTTGGATGAGTTCGGCAAGGGTGCCTTCTCCATGATCATAGTGGAGAATATGTCGGATGAGGATGTGGCAACATTGAAGTCTCAGATTGAGGATGTGGATCACGTTGAATCTGTTATTTGGTACAACTCAATCGCCGACCTGTCTGTTCCTATGGAGATGCTGCCGGATGAACTCTATGATGCGTTCAACAAGGAGAATTCAACAATGATGGCTGTATTCTTCGATTCATCAACATCTGCCGAGACCACGATGCAGGCAATCAATGACATACGAAGTCTGTGCGGCAAGCAGTGTTTCGTATCAGGTATGTCAGCCATGGTAGCAGACCTTAAGAAACTGTGTGAACAAGAAGAGCCTATCTATGTAGCTATTGCCGTTGTTCTGGCAGTTATCGCTATGATAGTATTCCTGGACAACTGGATCGCACCATTCATATTCCTGATTTCCATAGGACTTATGATCCTTCTCAATCTGGGAACCAATATCTTCCTTGGAGAGATTTCATATATAACCAAAGCTCTATCTGCCATATTGCAGCTGGCTGTAACCATGGACTACTCTATCTTCCTATGGAGCACATATAATGAACAGAAGTTCCTGAAGAAGTTAGACCGTGACGATGCCATGGCAGTTGCTATCAAGGAAACTCTTACAAGCGTTATCGGAAGTTCGGTTACAACAATTGCCGGATTCATAGCATTATGCTTCATGTCATTTACCTTAGGATTTGACTTAGGTATCGTAATGGCCAAGGGTGTATTGTTAGGCGTTATCGGTTCTGTAACAGTACTGCCGTCACTTATACTTATATGTGACAAACCGCTTCAGAAGACCATGCATAAGCCGCTTATACACAAGACAGATAAGCTGGCCGAGAAGATCATTAAGATATTCCCGGTATTCCTGATCATCTTCTGCCTGCTGGTAGCACCTGCATACTATGGATATTCTAAGACAAACAGTGAGGTTTACTATCAGATAGCTGAAAGTCTTCCGAGTGACCTGGACTTCCAGATCGCTAACCAGAAATTATCTAACGAATATAATGTAGGAACAACTCATATGCTCCTGGTAAATTCCGACGTGGATACAGACGATGTCAGAGCCATGGTTAAGGAGATGGAGAATGTAGACGGCGTTGAATATGTATTGAGCCTTGAATCTGTGGTTGGCTCCAGAATTCCTGAATCCGTTCTTCCTGAGTCTATAACTTCTCTTCTTAAGGGTGACAAATGGGAACTCATGATGATCGGTTCTGAATATTCAGTAGCATCTGATGAGTGTAATGATCAGATTGATAAGTTAAATACAATTCTTAAGAGTTATGACGAAAGCGGTCTGCTGATCGGTGAAGGTCCTTGCACTAAGGATATGATCGAAATAACTGATACAGACTTCCAGGTTGTAAACCTGATCTCAATCATTGCAATATTTATAATCATACTTCTGGTTGAGAAAAGCATTACCCTGCCGGTCATCCTTATTGCAATCATTGAGCTGGCAATATTTATCAACCTTGGTCTTCCGCATTATTTCGGACAAAGTCTTCCATTCATTGCCCCAATATGTATCAGTACAATTCAGTTGGGCGCAACCGTAGACTACGCTATCTTGATGACCACGAGGTACAAGTCAGAGAGAATAAGAGGCGAGAATAAGAGATCTGCTATTAAGATTGCTCTTACCACATCAATTCCGTCGATCATCGTATCCGGCGCAGGATTATTTGCTGCAACATTCGGAGTTGCTCTGTATTCAGACATTGATATGATCAGCTCAATGTGCATGCTTATGGCCCGTGGTGCAATTATCAGTATGATCTGCGTAATAATCTTCCTTCCTGCAGCACTTATGCTCTGCGACAAGGTAATATGCAAGACCACACTGGGTATGACGAAGATTAAATGATGCAGCATAATATATAGAGATTGCTGTGTGCCGTAGATACGAGTTTACTCGTGCAAGCAGGGCTTACTCGTATCTGCCATACATGACTTTTATAGCATATTGGAGGTAAATACTAATGAAAAGAACATCTTTACATAAAAAATTTCTTGTAATAACAACTGCTTCTGTTCTGTCTGTAAGTATGGCTGCAAGCTGCATGTTCGTTTATGCAGCTGATGATGCAGAGACTGCAGTTGAAACTGAGAGCACAACTGCTGAAGCTGAAGAGGCTGATGAGAATATCGATGAAACAGCAGATGATGCTGATGAGAATGCCGCAGATAGTGAAAATCCGGTATCTCGCTTAAAGGACGAGATGGTGTATGTTTTCACTGATAACGATGGCACTGCCAATAACACTATCGTAAGCGACTGGTTTACTGATGATGAAGGAAACGATAACTATACCATGACCGATTCTGATAACGACCTGCCTATAGATATCAAGGTCAGCTACACCCTGGACGGCAAGGAAGTTACAGCTGATGAACTGGCAGGCGCCTCAGGACATGTAACCATCCGTTTTGACTACACTAATAATGAGACAAGAACCGTAACTCTCAACAAGGATGACAAATCCTCTTCTCTTCCTATGATAATGGCGGAGAAAAACATAGCCGCATCCAAGGCGCAGAATAACATTAATGATACTGAGGCTGAGGATTCTGACACTGAAGATGAAGCCGAAATCTATCTGCCATTTGCAGTTATCACAGGCACAATGTTTGACAACGATAAGTTCTCTAATATCGAAGTTACTAACGGCAAGGCTGTAAATGACGGTGACAGAACAATCGTTGTAGGCTATGCATTCCCTGGACTTCAGGAAACATTAGATATTGATACTGATACAGTGGAAATACCTTCTTATGTAGAGATTTCAGCTGATGTAACTAATTTTGAGATGAATATTACCCTTTCATTTGCGACATGCGACTTATTCAAGGAGATTGACCTGGATGACGTCGATTCACTGGAAGATCTGGATTCTTCTATGGACGATCTCAAGGATGCAATGGAGCAGCTGATGGATGGTTCAGATGAATTGTATGACGGTCTTGATACTCTGCTCAGCAGCGCTCAGGAGCTGTCAGACGGAATCGGTTCTGCAGCTGATGGTGCTTCACAGTTAAATGATGGTGCAGCTTCATTGGACGAGGGTGCTGCTTCACTTCAGACAGGAATTGATTCACTTTATGAAGGACTTACAACCCTTGATGACAACAGTGCTTCATTAAATGACGGTGCTAAGACAGTATTTGAAACACTTCTTTCTACTGCTCAGTCTCAGATTGAAGCCGCAGGCCTTGAGATTGACACTCTTACAATAGAGAATTATTCAGAAACTCTGGAGAATCTGGCTTCTACCATGAGCCCTGAGACAGTTACAGAGCTGGCTCGTGAACAGGTAAGAGCCGCTGTTGAGGAACAGAAGGATTATATCACCTCTCAGGTTACGGATGCTGTAAGAGCTGAGGTTGAAACTCAGGTTACCGCAGCTGTTCAGGCTGAAGTTGAAACTCAGGTTACCGCAGCTGTTCAGGCCGAAGTTGAATCCCAGGTTACAGAGGCTGTACGTCAGCAGGTATTATCTCAGGTGGTTTCAACTGCTGCAGGCATGGATCTCGATACATATAATACTGCTGTTGAATACGGACAGGTTGATGAAGCAACTCAGACGCAGATAAACGCAGCCGTTGATCAGCAGATGGATACAGATGATATCAAGTCAACTATTTCATCAAATGTTGAAGAACAGATGGCTTCTGACGACGTCAAGGCAACCATCTCATCAAATGTTGAGCAGCAGATGGCTACCGATGACATTTACCAGACTATTCAGACAAATGTTGAAGAACAGATGGCTACTGATGATATTCAGAAGACGATCGAAACCAATACCGAAGATCAGATTGATCAGGCTGTAGAAGATCAGATTGCTTCTAACGAGGAGATCCAGACTCAATTGGCTACTGCCAATGCCGGATATGAATCTATAGAGTCTGTTAAGGCTTCTCTTGACAGCTACAATACCTTCTATGAAGGTCTGGCAACCTATACATCCGGTGTTGCCAGTGCCAAGGATGGTGCCAGCCAGTTATCTGAAGGTGCAGCTACATTAAAGGACGGCACTGCTTCCCTGGCATCCGGTGCAAGTGAATTAAATGATGGTCTTGCAACCATTAATGACAACATGCCGGATCTTATTGATGGCATTACCAAGCTCAGAGACGGTGCTCAGGAATTGGCTGACGGCATTGTTAAGTTAAATGACGAAGGCATCCAGAAATTGCTTGATGCTGTAGATGACATAGATGAAATCGTTGACAGGATGAAGGCTGCAATTGATGCGGCTGATGACTACCCTGTATTCAGCGGAAACGAATCAGCTGATGCTGACACGATCTGTCAGTTCATATACAGAACGGCTGAAATCAAGGCCGATGATTCGTCTGATAATTAAGCATATATCCATAATTCGACCCTCTAGTAAGTGAAGCAATCCGTCACGCAGGTGCATCCTGTGTGGCGGATCGCTTCGTTTATGGAATTTCGGCTTTATCAGTTTAAATACTTCTCTCCAAGATTATCGCATCCATTGGTCCTTTCAAAAGCCCAGCTCAGCATAATCCTCTGGCAGGAATCGGTGATAAATAACATGACCGCCCTCATCCTTGAAACAGTAATAATATTTATCTGCACTATCTCTGAATCTTATCAGCAAATCAAATTCATCACTGTCAATTGGCTGTATATCTACATTCTCTTCTTTTGATTTAAACAGATCCTTAATCTTCTCCAGGGTGCAGTCATGTGAACCCACAAGGGCGATAAGCTCATTGATGAATTCATCCGCCTCTGTATTGTCATGCACATATTCTGCTCCCTGCTCCGGAATAAGGAAGCAGTACCGTTCACCCTTTCGGCTGACATCTACCTGCCCCAGGCATTTTCTTGTATATTCGCCAAATGATCTTAATATACCATCCATTTCCTCAGGCTGCGACTGAACCTCCAGGATATGGCACAGTGAACTAAGGGGATAATATAGTCGGATATTCTCCTTCCTGTATCCCAACTTGGCCTGCTCTTCCTTTATTACATCTATAATATTATTTTCTAATTCCTCAAAATTTATGTTAGTCATATGCTTTTTCTGGTTAATCTTAGTTATTCATCTTCATTAAAAAAGTTCAGGCAGCGTTCCTTATAATCTGCTGCCTCGTCATATACGCCGTGGCCATAATTGGCATCATAAAGATATATCTCACAGCCCAGTGCATCAGCAATTTCCTTAGAGCCCTCTGCCGTTACCACATGGTCACCCTCAGATCCCAGAACCAGCACCGGACATTTAATATCCGTCAATTTATCGTAACAATCAAAGTTCATGCATGCCTCTGACTGTATCAGGAATCTCTCGTATTCTTCGTCAGTAATGCCCAGATTAGAAGAGATCAGATAATCCCTGTATTCTCTTAATGTTGCCTCGGAGTAAACATTGTCTGCGAAGCTGGCCAGCAGACCTTCCTCATCCTTATCCTTGGCTAATTGTATCCACTCATTTGCTATATGTTCAAATGTAGCATTAGGCCTTGCCAGTGTAGAACCCAATACCATCCTGTGTACCAGTTCCGGGTGATCGATGGCAATATACATGGCGATCATGCCGCCCTGAGATGCGCCGAATATATCAGCATCCTGAATATCAAGAGCCTTCATGGCCGCAGCTGTATCATCCGCCATGTCTTCTATCGTATATCCTTCCTTAAGTTTCTTAGTTCTGTCAAATACGTATACCGTATACTCTTCCGTGAATTCCTTATACGCCTCTGCAATGGCATCAGCTGATTCCATAACGCTATGCACCGACAATCCCGGAAGGATCACGAAGCTCTTCTTTCCATTCCCAAATACTGCATAATCCATCTCAATGTCTCCTGCTGAAACTGTCTCTACGCTGGCAGCCGGCGCCTCACTGTTTTCAGCCGCACTTTCTGTCTGCGTAACCGCACTCACCTCATCTTCCGTGATATCAGCCAATACTGTTTCATTCTCTTCCTGTGTGATCTCGGCAGATGCACTCTCCTGCGCATAAATGTGCTGTGTGACCAGCATCCCTGCAAATAATACGCCAGCAATCAGCATCGCCATACATTTTCTAATCATCTTTTTGCTCCTTCATATTATATGTTGTCATTCGCACCTAGCTTAAAAGACAGCTACACGCATTATCATTCGCACCTGTCCGATATTAAATCAATTACCCGTGGCACAATATACCACGTTTTTTTTACTAACCACGCTAAAAGCTTATGACTGGGCTTTCACAAACGCATTCACGATCCTTGCCGTTATTCCCCATATCGTATAATTTCCATACTGATAGAACAGCTCATGTGTGACTCGCTTCCGCCATGGATAATTCCTGCCGCCATTTATTCTGTCAAACGGGAAGTCCTCTCCTATAACAGGCTTAAAGCTAATATCATACACCTCCGGCTCATGGCTCTCGAAAAATTCATATGGAACAGAAAAGACCCGTTCCACTTCATCGCTGCTGAAACTTCCATTGTAATCATGAAGTATAGCCACATACGGATATATAACGGCATTCTCTGTATGTAAGATATCCATCCTTCCGAGCAGCTCTATCTGAGATTCCTGCACGAGCAGTTCCTCTCTCATTTCTCTTATCGCGGCCTGTTTTGAGGATTCATCTGATTCTATACGACCACCCGGCAGGCAGATATCTCCCGGCTGATCAGAGATTCTACTCGACCTTACTTCAAACAGCAGATCATATCCTGCATCTCGCTCCAGAAGCGTGATCACTACCGCGCTTCTGGATATGTCATTTATTCCAATGACGGACAGCTTGTGATTTCTGATTTTGTCAAAATCTATTCCCATATTATCTTTTGCCACATAATTTCAATATATTGTTATCCTCATCTACTAAAAATCGCCTTAAAAACTTGCACTTTTAAGATTTTACTTTGAACAAAACTCATATAAGAAACTTGCGTTATCAAGGCATGTTTTCAACTGCAAGCCGCGCTATTATGAACACAGTCCCCTTAGTCTTTGTAGGATGTCAACATTTCTTATAAGTCACCCGAACATTATAATCAAAATCCAAGGAACTTCAAAGAGAACTTTTAATAACGCAGATTGCCTCCAAACCGTAAACTTAATCCACATTTTCGTGCATAAGCAAACAATTTGGAGGCAATCCATGTAACGTGCATACGATTATTCCGAGACCATCCCATCAATGCCGGCTGGCTCAATCGCCCTTATTCTGACCATCCTAATAATATAGGCCTGTTTAATCTTCTTTATTCTTCAGAAGTTTCGATTGCAGTATATCCGTCCGGAATCTCGATACCGAGATCTTCACAGATTTCTGCATTGTATTCCTTAGTGATCTCTGATGCAAACTGAACATCCATTTCTGTGATATCAGCGCCATTTGCCAGTATATCTACAGCCATCTTACCGGTTGTGTATCCCAGGTCATAGTAGCTGATCGACAGAGTAGCTACGCCGCAGCCTTTGCAGAGACCTTCCTCGCCTGCCACAATAGGAACACCTGCAGGACGTGCGATCTGATCAATGATACCGGTGTTAGAAGCCGCCGTGTTATCTGTAGGAATGTAGATTACGTCGCTTCCATCACACGCATTCTGTGTTACAGTTGCAACATCATTGGTATCTGTAAATCCATATAAAGAAACCTCGTATCCAAGGTCTGTAAGCTCTTTTGTAATAACATCTGCCTGGTACTGTGAATTAGCCTCAGCTGTGCAGTACAAGATACCAACCTTCTTAGCATCCGGGAATAATTCCTTAACCATAGCTGCCTGCTCTGACAATGGTGCCAGATCAGAAGTTCCTGATACATTATATCCGGTCTTGCCTGTCCAATCTGTAATATCAAGTGCACTTGCGTAATCTGTTACTGATGTTCCGAGGATAGGGATATCTGCTGTTGCCTGTGCTGCTGCCTGAAGAGGTGCAGTCGCATTTGCAAGGATCAGATCATAATTAGCTGCAACAAATGAATTGACGATCGTTGAGCATGTAGCTGAGTCGCCGGAAGCATTCTGAAGATCGAATTCAACATTCTCTTCTCCCAGACCGTCCTTTACAGCATCCATGAATCCTTCTGTTGCTGCATCAAGTGCAACGTGCTGTACCAGCTGGCAAATGCCGATCGTATATTTCTTAGTCTCTGTTGTTGATGCAAATACTGTCGAGCCAGCAATAGCTGTGACAGCTAACAGTGTACTTAATCCAATTACAAGTTGTTTCTTCATAGTTTCTACCCGCCTTTCAAATGTCTGTTGATTTCTCAAAAGATTTACTATGTATGAGCGGCAGTTTAACTCTTTAAAGTGCCAAAGTCAATGTGAAAATGTCTTAAATAATTTAATAGTTGTAATGGTTTGCTTTAATTATTTTAATTTAACTCTTTAAAGTCCCAAAGTGGCGCAATGTGCCGGATTTTATTTTTTCTGTCCGCGCAGCCACAGTGCCATATCCTTAAGCGTTGTTTCTATCGGACGTGGTTTATACGCAAATCTGCTGGTAGCTGCTGCGTGACTAAATTGCCCGTTAGATGCCAGAACAGCTATAGAATAAGGTGTGAAAAATAATTTTTGGTTTCTCTTCAAGCTGTATTTTTCGTAATATACAGCTATAAATTTGGCGATCCTGACAGGAAAGCATAAAGGTCTGTAACATTTGCGGACAGCCTTACCTACGATGCCCAGCATGTTCCGGATGGTAATATAATGCCCTGACAGAATGTAGCCTCTGCCCTGCTCGGCATGTTCTGCGCATCCTATGATGCCCTCCGCCACGTCACGAACATCTACGAAATCGTAGCCGCCATATACCGCAAATGGCAGCCTGCCTGCAATAAACGACTTGACCATGGAGGTGAAGCTTCCATTTTGCAAATCGCCGGGACCAATGATTCCGGACGGAAATACAACGCTGGCATTCAATCCGTTCCGTGCTGCTTCAAATACGATCTCAGTGGCCAGCGCCTTGCTCTTGGAATAATCATCCTCCACAAGTCCGGGAGAAAATACACACTCCTCGGTGATGGCTGTACCCTTCGGTTTCTCCGGTATGGCATGAACGGAGCTTATATATACAAGCTTGCCCACATGGTGCTCTGTGCATTGATTTACCACATTCCAGGTGCCCCAAACGTTTACCTGGTAGAGCTTGTGCCCCGGCCGTGAGGCAACGGAAACAATTCCGGCACAATGTATAACACATGTGCTTTCATCAGCATTGGCAAAAAATTCATTTAGGGAGTCCTTGCTGCATACGTCTCCGATGACTGTGCAGACTCCCTGCGGCAGCATGTCTTTATATGGATCTTCAGGCAGTATCAGTGCTACAATATCAGCTCCCTGCTCCATCAATTTGTCTATAACAGCCCGTCCGAGAAATCCGGTAGCACCTGTAATAAGATATTTGCTGTACATCATAATAACCTCCTCTCAACCATCGACATCTGGTGTTTTTTATTTTGTACATATAGTATATCTAAATTACATAGTGTGGGCAAGTTTCAGCGCAGTTTTCACAGATTTTTCTTTTTTCGCTTCTGTCCCCATAACTTTCCTGCTTTATTAAAAGTCTCGCATCTTCTCAGGCGCCTCTGACATTTTTCTGTTTTCCCGATTGCAGCGAAAATCTCATGTATTTTTCTCTAGCCACATAGAATCTTGCTGCATTCAACAGACGAAGTTCTAAGAAACACTAAGAGGGTGCATACGCACCCTCTTACTCACATTTTCAGTTTATTAAGAAATTTCTGTACTTACAGCATTGGTGACAGACCGATCACGCCGCACAGCAGGCAGCATATTACAGGAATTCCTATGGATGTCAGTATTACCGTCAGGTAGCCCGGCAGCATAGTGTCCTTGTCATCCCAGTATCCGTAGCCCTTGTTCATCAGCATGATCGCATTCATTCCCATTGCCCAGAAGAAGGAGGATTCCAACATTACAGGCATGAGCACAACTATAGGATTAAATCCCATAGCCACGGCAATAGGAGTAAAGATAGCTATCAGAGACGGTCCGATGGCCGAGGATGTATTTACCAGCACATTTATTGCCAATCCCATAATAAGCGTTGTTACAATCGAGAATAACAACGGACTGGAGATATTCAGATGTGCCTTCAGGAAATCAGTCAGCCAGTCAACTACGCCTGTGGTTGTCAGCAGCTTAGACATCATAGGAATGATGCCCATGCACATTAAGATACGAAGAGGCACCTTACTCATGCTTTCACGTACAGGTGTGGTGCCAATTACCGGCAGGAATGAGATAAGGGCAAATAACATCGCCATCTCTGCGGTATTCTTGCCGGCGATCATCAATGCAACCATGACGACTACAATGATCACCCAGCGGATTTCAGAACCGCCCAGCTTACCCAGTTCCTTTTTCTTTTCTTCATAATATTCCTTAGACGGCAGCTTATATCCACTGTTCTTAACACCGCTGCATTTAATATAGATCATACAGAAAGGAACAACTAACACGATAAATGAAATGCATCCGAAGAAGGCCCACTGGGCGTAACTTACCGTATATACGCCCTCAGATGCATTCTCCATCATGCTGATAGCGATAGCATTGCCATATGGGCTGCCGCTTATGAGCGCACATCCGCCGAACATAGACGCAGCAGATACAAGCAGCATCAGTGCTCTACCGATATTGCTTTCACCCGGCTTTTCACCCATAACCTCAAGTACACTGGCAGCAATACTGCTCATAAGGATCAACGTAGCAATATTTGACACAAATGCAGACATCAATGCCGTTACAATGCCGAACACTACTACCATTCGTTTAGGCTTCTGGCCGAAATGTTCCAGGAAGAAGTAAGCTACTCTGCGGCCGAAGCAGGTAAACTCGCATCCCATAGCTACGATAACCATACCAAGCATGGAATAAAATTGAGATGAACCCAGATATGTCTGTACATCCTTCCACTCCCAGAAGGACATGGCAATACCGAGAAATACCATAATAAGTCCATCCACCATAACATCCATGCCGGAAAATACCATGAACAGCACCAATGCCACGAATAAACCCAGGCCTCTGGAAGCCATCTCCCCATAGGCCGACAGATCAATAAGTGAAATCAGAAAATAGGCTGCCGCAGATACGAGTATTGAAATGATCAATTTCCTTGTTACCGGAACCTTAGTACTAAATCCCTTGATATCGAACAGCTTATCCTGCAGAGCAGGTTTATTATTAGTATCCATAAATTTCTCCTTTCAGCTTATTTAATTCTCTTCGCCTGCTGCCGGCCGTGTATTAGGCGGCAGCGGATCCTTCATGCCCACACGATATTCATGATCCGTAGCTTTCTCTTTCCATACAGCAGAGATCCGCTGCTTGGCAGGCATAATTAATGTGACCGCCTGACGAGGACAATCGTTGACGCAGGAACCGCAGAACCAGCATTCCTCGGCGAATACAACAATAGGCTCCTTACCCTTTTCAGGATTAGGGATCATCACATCAATAGGACAGACATTAACGCAGTGGTTGCAGCCTATGCATTTGTCAGCATCAAACTGCAGCACACGACTAGGTCCGGAAAATGCCGGAAATGTATAAATATTCTCAGTCATGTTGCTCCTCCTTCAGCCCACAGAAGCGGCGATAGTTTTCTTCATAGCTGGCGGCGTACTCGCCTTCCTTGTAATATGTGCAGGACATTTTCCTTGATACAGCCTTGTCCCCTTCCATATGAATAGGCAGGAATACATGCCATGCCGGATCATCTTCAGGATGATCTATTCTGTTGAAATTCAATACCTTGTTGCTTGATTTCCTTGCTTTAGCTGTCTCTATCAGGAACTTATCCAATGTCAGTATGGCGCGGCTCTCTATTACACGCACCAGTTCATGAGGATTGGCCGCATATGTGCGGTGTCCCTCGCTTTCCTCCAAACTATTCAGACGGGCAATACCCAGATCCATAATCTTATCAGTCATGCATGGTCCCAGATAGTCCTGCATGATGCGGGCGGAAGCATAATTTAATTCCTTCCAGCCTATGTCACCGCCATCCTGCATTACAGGCTCATAACACCATGCCTTTTCCTTATCAATCTGCTCTCTGTCAGGCTCTGACATATCATGGGTTTGTGCAAATATTGCTGCCTGACGGCCGGCATATCGTCCGGTTGTATGAGATTCTCCATGATTACCATTACCGAAAAGGCACGGAGCCCCTGCGGCAAATAGTCCCGGCAGGTTGGTCATCAGCCGCCAATCCGTAAGATATCCGCCCTGACCTCCCAGGATACGTATTGACTGAGGCGTACTCTGCATATTCCCCCAGAAGATACCGCCCTTATAAGAATCAATTCCGTATACCGGGCACTGCAGCATATCCTTATCCGGATCAAATCCCCATTGTGTATAATTCTTATACACAGAGGCCATGGTTTTGCCTTCATTACCAACCATCAGTCCGAATACTGCTCGCCGCGTCTTAGCATCCATTCCAGGAAAATCCGCATACAGCGGCAGCTTGTATTCACCGGAACGGATCTTATCCGGCAGCTTAGGATCTACCACTGACTCATTATAGCTGTTATCCACCGACAAACCGAAGAGTCCAATGCCGACACCCAGTGTGAATTTATCTTTATTACCCGGCAGCATGGTATCTTCTATAGATACTTCCCGGCCTGCACAGTTAAACATGTGCACTTCCTTGCCATCTGCATCCACGATCTTGGTTCCGTAGTAGGTATTGCCTGTATTACCCATGCTATACGGCGCATATCCGAATCCCGGCTTGATATCACGTATTGCATGATCCATCATACAAAATTCCGCGCCGGCCTTAATACCTGCAACCCAGCCCAATCCGGCCAGATTAAGATCCATCATTGAATTGCTTTCTGTAATTTCCGGAGCAAAATTCCATACACGAGACGCACCGCCGGTAGCCACTACAACAGCCTTGGCCTTGAAGATATAAAATTCTCCTGTACGACTGTTAACTCCCATGGCACCGATAACCCGTGCGCCCTGTTCACCATTTTCAGTCAGAAATGCAGTAATACATATACGATTCTCCACATGTACACCCAGGCGTTTCATCTCCCTGTCAACACATGGTTTGATCCGCGCACCATAAATACGCAGCATATGTCTTGATTTATTATCGTAGGCAAATAGTAATCCTGTCTTTTCGTCTCTGAAATCAGCTCCTTTGAATTCTCCTTCGGTATCACGGATCTTCACGCCCATTTGCTCTGCTTCCAGCAAGGTATCCCATCCTTCCTTGGCACAGATATAACGAGCTATTCCATTGGTATATCCGCCGCTGACATGCATGGCAGTGTCGGTAAACTCTTCCGGAGTCACTGTTGAACATGGGTTTGTAACCGCATTCAGCCAGTGATCCACGCCGGCTCCGCCACGACCGCTGCGGCTGCTGTCACCTCTGTCAGCCACAATGACGCTTGCCCCATACTTTCTCGCCTCAATAGCAGCACGCTCTCCGGCCACGCCTCCGCCTACGATCAGCACATCCGATTCAAGTACATGCTCTGCTCCATAATGAACTTCATAAGGCCATTCCGGTACCTTGCCATTCTTCATTACATATTCATGCCAATTCATATTACCACCTCCTGTTTGTCGCATATCATATTGTCGTATATGCGACTAATATAGCGTGATAATACGCTTGGGGTTGTCGTATGTCAAGCAAATTCAACACGGTTTTCACCCATTTATTTGGTCTAAAATCTGTACATAAAAGAAGTGAAATATTCAATCTATTCCACTAAAATTTTCAAGGTCTCTTATGATTCCTCAGCCATATTCTTTTCCATTCGCAGCAGATAATCCGTAAGCTGTGCTATCTCCTCTTCGGTGAAACCTTTCAGCAGCTTACCCTCCAGCAGATGCATCTGTTCTCTCATTCCATCGTGGGTTTCCCGTGCCTTCGGCGTTACATGCAGCCGTTTGCGCCTTATATCTTCCGGTATTCTCTCACTGACCACATATCCCTTTTCTTCCATCAGCAGGATTACCTTAGAGGCTGTAGATCGGGTGATTCCAAACTCCCGTTCCAGATCCTTCTGGAATGCATCCTTACCATGCTTTTCCTGATTGGCGATAAATCGCAATATCCAGCCATTGACACCGCTGATGGGATAGTTGTAATTGGACTTAATATTTGAATCAATAAATCGGGTAACATAATTAGATAATTTATGCAGTTCAATACTAATGAAATATCGCAGCATCAGCTTCTCTCCTATTCTGTTTTCGGCAAGTCTTGTGCTTTTTCAAAGCCAAGCTAATTGTAATGTTTTTTGCACCCGGAATCAACGATAATCTTCTAATGCCGGAATACTTTGAAGATAGCAATACAGAGATACTGTGGACAGTAAATTATAATACTCAGATACTCACAGTACATAGAATCATTAGTTTTTGAGACAAATAAAAGAGCCTGAAAATCAATCTTCAAGCTCTTTTATAAAATACATTATCAAGGAGTATTCCCTACATCGGTACTCGCACTATACAATGCACCTGCTCTGTTATGTTATTCAAGCCAACCGGCAGTCACCAGTTGACAGTTACTGAATTACAGAGCTGCTGCCCATATCACTGCTCCGAATAATACATCATCTGCCAACGCATATGCATCATATCCTGCAGCAACCTTTTCAAGATCCACATCAGCAAGCTCACAGGATTCTCTGAATTTACGCACTGCATCCTGGAACTCTTCCAGTGTAACACCAGAATTTTCTCCGTCCAGCAATTCATATGCCTTCTCTACATCCTTTGTCTCCGCAATCTGCTTAATCAGTTCCGGATTATCTTCAAGTTTCTTGGTCATAAGAATAATTTTCTCATTCATAATAATCTTCTCCTTTTCTCAAGAATTACAAAATGCAACTGTAGTATATAATATAAGGCGCGATTTTTCAAGAAATTAAGTTATCGTAAAAATCAGAAATCCTGCGCACTTATTTATCCATTACAAATTGTCATGTGTTTGGATCTTTTCCTTTTTGATATCATAACTATCCGCTCTGCTGATTATATACGAATCTGTTAGATGGTCGGTATAATTTTTTATTCTATTACATCATTCATCTTTCGGATTTGCCAAACGACAGCGTGTTTTCCTGTCTGTCCATTTCATCCGTATACCGCCTTTCAATTTTCTTACGTTCAACAATATCCTTTGCAAGGTCAAGACTATATTTGATTTTCTTTACGTTTTCAAGTACTCATTGAAAATTTTCGCCCATAAAGGCTTTTTTGTTCAATTAGTAAATGTATTCTGTACTCTATAGCAATTTATAAATCACAAATCAAGTCCCCCTGTTGCTTATAGCCGAATAATTGCATCTTGATACAGTGAACAAAAACAAATTCAATATGGAGGTAATTAAAAATGATGAACGAAGCTGTTATGAATCTGCTTAAGAACGGAATGTGGGATTTAG
>CAVBWS010000021.1:0-31505 GCA_963599255.1 Treponemataceae bacterium
CTCGAACCCTGGACACCCTGATTAAGAGTCAGGTGCTCTACCAACTGAGCTAAAGGTGCAAACGCGATTGTTATTATATAAATCACATCTGCTTTTGTCAACACTTTTTCGAAAAACCTTCAAAAACTTTTTACTCTGTCTGATATTACAATAGCGATGTTATCCCCGTACTTCGTTCTGATAATTTATTCAGCTGCTGCCATAGGCTTTAATACAACTTTACAATCACCCTATATCATAAGAAGACGGACCGATAACCAGTCCGTCTTCAACAAAACCATATCTGATCATATTCTGTTGTTTAATGTTAATGTATGATCTCTCTTATTCCGTCATAACACATATTAAACTTCCGGTTGTTCCCCGTCAATAGAGGTAAAGCACCATGAAATTACAATTGCTGTACCTTTAAAAATAAAATCCCTTGTCCTGTTAAATTAAAAATATCCTTCAAGCCCAGACTGCACAAGGATTTTAAAGAATCTCAAAATTTAAAACCTGCAGACACTATAAATCAGAATTTCTGTCATCCTTGCAGAGATTTCACTGTTTTGTAATATATTTGTAATAATCAATAGGATTATCCCTGCTGTTATTCACTGTTTATTGTCCCTGCGACTGCAAATGTTACAGATTTATTACAGTCTTGTCGACTTTTTCATTTACTGCATCCTCTAATATAAGGCTCTCCAATATCTCCCTCGTAGAATATCCCCATAGCAGAAAGGACAATAGTGTAATGGCTTTTTCTTTTCGGCTGTCATATACTTTTCGACTTATTTTAAGCATATTCTTCGCTTCGCAATCCGTTTTTCCAAGCATTTTGCAGAGCAAAATATTGTACATTATCCTTCCGTCATTTGGTAACTTCCTGATGGCATTAACAGCATGTTCCACTACCGTAAGCAGGGAGAGCGCATCCACTATCCGCTGTGTTTTCTGTGCCGAAAGTCCATAATCGCCGCCGAACCTGCCGGACATCATGGCATATACATTTATAAGTTTAACCGTGTCATGACAGCTATTCATATAAAATTTATCATCTCCGCAGAAGATCAGTGTATTGTTCGCTGCTTCAATGATCAAATTTCTTATTTCTTCTCCCCATTCGTTATGAAGCCGGTAGACAGCCTTTTCATAATAGGTATTTACATAATAATTTGAAACATCTTCCCATTCACCGTCTGCAAAATGAATTGCCCGCAGCGTCGCAGCCATCGCATGCCCGTTATCTATAAGCGGAAAATCAATACTGTTTACCGCATGCTCCAGCAGCAAAAGAATCTTATCTGCATCCGCTGCAGTAGTATGCTTACGCTTTTCAATATTATTTAGCTGCCAGGTGCCGGGCATTATCCCTGTATTTATGCCGATATTTCTGATCCTATTTTCTGCAGTGTACAGCTGATCTCTTATTTCTTCACTTCTGTTTTCATCAATTTCCAGTTGTTTTCTCGTTTGGGATGCCCATTTCTGCGTTGAATACGTTAACAGGGCATAGATAGTATATATACACTCAGGATTTTTCCGTAAAATATTATTCAGTAATTTTTTTACCAAAATCCTTCTGTCTGAGCGAGTAGGAACATTCCTGATTATGTCTGCACAATTGCATTCGGGTAAGAACGCAGCCCCAGACCATGCTTTTCTCATCCGTACCACCTCTCATCTATATCATTTTCATAATATACCAACTTAAGGGGCAGCCTGTTCCTTTTGTCAATGGTTTTTCCTGTAAGATAATTCCCTAATTATTCCATGCTGCCCCTTACGCGGTAAAAAACTCGGGCCGCTGCTTCCAGACAGCGGCCGCAAGTCTTCCTAAAGTTAATTCTTACCTTTTAGCATCTTTTACTCTGTCAAAATTCAGTTCAGATATACGCCCGCTGTCATCTCGTCTGTAATCACGCATATAATCATTGTCTTCCTGAAATACGCATACCGACGCAATGTCATGGGCATCTGCATACCGTCCGTCTAACTTTAATTCAATTCCACCGTATGCAACGTTTTCCAGCTCGTCTCTCATCTGCATATAACGTATGAACTGCATTTTGTCTAGATCAGTCATCTCTTCTTCTCCTCTCCTGGCACCGCATCTGTATATGCCTGTACAAATGCTTACACCAAATAATTTGTGCATTCTGAACTCCTTTGCTTAGCTATGCCGCCGAAAATAACATGGCGGGTTTTAACCTGCAGCAATCAGTGTCTCCTGCCTGTGTGTCCTGCATCAGATTACGCTGTAAGCCCAAACAATGTGCTCGTGATAATATTCCCGCTCACAGCTGAAAATCCATGCAAGACTTCCTGTCCTGCATTTTCCCTGCAAATGCAAACAAAACCTCTGTGCAGGAAGCACTTATGATGGTATTTTGTTTGCTTTAGGCAGGCATCATGCAGGTGCATGCAAACTGCACGCACGCAGAAATGTCGGTCATCTTCAGCTTACGATTCCTCTGTGTCATGACAACAAATAAAGGCATCATAAAAATAATGTCGTTTCTTGAATTATCGATCCGGAAGCAGATCATTTTGATTGATGTGAAGTGTGTATGCCGCTTAGCCACGCCTCTGTAAGCACTTTATACACATCCTCAATATACTCTCGCTCAGTTGACATTTCAACTGTTTTTTCGTATATTATCGTTCTAAAGTTATACATTTATTTCGGAAAAAGACCATGGTCTCCGTGCATCAGGACGGTTCCCGGCCCTGATTCCGAAACTAAATAATAACCTTATAATAAACAGCATTTAATCAATTACTGTTCTTCTTCTGATAGGTGGTGATGAATTATGAAGATAGAAAAAATCAGTGAAAACCAGATAAAATGCACACTTACACGTTCAGACCTGGCTTCAAGGCAGCTTAAATTGAACGAGCTTACATATGGCACCGAGAAGGCAAAAGGATTATTTCAGGACATGATGGAACAGGCCAACCTTGAGTTCGGCTTCGATGCTTCCGAGATGCCCCTGATGATTGAAGCGATCCCTGTTTCAATGGATTGCGTCATCTTAATGATTACCAAAGTTGAAAACCCGGATGAAGTGGATACTCGTTTTTCTACCTTGTCTAATCTTAAAGAAATCTTAGGCGAAGCCGACGCACCTGATGACTGCTGCTCGGAAGGCTGCACCGTTAGCCACAACTCAATGGACAGCTTGGCAGAATTCAGTGACCTTACCAAGAAGGTTCTTCAGAAGGTCCCGGATATTGCCCAGAGAATGTTCTCGTTTGACAGTCTCGAAACGGTCATCGATTATGCACATAATGTCAAAGGACTTGCAATAGGACCTAACACATTATATAAATCAACAGACAACGGCAGATATTATCTGTTCCTTCAGAGAAAGCCTGAGAAGCCTGCCGATTTTGCACAGATCTGCGGCAGCGCAATGGAGTTCGGACACATTGAACAGTTCGGAAACGCCAGAACAGCTTACATGGACGAGCATTATGATACGATTCTTCGTGCAAATGCACTGCAGAGTCTGGCAGAAATCTAATATTTACGGTTCAACATAAAAATCCGGTTGAGGATGGTGATCGAAACACAGATCACGCTCAACCGGATTTTTTACATTCTTATGTTAAAATTTATGGTCTGCACAAAGATCAGCAAACTTTTCAGTGCAGCTTCATCTAATACTTCATATGCTTTTTTCTTACAACTGCTGCAACGATTGCTGCAATGATCACCCCTGCCACCGGCCACACCCATACCGGGATATCTCCGATATTAAGGCATCTGACATTGATCCACATCTTGTTAATGTCCTTGCTTACATCCTCATCGAAGTAAATCATAATGGAGGTTCGCGATATATCCTCTTCAGACGGATATTGTGCTCCCAGCTGCCTTTTGGTCTGCTCCGCCGGAACCGTAAGGATATAATCCTCATCATCGCTTACCCCTGAGAAATAATATCCCAGCGAATACTCCACTGTATCTTCTTCATCCTCTTCTGCGCCGTAATTCCAGTCAATATACTCAAATATCCGAGTATCATCACCGCCTGAAATTACCGAAGTATAGCCGATATAATACATATTTCTGATGGCATTGTCAGGGCGCGACATAAAATTAATAAATGCCTCTGCTGCATGCTGCTTGGCAGAATCCCCTTCAACGCCTTTTTTAAGCATTACCCAACCGTCAAAATAGATGTTAGATGACTCCACCGGGACCGCAAAATTCAGCGTATAATCGTCCTCATCTGCCTGATCCATTGTATATACCGCATCCCCGGACCATTGATAGTTGGCAACTACCTTACCAGTGATCATGTCTGCCTTGCCGGAATCCGTTTCAAATGAATAAACATTGTTCTTAACATCCTGCAGATAATCAAGCACGGCTGACAGAGTTTCCTCAGAAACATCGTTCATTTCCTCTTCAAGTCTTTCTGAATAATCCGGAGCATTTACAAATTCCTCGCTGGTCAGAAGATCATGCTTGATGGCACCTACAGCTGCAAAATAGGAATCTCTTACATTGTCCTTTATGGTAACCTGTCTTTTGTAACTGCTGTCATCCAGAATCTGCCAGCTGATATCCTCACCGTCAACATAATCCGGATTATATACAATACCCGTGATGCCCCACATGAATCCGGCTGCGTAGTCCATCCATCTTTCGCCATTTATCTCGTGATTCTCGAAGATATCCCTTATAAAGGGCGACAGGCCTCGAATATAATAATTATACTCGTTGGATTCATCAAAAAATTCATCCGAGAGCTTCTGTGCTCTGCCCTCTGCAATCAGCTTCATGAACATATATTCTGAAGGGCACACCAGATCATACACATCCCCCAGATTGAGCATATTATAGAGATCCTCGTTGGTTCCGAAGGTCGAATATTCCACCTTAACCTTGATTCCGTAAGTGTCGTAATACCAGGTTTCAAAATCCTCAACCAGGGAATTCTCTCCGAATATATCACCGCTTTCCAGGTCTATAACCTCGTCATCATCCCAGCCGCCTTCATCTATATATTCTTCCCAACTGCATACACGCAGGATAACCGTATCAGATGACACCGCCTCATTTGCCTCGTCATCTGCTTCTTCATCAGCCTCGGTATCCACCGGATTTGCCTCAGCTGCAGATATAACATTTCCCGAAAAATTTATACTCATCGTCACTGCAATAATGCCTGCAAGTACAGCCGCACCAATTTTATTTACTTTCTTCATCTTGCCGCAGCCTCCTTATCCATATTGCCGATCATCGCGACTTCCTTTCGCCTGCCTCTTATATTGGCAGCTGCCACAATGATCACTACCACAGCAAATATCACTGTTGCCAGAGCCCAGAGCGCAGTTTTAATATCCGTCTGAGAACCTCTGGTTGCATTGACAACATATGTTGAGATGGTGTCAAATGTCGCCGGTTTAGTATAGGTTGCGATGAAGTAATCATCCAATGACAGTGTAACGGACAGCATAAATCCTGATACAATACCCGGTGTGATATAAGGGATTACTATTTTTCTTAAGGCCGTAGCAGGAGTTGCCCCCAGATCCAAGGCAGCCTCGTAGAGACTTGAATCCATTTGCTTTAATTTAGGGAGAACCGACAGATATACAAATGGCGCCGACAGCGTAACATGTCCTGCAACCAGCGGAATATATGTATCCTTGCTGATGCCGATTACTACCACCAATAAAATGCACAGCGAGAATGCAGTTACAACATCCGCATTGACCACCGGGATCTGATTAAGGGTTGAGATAAATCTTTTCCTTCTTCTTTTTGAATAAAAAGATCCGATGGCGCCGATGGTTCCCAGCACAGACGCAATTATGGCTGAAACCACAGCCAGCAGAATAGTTCCTATTATCATGCTGAGAAGTTCCGGTGTCGTAAACAGCGTCTTAAAATTGTGCATTGAGAAATTATGGATGGGTCCTATAGTCGTCGCATCCGTAAAACTATACACAACCAGCACCAAAATAGGCGCATAAATAAATAACAAAACCAGCGCGAGGAATATCCACTTTAAATTCTTCTTCATCAGACAATTCCTCCTCTCGCATTTTCTTCTTCATTGCCCCCTGTAACAAGGGTGAAGATGCAGATGATTGCCAGCAGAACCAGTGCTATCATTGATCCGCCATGCCAATCATATGCCGAGAAATAGCTTCCGATAAGGCTGCCCATGATGTAATTGGAATTATATAACATGTCCAGAACTACATAATTTGTCATGGCCGGCAGAAATACCATGGAGATTCCGGCGACAATACCCGGAACCGACAGCGGCACCGTAACCCTGAAAAATGTCTTGGCCTCACTTGCTCCTAAATCCCTGGCCGCTTCCACCAGCGATCCGTCAAGATTAACAATAGTGTTATATATCGGCAGTATCATAAATGGCAGGAAGTCATATGTCATACCTATAACAGAATTAAGGAATGGATGCATGGCCAGATTTCCCTCAACAAAATTCAAGATCTCCTTAAGTGCTGTAATTCTGAGGGAGAAGTTGATCCACATGGGAACTACAAACAAAAGCAGTATTACAGCCTTGGATTTTAACTTGCTGGTGGCAAGGAAATATGCCACGGGATATGCCAGCAAAAGGCATATGGCTGTCGTGACCATTGCAATAAATAACGAATAGCACAGCGTTCCCAACGTATTCGGATCAGTAAAAAATCCCGTCAGATTCTCAAATGAGAACTGCCCCTGACCATTGGTGAACGCATAGTAGAACAGCAGCATCAGCGGTGCTGCCACGAATATGATCAAAAATACAATATATGGAATTCCCAGAGTCTTCCTGGAAAATGCAAATCTTCTCAACGTTGTATCTCCCTAATTAATAATGCTTTACCGTAAATTTCATCTTATCTGCCGGCATAATGAGGCCAACCTGGTCGTCCATATTCCACAAGAACTCATCATCTACCACAAAATCCTGTTCGAGATCTGTGTGGATTACATAACTGTAATGATCTCCCTTATAAATAAGATTGCTGATATATCCCTGTACCAGACCATGCTCCTGATCATCTGTCATCTGAATATCCTCCGGCTGGATTGCCGCCTGGATCCTGATGCGGTCCGGACGGATCTCCTCACCATTTGCATCAATAAGAGTTCCGTTGTCGAGGCGTTTGCTGCCCCTTATGATCCTGGTTACGCTGGTATCCAGCACCTGCCCGTTGTATTCTAGTTTAAAGTCACGATTAAGTTCGGTCATGAAGATATTGGTATGATCCTCCGCGATCATAACATGGATATTATCAGGATCCACCCTCATGCCGATGACACTTCCCACTTCCGCGCTTTTTACCGACTGGATAACCATCTCGTTCTTGCCTGAGTAAACTGTTATTTCATAATGCATGCCCTTGAACACCACCGAGTGTACCACACCTTTTATGGTGCCCTCCTCAGGCGAGACCATGATAACGTCTTCCGGCCGCACAACCGCTGTTATATGGGTTCCCTCCTCAATATCGTCCACACAATTAAACTCTCCGCCGCAGAAGCGCACCTTTAACTTGCCTGTCATAACGCCATTGAAAATGTTGCTGTCTCCTATGAAGTCGGCCACAAATGCATTGGTAGGTTCGTTGTAAATATCCTCCGGCTTTCCGATCTGCTGGATCTTACCTTCAGAGATTACGACGATCTTATCCGACATGGTAAGTGCCTCTTCCTGATCATGCGTTACATATATGAAGGTAATGCCCAGTTCCTTGTGCATGCTCTTAAGTTCTAGCTGCATCTCCTTACGCATCTTAAGATCAAGTGCGCCTAACGGCTCGTCAAGAAGCAGGATCTCCGGTTCATTTACCAGCGCCCTTGCAATGGCCACACGCTGCTGCTGGCCGCCTGACAGAGTTGATACCTTCCTGTTTTCAAATCCTTCCAGGTCAACTAACTTCAGAAATTTCTTAACCTTCTTGCGGATTACTTCCTTAGGTGTCTTCTTCTGCTGCAGTCCAAATGCAATATTTTCATATATATTCATATGTGGGAAGAGTGCATATCGCTGAAACACCGTATTGATAGGCCTTTTATTAGGCGGAAGTTTAGTAATATCCTCACCGTTTAAGAGAATCTCTCCCTCTGTCGGAATATCAAATCCCGCTATCATCCTGAGGGTTGTTGTCTTACCGCAGCCTGACGGTCCGAGAAATGTCACGAACTCGCCGCGTTTGATCTCAAGATTAAAATCCTCAACTGCATTAAACCCGTCCTCATAAGATCTGGTAATGTGCTTTAATTCAATAATATTTTCTTCATTTTTAGGCATTTCTTCTCTCCCACACTGTGTTATTTAAGTTTTGACCGAGTCTGCATGCTGCACCACTTCCTCGTCATGGCATACATAATTGTCATTATCTCTCAACTGCCGCAGTTTTTCAGAACATCGGCGGCGTGCTGACCCATATATATTTGACCGGTTTGGCACCCGGATTTTCTATATAATGATCCTTGCTGGCCTGATAATAGAAGCTCTCCCCCGCCTTGGCCGTATACACCTCATCCCCCAGATGTATCCTGAGCCTGCCGGATATAACAAATCCAAATTCCTCGCCTTCGTGAGGTTTGTCCTCTGCCAGGCTCTGATGCGGCTGGATCACAACAAGCAGCGGCTCCATCTTGTTCTTCTGCGCAGTGGGTACTATCCACTGAATACTGTTGCCTGCATCATCCAGCTTCTCGAAGAAGCCCTCCTCCGAATAAACTACATGCTGTTCTTCATCCTCACGGAAGAAATCCGACGGTGTACTTCCCAGACATTCGATCAGATCCAGCAGCGTTACAACCGATGGCGCCACCTGACCATTTTCCAGCTGTGATATATATCCCTTCGTAAGCTCTGTCCTGTCTGCAAGTTCCTGCTGCGTCAGTCCTCTCTTGTTTCGCAGGTTCTTGATCTTCTTTCCTATTTGCTCATTTACATACTCTGGTTCCATAATTTTTCTGGTTCCTTCTCAGACCATTGTTGTTATCATTGCCAAACTTTTTGTTTTTCAATACTAAACTTCAAGAGAATAAATTATACTAAACATAAAGTCAAGTACTACTTGAACTTTTTGTTTTCGTCGAATTCAATCTATGAAAAACACTTCGAATCTTCCTGCCGGGAAGGTACGTCCTCAGTCAGTTCCTGCGCAGTCCGCCGACCCCTCCGAATAAAGCATATCAAGCCCGTGACCTACGGAATCTATCACCGCCTCTATATTCTCTCTGGCCGCCTTCTCACTTCCCGGAAGATTAATAATGAGAGATCTTTTTCTTATCCCTGCCGTACTTCGGGACAGACAGCCCCTCGGTGTGATCTTCATGCTTTCAGCCCGCATGAGTTCCGGAATACCCGGTGTCCTTCTTTCAATTACAGCCTCTGTCGCTTCCGGAGTTATATCCCGCGGCGAAAATCCCGTTCCTCCTGTCGTAAGTACCAGTGCTATATGCATTTCATCGGCACATTTTGTTAATTCATCTTCAATCTTCTCATACTCGTCCGGTAGGATTGCTGTATATGTGACACTATAACCATGCTCTGTCAATAACGCCTTCAGCATAGGACCGCTGGTGTCAGCTCTCTCGCCCCTTGAGCCTTTATCACTTACAGTTATTACGGCTGCTGTATATCTATTCATATCATTCCTCACTAAATATATTGTAGGTTACAGTGTGCCGGGAACCTCGGCGTGCAGCCACTGTTCGAAAACGCCTACGCTGATATGCTATAAAAGTCCTGGACGGCAGATACGAGTGAGCCGTGCTTGCACGAGCGAATTCGTATCTATCGGACAGGCTAACCTGCATGAACAAGTAGAGCGATAGCTCGGATTGCGAATGCAGTACAACTGCGAGAGTGCTGCAAGCACGTAGCAGTTGACTTTTATAATTATATTGCAAAGGCAGTAGCTGCGCCATCCCGGCACAGTGTAACTTACTTCAGTTTATATACAGGGGCGGCATAGTCCCCATGGATGCCTCCGGTTTTCTTAAGCAGGCAAATGTCCGTAATGGCCATATCCTTCTGCACTGCCTTACACATGTCATATACATTAAGTGCAGCGGCAGACACCGCCATAAGTGCCTCCATTTCGACCCCTGTCCGGCCGCTGCATGATACCGATGCTTCAATTACAACTGCCAGTTCCTTCTCATCCAGCCGGAGGCTTATATCTATGCCGCTGATCTGTACAGGGTGGCACATTGCAATGATCTCCGGCGTCTTCTTTGCACCCATAATGCCGGCCACCTGTGCCACCGTAAGTACATCGCCCTTTTTCATGCCGCCGTTTTTTATTAATTCAAATGTCTGCTTATTTACAAGCACCTTGCCTCCGGCAACTGCTCTTCGCTCTGTAATGTCCTTGTCGCCCACATTTACCATGCGCGCCCGTCCCTGATCATTAAAATGTGTAAAGTCATTCATAAAGGATTCCTCTTGTAACATACGATTGTTTCTATATCACACTTATACGCACTAAGTTTCTCGTTATGCATCCATTATTCAAGGATTGCCTTGCTTAACATCTGCATGTCTTAACTCGTATTAATCAACTCTCAGCCGCCGATCTGATTCATATTCCTTCCGGCATGACTTCTCTTATACGCCGACAGTTCTCCGTGCCACTTAGGCTTTTCAGATATTGCCCTCACAAGCTGCACCCTCATTTCTTCTTCACTCAGGCCTTTAATAGAATATTCCGTTTCCCTATGAAGGCAGGGTTTGATGAAACCATCGGCGGTTATTCGGATCCGATTGCAGCTTGCACAAAAGTGGCTACTCAGCGGGTTTATAAGCCCGACGCAGCCTAGCGCCCCCGGGAGTTTAAACAATCTGGACACGGTATTATCCTCCCTTGTCATCTCGTTGCCTTCCACTACATGACCATTCACAAGATTATATTGGCTGCCTTGTTCATCTGCGTGTTCTGTCATGGCCCATGCTTCCTGTTCACTTTCCCCGGGCAAATGATCCGAATTTATGCATTTAGCGGGCTTTAGCATAGGCAGCGCCTCCAGCACTTTATCTGCAGATATATAAGCCCCTGATCCGAAATCACCGCTGTCATACATAGGCATTAATTCAATAAATCTGACATCTACAAGATATTGCAGTGTAAGAGCAGCAAGATCGCAGATCTCATCATCATTTATCCCGCCTATCAAAACAGTATTTATCTTGATCTTATCAAATCCTGCATTGACCGCAGTCTTAAGCCCCTTCAGCACATCTTCGATGTTGCCCCGCCTGGTAAGAAATCTGTACTTCTCCGGATCTAATGTATCCAGGCTAATGTTGACTCGATCAACTCCTGCAACCTTAAGCGGCTGTGCCATTTCCGCCAGCCTTACTCCATTAGTTGTTATGCACAGCTGATCTATCCCCGGTATCCGGGATATGCGTCTGCAGATTGACAGAATATTTTTCTTAACAAGGGGTTCTCCCCCGGTAATCCTGACCTTATTTATTCCCAGCGATGCCGCAGCCCGTACGACACATACCATCTCATCCTCAGTCAGCATCTCTTCATGAGACTTCTTGCAGACCCCCTCTTCTGGCATACAGTATCTGCATCTGAGATCACACAGATCCGTAACAGACAATCTCAAATATGAAATTTTTCTTCCATAAGCATCAATCATAATTTCAAGTTTATTTCCCGCAGCTGCACTCAGCCTGCATGGTAAATTATGCTCATTAAATGTCAGCTGCTACGTACTTACAACACTCTTTCAGCTGTATCACATATCAGTCTGGGCATTTTAATACCTTCCAAATGTGCAGTTAGGAAAATGGCATGGCTTACACTGCTGGCACAAGCCTCCATCACCTAAGCCAATAAGTTCTTCTTTTGTAAATTTAACATCCGCAAATATCTGCGGCAGCAGCACATCAAATATTGTGGTCGGCAAACTTATGGCTGCCCCGGGAATTCCGAGGATCGCAGTATTCCCTAAATACGCCACCAGTGACATATTGCCGGGCTGCGACGGAACACCATGAGTTATTATCTCCGCACCCAGCTGCCTTATGGCAGTCGGCGTAAGATCGTCAGGATCTACAGACATTCCTCCTGTAAATATCAGAAGATCTGCTCCGTCGTTTAGGAATTTCTGTACATTTGCCACGATCATACCAAGATCATCATCGCAAATGCTTACTCCCAGTATCTGTGCCGGATAATTCTTCATTTTAGCCCTTACCACAGGCTCGAATTTATCCTTTATCCTTCCGCTGTACACCTCAGAACCGGTGATGATCACACCGATTTTCTTATCATGATACTCAAGCAGATCAAAAAGTTTCCGGCCCTCACACATTTTCTCGGCACGTATTATCTGCTCCTCCTGTGTAGTAAGAGGTACAATCCTCATGGATGCAATTCGGGCGCCTGCCTCCACAGGGTAATGGTCAGGAAGACATGAAATAGTTATATCACCGATTGAATTCAATTGTCTCAGAAGTTCTGTATCCACCCTGAACATTCCTCGAACAGCCGCCATTAACTGCATCTTGCCCTCAGACGGGCCCTGGTAATGTGCATGTTCAACTCCTGCCATTGCGGCCATTCTAAGGGCAGCCTCCTCCTCGTGAATCTCCCCTGCACCCGGCTCCCAGACAAATATGGTTTTCTTTCCTATGTCCAGCAGTTTAGGGATATCCTGTTCGGTTATCACATGACCCCTCTTAAACGCCGCCCCCTTGAAACCATCGCGCATCTCGGTAATATCATGGCACAGTTCCATGCCGATCGCATCTTCAACATTTATTTTCCTCATTATCGTCCCCTCAAATATTTAAACACCGTATCGAGAAAATTTACCTTGTGCCGTGAACCTCGGCGTGCAGACACTGTTCGAAAACGCCTACGCTGATTGTTTTCTCGCAGTGTCTGCGCCGTCCCGGCACATCGGCAAAGCTAATTCATAATATGTCTTTAACCATAATCAACTGCATTCTGCACTATAACTATCTATACCAAAAATCCCTTCAGTTTAGTTCCTGCCGCCAATGCCTCGAAACCTGCCGGCACAACAGCCATCACATCGCAGCCTATGCTGCTGCCTATCATAACATTGCCCTGCCCCTTCGGAATGTGCATCAACACCTTGCCGCCTGAAATATCCAGACGTCCCTTTAATATTCTTAATGCCTTGCTCTTCTTATTAAAATCCTCTGCCAGAGTTACCTCAATGATTTCCGGCAAATAATCCCTGCGCCTTGTCAGCTTTCTTACCGCAGGTCTTACGACAGCATAATAATTGGTAAGAGACGATGAGGGATTACCGGAAAGGGCACATACCAGCTTATTTCCCGCTATGCCGTAGCAGCATGCCATCCCAGGTTTCAGATTAACGCCATTTGCCAGGATCCTGCATCCTGCCTGCTCCATCGCAGCCGGTGTCAGGTCATAATCTCCAACTGACACACCGCCTGTGAGAATAAGAAGATCACACCTCATAAGCCCCTGCTCGATCAATCCTGCAATTTCATCAACGGCATCCGCGGCAGTTCCCAGATATACAGTCTCGCAGCCGTCCTTTTGAAGTGCTGCAGCAAATGTATATCTGTTAGTATTTCTGATTTTGCCTGATCTGCTTAATTGCTGTTCGTAAACCGAATCATGTCCTTCGGGTTTGCTCTCGTCTGTCAGTTTTATAGATTCATTACCGGAGTCCAAGCCTTCTGACTCATTTACAGCATTAGATTTACTTACGGCATCAAATTCCGCGAGTTCGCTTCCTGTTGAAATAATACCAACAACAGGCTTCTTAAAAACCAGAGGACTTGCTATACCCTGAGCCGCCAGCGTTCCTGCAAGACCTGCATCTATTACTGTTCCCCTTTCAACCAGAAGTTCTCCCTTTCTTACATCCTCACCAATTCTTACTATATTATCCCCCGGCTTCACACATTCAGAAATAATTACTTCATCAGCTGTAAACTGTGTCTTTTCAAACATTATCACAGCATCCGCCCCTTCAGGTATGGGTGCCCCGGTCAAAACCTTAGCTGCAGTCCCTGATGTGATTTTTTCAGTCGGCACAGAACCCGCCGGGATTTCTTCCACAACACGCAGTGTAACCGGTTTTTCCTTGCTTGCATTCTCAGTATCCGATGCCCTGAAGGCATACCCATCATATGGCGACCTGTCAAACGCAGGCACATTCTCCCTCGCCCTCAGATCAAATGCCAAAATCCTGTCAAAACATTCCTCCAGCGGAACATATTCAGTTCTTGAGTTGTCAGCTGTATTTACAGAAGTCAGATCATCATAGTTTTCTATGTATGACAGCAGCAAGTCCCTTGCCTTTATATAATCAGTACTGTTTTTCATCAGTCTCACCTTATTATTTTATGTAACCACTACATCCAACAGTCCACGGCACGCATGCAAAACTTTTAGTATATACATGTGCCGGGACGGCGCAGTCCCCTGCGAGAAAATAATCAGCGTAGGCATTTTCGAGCAGGGGCTGCACGCCGAGGTTCACGGCACATGTATATCGAAAGCCTATATGCGTGCCGGGTCCTCGCATCACTCATCCAGCAGCATCACTGCATCCTCCGGAACGCATATCACAACCCTGCCCCTCGGAATGGCGCAGCACTCCGTCTTAGGTATCTCGATTACAATTCCGCAGTCCACCAGATCCTCACCTTTATCACCCGATGCTCCGATGCCAGCCTTCGAAGGCATACCATAATCCCTCGTCTTCGCCGCAGGCCACAGCCTTATCATATAAGAGGCCGGATTTTCCACCATATCTATAATGTCGCATACAACACTTGTATTACCGCCGCTGCTTATCTCTTCTTCAGGAACATTAACCGCCTCTACCTGAACTTCTTCAGCTGCGGACACGTCAGATATCGAGCCCGTATCTGCACTGCCCTCTTCCAGCCTATACTCCACAGTGTTTCTCAGGCCCGCATACTTTTTATTTAAAATGTCCTGGCTTGTTTTAACAGCGAAACCCCAGTCCAAAGCCAATAGTTCCCGCTCACTCAGCTTCTCGATCGCAGTTATATTCCTGCAGCCTGTAAGCGTTGCTCCGTTTCTGGTACATGGATTTCTGAATACCTCCTCCTTGGTTCCGAAGGACTCAACCCTGCCATCATGAATGATCGCGATCTTATCGGCCATTCTGAATACTTCATCTCTGTCATGGGAAACCAGGATAACCGTCTTGCCAAATCTTCTGATCTCGGCCCCAACCTCCTGTTCCATCTTAAGACGCAGAAATGTATCAAGGGCAGAAAATGGCTCGTCCAACATAAGGATCTGTGGTGATGATACCAGCAGCCTTGCCAGGGCAGTCCTTTGCTGCTGTCCGCCTGACAGCTGTGAAGGCAGATGGTCAGCCAGATTCTCAAGGCCAAACCTTCTCATGATCTCCTCAACATTTGCATCAGCCAGTTCCTTGGGCAGTCTGTCTCCGGCATACTCCTTCTTCGCGGCTAGATTCTGTTCCTTATCGCTGCCCCTCCTGCCAATACCCTTCTTTCGTTCACGTCTGGTACCTGCATATATGTTCTGACGCACCGTCATATTAGGAAACAGCGCGTAGTTCTGAAACATCAGCCCGGTATGCCTTTCCTGAGGCGTCAAATTAATATGGCGTTCGGAATCAAACAGCGTCACTCCATCCACCACTATCCGCCCCTTGTCAGGACGTTCTATTCCTGCAATACATTTTAAGGTCATGCTCTTGCCGCATCCGGAGGCACCTAATAATGCCAGCACCTCATCGCCTGCTTCCAGCTTGACCTTAAGATGAAAATTGCCTAAGTTCTTCTCTATATCAATAAATATGGACATTTGTATTTCCTTATGATCACTTCAATGATGCCGCCTTTACGCGCCGGGACGGCGCAGCCGAAATTGCGGCACTATCTGCGTGCCCTCTCGCGTTTCTCCAGCATATTTACTGCCAGCAATACAACAAATGAAATTGCCAGATTAAGCAGAACCCACTTAAATGCCAGCTCATCATTATCAGTTCTCCACATCTGATATACCGTGGTGGAAATCGTTGCAGTTCTTCCAGGCGTGTATCCTGCGATCATGCTTGTTGCGCCATATTCGCCCAGTGCCCTGGCAAATGCAAGCACGGTTCCCGCCAGAATGCCTTGTTTGCAATACGGCAGTCTTATGCGCCAGAATATATAACTGTTCGACAATCCGATGGACTTGCCGGAATATGCCAATGTCTCATCAAATGATTCAAATGCGCCCCTAGCAGTTCTGTACATCAGAGGAAATATGACTATGATGGTGGCAAATATTGCCGACCACCATGTCATAACCAATTTAACGCCAAATACCTCTAAAAACCATGCGCCTATTACGCGCTTAGGTCCCAATACACTCAGCAATAAAAATCCGACTACTGTAGGCGGCAAAACCAATGGCAGCGTGAGGAACACATCCAGTATTCCCTTGACTGCCCGCGGCAGTTTTGCAATATAATACGCCGCAAATATTCCTACAAAAAATATTATTATCGTACTTATTCCCGCTATCCTAAGCGAGTTCCACAGTGGATACAGATCCATTCTGTCTATCCTCCGTTAGCAAAAAAGCTCCAGTTTAAGCCTTCAGCTCATACCCACCGGAGCTTTTGTATACCACATCATTTCTGAAGTATTGCCCACCTGTTTTTTTGATGCGCAGACACTGCCGAAATTCAGTTTCATCATCTTACATTATTTCTCAGCAGCTGTTGTCTCAGTCTCAGCTGCTTCCTTAGCCAGCGCCGTGAATCCTACCGATTCAAATACTTCGCTTGCCTCGTCAGTTGTAAGATATTCCAGGAATGCCTCAGCAGCTTCTTCGTTTTTGGTTGTATTAAGAACTGCTGCCGGATAGATGACCTGACCGCACATTTCAGCTGTAGCTGTGTCAACTACCTGAAGTTCTGCAGAAAATGCATCTGTTGCATAAATGATACCGCAGTCAACTGCGCCTGATGCAACCTGTTCGGTTACTTCCTTAACATTTGATCCATATGTAAGAACACCTGATGCAGCCAATTCATCTTCATTTAATTCATAATATGTGAAAATCTTCTGTGTATACTGTCCGACAGGGACATCTGAATTGCCCATGGCCAGAAGGATGGAACCATCCTTAAGTCCTGCTACCATGTCATCGTAAGAATTGATATTTTTAGGATTGCCTTCCGGAACTGCCAGTGCAACCTTGTTTTCGAGCAGATTGATACGTGTGTCTGAAAGAACGAAATCAAGACCGTCCGTATTGCCGCCCTCTTCATCCTTAGCCGCATCCAGTGCGTTCATCTGCTTAGGTGATGCTGAGATAAAAATATCGCAGTCTGCACCTGCTTCGATATTGTCCTTTAATGTTCCTGATGACTCAAATGTATAAGTTATCTTAACATTTGGGGCAACTTCCTTGTACATCTCAGCGATCTCTTCCAGAGTTTCTGTCATAGATGCTGCTGCAAATACGATCAGCTCTACTTCTTCTGTGTTCTGTGTTGTCTCACCGGCCATGCATGCTGTTCCTGTCAGCATACTTAATGCTGTGCATGCTGCGATTACTTTGATAAGTGTCTTCTTCATTTTGTTTCCTCCATTTGTTTTGATGCTTCCTGCTGACGACTTGAACAGAATGATAAACCAATCTTAATCTCTGTGCTTGTATCAGCAGACCTTACCTGCTTACTCTCCGTCCTCTTCAGACGGCCGCGACAACAAACGGAGGATAGCAACTTATCCTCTTGATGTATCATGTTCCGCCTCCTTTTCAAATACGGAAGGCCACAGCGTTTCCGCTCCTGACCCTGGCACGCGCATCACTTATGTGATGCCATGCGGTCCATGCCCCGTAGCATTTGCCTTAGGTGCAAGGACTCGAAGACTAATATAAGCTATTACTACTTTTTATTCACAACCGGGAATTCAAATATTGCTGCCTCGTTCGGCCTCAGATCATATGTGACTCTATTGTCATATCCATCACACAGATCCTTGACGCTGACAAGAGGCGGCAGCTCTGAACTGACCTTACCGGCTCCCGGAGTTGAATCATATGTACTGAAAATGCGTTTGTAATATCCCGCCACCGGTGCGCCGCAGCTATATCCGCTGTATTGCACTGGCGTCGTGTTGATGATCACAAGCAGCGCATTGTCATAACTGAATGGATTTCTTCTGATATAGGCCATAATGCCTCGTTGATAGTCACTTCTGTTAACCCATTCAAATACCCTGGTATCGCTGGTATCTTCATACAGCGCAGGGTATTTCTTATAAATCTGAAGCAGATTTCTGACACACATCATGACATCCCGATGCCATACATCAGAAGCCAATGCCCAGTTTATCTCTCGCTTTTCATCCCACTCTCTGTCCTCGGCAAATTCCTGTCCCATAAACAGGAGCTTCTTGCCGGGATGTGTAAACTGATAAGTATACAATGTCTTAAGACCGCTTAACTGCTCCGGCTTGCCTCCCGGCATCTTCCAGATCATCGGCTTCTTAAGATGTACAACCTCATCATGGGATAAAACATTTATAAAATATTCGGTAAAGACATAATCCGGTGTATGGGTGATCTCACCGAAATGGTATTTTCTGTACACAGGGTCGTACTTGAAATACTTCAGCGTATCATTCATCCATCCCATGTTCCATTTATACAAAAATCCCATGCCGCCCTCATCCACCGACGTTGTTATGCCCTGTTCCGTCGAGGAATCTTCTGCGATCAGGAATGCACCTGTTCTTTCAACCACCTCATTATTGAGCTGCTTAAGAAATGCGATGCTCTCAAGATTCTGATTGCCGCCATATTTGTTCGGGCGCCATGGATTTCTGCTGAAATTAGTGTATATCATCGATGCCACAGCGTCAACTCGCAGAGCATCTGCATGGAATTCTTTTATCCAATAAAATGCGCTTGAGATAAGAAAACTCCTGACTTCTGATTTTCCGTGGTCAAATGCTTTCGTACCCCATTCAGGATATTCTGCCAACAGCGGATCAGCGGATTCATACATAGGTGTACCATCAAAATTCTCCAGGCCGAACACATCCTTTGGGTAATGTGCTGGCACCCAGTCAATGATAACCCCTATGTTCTTGCTGTGCATTTTGTCTACAAAATACTTAAAGTCCTCAGGATTGCCATGTCTGCTGGTGGCTGAAAAATATCCGGTTACCTGATATCCCCAGGAACCGTCGAAGGGATATTCACAGATCCCCATTACCTCAACATGAGTAAAGCCCATATAATCTGCGTATTCGCTGAGCTCATCTGCCAGCTGTCTGTAATTAAGAAAGCCATCCTCATTCAGGCGATAATCCTTCTTCCAGGATCCTAAATGAACTTCATATATAGACATTGGCTTCATGCGGTTCTCTGAGACATGTTCCCAGTTAACAGACGGTTTCAAGTTGGAGGCTTGTTTGTTATCTCCGGAGAATCCGTCATTTTCTTTCTGCAGATCTGGTTCTAAAGCTTTCTCCGTCTCAGACAAGGATTTTTTGAGAACAGGATCAACCCTCTCTTTAGAATTGCTGTCTGGTTGCTGCGATGATGCCTTTTCTGTAATTTTAGTTTCAAATGCCAGTGCCTGCGGGGATGTGGTCTCAGCTACTCTTCCCCTGGATGCCGACTGGCTGGCGGCTTCTATAAATCTCTTCCACCCGCTGGTGGATTCATTTGCCGAAACAGGAAGAAGCTCCGGTCTGGCATTTTTCATATATTCATCGTCAGTCCACGGATAATCATTAAGTCCCCATACCACAGATGCAGACGCCGGCCGCAGTTCAGAATAAAACGCATACGGATCGGACTTCCACCTGACAATGCCATCAGCACCTTCAACAATATATTTGTAGCAGGTAGCCTTCGTTACATGGGCAACGAATATCTCCCATATGCCCGGCTGTACCTTCTTCATGGGCACAGTAACATTGGTAACAGGCTCAAAATCCAGCCCCGAGGATATATCTTGGTATTCACCGGTATGGTCAAATATTGCTACAGAAACACTTCTTGCATTCTCGGCCCACACAATAAAGATGGTACCCATTTGCCCGTTTTTCTCGCAAATGTGTGCCCCCATCTTCCTGTAGCCTTCATACATTGTTCCTTCGTGGAATAAGTAGTTATCGAATTCTGTAAACATGCATTATCCCCCTTGTCACCATTCTCAAGAGTATCGCCGGATTGCATGCGTGTCGTGAACCTCGGCGTACAGCCACTGCTCGAAAACGCCTTCGCTGATTGTTTTCTCGCAGTGGCTGTGCCGTCCCGGCACTCATGCAATCCGACCTTTACGGCTGATCGTTAAGATGTGCCTGATTAACGAATCTTGTATATTGCGGCTGCCAACCCAGCTTAACGGTGCCCGTAGGGCCGTTACGCTGTTTAGCGATAATTACCTCGGCCACATTCTTCTCTTCCGAATCCGGATTGTAATAATCATCTCTATATAAGAACATGATAACGTCCGCATCCTGCTCGATGGCTCCCGATTCACGGATGTCCGCCAGCATAGGTCTGTGGTCGGCACGAGTTTCCACCGCACGATTTAACTGTGACAAAACTATTATCGGCACATTAAGCTCACGGGCCAATGACTTAAGCCCTCGGGAAATGTCCGACACTTCCTGCTGCCTGTTGTCATTCTTAGAGCCGGCACTCATCAACTGAATATAGTCAATTATTATAAGCTGTATATCATGTTCCAGCTTATATTTGCGGCACTTTGTTCTTAATTCCTGAACTGAGATACCCGGTGTATCGTCGATTATCAGGTCAGTATTGCCCAGGAGCTCCGCACCCTCTTCCAGATTATCCCAATCCTGATCAGACAGGTCACCTGTTCTGAGTGCCATGGCATCAATCCTTGACTCCATGGCCAGCATTCTGTTAACAAGCTGAGCTGCTGACATTTCCAATGAAAAAATCGCAAGTGCCTGTTTCTTGCGAACTGCCACATAGTCTGCAATTGTAAGAACAAATGCGGTCTTACCCATGGACGGTCTTGCCGCAATCAATATAAAGTCTGACGGCTGAAGTCCGGAAGTTCTCATATCCAGGTCGGCAAATCCTGTAGGCAGGCCTGTAATATGTCCCTTTGTCTGTGCTGCCTCCTGAATTTTCTTGAGCACATCAACTACCACATCCGCAATCGGGGTATATTCGCTCGAATTTCTGGACTGAACCAGGTTGAATACCTTTTTTTCAGTTTCTTCCAGTATATCTTCGAGTTTCTCATTTGCAGAATAGCAGCCTGACGCAATCTCTTCGGTTATTCGTATAAGGCGGCGCAGCGTTGATTTTTCGTATACTATCTCTGCATAATTTTTGGCATTGGCCGAAGAAGGTACCGACGTGATTATGTCCTTAATGAGTTCCTCACTTCTGGCCTCCTCAGGTACACCATTTTCCTTCATTCTGTTAAGAACGGTTACAGGGTCAACTGCCTTATTCTCCCTGTACAGTTCCGCCATTGCATCAAAAACAGCGCCATTTTGTTTCGCATAGAAATCATCGCCTGTCAATATTTCTGCAATAGGTCCGATCGCATCATTGTCAATAAGCATCGAGCCTAATACCGACTGCTCGGCCTGCAGATTATGGGGCATGACCCTCTTTAGTAATTCTTCATCCGCCATGGATATCCTCTTTCACACACTTCGCAAATGCTGCTCGTTTTTACTATCTATTTAAGCAGTCTATGCGCCGGGGACGGCGCATAAGCAGTTCTTCCAAAGTGAACAAGCACGTTGTTATCGATGATGTGCTTATTTATTCTTCTACTACCTTAACAACCAGTGTTGCCGCTACATCCTTGTGGAGTTTCACTTTGATGTCATGACTTCCCAAGGTCTTAATAGGCTCAGCCAGCACGATCTTCTTCTTGTCCACATCCAGATTCGTCTGTTCCTTAACTGCGGCTGCGATCTCCTTAGAAGCAATGGCGCCGAATAATTTGCCGCCTTCACCTACTTTAACTTTCAAAACGATGGCTTTTTCTTCGAGTTCCTTAGCCAGTGCCTGTGCTGCTTCAAGATTTTCCTGTGCCACCTTGGCATCATTTGCCTTCTTCAGTTTAAGATTATTCAGATTATCAGACGTAGCTTCCAGTCCTTTTTTTCTTGGGATAATAAAGTTTCTGGCATATCCGTCCGAAACATCGCAGATATCACCCTTTTTGCCTAATGCTTTAACATCTTCAAGTAAAATTACTTTCATTTTATACCTCTTTCTGTATAGAACATGTCCTGTTACGGAACATCCTCTCATTTGCTCATATAAGTATTTTCAAAATTCTGCCCTATCAGCTCACTCAGGATACTGTCAGACTAGATCATGATCCTCTAACATCTTGCCAAGTGTAAGTATCAGTGCCTTCTTAGCTTCTTCGGCAGTTGTCTCCAGCTGGCATCCGGCTATATTCAGATGTCCGCCGCCGCCCATTTTTTCCATAACAAGCTGCACATTGGTATCTCCTATCGAACGGGCGCTGATATATGTTTTGCCATTATAATATGTCATGGCGAAGCTTGCCTTAACTTTCTGCACGTCTAATAATTCATTTGCCAGCTGTGCCACCATAACCGTAGGATTACCAAGTCCTTCAGACGGTGCAACAGCCACTACATATCCCGGTATGATCTCTTCTGCACTACTCATGGCAATGGCCTTGATCTTCATGGTTTCCAGTGAATCCCGGAACAGATTTCTTACATTCTGGATATCTACTCCCAGCTTTCTTAAATATGCTGCTGCCTCGAAGGTTCTTGCTCCTGTATTTCGGGTAAATGAATCCGTATCAATAACTATTCCGCCGTACAGTGCTTCTGCTTCTATCTTCTTAAGGCTGACCGTTTCAGAAATATACTGCAGGATTTCCGTTACCATTTCACTGGCCGAGCTTGATGTCGGCTCAACATATGAAAGCACCAGATTATCAATCTTCTCACCGCTTTGCAGATGGTGATCGATAAGCACTACCGTAGCTGTATTCTGAACCAGATCCGGGCACTCGAAAATCTCAGGTTTATTAACGTCTACGATGACAAGAGCCGTATCCTTATTCACATATTCAGATGCCTGCTCCGGAGTTATAAATACGCCTCGCTTGTATTCCTCGTCATTCATGAATATCGACAATACATTGCTGATGGCATTTGAATGTTCATTTATAACTATATTGGCAGATTTGCCCAAGGCACGAGCTGCCTTGTACATACCGATGGAGGCTGCAAAGGAATCAAGATCTGCATTCTTATGTCCCATTATGACTACAGAGTCCTTGGCAACCAACACATCTCTGATAGCCATGGCCTTAACACGGGCCTTAACACGGGTATTTTTCTCAACATGCTTGGTCTTGCCGCCGTAGAAATAGAGGCGCTCACCTTCCTTAAGAACTACCTGATCACCACCTCGGCCCAGTGCCAATTCCAGAGAGTTGCGGCAGGCCTTTTCTGCCTGCTCATATTCTTCGCCAACACCTATGCCGACGCTTACGGTGATTACCTTATCATCCCCCATGTCCAGATTCCTGATCTGATCCAGGATCTCGAATTTATTTCTCTGCATCATCGGCAGATATTTGCGTTTAAATATAACAAAATACCTGTCTCTTTCCATCTTGCGCACAACACCGCCCACGGTATTGAAATATGTGCCGATAACCTGATCCAGCTTGGCGCTCTGACCATAATTCTGCAGATCCATATTTCGCCCGATGACTTCATCATAATTGTCGATGCTGACCTCTCCGATGACCAGCTGTTCTTCCTTGCCCTTTCGCACCATGTTAATGATCTCTGTCTCGTCTATCATATATATGATGCACATGGTCATATCATGTTCAGGAAGCAGCACTATCTTGCCTTCGATCAAGTCCTTGGTTACCTTCATGTGCTTGATGCACAGTCTGTAATCTCTGGCATCGTATACTATGGAGATATTTTTGGTCTCTTCCGTGAAATTCAGATCCGTCTCTTCCACTTCATGGAATATCTGGCAAATGTTGTCTGTCCCGCCCTTTTCATCATACATTCTGCCAAACAGCTTATTATAGGCGAGTATCCTTCCGTCCGGAGTCGTAACAACGTAAGGCATAGGAAAATCACCTATCATCTCGCCTTCGAGTCCGCCGTACTCCTTGGCAAATCTGATAAGTCCTCTCTCTAAGTTCTTATTATTAATAGCATAGAATATAAGAAGCGTTACAACATATACTGCAAATATTCCCGTTGCGATCAGGGCTGCAGTATCATTTAGAAAGTATAATATAATTGTCAGAATCAGGATAATCGTGCCGAATACAGCCGGGAATATCAGATACCCCTTCATGACATATCCCATACTTGCAAGCAGCTTACTGCGTTCACTTTTCATAATCAAAATCTCTTTCGGAATCCATCCCCGTGGATATAATTTATACACGCATATAATAATTAATTTTGCAGTAATGGTCAAGCAAGGGCCCGTGTAAGTTTATACTCAGATTAAATAGTGCAGAATTGTACCACAAAGATCCGATAAGAATTAATCAGCCGAAAATGAAATCCGCAACAAGATAATATATCGAAATGTTTTGCGGTTTATAATCGCAAAACTGGTGAAGATATATTGCCTTCCGAATTTTTACCTTGTCCCTTGCTGAATGCCTGATGTTCACGGAAAGATAGATTTTGTCGCAGTAAGGCAGAACGAAAAAATATATGTTCTTACGACAGATGAATTTGCAGGAGGAAATTATGAGGGCGTTAAAACAATGCACATTGCGGATTTTCTGCTCAGTACTGAATATTAAAAGTGTGAAACGGCTATACCGTTGCCGATATAGCCGTTAATTAATTCATATATTTGCCGATCAGGATCAGTCTACTGAATATGGCATCAGAGCAATATGACGAGCTCTCTTGATAGCTGTTGTAATAGCTCTCTGGTGCCTAGCGCATGTGCCTGTGATTCTTCTTGGAAGGATCTTGCCTCTTTCTGAAACATATTTCTTAAGAGTAGCAACATCCTTATAGCTGATCTCCTGTGGCTTTTCTCCGCAGAAAATGCAAACTTTCTTTCTTCTGCGAATGTTCGGACGTCTCTTCATTGGAGCGCCTTCTTTATCTGCTTTATTATATGCCATTTTATGACCTCCTTAAAACGTTGGAAAACTCATACTTTTACTTGAATGGCAAACCCTCGTCCTGCATTTCATCCGGAATCTGCATAAAGCCTTCATCCGCAGCCTCAATTGACGGAGCCGGCATAGCTGGCGCCTGCTGACTGTAGCTGCGCTGACCTGCATATGGCTGACCTGCATTGTTAGGCTGATTAGAATAACCGTCCTGTGATCTTCCCGATGTAGCAGCCTTGCTCTCAGCAAATTCAACATTCTCAACTACTACATCCGTGGTATACACCTTGGTACCGTCCTGCTTGGTATAGCTTCCGGTCTGGATCCTGCCCTCTAAGCAAACCTTAGTGCCTGTATGCATATACTTTTCAAAAAATTCAGCCGTCTTGCCAAATGCAACGCAGCTGATAAAATCTGCCGATGCCTCGTTTTCTCTCTTGAATCTTCTGTCAACAGCCAGTGTAAATCTGGCAATTGCCATAGAGTTGGCTCCTTGAGAATATCTGATCTCAGGATCCCTTGTCAGTCTTCCCATAAGTATTACTTTGTTCATACTAACTCCTTTTTGTACGAGTGTTGGGTGCCACCATTAATTGTCGTCTTACTCTTCGTCCTGACGAACAACTAAATATCTGATAACGCCATCCATAATACGTAACTGCTGTTCGAGTTCGTTTGGACAATCAGCGTTTTCACTCTCGAAGTGAATGAAATAATAGAAAGCTTCATCCATCTTCTGGATCTCATAAGCGAGCTTTCTCTTGCCCCAGTCATCTACATCTGAAACAGTACCGCCGAATCTTACAACTAATTCTTTGATCTTTTCGATAACTGCAGCGCGTTCTTCGTCTTCGAGCTTAGCACTTGCAACAACTGCTATTTCATATTTGTTCATGTTCTCGCACCTCCTTTTGGTCTCTGGCCCCCTTCAGTAATTCCGTGTCAGGGAGCAAGGAATATTATCACGGAAGTTGATGTTAACATAATTTTTCTTCTATTTCAAGGCGAAAATTCATGGCAAGCCATTGATTTTATCAGATTTTGTTTTATCATCTACTGCATGAGACTTACAGATAATGATATTCAGAATTTATATATTGAATTTTCTACGCCTGCCCATGTGAAGGCTCATTGTGAAGGCGTTACCACATCCGCTCTTAAGATCGCTCATGCACTCATGAACTGCGGCTATGAAGGACTCGACCTGGATCTCATCTATGGTGCAGGCATGATCCATGACATGGCCAGGATCTATGACCACCATGAGATCGTTGCCGCAGATAAATTATTCGAGCTGGGATTTACCGATGAAGCCGACATCGTAAGAGAACATATGCGCCAGATGACCTATCATGACATTGACCACGTCACCGAGGCAGATCTGCTGTATATCAGTGACCGTATGGTTATTGAGGATACATTTGTAGGCGTTGAAAAACGATTTGAATATATCCGCAGCAAGATGATCAAGCACGGCATTGATCCTGACAGCGAGATGTCCCGCAGGAATCGTCAGAACTCTTACGACTTCGTGGCTGCAATCGAGGCCAGAACTCACATGAGCATGTTTGAGCTGCAGGCCACTTACTGATTTTCAACCAGGTTCACCAGCCATCTTCTGGACTTCACCATGAAGAAGCCTATCACGCCCTTCAAAATGTCAAGGCTGCTTACTATTATATATATGGTAAGGATCGGCAGATCCGTACATCTCGTAAGCACAAGTGCCATAGATACACAGCATACCCAGGTAAATGCACTGTCGAATATAAAGGTAATAACTGTCTTACCGCCGCTTCTAAGGGTAAAATAGCAGGCATTTGTATACGCGCTTACAGGAAGGAATGCACCACAAACCCTTAGGAACTGTGTCGCAATATTCTTAACAGTATCGGTTGTGTTATATATTCCGGCCAGAAGCGGTGCTAAAACAATGAGCACAATTCCAACTCCTGCACACAATACAACTCCCAGCAGCATGATCTTTTTATAATCCTTTACAGCCTCCTCCAGCTTACCTGCCCCTAAGTGGTGACCGATTATAATTGTAATCGTAGAACCCAGAGACGTGGTTACACATAAGAACAAGTTAAAGACAGTAGACGAGATATTAGTTGCCGACACCACCTCAAGTCCTCTTACCGAGTAGCACTGATTAAGCATTGCCATTCCTGCCGCCCACAGTATCTCATTGAGCACAAGAGGCGTTCCTTTTTTAATCATATCTATGGCCAGTTCCTTTTTGATCCTAAAGGAGGCAAATAATTTCTCAAAGAACGGGAACCGCTTAGTATGCTTATACGAATATATAATAAGGATCGCACTTTCTACAAATCTGGCAATAATTGTTGCAATTGCTGCACCCACAACGCCTAACGCCGGCGCCCCGAATTTGCCGAATATCAAAATATAATTTCCTACGAGGTTAACAAATACAGCCACGAGGCTGGCTTTCATCGGCATCACCGTCTCGCCGCATTCTCTAAGTGTGGATGCAAAAACCTGAGTGACCGCAAATGGCAGCGTCTCGATCATCATCATGTGCAGATATGAAATTCCATTTTCATATGTGCTTTCAAGATCCAGTGCCTCTGTGCCCTCGTGAAGAAATGCGCGAATAAGGTCCGGTCCCATCGTCCAGAACACAAGAACAAAAGCTACAACTCCGATAGCTGCTATGTATGCCTTCATACGCACACTGCTTCTTACGCCTTCATTATCGCCCTTGCCGCAAAACTGGGTAGTAAATATTCCGGCACCCGAAAGCCCGCCGAATATAAACAGATTGAATACGAATAACAGCTGATTGGCAATGGCAACACCTGACATCTGCTCCGTTCCCAGCTGCCCTACCATGATATTGTCAAGAAGGCTCACAAAATTAGTGATAGCATTCTGCAGTAATATCGGAAGCATTATGGCAAAAGTTCTCTTATAGTAGCTCTTCGTGCCTATGTATTGTTTAATTCCCGTCATATTTCCCCCTTAAACGAAAATCGCCGCTACAACATCCTGCAGCGGCATATTTCACACCGTGCCGTGAACCTCGGCGTGCAGCCACTGCTCGAAAACGCCTGCGCTGATTGTTTTCTCGCAGTGGACTGCGCCGTCCCGGCACGGTATAATTTCTTGCTTGTCTCGCTTACTGAACCTTGCTGAGCAGCGTCTCCCACTTCTCATCAACGTATTTCTGCGCCTCTTCGATGGTCCATTCATTGCCCGGCTTGAAGCAATGGCGGAACCTGCCCTGCAATTTCATGAATTCCTCAACCGGAAGTTTGTTCTTAGGCTCATAATTAAGATACCATTTGCCGTCAATGACCTCGTACAGCGGCCATACGCAAGTCTCAACTGCTATCTTGCATATCTGTGCCAGGTCTTCTGTCGCATACTGCCAGCCCCTAGGACACGGAGACATTACGTTAACGAAGGCTGCGCCGGGTGTGTAGATGGCTCTGTGCGCCTTCTCATGAAGGTCTTTCATATTGCCTATATATGTTGTCTGCGCCACATACGGAATGTTATGGGCAGCCATGATCTCTGTTAGATTCTTCTTATTCTGCTGCTTACCTGTTGAAACGGTTCCCGCAGGTGTGGTTGTAGCATTTGCAAATCTCGGTGTCGAAGATGAACGCTGGATACCGGTATTCATGTAAGCTTCATTGTCATAACAAAAATATGTCATATCTGTGCCGCGTTCCATGGCTCCCGACAGAGACTGGAAACCTATATCATAGGTGCCGCCGTCTCCTCCGATCACGAGGATCTTATAATTGTCCTGGAGCTCTCCCTTTTTCTTTTTCATTTTGACAGCTGCCTCAACGCCGCTGGCGATCGCTGATGCATTTTCAAATGCTCCATGGATATAGGAATCCTTCCAGGCTGTATATGGATACAGGAAGGAAGATACCTCCAGGCATCCTGTTGCATTTACAATAACCGCCTGATCTTCCTCGTCAAGAGCCCTCGTCATTGCTCGGCACAATATGCCGGCACCACAGCCCGAGCAAAGTCTGTGTCCCGGAGCAAATCGCTCCGATTTGCTTAATTCTGCTTTATGATTATAAGCCATTAGAGCACCTCCTTCTCGTTGCTGCGCTGACCCATGTGAAGATATCTAGGGCCCACCTCGCCAGTTTTAATAATATCAAACAGATGATCATACACCTTTCTTATGTCCTCTACTCTGCAATCTCTTCCGCCGAGGCCATATACAACATTGATCATTGCTGGAACGTGCTCTAAACCGATGCAGGCTGATGCAGTCTCTGCATAAACAGGGCCACCGTTGCCCGTAAATCCCTCAGACTTATCCATAACGGCAACTGCTCTGACATTTGCCAGTGCTGCTGCGATCTCCTCTGCAGGAAACGGCCTGAAGGATCTGATCTTAACAAGACCTACATTGTGACCCTCTGCTCTCATCTCATCAATGCAAGCCTTAGCAGTACCTGCCGTGCTTCCGATGATCACAAGCGCAGCCTCTGCATCCTCCATTCTGTATTCCTCTATGAGACCGTAGTGTCTGCCAAATGTTTTCTCAAAATCGGCTGCAACATCAAGAATGGCTCTCTTAGCATTCTTCATGGCCTGTGCCTGCTGCACCTTGTGTTCCATATAATAAGGACAGGTATCATAAGGTCCTACCGCCAGCGGCCTTTCAGCATTAAGAAGGTAATTTTCCGGATTATAGGTGCCTACAAATGCCTTAACCTTCTCATCTGTCTCAAGCAAAATGTTCTCCACCGCATGAGAAGTGATAAATCCGTCCTGGCATATCATGATAGGAAGTCTTACATCTGCCGTCTCTGCAATTCTCATGGCCTGCAGATAATTGTCATATGCCTCCTGGTTATTCTCTGCATAGAGCTGGATCCATCCTGAATCCCTGGCTCCCATGGCATCCGAATGGTCATTATTGATATTAATAGGACCTGTAAGGGCTCTTGTTACACATGCAAGTGTCACAGGAAGCCTTGCTGATGCAACTACATAGAGCATCTCATACATAAATGCCAGTCCTGCCGATGATGTAGCAGTTACGGCTCTTGCTCCCGCTGCCTCGGCTCCCATGCACGCTGACATGGATGAATGCTCGGATTCAACTGTTACGAATTCTGTCGATACCTTGCCGTCAGCTACATACTGTGCGAAATACTGTGGGATCTCTGTTGAAGGTGTGATCGGAAATGCGGCAAATACATCCGGCTCAATCTGCCTCATGGCATAAGCAATAGCTTCATTTCCTGACATTCTTTCTTTTATGCTCATCTGCTCTCACCCTCCTTAACAAATTCTATTGCCGAGAACGGACAGACCTTGTAGCAAATGCCGCATCCCTTGCAATGATCGTAGTCGAAGTCTAATCGTTTGCCATCCTTAACAGGAATGGATGAATCCGGGCAAAACGGTGCGCACAGAAGGCACTGCTTGCATTTGTCTGCAATATATACAGGTCTGTTGCTTCTCCACTCGCCTGTCATCGTTCTTACGGAGGTACAAGGCTCAGCGATCTCTCCGCCTAATGTCATCTCCTGCCACGGAGTCTGTTCATTTATATCCTTTGGCTGTCTGATCATGCTCCCTTTACCTCCTTTAATGATTCTTTAAGGCAGTTCATATTGCCCTCGATAACCTGAGGTTTGGATGCAAATTTGTGGCTGAAGGAAGCTTCCATATCAGCTGCAAATTGATCCTCATCTAATACCTGACTTACCTTAACGATGGCCGCAAGCATCGGGGTGTTCGGGAAATATTTGCCCAGATTTCGTTCTGAAATGCTGCGTGCGTCTATCGTATAAACGCGGCCTTCATAGCCGTTTAAATGCTGTTTTAACTCCTCCGGATCCTTAGCCGAATTAATAACGATGGCGCCCTCTTTCTTAAGACCTGCCGTAACGTCTACAGACTCTAATAAAGTCTCATCAACCACAACTACAAAATCCGGTGTGTAAATATTCGAATGTACCGTGCATCTGTCATCGCTTATTCTGTTATAAGCAGTAATAGGTGCACCCATACGTTCCGGGCCGTATTCCGGAAAACCCTGAACGAATTTGCCTGCCGTAAAGGCAACGTCTGCCAGCAGCAGACAGGCTGTCTTGGCTCCCTGACCTCCGCGGCCATGCCATCTTATTTCTGTAATCTTATTCACTGTAAGAGAAACCTTTCCTTCTATTGTTAAAAACACTTCTAACTGTCAGCTTGACGGAACATCGCAAGCCTCTGCTTTTGCAATATAATTATAAAAATCAACTGCTACGTGCTTGCAGCACTCTCGCGGTTGTACTGCATTCGCGATCCGAGCTATCGCTATACTTGCTCATGCAGGTTAGCCTGTCCGATAGATACGAGTTTGCTCGTGCAAGCA
>CAVBWS010000022.1:0-30396 GCA_963599255.1 Treponemataceae bacterium
GTATGGGTTCGATTCCCATCTGCGGCAGAGAAAAAAGAGATTTCCAGAAAAGGAAATCTCTTTCCTTATGGTGAAATGTGATGCTGACATGTTTGTTCACGACGACAATAATGTCAGAGAAAATTTTAAGATCAGTTTGGTGAGCAGTTAGATTTCGTCATCATCCAGAAGCCCGTCACGTTTGATCGCAAGTTTCATTGCTTCCATATCAACCTCAATGTTCAGTTTGTCATTGTCAAATAATCCTTCATAGAGATTATCCATGGCAGACCTGACGCTGCCGAGGTAACCAGAAACCTTGGCCAGCATATCAGCATTGTCAATTTCGCTTCTCTCAAGGGTTTGATATCTTGACATGACTTTTTCCATGGTGGGAAGATAGTAGTTAAAAAGCTGCCTTGACGTTTGAATTTTTTCGGGCTTTTCTTTAAGTGTGCGAAGAACCTTCTCAATTGAACTGCATGCATCATTTCCTGATTGAACAATAGCCGTATCCTTAATTTTGGCGAGATCCATTTTGACAGCTGTAAGCTGCGTAAATGCATTGTTTATAGATGCTGTCTGCTCCTGCGTTAATTTCTTTTTGGCTGTTTCTGAGTCTGAGACAGCACTCTTCTCTTGACTGGACTTATTTGCAAATATCAATATACCGCCCATGACAATAAGCAATATTGCTGCGATTATTATCGCAAGAGTTACAATAGTGCGAATTACAGGGACTGAGATTTTTTGAGCAAATATGATTGCCAGGATGCATACGATAATTGTAATAATTCCGGCTATTAAGTTATTTGTTTTTTTCTTCATTATCGAAATCCTACAAATAGTAATTACTTTTCTGTATTTGAAACCTTAGGCTCGTCATCTGATGCAGCGATGTTAATAGGTGAGTTCCTGATATCAAGAAGTTTCTTCTTGAGTCTTACTTCTATCTGACCCAGTTCGTTTTCCGCTGCACGGCGTTTCTGGCGTCCTTCTTCCTGAATATGTATAACTTCGTCTAGAGAAGAGATGAGCTGCTCATTGGCATATTTAACCGATTCAAGGTCAATGATTCCTTTCTCGCTTTCATTTGCGATAGTTGTGGTAGTCTGCTTTAATTTGTCAGCATTCTCCTTAAGAAGCGTATTGGTAAAGTCTGTTACCAGCTGCTGAGCCTTCATGGCCTCCTCGGCATGGGACATACCCAGGGCAAGGACCATCTGATTTTTCCAAAGAGGAATAGTATTGTTGATAACAGATTGTATTTTCTCTGTCATCAGCGTGTCAGAATTTTGAATAAGCCTGATCTGCGGAGCCATCTGCATGCTGACTGTTCTTGTAAGTTCCAGGTCGTGAAGCTTTTTGTCAAAACGATCACACAGTGAAGCATAATCATTTGCCTTTTGAGCATCTTCTGCAAGACCTGTTTCTTTGGCTTTGTTTTGAAGATCAACCAGTGTGGTGGTTTGTTCTTTTTCAAGCCTTGCCTTGCCTGCCAGAATATACATTGTAAGTTCTTTGAAGTATGTAAGATTTGAATCATACATTTTATCGAGCATTACAATATCTGTTGTAAGCTGATTTTGATGGTTTTCGAGGACTTCAACAATTTTGTCTACGTTGGCTTCAGTTGAATCGTAACGGGCCTTTAATGATGTAATATCGTTGGCTTTTTTCTTAAAAAGACCCAGGAAACCTTTATTCTGGTCTTTGTCAACGTCAAAGCCCTTGAGCTCTGTAACAAGGTTTGCAACATCCTTACCGACTGTACCCAGGGTCTGAGTTCTGACTCCGTTAAGAGCCGCATCAGAAAATTCAGCTATTTTTTTCTGAGCTGAGGCACCATAGTTTAAAACGATATTTGTATCGGCAATATTAATCTTTTCTGAAAAAGAGTCAACTTCCTGCTGTTCCTCCGGAGTCAGATTGACATCTTCAAGATATTTGACAGATAATTCCGGCTGTGAATCGTCGTTTTCATTAATTGTCTGAACATCCTGAGATTGCTGAACAGGCTGTTTCATTACAGATCCGTCGTCAAGAACAAGTTCAGCAGATGATGCTGAATCTGCACTTACCTGATTATCAGAATCATGTGATAATACGGCTGCAGCGTTGTCCTGCGATGGAGTTGAGTCAATTGTCTGCTGAAGATCAGCATTTGGAGTGGATTTGTTTAATTCGAGTTTAATTGTATCTGACATGCAATATACCTCCTGCAAATTTGCATTTATGTTACATAATTACCTTTTTAAATTAGTGTAGCAATTTATATATAACTATACCATTCACACAGAATTTTTTATCATAAAGTGGCACTCTCTTTTTTTTTTATTCAATTTCCCGAGTAAAATTTTACTCTAATGAATTCTTTTCATGAATGCAGAAAAACGTAGGTGCAAAGTATAAAACAAGACAACATCAATTTTACTTTTAATGGAAAGCCGAATATTCTGCAACAGCTTGTTTTCATAATACAATAATACTGTGGTTTTTTAAATAATATTTGACCTGGTTCTGGAAGAATTGTTAATAATCTGATAAAATCCCTACGTTTTTGTAATAGGTCTCAGCATGGCGCAGAGACAAGATATTGATGTAAAACAGAAAGCTTGATCGCGAATGGTATCGAATATAAAAACGTCTGATAAAAATAGATATAGAAGATCTGAAATAAGAAAATTCTCCGGACGCACTCGCAGGAAATCGGGGTCATTGTATCTGTGCCTTTTATTGTTGGCATTGCTTGCAATCATATTTTACTGTTCCAAGGGACTGGGGGTCTATCATCCTTCAGCCTCTAATCAGGAACAGATAAGTGCGGCAAATGCCAGACTTGCTGAATTGCAGACGAAAAGTGCTGCAGATCTAAGCGGCTTTGTGGCAGAACGGGTGGTTAATGTTGACCTGGATGCACTGCAAAGTAAGCTCATGGATAATTATGGCGATTATGATTACAATGCGGAAAACTTCCGCAGATGGTTTTCTGATGCAGCAATTGTGGGAGATTCTGTAGCTGAAGCTATACGAGGATTTGATTGGATCAATGATGCCAATCTGCAGTCGGAGGTCGGAATAAGCCTGTATTCGGCTGAGGATGTTATTGCTGGAACAGAGGCACTGCAGCCGTCAACCATTTTTCTTACGTTTTCAGCAAATTGTATAAAGTCATATGATGAGTATGTGGATTCATTTATAAGTGATTATACTACGATAATTCAAAGACTCCAGGCAAGTGTGCCGCAGGCAGAAATATATGTACAGGGCATAATTCCATGTGATCCTAATTTTCTGGAGGAATATTCTTATTATGCCTATATGGATGATTACAATACTGCAATTTCTCAGATGTGTGATGATCTTGGTTGTCATTATTTTAATTCCAATTTCATTCTGGAAGCTCACCCGGAGATATATGCAGATGACGGCTTGCATCCGGGATGGCAGTATTACCCGCTGTGGATGACATATATGGCAGAAGTTGCAGGATTAGTAGATTCAGAGTACTAATATAACTGTTTTAGGTTAACTGCATCATATCACCTGCATATTTTTATGGTACAGGTAAAAAACTTCAGCGTAGTCCGCTGCGCCTGCGTTTTTTTCCTTAAACTCTTAAAAAATATTCTGCGTGAATGGAATAGTTATTTGGAAACCGTTTTACTGATCTGTATATGGGCAGGCTAATAGCCATTGCCTTGTAGGTGCATTTGATTTTATATATGCATCGTGAAGGCATAGGGATTCTTTAAAATTTAGGACTATTGAAGGAAATAATGTTAAACAGAAAGAATATATTAAATATAATAGAGGCCATAGTGCTGGCTATATTGGTTATCTTCATAGTTGTCATGCTGACGTCTAATTCATCGAAGGATGTTTCAATGGATAAAATAAAGGAAACAATGTCTGCACAGACAGATGTGGCAGAACTTATAGAGAAGGACTCTGCGGGAACAAATACTGTGTTCGGAATGGTTCCGTCGGAGTATTTATATTATGCGTCTAATGCAATCATGGATGTAAGAGAACTGTTTATTGCCAAAACCTCGGATGATGACGAAATGGAACAGATAGAAAATGCCGTGACAATGCGCATTGAGACGCAAATAGATAATTTTACGGGTTATGGTGCGGAACAGGTGGATATGCTGGAACACGCAGTGTATGGACAAAAGGGAGATTATTATTTTTATGCAGTGGGAGAAAATGCGCAGGAATGGCAGGACGCATTCTATAAATTGATAGGGTAGATGGGTAACGGATAATTATGGTTTTCAGCAGTTTGAATTTTTTGTTTATATTTTTACCGGTGACACTGGCAGTGTATCTGTTGGTGCCGTTTGCAGTTAAAAATATAGTATTGTTGCTGGCCAGCGTGTTTTTTTACGCATGGGGAGAGCCGGTATATGTGGTACTGATGCTGATCAGCATCACCTTTAATTATATTGTAGGACTGCAGTTTGAGGTAGCTTCAAGCAAAAAAACAAGAAAAAGACAGCTGGTTTTAGCGATAGTCGTTAACTTGCTGATGCTTGGTTTCTTTAAATATACAGGCTTGTTAGTTTCGACATTTAATTCGGTATTCGGAGCCAATATTGAGTGGAAGGAATTGAGCCTGCCTGTGGGTATTTCATTTTATACCTTTCAGGCTCTGTCATATGTGATTGATGCTTATAAAGGCAGGGTAAGAATTCAGCATAATTATGTATCATTTGCAACTTATATAACAATGTTTCCTCAGCTTATAGCAGGTCCCATTGTAACGTATTCCCAGGTGGAAAAACAATTAAAAAGAAGAAAAGTGAGCCTTGCACAGGCAGGTGCGGGTGTTGAAAGACTCATACTGGGACTTGCCAAAAAGGTCTTGCTGGCCAACAATCTGGGGCTGCTCTATACAACTATTCAGGCACAGACGGACAGGTCATTTCTTACAGCCTGGCTGGGAATTGCTGCGTATACGCTGCAGATATATTTTGACTTCTCAGGATATTCCGATATGGCGATAGGTATGGGCAAGATGCTGGGATTTAATTTCCCTGAGAACTTCGATTATCCATATATGGCCAAAAGTGTTACCGAATTCTGGCGCAAATGGCATATAACATTGTCAAGCTGGTTTAGGGATTACGTCTATATTCCGCTGGGCGGCAATAGAGTGGGAGCTGTCAGACATATTATAAATATTATGATTGTATGGATGCTGACTGGATTATGGCACGGCGCCGGATGGAATTTCCTGCTGTGGGGACTGTATTATGGCGTACTGCTTATTATAGAGAAATATGTTCTCGTTCCTTTATGCGGGAATGTTCCGACGGTTGTGAAGCATATTTACACTATGATAATCGTATGTATTGGATGGGTAATGTTCAGCAATACCGATTTTGCCGAGATGGGAATATATCTGGGCAACTTGTTCGGAAGAGGAATTAGTGCATTCGCGGATGCATCATTTGTTTACTATCTTAAGAGCAATTTTATACTGCTGGTATTATCTGTAATCGCGTGCGGCCCGGCATTTAAAAAGCTGCTTACTAAAATCAGCAAAAAATCCGCGGCAGGAGCTATGGTTGTCAGTGTAGTGCTGTTTCTGATATGTACAGCATATCTTGTTTATAATTCATATAATCCGTTCCTGTATTTCAGATTTTAATGAGGGCAAATGCATGGCAAATAGTGGACAAAGAAAAAAATTTCATATCATACTTCCGCTTTGTATGGCAGTAGTTGTGGTGCTTCTTGACATTTTATTTATTGCGATTCCGGACAGAACGTCATCAGAAACGGAAAACAGAAATCTGCAGCAGATGCCCGGATTATCCTGGAATACATTTACTTCCGGACGATTTGAATCGCAGTTTGATGATTATGTGGCGGATCAGTTTCCCTTCAGAGATACATGGATCGGGGTGGAGACAACGGTTGCAAGACTGGCAGGAAAAACCGAATCAAACAACATATTTCTCGGAAGTGACGGTTATCTGATACAGAAGTTTGAAGAACCGACTGAATCTGAATATCAGGAAAAGCTGGCAGGCTTCACAAGCATTTCATCATCCCATACAGATCTTAATATATATGCACTTATTGCGCCGACAGCAGTGAGTGTTCTCAGCTACAGACTACCTGCCAATGCCAAGGGTCAGGTGGCAGGCGATGAGGATTTGTTTATAGACAGACTTATGTCGGATCTTGAGACAGCGGGAATAAAAACAGTTGATGTAAGGTCGGTATTAAGAGAACTCGATTCCGACGGAACGCAGGTATATTACAGAACAGACCATCATTGGACAACGGATGCTGCATATGCCGCGTATAAGACGTTTGTCAGTATCGCCGGTATTGAGGAAAGTGATATAACATATGACAGACTGCTTGTAACGGACAGCTTCCGAGGAACATTGACAGCATCAAGCGGATTCAGAACATCTGAAACAGACAGTATATACGTTTATCTTCCTAAGGAAAGTGAAGAAAACCAGTCAGAGGAAAATAGTGAGTCGGAAGATGCGTCAGGTTCAAAGGCTGTGGATTATACAGTATTGAATGTGGACAGTGGCGAGAAAACGGCCACTTTCTACGACATTTCATATCTTGAAACAAGAGATAAATATGCAATGTTCTTAGGCGGCAACCATGCAGAACTTAAGATACAAACTACATCACAGTCAGAAAAGAAACTCCTGGTAATGAAGGATTCATACGCTAATTGCTTTATACCTTTTCTTGCTCAGAATTACAGGACAATAATTGTAGTTGACCCGAGATATTATCTGGGAGATATAGATCAGTTAATAAGTGATGAAGGAATTACAGACATACTATTCTTGTATAATGCAGAAACACTGTAAAATGCTTTTAAATTGACTATATCAGATATAGTTAGTATAATAAAACCTATGTTTTTATATGTTCAAACGGGTTGCGGCATTATATTAAATGCAGGCAACATAAGCTGTTCGTTGCTGATCAGGGTAAGAAAACGGTCAGGAAATATTTTAATATTAACCGACATGGATGCAGTCAAAGAGGATTAATAAAGATTTAAACAAAATTTCAGGGAAGGAATTGATTAATGAAAGATATATTTGAGAAATGTTATGAACCTCAGAAACAGGATGAATTAAGAGCGGCCGGGATTTATCCGTATTTCAGGGCTCTTGAGAGCAGACAGGATGTTGAGGTTGTAATGGAAGGCAAGCGCCGCATCATGTTGGGATCTAACAACTACCTGGGACTTACAGTGCAGTCGGAGATCATTGAGGCTGGTGTGAAGACAATAGAAAAATACGGTACGGGATGTTCGGGTTCAAGATTCTTAAATGGTACACTTAAAATGCATTATGAGCTTGAAGATGAACTTAAAAAGTTCCTCAGAAAAGAGGACTGTATTACATTTCCGGCAGGTTTCATGGCTAACCTGGGAATAATCAGCAGTGTTGTCGGAAGACATGATTATGTAATCCTTGACAGAGAGGATCATGCTTCAATCTATGATGCAACGAGACTTAGCTATGGTAAGATGCTTAGATATAAGCATGCGGATATGGAAGATCTGGAGAGACAGCTGCAGGCAGTGCCGGAGGATGCCGGATGCCTTATAGTTACAGACGGCGTGTTCAGCATGAGCGGTGATATTGCCAAACTTCCTGAAATCTGTGCTCTGGCAGAAAAATACGGAGCAAAGGTAATGGTGGACGATGCTCACGGACTTGGCGTGATCGGAGAAGGCGGCCGTGGTACTGCCAGCTACTATGGCTTAGAAGATAAGGTCGATATCTACATGGGCACATTTAGTAAGTCACTGGCGTCCCTGGGCGGATATATGGTTTCATCATATAAAGTTGTGGATTATGTAAGGCATACAGCGCGCCCTTATATGTTTGCAGCCAGCGTTCCGCCGACACAGACTGCAGTTGCTCTGGCAGCACTTCGATATCTCGAGGCACATCCTGAGCTTCCTGATAAACTTCAGGCCAATGCAGCACGTTTAAGAAATAATCTCAAGGCGAGAAATGTACAGATTATTGAGGCCAATACTCCTATTGTTCCTATTTATACATATGAACCGGAGAATACATTAATCAAACAGAAGGGTATGTATGATGAGGGCGTTTATGTAAATTCTGTTCTTCCGCCGGCATGTGCACCGGGAGAATGTCTGCTTCGTACAAGCCTGATGGCATCCCATACAGATGCCCTGATTGATGAAGCATCTGATATCATAGCAGATGTTTTAAAGAAGGATAATGCTGAAATCATGCAGCAGAAATAACATGGAGATATATTGATGTATAAGGTAGCAATTGTAACAGGAGGTTCATCAGGAATAGGAAGAGCCGTGGCTCACAGTCTTGCAGGCTCGGGAGTCAGAGTTTATGAATTCAGCCGCCGTGACTGCAGTGATGAGACAATCACACATATGGGCGTGGATGTGACAGATGAACAGGCTGTTATTGATGCTGTACAATCAATATATGAAACAGAAAATAGTATCGATATCTTGGTGAACTGCGCTGGATTTGGAATATCCGGCGCAGTTGAGTTTACAAAATCAGAAGATGCCAAGAGACAGTTGGAAGTAAACTTCTTCGGAACTGTAAATTGCACAAAGGCCGTACTGCCATACATGAGAAATAAGCATAAAGGTCGCATTGTATGTGTCAGTTCGGTAGCAGGGCCTATTCCTATTCCTTTTCAGACATATTATTCGGTGTCCAAAGCTGCAATTAATTCCTACGTTATGGCTCTTGCTAATGAGGTGCGCCCTTATGGTATATCAGTGTGTGCTGTTCAGCCGGGGGATATAGCAAGCGGGTTCACAGATGCCAGAGCTAAATCCTATGACGGAGATAAGGAATATGGCGGAAGGATTGCAAGAAGCGTCAAAGTAATGGAAAAAGACGAACAAAATGGCATGAAGCCGGAAAAAGCAGGAAGGTATATTGCAAAACTTGCATTAAAGTCTAAAGTTAAGCCTCTTTATGCCATCGGCTTTGTTTATAAAGCATTTTGTGTGATAATGAAGATATTGCCATGCAGGCTGAGCAATTATCTGATAGGACAGCTGTATGCTAAATAATAAAAAATGATTAATCCTCAGAAAGTACGTGCTATGTCCCGTAAGACTTTATTTGAGCAAAGGGATGGTAAAGAAGTACTGGAAATAAAAAAATATGTAGAAGACTTGCCTGTATGGAAGAGCATCACAAAAGGTGCACTGACAGGCATTTTGTTGTATGCAATTATAATGTTTGTTGTTTTGCTGGCTGATTCTGATCTGCTAAATGAATTAAGTGAACGGATGGACGGCGTAGCCGTTATGATAATCCTGGCGGTTACAATGGCTTTGGTTGCAGTTGCATACAGTTTGCTGACAGATATGGTGTTCAGAAAACATCTGAAAAGAAAGAAAAGCACAATGTGCAGATATAGATCAGATGTCAGATTTCTGGAAAAATTAGATGCTGATTCGGAATCCACAAAATCATGAAGTTTCTTTTTTATATAAAAAATAAAATAGATGAAATATATGCAAAAGCGCCTATGGCGGCAGCCTGCATATTAAGATTTCTTGTATCTTTTCTTGCGCTGTTGGCGATTAAAACCAATTTCGGTTTTAATTCAATGCTCTCAACCTGGTATTTTGTAATATTATTTTCAATTGTATGTGCGTTTCTGCCCCTTAGGATAATGATGTTTGCATTGGCTGCATACTGCGTTGTGCAGATTTTTACAATGTCTGCGGGTATTGGAATCGTAACTGTGATTTTGCTTGCAATTATGTATATTACATTTTTTAGATTTGACAAGAAAATGGCATATGTAATTGTATTGATACCATTGTTGTGCATGATAAGGCTGCCGATATTAATTCCGTTGGTTCTTGCAGTTACTATGCCGTCTGTATCAGTTATCAGTGCGGTATTCGGAATATTTACTTATTATTTTCTCCATTATCTGCATATGAATACGGCCATGCTGCAGGGACTTGAGTCCGGAAACGAAATTGCGAAAATGTCGGTAACGATTGGAGGCGTATTCGGATATAGTGAAATGTGGTATACAATACTGTGTATAGCCATTGTATTTGCGGCAACATTCCTCATCAAGAAGGTAAGGGTGAATATGTCAAATCAGCTGGCAATAGCATTAGGATCCGGAGTGTATCTTATTTTGATAATCATATGCAATCTGGCCTATGGAACTATGACCTATTCAAGGCTGTTGTGGTTCGTTATCGGAACGGTAATATCATGTATTGTGGCTATGACTGTGTCTACAATAGTGCTTCCGCTTGATTACAACAGGACAGAATTTATTGAATTCGAAGATGAAGAATATAAATATTATGTTCGGGCAGTTCCTAAGGCGGCAATATCTAAGGAATCTGTGAAGATCAAACGAATATATTCAAGAAAAGAAATGCGGCATACTGAAGGAAAGGAGAGGGAGAGTTGACTTTCTGGCGGAACATAGCTTCATATTTTCATAAGTATTTTTCTATTCCATCAATCAGCGTAATAGATATCATAGAGATGATAATCATAGCAGTGATCTTCTATTATTTGATAATATGGTTTAAGAGAACAAGCGCATGGACTCTGGTCAAGGGTATATTGGTCATTCTTGTGATCATGCTCCTGGCTCAAATGTTTAATTTTTCTACCATTTTGTGGATTATCACTAAGACACTTAATGTAGGCATCATTGCGCTCATAATCATATTCCAGCCGGAATTAAGAAGAGCACTCGAACAATTAGGCAAGACGTTTTTGTTCAGACAGCTGGCGGGAATCGCTAACACGTCAGAACAGAAATTATCTGACAGCGCATTAGAAGAAATTATCCGAGCTGTTGCAGAATTGTCCAGAACGAAAACCGGAGCTCTTATAAGTATTGAAGAAAAAATCTCACTAAGCGAATACGAGAAAACCGGAATAAAGTTAGATGCTGACATTTCCAGCCAGCTGCTGCTTAATATATTCATAGATAAAACACCGCTTCACGATGGAGCTGTTATTATCAAAGACGGTAAGATAGCTGCGGCAACCTGCTATTTTCCGCTTTCTGCAAGCAGATCCTTGAATAAAAAGTACGGAACAAGACATAGGGCAGCGTTGGGCGTAAGTGAAGTAAGTGATGCATTTACTATAGTTGTTTCGGAAGAAACGGGACACATTTCATTTACGGTGTCCAGAATGATGATAGAAGATGTGACCATTGATGAATTAAGAAGACGTCTTAAGGCTGTTCAGGACAACCATCCAGCTACGAATTGGTTTGATAAATTCAGGAAAGGAACCAAGACAGATGAAGTTCAAGGAGATTCTTCAGAAGTATGTGATAAATAATATTGGATATAAGATCCTTGCGATTTTATTTGCCTTCCTGCTGTGGCTGGTTGTACTTAACATAACTGATCCTGATTATACGAGGACAATATCTAATATCCAGGTTCAGATATTAAATGAGCCCAAGGTATTGGACGGTTCACACGTCTATACGGTATCTTCCGGAGAGACGACCAGTGTAGTTGTTACTGGTAAGAGGAGTATTATCTCGACATTGTCGGCAAATGACTTCGTAGCAACGGCGGATTTTGCTGAGCTGTCCATAACAAATGCAGTTCCTATTAAGGTGGAGCTGACAGGAGATAAACTGAGATATTCCGGTCAGATTACGATTACTGCGAAGGACACCAGCATGATCTTGAATCTGGAGGATATGACGTCTAAACAGGTACAGGTTGAGGTTGAGTATAAGGGGGAAATTTCAGACAATATTGTAATAGAAGAGGCTAATATTGCACCGAAGAAGGTTACAATATATGCTCCTGAGTCGGTTACAAATGCTACTGAAAAAGTAGTTGTAATCGCTAATTATGCAGATATCGAATCTGATACGACCATGTACCTTGAGCCAATTATCAAGAATGTCAACGGCGAGACCATAAAGCAGGGTGACAACGTATCGCTTGATGAAGATGAGATAATGGTTGAATTCAAGGTGTCACATAAGAGGGATGTGCCTATAAAGGTAAGTACATCGGGAACAGTGAAATCAGGATATACCATCGAGGACATAGAACTGTCCCAGGATTCGATTTCAATCAAGGGACCGGAAAGCATTATAAACAGTCTGGGCCAGATAGAAATTCCCGGTGAAGAATTGGATGTAAGTGATGCTGATGGAAATATAACGGCGGAAATTGATGTTACGCCGTACCTGCCGGAGGGAACTTCGGTCTATGGAGAGTCTCCGACAGTCATGGTTGATGTGCATATAGTTTCAAATGAAGAACATCAAAGACTACAGAAAGAAGCAGAAGAATTGGCACAGCATACGGATGAGGACCAGGATGAGATAATTTCTGAGGAATTAGAAAAGAGTGCAGCTGAGACAGTTGAACAGCTGCAGACAGAAGAAACAGTTACAGCTGAGTCAGAAGAGACTGCGCAGACAGAAAAGGAGGAGTAGAAGAGTGAAGATATTAGTTACAGGGGGATCCGGATATATAGGAAGCCATACAGTTTTAGAACTTCTAGAGGCCGGATATGAGACCGTCGTTCTGGATAATTTGTGCAATTCATCAGAAGAATCGCTGAAAAGGGTTGAGAAGATCACAGGCAAAAAGGTGAAGTTTTATCAGGCTGATATAAGAGACCAGGAAGCAATGAATAAAATATTTACCGAAGAAAAGCCGGAGGCGGTAATTCACTTTGCAGGTCTTAAGGCGGTGGGTGAAAGCGTACAAAAGCCGCTGATGTATTATGATAATAATATTGCTGGAACAGTTACGCTTCTTAATGCAATGAATGAGCATGGCTGCAAAAAAATTGTATTTTCTTCATCAGCAACAGTATATGGTAAGCCTGCAAGTGTTCCCATCAGAGAGGATTTTCCTCTCAGCGTAACTAATCCTTACGGAAGAACTAAGCTTATGATAGAAGAAATTCTTGGAGATGTGTATACAGCTGATAACTCCTGGGACATAATCCTGCTCAGATATTTTAATCCGATCGGAGCGCATGAGAGCGGACTGATTGGAGAGGATCCTGATGGTATTCCTAATAATCTTCTTCCTTATGTTGCTAAGGTAGCAGTAGGAAGACTGGAGAAGGTCAATGTATTTGGCAATGATTATGATACACCTGACGGAACTGGTGTAAGGGATTATATCCATGTAGTAGATTTGGCCAGAGGACATGTCAAGGCAATAGAAAAGATCGCTCGAAAACCTGGACTTAAAATATATAATCTGGGAACCGGCAATGGATACAGTGTTCTTGATATAATCCATGCATTTTCCAAGGCCTGCGGCCATGATATTCCATATGTAATAGGGCCAAGACGTGCAGGGGACATAGATATGTGTTATGCAGATCCTCAGAAGGCATACGAAGAACTGAATTGGAAAGCGGAATATGACCTCAATAAAATGTGTGAGGATACATGGAGATGGCAGAGTCAGAATCCTGATGGATACGGCAAATAAAAGGATTGGATGTTAAATGTGAAAAGGGACAAATATAAACGGCTGATAATCTTTATGGAGATTATGATCCTTATGGCCGCATTTACCGTACTGTTTGCATATTTGTGGGAAACAAGATATGAACATAGGGTATATACACCATTTTTCAGAAGAGGTAATTGGGCAGTAATTATTATTTATCCTATTATACTTCTTGTACTTGGAAAAATATTCGGAATATTTAATCTGGCAACAGCCAGACGTGTTGACATGGTATTTTCCAACATATTCACGTGTTTTATTGCCAATGCAGCCATGTATTTCATTCTTGTTGAAGTATTGAGGCGTTATCCGAGCATTGTACCGCTGCTGATACTATTTGGCGTAGAAGTTGCTGTGTCAATTTTGTGGGTGCTTGGTGCCAAGGCATTAAATAATGTTATATTTCCGCAGCATAATCTATTGTTGATACATGGGGATTATTCGCTTAAGGAGTTAGTACTTCATGTTAACGAACAAAGCGAAAGATATCGGATAGCAGAGGAAATAAATGTAAATGCGGGAATGGAGAAAATCATAGAATGCATAAAACGACATGATGCGGTGTTGATATCAGACCTGCCTGCAGAGACAAGAAATGATATTTTGAAATATTGCTATGATATTGGTAAACGCATATACATGCTTCCGAAGATTACAGATATAATTGTAGCCAGTTCCAAACAGATACATCTGTTCGATAATGTGGCGTTTATTTCCAAAAATTACGGATTAAGTGCAGATCAGATGCTGATAAAGCGTGTAGTCGATATAGTAATTTCTGCAATTATGATAATATGCACGTCCTGGCTGATGGCAATAATTGCAGCGGCGATTAAAATCGGAGACGGTGGTAAGGTTTTTTATAAGCAGAAAAGGCTTACTATTGACGGAAAAGAGTTCTATATAATCAAATTCAGAAGCATGCGGCCGGATGCCGAGAAGTCAGGGCCGCAATTAGCAACAAAGCATGATGAACGAGTTACGCCTGTGGGTAAGGTGCTGAGAGCCAGCCATATGGATGAGCTGCCGCAGCTGTTTAATGTGTTCGTAGGTGATATGTCAATGGTAGGTCCCAGGCCAGAGCGGCCAGAGATTGCCAATGAATATGTGAAAAATGTACCTGAATTCAAATTCAGGCTTAAGGTTAAGGCTGGACTTACCGGATATGCACAGGTGTATGGTCGATACAATTCTACACCGTACAATAAGCTGAGGCTGGATCTTGTGTATATTCAAAATTACAGCATATGGCTGGATCTTAAATGTCTGGTAATGACCATAAAAATCTTATTCAAACCGGATGCCAGAGAGGGCGTAGACGACAATAAGAAAACCGCTGAAAAATAGCCTGAAACAGCGAAAAAAATGTTGACGGAGTTTGATTCCCTGTGATATAGTACCAACGCGGAGTCAGGCTCCGTATTTTTGTGTTGAACAAGCACAAATTAGTCATATGTTTTATCATGCTTCGGACGCGAGGCCCCACAATGAAATATATGATATTGATCCTATAATTAACTCTTATTTGGAGGATATAAAATGAGAACTCGAATTACTTTAGCATGCACTGAGTGCAAGCAGAGAAATTACAATACAACAAAAGACAAGAAGACACATCCGGATAGGATGGAAACTAAGAAATACTGCAAGTTCTGTCAGAGACACACATTACATAAGGAGACAAAGTAATGGCTGAGAATGCAAACAATGAACCTAAGATCAGTTTCTGGAAAGGTTTGAAAGCAGAATTCAAAAAGATAGTATGGCCTAATAAAAAGGATGTTGCGAAACAGACAGTTCTTATTATCGTAGTAACAATTATCCTTGGCGTTATTATCAAATTCCTGGATACAGGCATTCAGGCATTATTGAACCTGATAGCATAAAGGAGCGAATATGGCGGAAACAAATTGGTATGTCGTTCATACCTATTCAGGATACGAGAATAAGGTTAAAGCTAACATTGAGAAGACCATAGAAAACAGAAAACTGCAGGATCAGATAATTGAGGTTGCAGTTCCGATTCATGACGTAGTAGAAGTCAAGAACGGTGTCCGCAAACAAGTACAAAAGAAACAGTTTCCGGGATATGTGCTGGTTAATATGGTCATGAATGATACGACCTGGTATGTTGTAAGAAATACCAGGGGCGTAACAGGATTTGTCGGACCTGGAAGCAAGCCTGTACCTCTTACTGAGGAAGAGATGAAACCGCTGCTTGGGGGCGGAGAACAGGTTGTTGTGTCTTTTGGCGTCGGCGATCTTGTTATGGCTGTTTCAGGAGTATGGGAAGGAACTGAGGGCAAGATTATCTCAGTTAATGAGTCCAAACAGACAGTTACGATCAATGTTAACATGTTTGGCAGAGAGACTCCTGTAGATATTGGATTTATAGACATTAAGAAAATGTAATAATCTGATTCAATCAGAATGGATGAAAGGTAGGAAACTACAATGGCAAAGAAAATCGATGGATACATCAAATTACAGATAGAAGCAGCTAAGGCTACACCTGCACCACCAGTTGGACCTGCTTTAGGTCAGTATGGTGTTAATATTGTGCAGTTCACTAAGGAATTCAATGCTCGTACAGCTGATCAGGCAGGCATGATCATTCCTGTTGTTATTACTGTTTATGCAGATAAGAGTTTTACATTCATTACTAAGACTCCACCGGCAGCAGTACTGATCAAGAAGGCATGCAAGCTTCAGTCAGGTTCAGGTGAACCAAACAAGAAGAAGGTTGCCACAATTTCTAAGGCTGATCTTCAGCAGATCGCAGAAACCAAGATGCCTGACTTAAACGCAGCATCTGTGGAAGCAGCAATGAGCATGATCGCCGGTACATGCAGATCAATGGGCGTACTTATCGGTGATTGATTCTGACAGGCTGCAGTAAGTTCGTAAGAATATGCAGTCCGAGATAAGATCATATAATACAGAATAATCTGTACACATAAAGACAGTGGGAGGCAGACGCCGACACACCACAGGAGGAAAAAATGAAACACGGAAAGAAATACACAGAAGCAGCTAAGAAGATTGACAGCAATCAGCTCTATGATGTAGCAGATGCAGTATCACTCGTAAAGGAAAGCGCAACAGCTAAGTTCGACGAAACAATAGAAGTTCATATTCGTACAGGATGCGACGGACGTCATGCTGACCAGCAGATCCGTGGTGCGGTTGTACTGCCGCACGGCACAGGTAAGAGCGTAAGAGTCCTTGTATTTGCTAAGGGACCTAAGGAGCAGGAAGCATTGGATGCCGGCGCTGATTTCGTAGGAGCAGAGGAACTCATTCCTAAGATTCAGAATGAAAACTGGTTCGAATATGATAAGGTCGTAGCTACACCTGATATGATGGGGGTTGTTGGTCGTCTCGGTAAGGTATTGGGACCTAGAGGACTCATGCCAAACCCTAAGGCCGGAACAGTTACCATGGACGTTGCTAAGGCAGTTCAGGAACTTAAAGCAGGTAAGATCGAATACAGACTTGACAAGGCTAACATTATTCATGTTCCGGTAGGTAAGGCATCATTCGCACCAGAACAGCTTCAGGAGAATTTCCAGACACTTATTGATGCAATCGTTAAGGCTCGTCCGGCTGCATTAAAGGGAACATATCTTAAGAGCATCACCCTTGCTTCAACAATGGGACCTGGTGTTAAGCTTAATGTAAGCAAGATTGTAAACGGCTGATAGAGCCGCGATATTAAAATCAATAATATCAAATCTGTTTGACAGAATTGAAGTTATATGATAGATTTTATAACTGCCGAAGACAGTAGGTGATTATTATCGTAACGCATGCAACCTACCGAGGATAGAAGAGAAATTAGAACCAAATTTTCATTCCCTCTGTGTCTTTGGATGCAGAGGGTTTTTATATGCTAATCCTCTTACGTATCGGCAATAAAATATATAAGGAGGAATGAAAATGGCAAAGGTTGAACTGAAAGCACCTGTAGTGCAGGAAATATCAGGATACCTGAACGGCGCAACAGCAGCAGTACTTGTTGATTATCGTGGACTGACAGTTGCACAGGACACAGCTCTTCGTAAAGAGCTTCGTGAAGCTGGCATTACTTACAAAGTATATAAGAATACAATGATCAACTTCGCTGTAAAGGATACAGTATTTGCTGATCTGTCACAGAAACTTGACGGACCAACAGCTATCGCGATCACAACCGGTGATGCAACAGCTCCGGCTCGTATTCTTGCAAAATTTGCTAAGACAGCTGAGAAACTTCAGCTTAAGGCAGGCGTTGTAGAAGGAACATATTTCGATGAGAATGGCATTGTGGCTATCGCATCTATTCCATCAAAAGATGAATTACTCGGCAGATTGTTGGGCAGCATGAAGTCACCTATTACAAATATGGCTCGTGTTCTTAATCAGATTGCTGAAGCAGGCGGAGCAAGTGCTTGCACATCTGCAGCTTCAGAAGAGGCACCGGCTGAGGCTCCGGCAGAGGAAGCACCTGCAGCTGAATGAAATTGATTAATTGTAAAAACATTACAGGAGGAAAATAAAATGGCAAAATTAACTACAGAAGAATTTATTGCAGCTATCAAAGAATTATCTGTATTAGAATTAAATGACTTAGTAAAAGCTTGTGAAGAAGAGTTTGGCGTATCTGCAGCAGCAGGTGTTGTTGTAGCAGCAGCTGGCCCGGCAGAAGCAGCAGAAGAGAAGACAGAGTTCGATGTTGAACTTACAGAGATCGGACCAAACAAGGTTAAGGTTATCAAGGTTGTTCGTGATAACACAGGTCTCGGACTTAAGGAAGCTAAGGAACTCGTTGATGGTGCTCCTTCAACTCTTAAGGAAGGCATCTCAAAGGCTGAAGCTGAAGACCTTGTTAAGCAGCTCGAGGCTGAAGGCGCTAAGGCTACAATCAAATAATTTTGTTTTAGTCAGAATATACTACAAAGGGCAATCCGCAAGGATTGCCTTTTTGCATGTGACTCTATTGCGAAATCTGCAACAGAATATAGGAAGTGACGGCATCAAAGCGGAGGGAACACTGCTGGATACAGTGCGAAAAAAGTGCAATGTTTTTTTGTTAGGTCAAGAGTAAATTTTAACAAAAGTGTTTGACATCTATTGATTCTTTTGCTATCCTATACGTTGCACTATTGTTGGATAGTGGGTCTTTGTACGCTTAAAATTACCTGGACCGTTTATAATAATGAAACGAAGGAGAGGAATTTAATGGAGAAAAACAGAATTCGTCCTGTAAAGAGTGGTAAAGGGATCAGAATGAGTTATGCCAGACAGCAAGAAGTTCTGGAAATGCCTAATCTGATCGAAATTCAGAAAGCATCCTATGAATGGTTCCTGAATGACGGATTGAGAGAAGTGTTTAATGATATTTCTCCTATCGAAGACTACAACCAGTCCATGAGACTTGAATTTGTAGATTTTCAGATAGCTAAGGATGATGTCAAATACACTATCGAAGAATGCAAAGAAAGAGATGCGACATTTGCGGCTCCACTGAAGGTTAAGGTTCGTCTTAATAATAAGGAAACAGGAGAAATTGCAGAGCACGAGATTTTCATGGGCGATATGCCTCTCATGACGGATACAGGTACGTTCGTGATCAACGGAGCAGAACGTGTTATTGTATCACAGTTAGTTCGTTCTCCTGGTATTTATTTCACATTAAGTCATGATAAGCTGGGCAAGGAATTATATGCCTGCAATGTTATTCCTAACAGAGGTGCATGGTTTGAATACGAAACGGATTCAAATGATGTTTATTATGTTCATGCTGATAAAGCCCGCAAGGTTCCTGTAACAGTACTTATCAGAGCAATGGGCGTAGGAACCAATGAGGAAATCATAGAAATGTTTGGCGAGGAACCTAAGATCCTGGCATGTTTCACGAAGGACGTTTCTAAGAATTACAAGGAGGGTATCCTTGAACTCTATAAAAAACTTAGACCGGGTGAGCCACTCCAGGTCGAGAATGCCGAGAGTTTGATCTCGTCAATGTTCTTCGATCCGAAACGTTATGATCTGGCTAAGGTCGGACGTTATAAATTTAATAAAAAATTAGCGTACAAAGACAGAATACTTGGACGTGAGCTCGGAGAAGATGTAATCGATCAGTTCTCTGGTGAAATTATTGCCAAGGCCGGCGATATTGTAACCGATGAAATCTGCGAGAACATACAAAACGGCGGCGTTCCGGTGGTACTTATCAAAGGCGAAGACAGAAATATCAAGGTTATCTCCAACTTGATGGTAGACGTCAACTGCTATGTTAAGTTGACTGATGCTGATAAAAAAGAATTAGGCCTCACTGAAAATGAGGTTTATTTCCCTGCGCTTGCCGAGATCTTAAATGAATATAAGACGAAGGAAGAACGTAAGGAAGCAATAAAGAAACATATTAATGAACTTATTCCTAAACATATTACCAAGGAAGACATTTTTGCAAGCATAAGCTATGGACTTAACCTGGATTCAGGAATGGGTACATTTGATGATATTGACCACTTAGGAAACAGACGTATAAGATCTGTTGGTGAACTGCTTCAGAATCAGTATAGAGTTGGCCTTTCAAGAATGGAAAGAGTTGTTCATGAGAGAATGCAGACTCAGGACATTGACTCTATCACACCACAATCTCTTATTAATATTAAGCCTGTTACAGCAGCTGTAAGAGAGTTCTTCGGTTCATCACAGCTGTCACAGTTCATGGATCAGTGTAATCCTCTCAGTGAGTTGACACATAAGAGACGTTTAAGTGCCTTAGGACCTGGCGGTTTGTCAAGAGATCGTGCAGGATTCGAGGTTCGAGATGTACACTATACTCATTATGGACGTATGTGTCCGGTAGAGACACCTGAAGGTCCTAACATCGGTCTTATCAACTCACTGGCATCATTTGCCAGGGTCAATAAATATGGATTTGTTGAGGCTCCTTATAGAGTAGTAGATAAAACTGATCCGGAAAATCCTCGAGTAACAGATGAGGTTGTATATCTTACAGCTGATGAAGAAGATAAATATAAGGTTGCACAGGCAAATGCACAGCTGGATAGTGAAGGACACTTTGTTCGTAACACAGTTGCAGGACGATTCAGAGAAGAAACATCTGAGTACGATAAGACAGAGATAGATCTGATGGATGTATCTCCTCGAATGGTATTCTCAGCGGCTACATCAATGATTCCTTTCCTGGAAAATGACGATGCTAACCGTGCGCTGATGGGATCTAACATGCAGCGTCAGGCGGTGCCTCTTCTTACAACTGATTCACCGATCGTCGGAACAGGCATGGAGTCTAAGATTGCCAAGGACTCAGGCGTGTGTATTCTGGCAAAACGAGACGGTGTTGTAGAACACGTGTCTGCAGTGGAGATCGGAATCCGTACAAATGACGGAGATTATGATTTATATAGGATCAGCAAATTCGCTCGTTCAAACCAGTCTAACTGCTACAATCAGAGGCCGATAGTTGATAAAGGCGAGAAGGTTGTGAAGGGACAGGTTATTGCTGACGGTGCCAGCACATCTAACGGTGAACTGGCTCTGGGTAAGAATCCGCTGATCGGATTCATGACCTGGGAAGGCTACAACTACGAGGATGCCGTTCTTCTGAGTGAAAGATTGGTTCGCGATGACGTATATACATCTATTCATATTGAAAGATATGAGACAGAGGCTCGCGATACCAAGTTAGGACCTGAAGACATTACAAGAGACGTTCCTGGTGTTGGTGATGATGCACTTAAGGATCTTGATGAACGCGGCATTATCAGGATCGGTGCAGAGGTAAGAGCCGGCGACATTCTGGTAGGTAAGGTTACTCCTAAGGGAGAGACAGAGCTTACACCGGAGGAGAGACTCTTAAGAGCGATCTTCGGTGAGAAGGCAAGAGAAGTGCGTGATACGTCACTTAAGGTTCCGCATGGTGCTTACGGTATCGTTGTTGATGCCAAGGTATTTACAAGAGAAGCCGGTGATGAATTAAGTCCTGGAGTTAAGCAGACAGTTCGTGTCTATATAGCACAGAAGAGAAAGATCTCTGTAGGTGATAAGATGGCCGGACGTCATGGAAATAAGGGCGTAGTGTCACGTGTGCTTCCTGTTGAAGATATGCCATTTCTTCCGAACGGACGACCATTGGATATCGTGCTTAATCCTCTGGGCGTACCTAGCCGTATGAATATCGGACAGGTTATGGAGACTCACCTGTCTCTGGCAGCACGTGCCCTGGGATTTAAGATTTCAACTCCTGTATTTGACGGTGCAAATGAAGATGACATCATGGACACTCTGGACATGGCAGATACTTATGTAAATAAGTCATTTGACGAGTTCAGAGCACAGTATGAGGATGTGCTCGATCCGGATGTATTTAAATATCTTGAAGAACATCAGGATCATAAGGCTGAATATAAGGGCGTTCCTATCAGAAGAGACGGTAAGGTAAGACTTCGCGACGGAAGAACAGGTGAATATTTTGATGCTCCTGTTACCATCGGACACATGCATTATCTGAAGCTGCATCACCTGGTTGATGATAAAATACATGCGCGTTCAACCGGTCCTTATTCTCTCGTAACTCAGCAGCCGTTAGGCGGCAAGGCTCAGTTCGGCGGACAGAGATTCGGAGAGATGGAAGTTTGGGCCCTGGAAGCATATGGCGCATCATATACACTTCAGGAGATTCTGACAGTTAAGTCTGACGATGTTGTAGGACGTGTTAAGACATACGAAGCTATCATTAAGGGCGAGAATATTCCGGAAGCCGGAACACCGGAATCATTTAAGGTTCTTGTTAAGGAACTGCAGTCATTGGCTCTGGATATTAAGGTTCTTGATGAGAATGATAATGAGATCAAGATGCTTGAATCCGTGGATTACGGTGAGACGAACCTTAATGCAATTATTTCAAATACAAGCTTTTCAAGAAACAGAGAAAATTTTGAAAAAGCCGGATTTACGCTGTCACAGTATGATGAAGCTAAACAAGATGCTGATGATATAGTCGATGACGCATATACTAATGACAGTTATGTCGATGAAGACTTTGCAGAGGATTACGAGTAGGAGGAGATAAAATGACTCAGATTACTAAAGAAGGTTATGCGTCAATGACATTCGATAAAATACGAATCAGTCTTGCCAGCCCTGAAAAGATTCGTGAATGGTCACATGGTGAAGTAACTAAGCCGGAAACCATTAATTATCGTACTCTGAAGCCTGAAAAGGATGGATTGTTCTGCGAAAGAATCTTCGGACCAAGCAAGGACTGGGAATGTCACTGCGGCAAATATAAAAAAGTAAGATTCAAGGGTATGGTCTGCGATAGATGCGGTGTTGAAGTAACCAAGGCCTCTGTAAGACGTGAAAGAATGGGACATATAGAACTTGCAGCACCGGTGTCTCATATTTGGTACTTCAAGGGCATTCCGTCCAGAATGGGACTTATTCTTGATCTTTCTCCGAAGGTGCTCGAGAAGGTTTTGTATTTTGCCAATTATATCGTTCTTGATCCTGGTGAGACAAGCCTTGAATATAAGCAGGTTCTCTCTGAATCAGATCTTCAGAAGGCTAAGGAAGAATATGGAGATCTGTTTAGGACTGCCAGAGTAGGTATGGGTGCTGAGGCAATCGATGAGATCTTATCTAAGATCGATGTAGAACAGCTTTCAGCAGACTTAAGAGAAGAACTTGATGTTGCCTCTGGCCAGAAGAAGACCAAGATCATTAAGAGATTGGAGGTTGTAGAAGCCTTCAAAAAATCCGGAAACAGACCGGAGTGGATGATCCTTAAGATTATCCCGGTTATTCCGCCAGATTTAAGACCTATGGTGCAGCTGGATGGCGGCAGATTTGCCACATCTGACCTTAATGATCTGTATAGAAGGATTATCAATAGAAATAATCGTCTTAAGAGGCTTCTTGAGATGGATGCGCCTGAGATCATTGTAAGAAATGAGAAGAGAATGCTGCAGGAAGCAGTAGATGCTCTGATTGATAATGGCCGTCGCGGCCGTCCGGTTACAGGACCGGGCAACCGTTCTCTTAAGTCACTTTCAGATATGCTGAAAGGTAAGCAGGGACGTTTCCGTCAGAACCTGCTGGGTAAGCGTGTTGACTACTCAGGTCGTTCGGTTATCGTAGTAGGTCCGGATCTTAAGATTTATCAGTGCGGTCTTCCTAAGGAAATGGCTGTAGAATTGTTTAAGCCATTTGTTATGAAGAAGCTGTGCGATTATGAAAAAGCCAATAATATTAAACAGGCTAAGAAGATGGTAGAAAAGCTTCAGCCAGAGGTATGGGATGTGCTTGAGGAGGTTATCAAGGAACATCCGGTTATGCTGAACCGTGCGCCGACGCTTCACAGACTCGGTATTCAGGCGTTTGAGCCTAAGCTGGTAGAGGGACGTGCTATCAGACTTCATCCGCTTGTTTGTACAGCATATAATGCCGACTTCGATGGTGACCAGATGGCCGCACATTTGCCGCTGTCAGTTGAAGCTCAGGCTGAATGCCGCTTCCTGATGCTGTCGCCTAATAACTTGTTAAAGCCTTCTGATGGTGCCCCTGTGGCTGTACCGTCACAGGATATGGTTCTGGGTATTTACTATCTGACTCAGCAGCGTGACGGAGAGATCGGCGAGGGCAGAGCTTTCAAGAGCTTAAATGAAGCAATCATGGCTTATGAAAATAAGCAGATTACTCTTCAGAGCAAGATAAGAGTTCGTGTCACAAGGGAAGTACCTGGTGACGAGCCTATAACGGGAATTATTAACACATCGCTTGGACGATTACTCTTCAATGAGATTATTCCTCAGGATCTGGGATTCGTTAAGAGAGAGACAAGGGAAGATTACCTGAAGCTTGAGATTGATGAACTTGTTAAGAAGAAAACTCTTAAGAAAATCCTGGAGAAGGTTATTAATGTTCATGGCGCAACGGTTACCGCTGAGGTTCTTGATAATATCAAGAGCACCGGCTATAAGTATGCAACAAGAGCAGCGTTTACGGTATCAATTGCGGATATGACAGTTCCTGAAAAGAAGAAGGAGATCATCAGACAGGCTGAAGAGACTGTTGAGATGATCCAGGATGACTTCCGTATGGGACTTCTGACAGATCAGGAAAGATACGCATCAGTCGTAGATGTGTGGGAAAAGGCCGATAAGGAAGTAACTCACGAGTTGATGAGCGGAATGGATCAGTATAATAACATCTTCATGATGGCTGATTCAGGTGCCCGTGGTAGTGAACAGCAGATTAAACAGCTGGCTGGTATGCGTGGTCTTATGGCCGATACAACCGGTAAGACAATCGAACTTCCTATTAAGTCAAACTTCCGTGAAGGTCTGGATGTACTGGAATACTTCATTTCAGCCCATGGTGCTCGTAAGGGTCTGTCTGATACAGCCCTTCGTACAGCTGACTCAGGTTACCTTACACGAAGGCTTGTTGACGTATCTCAAGAGCTTACGATCAATGAGACTGATTGCTGTGCAAATGAACCGGACGATATTCCATACATGGAGGTCGAAAGATTCACATATGGCAAGGAAGAGGTCGAGTCTCTGAAGGACAGAATTACAGGCCGTTATGCTGCAGAGGACATTGTAGGAGAAAATGGAGATATTCTGGTAAAGAAGAATCACATGATCACTCCGTCCAGAGCAGAGAAGGTGGTTGCATCCGGTATTCAGAGCGTTAAGATCCGTACAGTTCTTACCTGCCGCAGTGAAACAGGCATTTGCTCTAAGTGCTATGGTGCGAACATGGCTACAGGTCAGGCTGTTCAGGTGGGCGAAGCTGTCGGAATCATCGCAGCTCAGTCAATCGGTGAGCCTGGTACACAGCTTACAATGAGAACCTTCCATACAGGCGGTGTTGCCGGCGGCGATATTACACAGGGTCTTCCTAGAGTTGAGGAGCTGTTCGAAGCACGTAAGCCTAAGGGTGTTGCGATCGTATCAGACTTCGAGGGCGATGCTCAGCTGCGTACTAATAAGAATAAACATGAAATCGTCGTAACAGCGGAAGATGGCAAGGAAAAGGCATATCTGATTCCTTATGGATCTATTACAAGAATTCATGAGGGAGAAGTAGTTCATGTCAATGCATGCGACAGACTGACAGATGGACCTATTAATCCGCATGACATCCTGAGGATTCTTGATGTTAAGGATGTTCAGGACTACATCATGAAGGAAGTACAGAGAGTATATCGTCTGCAGGGCGTTGAAATCAATGATAAGCATATAGAGATTATTGTTCGTCAGATGCTCAAGAAAATCCGCATTGAAGAAGTCGGCGATTCTAATTTCCTTCCGGGAGTTACTGTTAATGTTACAGAATTCAACAAGGTTAACAAGCAGCTTCTTGCAGAAGGTAAGGAACCTGCAGTCGGCAAGCATATAATTCTCGGTATTACCAAGGCATCACTGGCAACGAATTCGTTCCTGTCAGCTGCATCCTTCCAAGAGACAACGAAGGTTCTTACTGATGCTGCAATAAATGGCAAGGTAGATCCTCTTATTGGTCTTAAGGAAAATGTAATCATCGGTAAGCTTATTCCTGCAGGAACTGGCATGAAGCGATACAGAAATGTTAAGCTTAACACTGATCTGATGATTGAAGAGAAGAGACGACAGGAAGAGGAAGCACGAGCTAAGGCACTTGAGGAGGCTGAAACAGAGGCTGAACAGGCAGAAACTACGGATGAGAGTGTTGTTGATGATACAGATGTTATAACAGATGAGGTTCTTGATGACGAGGATCAGGTTGTTATAGCAGATGATGAAGAATAAGATGGATTGTCGTTAATAAAACCAGACAGTTGAGTGAATATTTAAATCAATTATGGGGGCTGAGGCATAAATGCATTGGCTCCCTTTTTGTTTTAAATTATTTAGGCGGTGTTCGTGCTGCGTCATCCCGGCACTGATGCTGATATGAATAGCGATTAGTTTTTTAAGACGACAATATCCTTCAATGATAATTGTAAAAGAAAAATTTATATGGTACACTTACGCGGTGATTGACTAAGTAGTGTCACAGTCCTATGTGATGCTACAGTTTAATTTTGTGCGGAGAACTATAATTATATGAAAATGTTTGAAGAGCAGAACAAAACAGGCGATAAATCAGACCGCGGTTTGATGAGGAAAATGATTTATTCACTCATTGGTGCCGCGGGAATGTTTTCTATATTGTTAATGAGCGGATGCTCACTTAAGGATGTATTAGATCCGGTATTTGGACGTGTAGCGCAGTCGGAGGAAGAGACAGCCTCAATCGATGCGGCCAACACACTTATGTATGCCCAGGTTAATGACGCAGAAGGAAGGTCTCTGGTTAAATCTAACGGAGAGCCCCTTACTGTTCTGGTTGCATATGAGACGGCTACAGGAGGAGAAGAGAAGTATGATTCTGACGGAGAATTACAGACATATCCGTTGGGAGAGCCTGTAACATATACACCGGGTACAGAAGTTATAAATTCTGATGGAACACAGGAGACCTATGCCGGCGGTGAGACAGTGACAGATTCCTTGGGGTATCCAGCTAAGGATGCAGAAGGCAACACTGTTACTAGAACGGCGGGAGAGATCGTAACTCACGGAGCTGCAGATATAATATATAACGAAGACGGCAGTAAGAAAACATACTCAGGTGAACCGGAGACCCACGCGGCCGGGGATCTGATGTATGATGCTGATGGTGAACTGGCAACATACGCTGTCGCAATACAGACCAAGGCTTCTGGTGAGAATATAACTAAGGCAGACGGTTCGCTGCAGTTAGGTGAAATAGAACTAGTAACAGATTCGTCAGGTAATCCGTTTATTGATTCTAACGGAGAGGCTGCTACTAAGCAGTTGGATCCGGTTCCACCGGAACAAGTAGTTGATATGCCAATCGAGGCAGGTAAATATTATATCAATAATATTCTTTCTTCTTATGTATTTTTTAGTGCTCCGGAGGTTGAGGCAACAAATATTGCTATAGTAACCGATGAGGGTGTAGATTCAAGCCAGTATACATATGAGAGCGGAGAAGGCGCGGTTAAGAACCTCCAGCTGGAGTCTATAGATGATGACCTGCCATACTATGAAGTGAGGTATGACCTGGAAGGTTATGCATATTTTGTACTGGAGGGCACTGATCAGGCGCTTACTCTGGCAGGTGACCTCAGAAATGGTGTCAATATATTACCTAAGGATATGGTGAAGGTAACGTATCCTCAGTATGAATATTGGGATGATCCTGAGTATACGGTCGCTGATAATCAGAAATGGATCATTAAGGACCAGGGCGACGGCAGCTATGTAATATGCAGCGCTGTTGATGAGAATTATGCAATGACTGTTGATGATCAGTATGGTATGCAGTATGCCAATATTATGCTATGGAAATATGACGGACGGGATCAGCAGAAGTTTAACTTCAAGGCAGATGCGCCATCAATCACGAAATATATTGAGGAAGGCACATATTATATCAAATCAGGTCTCAGCGATTGGATGATGATCACGCTTCCGGACAATGATTATTATAATGGAAGTGAGATATATCTTTATCCGTCGTATCAGGGCGATGGGCAGATGCTGACAATAACTTATGATGAGTATGGTTATGCAATTATTAAACATGGAGATGAGACTTCCAATATGGTTCTTACTGTAGCCGGAGGTGTAGCTCAAAACGGTCAGAGTGTATATCAGTATGAATATGACGGAGGCACATGGCAGAAGTGGATCATCGAACCAAGCAAGGAAAATGATGGCGGATATTATATCAGAAGCGCACTTAATCCGTCCGAGGTATTAGATCTGTCCGAGGGTTGGACCAAAAGTGGAAACTCCATAACACTGCATTGGAATAATAATACATACGCTCAATACTGGTTCTTTAAGACCGAAGAAATAGCCAGCCCATACGCTTATGACAGTATGGATTCATATGTTCAGAACTTTACAAGTCAGACTGAGTATCTGCTTGCAATTAATTCAGGCGCAAATGTGGTAGGTGTATATCAGAGAGTAGCCGGCAGCTGGCAGAATCTGTATTACTGGACATGTACTACAGGTAAGTCTTCTACGCCGACAGTTACAGGTGAATTTACGGTATACCAGAGAACGACTTCATTTGACGGTAATATGGATAGTCCTGTTTGGTATACAGTATACTATGCGACGGGATTTTATCCTGAATATTTCTTCCACAGCATAATATATTATGAACACACATGGGATATCATGGATGCATCGCTGGGATATAATGCATCTCACGGATGTATCAGACTGGCTACAGAAAATGCAGAGTGGATATTTAACAATGTAAAAGATGGTGCGAAGGTAGTTTCATATTAATAATAGCTTAATTATTTGACAGTCAGGTTGTATCTGGCTGTCAGAGTGCATAATAGGGGCGGGCTTGTACAGCTGTTTTCAGGATTATGTGCGAGAACAACGGACTTTTACAGGGGGTGTGAGCATGTACAGAACAGTACCATCCGGATGGCTGAAACATTGGGATTTTATGCTGCTGGATATTGTTTATCTGGAGATATCACTAATAGCAGCTTATTTTATAAGGTTTCGTGGAGTAGGTCTTTTTGATGACCCTGAGTATGTTCGAATTAACATCCTGGCGATTCTGATAGATATCGTTCTTATTTTCTTCATGAGCGAATTTCGTGATGTTCTGAAACGAGGATACGGAATAGAATTAAAAAAGACATTGCTCCATGTAATACTACTGTTTTTATTACTGATGGCGTATATGTTCCTGATGAAGGAGGGCGCGACTTATTCTCGAATAACTATCGTTGTTATGGCAATGATTTATTTTGCCATTTCTTATCTCGGAAGGGTTTTGCTGAAAAAATCAATAATTAAGCGAAAGAGCAGTAAAGGTGCGAGCAGACTGCTTGTTATAACTGATGCAGCAAATGCTAAGGAACATATTTGTCATATTCAAAAAAATAATTATTCCAATTATGAGATTGTAGGAATTGTATGCACGGAAGAAGCGGCGGGTGAGATTTGTGGTATCCCTGTAGTTGTGAACATGGATAAATTGACTGAATATGTCACGAGAAATTGGATTGATGCGATAATTGTATGTGTGGAGGATTCGGACAGGTACAGACATCTTCTTACTGAATTGGTTGATTGCGGTGTTACGGTGCATATCAGCCTGGAGAAAGATAGTGAATCCTCAGGATTTAAACAGGTGATAGAAAATGTCTGCGGATATTCGGTTATAACATCTTCTATGAATTATATGTCACTAAGGCAGGCGTTTATAAAGCGCGCGATAGATATAGTTGGCGGCATTATAGGAACTATTATTACCGGTATTTTATATGTTATTGTTGCGCCGATGATTAAGAAAGCATCACCGGGTCCGGCAATTTTTACCCAGATAAGGATCGGCAAAAACGGCAAGCCATTTAAGATGTATAAGTTTAGAAGTATGTATCTTGATGCCGAAGAAAGAAAAGCCGAACTTATGAAAGATAACCGTATAAAAGACGGAATGATGTTTAAGATGGAATTTGACCCGAGGATCATCGGCAACAGAATTGATGAAAATGGCAATCAGGTTACGGGAATCGGAGAGTTCATCAGAAAATATTCCATTGACGAATTCCCGCAATTTTTATGTGTACTTAAAGGCACAATGAGTCTTGTGGGAACAAGACCGCCTACAACAGATGAATTTGCAAAATATGAAGCTCATCACAGAGCAAGACTTGCAGCAAAACCAGGCATTACAGGGCTATGGCAGGTAAGCGGGCGCAGTAATATATTGGATTTTGAAGAGGTTGTAAGACTGGACACTCAATATATCAACAATTGGAGTGTAAGTATGGATCTTAAGAT
>CAVBWS010000023.1:0-30356 GCA_963599255.1 Treponemataceae bacterium
CGAATTCAGGTTGGATTGCGAGAGCACGAAGTGCGTAGCAATCCTGGGTCAGCAGCGGCTGCGCCGTCCCGGCATGAGCATAAATGCAATTCAATATGTACGGTTTCTAACATTAATTTGCATTTTATAGTGCCAACATGTTCTTAACTCCCTGCACATAGATCTCCACCTGCTTCTTCAGCTCGTCTATATCAAGCCTCTCGTTGGCATCGTGGATATGGTTGTCTGTGCCTACGAATTCACAGCCAAATGCAATGATCCCCGGAATGTGCTTAGCATAAGTTCCGCCGCCGATCACCTTCGGTTTATTTTCTGTATCTCCTGTTACCTTAACATAAGCATCATAAAGAGCTGTTACAAGAGGCGAATCTGCAGGATAGAATAACGGCGGCGTAAGGCTGTCAATCTTAGTTATACCCTTCTCATCTTCAAGTCTGTCTGCCAGAAGCTGCTCCATCTGAGCCGGTGAATATGTAACCGGAACTCTGATGTCGACGGTACAGGAGATAATGCCATTCTCTGTCTTAACTATGCCGTTGCACAGTGTCAGTTCTCCGTAATCATCCTTTAATTTGATGCCATATCCTGCACCGTCACAGGTCATTCCTATATGTTCATTATAATAATCAACGAAATCATCCTTCATGCCTGCGGCGGCCAATGCCTGCATCGTACAGCCTGCAGCATTTACGCCTAACAGCGGTGTGCTGGCATGGGCAGCCACGCCGGAAGCATCGATCCTGATCACGCCATCAGCCTTCGTTACTTCAAATGACGGCAAAGCCGTACCCTTCAGGGCTTCTTCTAATTTCTCACAGTCAACGTCGTCTGCTGATACTTCAGTTATGCAGTGATTACATACCGCGTTGCTTACAAATCCGCCGTTCATGGAGATTATCTTGGTTCTCTTGCTGTAGGCTGTCATCTTGACCATGCCCTTTTCTCCATGGATACCCGGGAACTCGCCGTCCGGTGTGAATCCTACCGTTACCGGCTCTTCCACTTCATTATAATGCTCCATGCACAGCGAATGGGTCTCCTCATTGCAGCCCAGGATGACTCTGATCCTCTTATTAAGGGGCATCCCTGATTCCTTGATCAGTTTCAGTGTATACAAAGAAGCTATCGCTCCTCCCTTATCATCAGATACGCCTCGCCCGTATACTACATTACCCTTTCTTGTCATGGTAAATGGGTCTGTCTCCCAGCCCTCGCCTGCCGGCACTATATCAAGATGGGCTACCAGTGCCACGATGTCCTTACCTTCGCCTATCTGTGCATAACCGCAATAATTATCCAGATTCCTGGTTTCAAATCCCATTGAATCTGCAATCTCCAGAGCTTCCTTCAGTACGGCTGCCGGTGCCTCGCCGAAAGGCTTGCCCGGCTGTGCCGGTGCCTCCACTGAATTATATTTTACGAGACGTGACAGATTATCCAGCATCTCATCGGTTAATGATTCAATTCTTTCTGATATTTCCATTTCTTATATCCTATGCTTTCTGTTTATTTTTATATTTTATAACTATTCCGAGCCATACCCACGCTCGCAAATATATGTTCATATTTGCACGAAAGAGCATATAACCATGCGTAAGCAAAACCTCGCCTCGCAGATTACTTTTTGTAAATACATCTTAGATGTACTTTTATAATACATTTTTAAGCATGCCGTTGCAGCAAATTCTCTGCAGCTGCTAACATTGCTGCCTATTTGCCCAACTTCCTGTACACCGTGAAATACATGCAGCTCATGCATGCCACGCCGCCTATCAGGTTAGAGATAGGCTCTGCCCAGAACACTCCCATAACTCCGATGGAGGATATCTGCGGCAGAAAGATCGTAAGCGGCACAACGATTATTATCTTCCTCAATATGGAGAAGAAGATCGCATTCTTGGCTCTTCCCAGAGCAACAAACGTTGACTGTCCTGCAAATTGAAGCGACATAAATATAAATCCCAGGAAATATATCCGAAGGGGTGATATTCCCATGGCATTTGCCGTGGCGTCACTGCTGAACATATGCATAAAAACTTGGGGTATCAGGAGGGTCGCTGCCCAAAATACTGCCGTATAACACAAGCCCACCAGCGACATAAATCTTATTCCCTGTTTTACTCTGTTATATCTGTTGGCTCCGTAGTTATAGCTGAGCACCGGCTGCGAGCCGCTGGTAATGCCGCTTATAGGAAGGCTTGACATCTCTCTTACTGAATTGATCACGGTCATTATACCGACATAGATATCGCCGCCGTAGATTGACAGCTCCGCATTGCAGACCGCCTGTACTACACAGTTTGTGGCCGCCATTATGAATCCCGGCAGTCCCAACATGATGATCCTCTTCAGCAGATATGTGCGAATCCCAATAGATGAGAATGAGATCCTGAGCTCCATTTTCTTATTGGTCAGTGCTGCCACAACCCATACAGCTGAGCACATCTGTGAAATTACGGTTGCAATGGCGGCGCCCTTAACTCCCAGTCCGAAGGTGAATATAAACAGAGGGTCCAGACCCAGATTTATAACTGCACCGATTATTGTGGTAAACATTCCCAGCCTCGGATATCCCTGAAGATTAATGAAAGTATTCATGCCGGTACCGATGGCAAAAAACACAGTTCCTATCAAATATATATCAAGATAATCTTCGGCATATGTATATGTAATATCACTGGCTCCCAACAGGTACAGAAGGGGCCTTTTTACAATGTATATAAGAAGACCAATGACCACGCTCATTATAAGAAGCAGGGTAAATGCAGTACTCATAATATCCTGAGCGGTCTTCTGATCCTTCTTGCCTCTGGCCATGGAGCACAGAGGTGATGCGCCTGTGGAAAACAGATTTACAAATGCTGAAATAAGTGTAATTAACGGAAAGCATAATCCCAGACCGGTAAGAGCTGTTCCGGCATCTGCCCCAGGCATATGTCCGATGTATACCCTGTCCACCACATTATACAGAAGCTGCACCAGCTGCGCCAGTGTAAGCGGCACCGCCTGATTTAATATCAATCTCTTTATGCTGCCGTTTGTAAAATCTCCTCTTGCAGCTGTACTTTCACTCATTGCCTTTCATTTGCCTCATACATTCTTCTATAATCTCACTTGCCTCACACATTTTTCTATAATCTGCTGACAGATCGTATTCTAGTCCATTTGACACCTATGTCAAGTCTGCAGCGCCTGTCCGATCAGCCTTTCACAGCTTATTTTCTGCATTATTACAGACCCATTGACTGTCCCTGTTCTTCCTCTTCCTGACCCATCGTAATAAGCAGTCTCTCCCCTGCCAGATCGTTATACAGCACACAGTTAAGTGAACTTACATCATACAGTTTGATCACCTCAGAAAGCTCTGCACAGCCTTCAAACTGTCCTATCAGATTATCGCAGCGATCCAGCATCTCCGGCGCATATCGGATGGTCTGTTCATTTTCAAATACAGCCGTATACAGGATCTGAGCCTCTACCAAATCCTGGAAAATATGACTTCCGTATGACAATTCCGGGTTGTATCCTTCCCTGGAGTCAGCCACTTCACATATTGCTTCGAATTCGCTTATATATGAAAATACGGTAGGTACTCCCAGTTCCGGAGACGAGGTGCCGATCCTGCCGGGAGTAAACAGCATCATGTGCTTGTTCTTACCCCTGTAAGCCCAATTCACCTTGCCGACAGCATTGGCTATCTTAGGTTTATCGGTATATGGCATATTATAATATTTCGACGGATCCACCATTACGATCATATCCAGCCTAACCTTTCTCGACAGCCCCATGGAAGCCCTGACACTCTCCAGAAATATCTTATCTGCCGGAACATTTGCAGGGATGCTGACCATGCCCGTGTCCTTAAACACCTGCAGCGGCCTGCATTGAAGCAGGTTTATCAGATACTCACCATCTTCCGACAGATTGATCGTGAATTCCACATCCACCGGATAATCATACTCATCCTGAATCGTATGCATCATCTGCTGCATCTGAGACATAAGTTCCTTGTTGCTCGTAAGTCCCCTGCAGGAGATAAACTGTATGCTTCTCCACCTGCCCAGTTCCCGCAAATGCCTCTCCAGATCGTAATCATGATCCAGCAGCTTGTTTTGCAGATACTGCGGAAGCTTAGAAACCAGCTCGTCCAGTTCCAGCTTCTTAAGGCAGCGTTCGTTCATGTCTATGACTTCAATCTTTTTTTGTGAAAACTCATGCTTTTCCGATACCGTAGTAAGGCTCATGGCCTCCGGATTATCCAGACTTACCAATCGAGGGTACGAGCCTTCGGTTCTGTCAACAGCGCTGGTTCCAAGGCCCATTACAAGCCTTAACATACCGGCGTTCAGATTAATATTCTTTAGGAACTTATACGGACTGTAAGAATATCCCACTCCTGCCGCGCACGGCATATAATAATTATCATAATAAGAACCCGATACTCTCATCACCAGCAGCGCCATCTGCTCATCGTTTTTATCAAGTCCCCGGCGTTTCCTGTAGTCAAGCGCCGACATGCTCATTGAGCTGGCATATACCTCCTTGACAGCCCGTTCGAATTCGATCAGCCTCTCCTCCAGGGTGCCTCTGTTGGCGCAGAAAACCGATTCGTATTTGCCTGCAAATGCATTGCCGAATCCGTCTTCAAGGATACTGCTTGACCTTACAATATAAGGATCCTGGCCATAGTATTCCAGGATATGCATGAATTGGCGCTCCATGTCATCGGAGAATCTGCCATTTCTTAAATGTTCGGCAAATTCATCGGCAAGTTCAAAATATTCCTGCTCAGTTCTCTGTCTTATGCGAAGATCCCAGAAATCATTTTCTACTATAAATGAATAATATACATCGGAGCCGATGAAGTACGAATCGTGAGGCTCGAACATAGAGAATATATCGGGGCGCTGGTTCTGAATGATCTTCCTGGCAGTAAGCATACCGCAGGCCTTGCCGCCTATGAGCCCTGTGCCTATCATATGATCTCGCACATAGAAGTAATCCTCCGGCGTAAAATGTTTCTTAACCATTTCCCGCATCTTCGCATCCCTGGTCATCATGATCTCGCACATCTGCGAACATTCATTTTCAATCGGCAGATCGTTTTCATACATGACCCTGGCCTTGTTGAAGAATCTGTCCCAGGAATCCACATATTGCTCGCCGCCGGGGCGCTGCACTGCATCAAGTGCCTTGTAGAAATGGCTCGAAAGTACGCCATCCAGAATAGGAGCAAATTCGCCCGTTGCCGGATTATATATATGAGGCAGGAACATGGTTGCCGAATCTCGTCTCCATACCTTCTGGGGCCTTACATATATATGCTTTTCATCCGAATACACATCCAAAAACAGCTGTGTTGTATCCATGATCTTCTGAATGGCACTGTGAGAATGATGTCCCCTTGTGACCGGAAAGAACGCCACTGTATCCAGGCTAAACAGAAACGGACATGTAACTCTGAAGAAATTGCCCATCATAAGATCCGTAGCCCATGCAGCCTGAAGCTCAGACAGACAATCGAACACATAGAACGCGTCCCGGCCTTCCTGTTCGATCCTGTTATGTATCTCGACTGTGAAGTTTTCAAATCTATGACTCAGCGGAACGTGCACGGTCTTAACTTCCGGACAGTCTTCCACCAGCGGCTCGTGAGAAGCGAATCTGAAATAAATAATATTTCTGCCGTCCTTTTTGGCCTGCTTCACATAAGGTTCCATAAAATATTTAAATTCCTGCAGATCAGACACACGCCATACGACATTGTCACCTAACCTTATGTTATCAAGGCATTTGTCCATCTGCTCAATTCCGGATCGTACTCTCTCAAATGCAGCCATATCATGCTCCTTGCTGTGTTTATCCCATTGTTGTAATCGATTGCTTCCCGGCCGAAGTCAGGAATCTGCTGTGCGGATGCTGTTTAGTTTTCTCTTATTCCTGCGGACGCGGTTTATGTGTCTCTCAAAATCTCCGTTTCTGAACAATTCCGCCAGGAGATATTGTTCAAATGTGGGCACCGTACATGAATAAAATCCCAGGCGTTCCTCGTACAATTCCCGCAGCCACATCGGAAGTATCATATAACCTGCTCTCAGTGCCGGCGAAATGGTTCTGGAAAATGTATTTACATATATGACATTTTCCTCTCCGGACATAGAGAACAATGACTCCTCTGCCTTCTTAGATACCGTAAGCTCAGAATCATAATTGTCTTCTACAATTATGGCATTTCGCATTCTGGCCCAATTCAGATATTCCATCTTCTTGGAGATGCTTACGGAGATTCCGCTGGGGTAACTGTTAAACGGCGTAACATGCAGCACCTGAGCTTCGGTCTTCAGCAGATCATCGCTGCTGATACCGTCATCTGTAAGCCTCAGCATGTCGCATTTTATTCCTACTGCTTCGTAGACATTCCGGATCTTATCATAAGACGGATCTTCCAGGGCAAATATCATCTCGTCACGATCCCGGTCTCCGATCGCTTCGCCTTGTACAGCTCTTACTAACTGTGCGATCAGACCATACATATATTCGGCGCCGGATCCTATAATGATCTGATCCGGCGAAACCTTCATTCCCTTGCTTCTGGCAAGATAATCGCAGATCTGGATCTTAAGCTCTCCGCAGCCGCTGTTTTCTGATTTTGACATTATCCTGTCACCAAAATCAAGAATCGTTCTTCTCATGGTTTTAGAAATAATATCAAATGAAAACTGCATAGCCGCAGGATCTGATCCTATTGCATTCTCCGGCTGTCCGATATTCGATTCTGAAACCTCCGATGATGCTGCCTGCGGTCTCTTGCTGTCTGTTCCTGCCGTGCCCGGCTTACTGTGAGGTGCATCCGCTTTTTTTAATTGTATGCTGCCCGAATTAACTGCATTTTCAAAATCGCTCTCTTTATACGCGACGTAGCATCCGCTTCTTAACCGCAGCTCTATATACCCTTCTTCACATAGCAGAGACAGTGCGTGCTCCACCGGAATTACACTCAGCCCTGTCTCTGAAGCAATTGTCCTTTTGGAGGGAATCTTATCGCCGTATTTATACACACCGTTAACGATATCCTGACGTATCATATAATACAGCTGCATATATGCAGTTATGTTGCTGTTTTTATCTATTATGTAATTCATGACCCTGTTATTTTCCGGCAGTCTCCGTGCAGATACAAAATCCCGCTCTCGTTACATCTTTATTCAATGTCTGATGCCTTCGTATTCATATCCTGCACCCACAACGGCAGCCTTGAGATCCTCTTCCTTTACATCTGCAGATGTGGTAATGGTAACAAGATTTTTCTCATGATCGGCCTGAGCTTTCTCAACCCCGTTAACCTTTTCTAATGCTTCCTTAACATGTGCCTCACAATGAGGGCACATCATTCCCTTAACTGTAATCTCCATTGTTGATCTCTCCTGTTTTTTTATTATATTTTTCTCAGGTTTCTCACCTGATACAGCCTTTTTCTGCATTTCTTCAGCGTCTGATATATCTGCATCGTTCTGACAGCCTATTGTGCATTTGCCTTCTTTTTTCAGCAGCGGCTTATGACCTACAGAATTCTTTCTTGCTTTATCGCCTGCTGCATCATATGGCCTGCACAGATTAAGTCTTAATGCATTCGTTACAACGCAGAAGCTGGATATGGACATGGCTGCCGCTCCGAACATAGGATTTAATGACCAGCCAAATGCCGCTATAAAGCATCCTGCCGCCAGAGGGATCCCAATAACATTATATATGAAGGCCCAGAACAGGTTCTGATGTATCGTTCTGAGTGTTGCCCTGCCGATCCTTACTGCTGCCGCAACATCTGACAGGGAGCTCTTCATAAGTACAACATCCGCCGCATCTATGGCAATATCCGCCCCGGCTCCTATGGCTATTCCTGTATCTGCTCTCATAAGGGCAGGTGCATCGTTGATGCCGTCTCCTACCATTGCCACCTTACCAAACTTCTGAAGCTGCCTTATGGTCTCTTCCTTGCCGTCAGGCTTAACGCCTGCAACTACCTCATCAACTCCCGCTGTCTGCGCTATGGCTCTGGCTGTTTTTTCATTATCGCCAGTCAGCATAACCACGTGAATGCCCATATTTTTCAGGCGTTCGATCGCTGCCTTGGAATCCTCCTTAATTATATCAGCAACTGCGATTATTCCCAGCAATTTTGTGTCGCTGGCAAAATACAGCGGGGTCTTACCCATTTCTGCCAGTTCATCGGCAGCCTTCTTAAGGGCTGATGCTCCTGGCTGCTTAAGAACCTCCGCTGCGGCAGCTGAGCCGTTATCAGCATTTTCTGTCAATTTATCTGTAATGAACTGTGCGTTGCCGCCATAGATTTTATGTCCGTCCACGTCTGCCGACAGTCCGTTTCCCGCAAATGTTTTAAAATCCGTGACTTCTTTCTTTCTGATGTTATGCTCCTGTGCATACTCGGTTATCGCCCGGGCAAGGGGATGTTCCGACAGTGCCTCTACTGCAAATGCCGACTCTATCAGCTCTTCCCTGCTTACGCCCTCAGCGCAGATAATATCCGTAACCCTAGGTTCTCCCTTGGTGATGGTACCGGTCTTATCCAGCGCGATTATCTGTACCCGGCCCACTGACTCCAGGGATGCTGCCGTCTTAAACATAATGCCGGAGCGGGTGCCCTTGCCATTTCCCACCATTATCGCCACAGGTGTAGCCAGTCCCAGCGCACACGGGCAGCTGATAACCAGTACCGATATGGCTCTTGCCAGACAAAATCCCACATCACGGCCGATGATCATCCATACCACGAATGTAATTACAGCTATCGCTATAACCGCCGGCACGAATATTCCGGATACTTTGTCTGCAATTCTGGCAATCGGCGCCTTGGTTGCTGCCGCATCTGAAACCAGCTGAATGATCTGGGACAGAGTTGTATCATTTCCTACCCTTTCAGCCCTGCAGAGCATATAGCCGCTGGTATTAGTGGTGGCCGCATATACCTTATCCCCCACAGCCTTTTCCACAGGAATGCTCTCGCCCGTAAGTGCCGACTCATCCACCGAGCCGCTTCCCTCTATAACAACTGCATCCACAGGAATACGGCTTCCGGCCTTAACCACTATACTGTCGCCGGGAAGCACCTGCTCGATCGGCACCTCCTTTTCCTGACCATCTGTTAGTATTATGGCCGTTTTGGCGGACAGCTTCATCAGAGATTTTAATGCATCCGTGGTACGGCCCTTGGATACCGATTCAAGGAGCTTACCCACGGTTATCAAGGTCAATATCATGGCAGCCGATTCGAAATACAGCTGATCCATGTAAGCCATTACCGCCTCAGCATCTGCCTCTAGCTGCGCAGCTGTCATGGCAAATAATGAATAAATACTGTATGCAAATGATACTGCCGATCCCATGGCTACCAATGTATCCATGTTAGGAGCTCTGTGAATCAGTCCCTTGAAGCCGCTGATAAAAAACTTCTGATTTATTACCATTATGATGGCCGACAGGAGCAGTTCATAGATTCCCATGGCCACATGATTGCCCTCCAGAAACGCCGGCAGGGGCCAATTCCACATCATGTGCCCCATTGAGACATACATGAGAGGCAATAGTAATACTACAGATGCTATTAACCTGTTTCTTATCTTAGGTGTCTCTGTATCCTTAAGTTCAGACTCTGCTTCCGCAGCCGGCTGCTGGGATGTCCCTGTCTGAGTCTTCAGCTCTGCTCCGTATCCTGCATCGGTAACGGCCTTGATCACTGCCTCAGGGGAGGCCGTTCCTTCCACACTCATGGAATTAGTAAGCAAGCTGACCGCACAGCTGGTGACTCCGGGCACCTTATTTACTGCTTTTTCAACTCTCGCCTGGCATGCCGCGCAGGACATGCCGGTAATTTGATATCTTTCCATTTTCTTTTCCTTTGATTTAATTAAAATTATTTGCAGTGCTGCCGCAGTCTTATCTGTCACCGCATCAGCTTCTGCAGAGTCGCTACCAGCTCATCTATCACATCGTCATTGCCTTGTCTGATGTTTTCGGCAACGCAGGTTCTGACATGATTGGCCAGCAGGACCTTACTGAAGCTGTTAAGCGCAGAAGTTATGGCAGATACCTGAGTCAATATATCCGTGCAATATGCTCCTGATTCCAGCATGCCTTCGACTCCGCGTACCTGTCCCTCAATGCGTTTCAGGCGATTCATCAGATCCTTTAACTCCTTGTCATTTCTGTCCTTGTGCTTGCCCGAGCAATAAGGACATACTATTTCATTATCATCCGTGTTGATTTCAATATTTTTCTTATTCATATCTGCCTCTTCCGGCCTTCCTTAGGTTAATTTCAAATACCCCCACAGGGTATCTCTTACTGTAGGGATAGTATACCCCTACAGGGTATTTGTCAATACCTCCGAGCGCACTACATCTTTATTCCTGCAGTAAAATGTGTTATCATCCTTCGGTTAAGAAGATTACTAATCCCTGCCGCCGTGGACGCCGCAAAGGCTTCCGGACGCAGCTGCACTGCAGAAGCGACAGCTGCCATCCGTGCCGTGAACCTCGGCGTGCAGCCACTGCTTTTACAATACAGTGAAGGCGGGGATAGAAGAGGATCAAGGCAATGATGAAAGAACGTATTCAATTTAAAAATATGGTTACAGCGCGGCTGAGTCATATTGACCCGGACGTGCTGGCCTTTAATAAGGACGAATTCTGGACGATTCAGCGTGAATACGAATACATAGAATATTATTCCATTGAGAAAAGACTCATGAACACTGCTCTGGCGCTGCATCTGGCTGTTGGTCTTCATAATGGCAGCTACAGGAAGTCGACTATTACCAAAAACAACCAGACTTATAAGCTTCCTTATGTAATTCATTGTCTGTGGGTCTGTCGGATGCTGGCTGACCTCAGTGTTCCGGTAACTCATGATGAAGAGGACATTCTGCTGGCCTCCGCCCTGTGTCATGACATGATTGAAGATGTGGATTTCGCTGACGGCGGACGGGAACTGTATACGAAATACGGTTTGGATCCTCAGATCTATAAGATAGTCAAGCTTCTCTCCAAGAGGTATGACTTCACAGACGAGCAGGAGCACGCCTTCTTTCATCATATAGAATGCAACAAGCTGGCATTATTGGTTAAACTGTCTGACCGCTGTCATAATGTGGAGGATCTCTATAATCGTCCTTCCTGGAAGGTTCATGAGTACGTAGGCGAAACCAGAAAATTCTTCATCCCTATGTGTGAATACGGTCTTGAGCATTATGATGACATTAATACAACCCTTCAGATCCTTCACGAGAAGCTGATCAATCTGACTCAGGCTGCCGAAGTCCTGGTAGACAGGTATGATCAAAGAAAAGAAGCGTTGTTAAAGGAACTGGACAGACTCCAAGAAGAACATAAGCATCTCAGACAGGAATGGGAAGCATTGTGGAATGAATCAGAATAACGACAGAAAATATCATGATAGACTTAATTAATAAAAACAACGATACCGACCTCGGCAGCTTATATAATCTTATTCAGTGCTATGCCGTCAATAATAATATGTCCGATACATTATCGGCCATTAAATTGATGGATGACATGACAGCTCAATTCCCGGAAACGGAGACCATATTCAAGTACAGCCTTATGATCTGCCGCATGCTGATAGATCTTAACATGGATCTTACTCCGGGCGAGACAGATACCCTCATTGCTGCTTCTCTGCTTCATATGGTTCCTGATGACCAGTTGCAGAAGGAAGCATATAAGCAGCTCTTCGGCAAATATCATATTCCAGATGACATTTGCGTGATCATCGACTTGCTTAATGAGCGCAATACCGATGCAGATGAGGAGCTGTCGGCTTGCTTTGCTAAGATTCAGGAAAATAAACTGGCTCTCTTGATTGCTCTGGCTGAGCAGGGAAATATTGTTGAACGACTTCATTTTCTAAACAGCTGGCAGTTTCGCAAATTCATCTACGATACCAGAAAATATTATTTTTCTATGTGTATCTATGCCAAGGAGCATTATATAGAACTCCTCTCTCCGATAGGAATTTTATTGGAGAAGCTCAGAAATCTCACCGATGTGGCAGAAATGTTATTTGCCAAGTTTGAATCAATGGAGATTGAGCTCACCAGAGAGATCCTGCAGCTTAAAGAGGAAAATGCCACTATCAAAGGCATCATCCAGAAGCTTAAGTCCAGCCGCTGATCCTTCAAAGCAGTATCTTAAATACGATCCTCTCTCCCTCAATAGCGGCGCTTATCCTGCCGCCGTGGGCATCAACCGTGGCCTTTACTATAGACAGTCCTATTCCGGTTCCGCTTATCTGCGGTGAATGAGACATATCGCCTCGATAGAATCGCTCAAAGAGTCTGGATACATCAGGTATCCTGTCTGCTTCACATTTGTTGGACACCTGAATCTGCGCCTTTTTGCCGCATTTGCTTAAGGTTAATTCAATCGTTCCATCCTTGGCTGCATATTTCATGGCATTATCCAGAAGTATGGATATCATCTGCTGGATCGCTGTCTGGTTGCCGACTATTTTGATGTCGTCTTCTATTTTCTGCAGATATTCATATCCGTTAGCCTTGGCCAGGTGCACAAATGGTTCTGCCGCCTCCCATATTGCATCGCTCAGTGTGAATTCTTCCCTCTCCGGGAACGGATTTTCTTCATTTAATCGAGATAATGCCACAAGACTTGTAATAAGCTTGGATAATCTGCCGGACTGGGTCTGAATATTTTGAACCCATTCATCCTCAGCATATTCCAGCGCCAGTACATCCGCGCTGGTGGATATGGCAGTCAGGGGCGTCTTCAGCTCGTGACTGGCATTAGTAATAAACTGCTTCTGTGCCTCCATATTTTTCACATAAGGTCTGGTAGCTCTGCGCGAGAATAATACTACGAGTCCAAAGACAATGATAAGGCTTCCTCCCGCGATAGCTACCGTGATCCACATCAGGCTTCGCACGGTCTGAAGCTCTCGTTCCGAATTCAGAAACATTACTACCGTCTCAGTTTCTGTTTTATTAATAAGATATCTGTAGCCAAACTCGTATCCGCTTGTCTTGCCGCTGTCAAGGGCAATCTGCGCGTATGATTTCTCGTCCTCTTCTGTCAGGGATGCTATGTGATCCTGATCAACTCTCTGAAATTGTCCATCCGCATCATAATGGACAGAAAAGAAACGAAATGTATACTGCACCTCTTCCGAAAAATGAGGACCGCCCTTACCCGGGTCCTTTTTCCCGGGAAATCCCTGTCTCATCTGACTGTCCTTCTCCATGATCCTTAAAAGGGTTTCATCCTGTTGGTCAGTGATACTTTGATAATTCCAGACATTTATAAAACATAAAAGCATCAATATGACTGCGGCAAATGCTGCCATTGCCGAGCCTATGAAACGCCATCTCATTTTTTTCAGCATAATTTTCTAATCACATCTCTTCTAGTGTATAACCGGCTCCGCGAATAGTCCTTATTACAACATTTGCCCCTATCTGCTTGAGCTTCTTCCTAAGAACAGCAATATACGTCCATACAACATTCATTTCAGACTCGGTGTCCATCTCCCATACCTTATCCATCAGGTGTTCGAGAGAAAATACCTGCCGAGGATGACGAAGAAATAATTCCATCAGCTGATATTCCTTGTTATTCAGACGGATCTCCTCCTGCGTGGTTTTCAGGATATACTGGCTGCAGTCCAGGGTTACATTGCCCAGAACTAATGCAGTGGAGGCATATGTATTGCTGCGCCTCGTAAGGGCACGCACACGAGCGAGAAATTCGCTTGCGGCAAATGGTTTCGGAAGGTAGTCATCAGCTCCCGCGTCAAGCCCCGCCACCCGATCTGCCACCTCGGCCTTAGCTGTCAAAAATAATGCAGGCGTTGTATTGCCGCCGACACGAGCCGTCTTAAGCACTTCGATCCCGTCCCTGCCCGGCATCATGATATCAAGCACCAATACATCATAACTCATTGCCTTGATATAATCTAATGCATCATTGCCGTTATGTACCACGTCTACGGCATATTTGTTTTTTTCCAACATAACCTTAAGGGCACGGGCAATGCTTACCTCGTCCTCTGCAATTAACACACGCATATCTATTCCTCCATGTTTGTATTTATTTTCCCATGGCAAATCAAAATGAACCTTAAAAACTCATTCATTATATCAGTATCCGCAGTTTCATAAAACAGAGTTATTATCTATCGTACCGGGCATTATATCTCGTAACTGTATTTTATAAAAAACATACTATGTGTAAAATTTTTAAGTACATTTTGAGAAATATATGTAAAATATCAACAATAAGTAAATCCGGTCGTTTTCTCCGGAAAACATGATGCTGCAGTAAATGCGCGCAGCCATTTTGCCAATGCAAAACCAGCTGTCGTGCCTTCATAAGCAGCGCCCGGAAAAATAAAATGGAAGGAACAATATAATGGAACTTACCGGAAAATATCGGCATGAACTTAAATATCATATTACTCATGCCGATTATCTTGCCCTCAGGATGCGGCTGCGGCCGGTTATGAAGCAAGATCCCCATGTCAATGCCAACGGAACATATATTATTCGAAGCATATATTTCGATAATTATAAAGACAAGGCTCTGCGTGAAAAAATAAATGGTCTGCAGCAGCGTGAAAAATTCCGCATTCGCTACTATAACGATGATTTTTCTTTTATTACGCTGGAGAAGAAGATAAAACACAACGACCTGTGCATGAAGATCGATGCTCCGTTATCGCAAGCTGATTTTCAAAGAATTCTTACGGATCCGGGGCCCTGGATGCTGGAACATTCACAGCCGCTGGTGGGTGAGTTGTACTGCAAGATGAAACAGCAGCAGCTAAAGCCCCGAGTAACAGTATCATATGTGAGAGAGCCATATATTTATGACGCCGGAAATGTCCGGGTAACATTTGATTCTGACATTCGCACCAGCTTGTTTCAGAATACATTTGCTGATGCCCATCTTAATGACATAAGTGCCACAGACCTGCCGGGAGATACTATACTGGAGGTGAAGTTTGATGCCTTCCTTCCGGATATAATCTCGTGTCTGCTTCAGTCGGAGAACCTGCGACAGCAAGCCTTCTCGAAATATGGTGCATGCAGACGGTATGGCTGATACGAGCAAGGCAAACGAATCATCCGTGATTTTTACATTATAGTCTGTAACCTGCTGCACGGCAGAACAATGCCGCAGCTGACCAAAATCACCGGACGCCGACAATTTAAAATAATCTCTTACACTACACAATTAACAATAAACGAGGCGAGCAGTGCACTTACACGTTACATCTCGCCCAGATAAGGAGTAACATCAATGACATTTAATGATATTTTTAAATCCAGCTTTTTGGAGAACGTTTCAGAATTTTCAATTTTAGACACAGTCATCGGCCTGGCCGTTGCATTAATAATCGGACTTTTTATTTTTATCATATACAAGAAGACCCTGACGGGTGTGATGTATTCCAGCGGATTTGCCCTTACGCTTGTGGGACTGTCTCTGGTTACAACCCTGGTTATTATGGCGGTTACCTCAAATGTGGTTCTGTCACTGGGTATGGTGGGCGCCCTCTCTATCGTGCGTTTCCGTACCGCCATCAAGGAACCCGTTGAGATAGTATTTCTGTTCTGGTCCCTGGCTGTGGGCATCGTGATCGGTGCCGGAATGATTCCGCTGGCCGTTATTGGCTCAGCCATTATCGGCGTTATCCTGCTTCTGTTTGGCAATCGCAAGATCCACAGCAATCCTTATATTCTGGTTCTTAGTCTGGAAAATGAAGATGCCGAAAATGCGGCTCTTGATATTGTAGGACAGGGCACAGAACATTACATTATCAAGTCTAAGACCATCACTTCAGCCGGCATAGAACTTACTGCAGAGCTTCGCACGAAGAATGCTTCAACTGCATTTGTAAACCAGATCTCAGAACTGTCCGGCGTAAAAAATGCAACACTTGTAAGCTACAACGGCGAATATATGGCTTAATGGAGGAGTACGCATGATCGCGCATAAACATATTACCAAAATCATTGCCGCTGTCATGGCTGTTGCTGTTGCTGCCTGCCTGTGCGCCGTGATATTTTCCGACCGGATCACAGCCGCCATTACGGACAACGGTGTCAGCATGGAATATGAAACCAAGCTGTTTGACACCGACAGCATTATAAGCGTCAATATCATTATGGATGAGGACAGCTGGAATGACATGCTGGCAAATGCTGCCGAGGAAGAATATTATCAATGTGATGTTGAGATCAACGGCACCACATTTTACAGGGTGGGAATCCGCCCTAAGGGAAATACAAGTCTTTCTTCCATCGTAAATGATCCCACAACAGACCGCTACAGTTTTAAGCTGGAATTTGATCACTATGTAGATGGTCAGACATGCTTCGGTCTGGATAAATTGATCTTAAATAACAATTATGCTGATGCCACTAACATGAAGGAAGCGCTTATCTATGATATGTTTAAGTTTCTCGGAGCCGATGCTTCCCTCTACAACTATGCATCTATTTCGGTAAATGGCGAATACTGGGGTGTATATCTGGCTCTGGAGGCCGTAGAAGACAGTTTCATGCTGCGTAATTACGGCGTGCAGGACGGCGAATTGTACAAGCCTGAGGGCATGGGAGGCGGCGGCGATAACGGCGGCGGCCCGGGAGGCTCTATGAATGGCGGCGGTGCTGACTTAAATTACAGCGATGATGATCTTGACAGCTATTCAACTATCTGGGACGGAGAGATCACCAGTACAAATGATGCTGACCATCAGCGCGTTGTAACAGCACTTAAGAATATCTCAGAAGGAACTGATCTGGAAAAATACATGGACATTGACAACCTTCTGCGCTATATGGCAGTTCATGTTTTTTCAGTCAATGATGACAGCCTGTCCGGCAATATGGCACATAATTACTACCTTTATGAATCAAATGGCATGCTGAATCTGATCCCGTGGGACTATAATCTGGCTCTCGGCAGTATGGGCGGAGGCGGCATGGGAGGAAATGGTGCTACAAGTGCTGTTAACGATCCTATTGACAATGCATTCTCCGCTACTGATTTCTTCGATACCCTTATGGATAATGAGACTTATCACAGCCAATATTATGCTTATCTGCAGCAGCTTGTAAGCGAGTATGTAGAGGGCGGAGGATTTGACACATTTTATGAGAGGGTACGCAGTCAGATTGATGAATTGGTTGCAACTGATCCTACTGCATTTTATACATCTGATGAATACCAGACGGCTGTAGATACTCTCTATCAGTTCGTAAAACTGCGTGGCGAATCTATTCAGGGACAGTTAGATGGTACAATACCATCTACCGAATCAGAGCAGCGAAGCAGTGATGCCCTTATAGATGCTTCATCGATCAATCTCAACTCTATGGGCAGCATGGGCGGAGGAAACGAGGGCGGAGGCCCTGGCGGTGGTCCCGGTGGCGGCGGACCTGGAGGAGACTTCGGCGGCATGCCCGGCGAGTCGAACTCTCAGGAAGCAGACGCTCAGGAAACCCCTGGTGAAGCTTCAGCCTCGGAAACTACGACAGCAGAAACAACAGCCTCAGAAGCTATAGTCTCGGAAACTACGACGGCAAAAAACTCAACTGCAAAAGCGGCAGTCTCGGGTGATATAGGCTCAAAACAGCCTAATGCCGAATTCACTAATGACACAGCTCAGGATACGGAGGTGCCTGGTGATAATTCTCAGAATGCAGGATCACCCGGCAGCGACTCTCAAAGTACAAGATTGATCAGTAATGATTCTAAGAATACAGAATTAAGCAGCAGTGAGGCTCAAACCACTGTGCCCCATGAGAATGATGTTCAAACTGAAAAGGTAACAACTGATAACAAGGCTCAGTCTGATGAATTGACAATCGGCAGTGATGTCAAAACTGAAGAGACCACAACCGACAGCGAAACTCAGGATACACAATCAACAGAGACTGAATCTCAAGACGGTGATTCTCCTGGCGGACCCGGCGGTTCACAACCGGGACAATCCGACGGAGAATCTGCAGATGGTCAAATGCAGGGCGGACCGGGTCAACTCGGCGGCGACATGCAGGGAGGCTTCGGCATGCCTGGATCTGACAATAATACATCTCAGACAGTTTCGACAGAAACACTGATTTTGTATGGTGCCTCCATACTGGTTATAATCGCAGCATTGATATTTGCTCTTCTCTACAAGAGAAGACCTAGAAGAAAATAATCTTGCTATGGCTGTGCTAGCAGCGCCATTTTGGTTTGCGAATCGTAAATAATGCGTGCCGGGACGGCGCAGACACTGCTAAAGATTTTGATAAAAGTTGATTGCTACGCACTTCGTGCTCTCGCAATCAAACCTGAATTCGCAATCCGAGCTATCGCTTTACTTGCTCATGCAGGTTAGCCTGTCCGATAGATACGGGTTTGCTCGTGCAAGCACGGCTCACTCGTATCTGTCGTCCAGGACTTTTATAGCACATCAGCGAAGGCGTTTTCGAACAGTGTCTGCACGCCGAGGCTCACGGCACGCATTATCTACAATTCACAGGTCGATTTACGAGGGGCATCCGCACCGCCCTTAATTTGCCGGTGAAACTTCTTCAACCGGCACAAATACTTGATTCCAGGCCGTTATCTATAATATCCGCAAATGCTTCCACTATTCTCCTGTCGAACTGGGTATCTGCACCTTCTATAAGACGCTTCTTGGCTTCCTGACATGGCAGCTTCTTACGATAGCTTCTGTTGCTCGTCATCGCATCAAATGCATCTGCCACGCTGATGATCCTGACTTCCTCAGGCACCTGATCTCCGGTCAATCCGTCCGGATATCCTGTTCCGTCCACCCTCTCGTGATGCCATCTTGCACCCATATACAGATTCGGAATCGAAGTAATATTCTGAAGTATATCCGAGCCCATTATTGTGTGCTGCCTGATAAGTTCTGCCTCATTATCCTCCAGTGCTCCATTTTTATTCAAAATATCATTTCTGATTCCTATCTTGCCGATATCATGCAGAAGCGCCATGTATTTGACTGCTGTTACCCGCTTCTCACTGTATCCTAAATACCTGGCAATAAGTTCTGAATACTGAGCGACTCTTATTGAATGTCCCTGTGTATACGAATCCTTGACCGCAAGGGATAACTCAAGCGCCATAACGACCTGCTCCAGCAGCTCTTCTGTTGTTTTTTCAGTCTGTCGTCTGGTTGCCTCGGCAATCTTTTTGCGACCCTTGCACTCATACATTTTTTTATCAGCCAATGCTGCTAACTGGTCTATGTTAGTAACTTCATCGGCCTCATCCATGACTGATGCTGCACCGACAGATACATCCATATCTCTTGATCTGGCCAGAGCCTCCAGCTTGCCCGACAGCTCCTCGGCGGTCTTATCGCCGGTTAATATTCTGGCGACAAATTCATCGCCGCCTATTCTGTAGCACTGCCCGTAGGATCCCAATACCTCTTTCATGCAGTCGGCAAATTCCTTAACTAATCTGTCTCCTTCTTTATGCCCCTGTACATCATTTATCTGTTTCAGCCCATCTATATCAGCTTCTATAAAAGCAAGATCTTCCTCCAGTTTTCTGCCATTTTTATAGCTGGCAATCATACGATCATAATAATACCTGCTGAAAAGACCCGTTAGCGAATCTCTCTCCAAGAGATTTTGCTGCATTTGCAGACTCATAATGTCCTCGTACTGCAGAAATACGCAGAAATATATATACAACAGCGTGCAGGCCACGGTTATAGACAGATTGCATATTCTTATATTTGGGAAGAATTCCTGTGCCAGAGCGCCCAGAAGGGTCATTATCAGGATTACAAGCAGCGGTCCGATATTAAGATGTTTGTATTTTCTGGCGAATTTTACAATGCTTACTATTACAAAGATAAGACATACCACGTATGCAGCACTGTATACCAGACGCAGCGGTCCGTATTGATAATAATTGTCCGCATCTATGTAAAATACCCATCCCGTGAAGCATGACACTATCTCCAGGATTGCGTTGCATATCAAAATAGCATAAACCGGACGCAGCAGGTTTTTGGTCGTCGAGAACTGATGCATGAAAGACAGTGATACCGCCGGTGTTATTATATAATCTAAACACTTCATAGCAGTATGCAGACCCATGGTCCATGGCGGTGTCCCGTTTAGCGCAGTTGACATAACGTCCGCAAGGATTGCCAGCAGTAAAATGCTGTAGGCCATCAGAAAGCTATTTCTTTTTTCCACCGGAATACGGCTGTTAGCGCCTGCAAATACCATCAAAACGATCAGATCTACGCAGGATAACAGGGATATTCCAAAATACAGCTCATTCATTTCTATGCCTCTCTAAATATCAGCTTATCGCTTCATGCGCCTGTCTCTTCGGATGAAGCAGTACAATATCAGATATGCCGCTCCAATTTTTCAGCACAATCCTTGCAATCGCCGGATCAAACTGTGTTCCTATATTTCTCTCAATCTCTGCCCTGCATTCATCAAGGCTCATACTGTCCCTGTATACACGCTTAGATGTCATGGCATCTATACTGTCAGCAATGGCGATTATTCTTGACTCTAACGGAATATCGGTGCCGCTTATTCCCTCCGGATATCCCTTGCCGTCGTACCTTTCATGATGATGCAAGATAATCTGTGAAATATCATACATTCCCTTAGCCTTGCTTATGATATCTGCGCCGATCTCGGAATGCCGCTTTACTATTCTGAATTCTTCATCGGTCAACGGTCCTTCCTTCCTTAATATGCTGTCGGGTATTCCGACTTTACCGATATCATGAAGGGAAGCCGCCTTCTCCACATTGTATAATGTAGCACTGCTTATTCCTAATCTGGAGCCGATAAAAAGTGACAGCTCACTTACCCGGGCAGAATGATCCGCTGTATATTCATCCCTGGCTTCCAATGTTGTTACTATACAGTCAATGATATTTTGAAGATCCTTGGCCAGGTTTCTGTTATCCCCTGTATTCATGGAAACCTTATTTCTGTACATTTTAATATCTGCTTCCTGCTTCCAGTCACTTATACTCAATTGTTCGCCTGTTGATTTAACCATACAGCTGTAGCCACTGGCGATTGAGATCTTCCATCGGCTGGTTTCGTTATGCGCAGCTATCCTTTTATTCAGCAGTGCACTGTAATAATTAACAGAATTTTTAGGATTGATCATTACCACAACGAATTCATCGCCGCCTATTCTGTAGCAGTCACCATCACCTCCGTACACACCTTCTATGAGTCTGGCTGTGGATATGATCAATTCATCCCCTGCCAAATGTCCATACTGATCATTGGTCGCCTTAAGTCCGTTTATATCCATCATTATAAGTACGGCTCCCTTGGCTTCCTGAGTCTCTGCCTCAATCTCTTTTAATTTCTGTTCAAATGCCCTTCTGTTCTTAAGTCCTGTGAGTTGATCATGTGTTGCGAGCTTTTTATATATTTTGGCTTCTGATATTTTCTGTTCTTCTTCTCTGCGGCTTCTCATATTGGTACTGATCGTTGCCGCAAATAATAAGATAAGGAATATGATTATTCCGACAACTAGGCTGTTCTTATAATTTTCATGGGAGCCCATCCAGTACATAAGCATTGCATTGACCGCACATAGGCTAAGACATATAACACCTATTTCTATCAGATTATTTTCACGATTTTTTCCATATACCTGCCTGTTTTTTCTGAGAGCCAAAATGCAGGTCACTATGTCCGCATATACCAGTGCATGCGATATTATGAGCATGTTTTGCATTTCAACCAATCCGGTCCGGCTTAATATTGTCTGTACTATTACATTGGACGCGCCGATAATAGTCATTATCTCCAGCAACCTGCTCTCGCCATTTACAGTATGCATGACAAACAACACCATCGGGATTGGCAATATCATAAGGGATAAATAGCATACCATACCCGACACTTCCTGATCTATCAGTGCCAGTATCGGTAAACTTGAATCGGCAGCACGCCATAATATGGTGCACACCAGAAGAGCCAATATGCAGCTGAATCTTGTTTTGTATTTTCCCTTAGCCAGGTAGTATATAAGAAATCCCAGGAACAAAATTCCGAGCAGTATGAAAAGGATCAAGGAAATGATCGTTATAAGCTCGTCTTCGATGATTCCATATTTTGCATCATGGATGTCTCCGAATTTAATCTCATTTAATTTATATGTCCCGTTTTCAGACGAAGTATATGTTATCTCTATCTCATCTGTATCCTGCGGAATAACTACAAACCGATATCCGGTATATTTTATCTGATCGGCCAGTTCCGTGGTATTGGCCTGATATAATCGTTTGCCGTCTGCAGATATGATTATGCCATATCTGTTATTATCAAATCCGATAACCGCATCTGTGAGGCTCACATCTGACAGATCTCTTCTCAGCTCAATTGTTTGTCCGGCATTTGTTTTTACATCACACGGAAGGGTAACCTCTTCTGATGTGCCATCCTCGTACACCACTGTCCACCCATCATTCATGGCAGTCATGGAGTCGGTTCCTTCCAGTAATTGAGTCGGTTCTGTTACCTCTTTTTTTGTACTCTGCATGATTACCTCAGTTCTTATGATACTGAAAATCGCACACAGCACTGCGGCTGTCAGAGTGATGACCAAAATTGTAAGCAACGTCTTTGAATTTTTCTTTTCCTTCATTGTAACCGACCAAACCTACTTATATTTTAAAACAGCACACCTACGATCTGTGCAGCTGACACGGGACCAAATGTTCTCGAATCTATTGAATACAGACTACCGGTATCCGGATTCAGCCCTCTGTTATCGCCTGCTACGAAGAAACTGTTTTCCGGCACTACAAGCGGATATGTTACATTACCGGATGTAGCTGTAGCTGTCTTACCTGTACCATATTCAGATAATTCGCCATTTACATACAGCGCACCATTTTTTATTTCTACCTTATCTCCTGCGACTGCGACAATACGTTTGATATAAAATGATCCCCCCGCATCTCCGTCCAGATAATTCATGGCTATAACGTCACCTACGCTATAGTTTTTGTCTATACGGCTGTAGAAAACCAGCTGTCCGCTGCTGTATGTAGGATACATAGACATGCCGGATACAAACGAAACCCCTACCAACGTTCTTGATATCACAAACAACACTATCAAAACAACCGCCACTATGCCGGCTATCTTAAGCATCTTGTACCTGTCCCGTTTAAATCTCTTCTCGTATTTGCTTGTATCCGTGACTTTCTCTTTCATGTGAGTTATATTCTCATGTTTTCTGGCATTTTGCAACAACCGAGCCGTGCGGAAAGATTTTATTTGCTGATAATAATCCTGCCTGTTATAATAGGTTGTGGATTTCGCCATAATATCAGGCGGCAATCTTTCGGCAGACAAAATACGCCCTTTGACTATATAGATAATCCGAAAAAATATCTGTCATATACAAAACCCTGAGTCTTAATAATTTCAACGCATCTTATAGTATTTAAATTTTCACAATCTCAACTAAAGTCGTGTAAAATTAATAACTCTAGTATTCTTTTGTTAGTTAATCATGTCTATCGTCCGTGTTGCTTATTGGCAAAAGTTTGTAGAATTCAATTTGGAGGGAGTGTTCTATGAATAACAAGCCAAATAAGCCACTACTTGCAGAAATTGGCACACGCATACGCTACTTTAGGCTGCAGGCCGGTATGTCTCAGGAGTCTCTTGGTGAAAAATCCGGTCTTCATCCTACTTATATCGGGCAGATTGAGCGAGGCTCCCGAAATCTGACCTTATCCGCGCTTAATGACATTCTCAACGCACTGGAAATTTCATACAGCATATTTTTTGAGGCTGTCGATGCTAAGAATGCTTTTCAGTCTGAATCCAGTGAGTTCCTAAAGCTTATAAATATACTTGTGAATACTGAACCCAGCCATCAAAAGCACGCAATAGTGATATTACAGGAATATACTAAGGCTCTGCGTGAGGCTCACAGACCGCCCGGATTTTAATTACTGCGAGCCGCGTATCTCTTTCTGACAAATATAACAGCTCCTGTCAAAAGTGCAGCAATAGCTATTCCGCCGAATCCCAGATACAAGGCTGCGCCGTATGTATCACCCGTCTGCGGCGTTCTTCCTGGATTCCTAAAGGTTACTGTCTGCTCCTTGTCTTCGATATCCTCATGAACTGCAAGCAGCTTTTCGTCTTTATAGAGTCTCTCAAATGCTACCACGGATTTTCCTGCCAGTTTTGCGCCGCTAAAGGTAAATGTTACTTCTACCGCACCATTTACAGATTCAGCTGTAAATGATATCTCAGATGTTATCTCTTTTCCGTTATCATCAAGTACAGCCTCACCCGTTGCATTGTCCATAAGCTTTCCTGTTACCTTGTATTCCTTACCAATGATAAGGTTTTCATATGTAACGGTATCAACTAATGTGATGTTCTCTGTTGCATCAGCATCATGTGTACTATCAACGCTGTCTAAAAGTGAGGTCTTAATCTTAGGGATATATACCATCTGGTCAGTATCTTCAATGTTCTCATGTGTCGCTAATATCTTGGTGTCTCTTGTAAGTTCTTCAAAGGCTACAACGGTATGACCCTTAAGGTTTGCTCCGTAGAATGAGAACTTAACCTCCACAGTTCCGTTTACAGATTCTGCCTTAAAAGTTGTCGTGGCCGTTATCTCTGTTCCGTCATCGCCGAGTGCAGCCTCGCCTGTTGACTTGTCAATAAGCGTTCCTGTTAACACATATGTCTCCCCAATGTGAAGGTTCTTGTATGTAACAGTATCTACAAGCTCTATAGGTGAGCCTTCTGCATATGCATCCTTGCCACCGTCGATGCCGTCTAAAAGCATTGTCTTAATCGCAGGAATGTCTACTGTCTGCTCTTCATCCTCGATATCCTCGTGGACTGCGAGCAGCTTTTCGCCTTTATAGAGACTCTCAAATGCTACTATTGATTTTCCTGCAAAAGATAAACCGCTAAAGGTAAATATGACCTCTACCGTACCAGTTGCGGATTCAGCTGTAAAGACCGTCTCTGCGGTGATCTCCTGACCGTTATCATCAAGTATAGCCTCACCTGTTGCCTTATCCATCAGCTTTCCTGTTACCTTGTATTCCTTACCAATGATAAGGTTTTCATATGTAACGGTATCAACTAATGTGATATCCTCTGCTGCATCAGCATCATGTGTATCATCAACGCTGTCTAAGAGCGTTGTTCTGATCCTCGGAACATATACCGTCTGTGCTTCATCATTTATGTCTTCGTGCTTTGCGATTATTGTTCCGTTGTCAGATACATACTCATATGCCACGTATGTATGATTTTCCTTAGCTTCAAAACTAAACGAAAGTGTTACAGAGGAAGATGAATCCTTAACTGTAAATGCAGCTGTATTGCTTGCTACCGCCTCTCCTGTTGCTTTATCTACGATCCTTCCGCTCAGTGTATATGTATTTCCTGATTTCAGACCTTTGTATGTTACGGTATCTACAAATGTGACCGTACCTGCTTCTGCGATATTACTGTTTGTCACATTGTCCTTTAACATGGTACTGATCGCCGGAAAATGTACTGTTTGTTTTTCTGCAGTAAGGTCCGTTTCCTCGCCCATCTTGTACCATGTGCCATTTACATATTCTTCCAATATTTCACCAGCTACAAGATATTTTCCTATGTACGAAGCCGTATCAACTGTGAATTCAACACTTACAGTCTGCTTTTCAGCTGACGCGGTGAAGTTTACAACCTTGGCTGCTACAGGCTCTTTTGTATCCCGGTCATACAATGTACCTGAAAGTCTGTACGTTCCGCCTGCGTTAATATTTGACAGGGATACCCTATCTGCTATGGTAGTGGTTTCGACATCTGCATCTGCGTAATGTAAACCATTTATTAATGCCTCCGTGTCTATTATGACCGGAATATTGTATCCGTTAATGCTGTTCTTGGTCTGAACAGGATCCAGAATGCTGTTCGAGTCTATAACTTTCACTAAGATTCCGCCGTCAGTGGTTACTGCACCGGCTTCATTGCCTATGAAGTACATACTTCCTTTTAGGCTGTAGCCGCCAGCCGGGTTGATCTCTTCAATCGTATATGTACCCAGCAGTAATCTTGCCTCTCCGTCCACATAGTACAATGGGTCAGAATCGGATGTAAGGTCATTCTCATCAAGCCTTGCAGAATAACCGTTTCCCAATGCATTTAATCTTGTTTTAATTTTCCAGGTTCTTGCAGGTGTTCCTGAATGATCACCGTTAAGGTTGTCGTAGTAGCAGATTCTAAATGTTGCCCCATCCAAAGGAAATGCATATACATAATCCTGTGCAGATGCCTTGGTTATGCTGATGATCAGCGGGTCCGCTTCTAGCGGGTCTGTGGACCTTACTACATACGGATTATCTCGCGTGTTTGAAGTGGTAAGGTTAACAATATAATAATTCGGAGCTGTCGCATCCGGATCTAACATATGTCCCGGTGATGCCTTGCTCTCTACTATGTAATACCTTCCAGCCGGAAGTTCTATAGTCTCCGATTTGCCGTTTTCATCAGTTGTAAGCACTGCCACAAGTTTTGATTCAGCAAGCGATGTGCTGCTATATATCTTATACTCAGCGCCCTTTAATGAATACAAACTGTTGTCTGCGTAAATATCCGGATTTGTCGAGGATTTCTGGATATATAAATATCCGTCACTTAACTCGTCATTAAGTATACCTGTCACATTTGATGAAAGGGCCGTCGCTGCCCCTGCCGATACAGTGAACTGATAAGTCCCCGAATTTTTATTATATCCTGTTGGCGCAGCCTCTTCACAAAGGTAATATGTTCCTTCATCAAGTGTTATTGTCTTATCATAAGTGTCGGCATAATAGTAATATCCGTCGTAATAATTATAGCAGTCTCCGGCAGCCGACGGGATGTTTGACTTATCAGTTGTCCACTTAGCCACATATCCGGTACCTGCTGCACCTGTTATAAAATATCCCTGCCACTTCGTACACGCCTCATCTGAATATATGCCGTACAAGGCTCCTGTGAGCGGATTCTTTGAAGTATCCGCACTGGTGCTTTTATTAAGAGTTACATATCCCTCAGGCTCATATGACAGATAGAAGAGCACCTGATATCCTGATCCGCATGAACACATATACAGCTTATAGCTTGAAGGAACCGCGCTGTATCCCTTAACCTGATTTGCAAATCTTGCGCCTGTCCCTGAATATTGTGAGATGCCTCCCATGCTGTATACGTCTTCAACGTCAGCTCCGCTGTATACATAGCTCATTGCAAAACCGGTTCTGGCTCTGTCTACCTGTGATGTAGAGAGTACTGATGCTGCTCCGTCTGCTCCGTAATACAGAACCTTCTTTATCCATTCTGCATTGCTTCCCGAATACTCACTAATTGAAACCGTTGTGCCCACCCTGGGATGTACGGATGTCGCTTGTGCGCAATAAGGAATTGCTCCGTTTGAGAGTTCAAAGTAATAATCCCAGCATCCAACCCCCGGTATCAGCCAAACTTCACTTGCTACGGTTATGGTTGCCGTCGCAGACCCCAGCGCATTTGCTGACCATCCGCCTGATACAAGTGCTATGTTGCTTAGCGGCTGATACAAAGAATATACAGCTATTGCGTAGGTTTCGAATCTTTCAAGATCTAACTTATCGTATTCCTCATCCGTAAGCTCTTCCAGTTCTGCTTCAAGTTCATCTACCAGAGCCTTTGCAGCATAATATTGCGCAAGTTCTTCCTCCTCACTTGTTGCGCTGCCGTCCAGGACAATATCCGGAAGTGCGTCTATCTTCTCCTGAATCCTTGTAAACCTTTCATCAGCCGTCGTACTTTCTTCCTGACTGCTTTCTTCCTCCGATGAAGTCTCCTCAGAAGAGCTCTCCTCTTCTGATAAATTCTCGTCCGCTGGCTCTGTGCCGCCTGCTATCGCTGCGTTATCAGAACCTTCCTCGCTGCTCTCTTCAATTTCTTCTGCATCTGTCTCTGACGTACCTTCTTCCTGCTCTTCTGATGAATCAGTCTCTTCTTCATACTGCGAAATGCCGGTTTCTTCTGTCAGCTCGATATACTCCTCCGTGTCCGACATTACCGTCGTTCCCGGCTCTTCATAACTTTCAGTAGTTTCGATTTCCTGCCATGTCTGCTCTTCTGATGCAAAAGAGACATTTAAAAATATACTTAAGATCATGCTCACTGCCACAAGAAACGCCAGCACCTTTCTTAAAGTCTTTCTCTTGTTCATAGATATTTCCTCCTCGTAAGACTTTTTTATTGTTTCATGTATATAAAAAGGAAGAGCCGTGTTTTCAAAAGCTCTTCCCTATTGTTGTTAGGTAACGATATGTATTTTTAGCTGCTTTTTATCTCCATGCGCCGCAGATACTGCATTGATCACCTATATAAGTCCATGTCTGGGCCAAATCATCACTTACTGGTTCTCTTGAAACTTCCACGTCCCGCCATGTGTAGTTGCCGTGGCCTGTCTGAAGTGAATGTACTTCCCATTCTTCATCTGTATCAAACTGTTCTTCACACCATTTGCATACCACCTTGGTAATTCTATTGACAATCCACCCTTGGGACACCTCTACCCAGTTATGACCCGCGGCATATATAGGCTCTGAATATGTGTTACCGCAGCCTGTGCATCTGTAAATAATATATCCGTCTGTCTCACATGCTGCAGGTATGCTCTCTGCCACTTCATAGCTGTGTATATGAGCTGTCGTAGGTACTTCTTCAGGAGCCTCCGTCTGTCTCGCAGGTTCCGGCTGAGTCTGTGGCTGCGTTTCTTTTTGTTCAGTAGTCGTCTCCTGTGCAGGCGTTGTTGCTGTATTTACACGGTCAATGCTGCTGCTTGTGTCACTTTCCGTCACCTTTGTTATCTCCTGGTTCTTTTTTCCCTCTGTTACTGTCGTGACGTTTTCTGTTGCCTGAGCTGTAGTCTGTGCTATCACATCGTTTTTGTTGTCCTTTGTGATGATTACAGCTGTTTCCTCTTCGAATCCGCCATCGGTTTCTTCGGATACGATCGTTACCATGCTTTCCGTTACAAAATCGAGATTTTCGTCAGGCAGCATAAAGTCCATATCTTTTTCCTCTTCGTACGCTTTTAAGGAAGCTATATCAATGACTATGTGCCAGTAAACAGTATAAGAACCGTCGATATCATATAGAACCTCCGAATCGTCAATCTGTATATTCTTTACGATTGCCGTATTTATCGCTACCAGATCCGAGATTTTAGTATCCGTTCCGTTTTCAATCGTATGATCCTTTATACCCGTTATAATACCTGTATCAGACAACATTCCTATCTGTTCAGATGTAAGTTTGTAAGCGGTGGCAGCATCAGCTATCATGCAGAGCATCACTGCGTTTTTCTTTTCATTCTCGTCAAATGTTTCACCTGAACTTATTGCAGCCTCATTTGTTCCATCAATATAAAAAGCTAATAAGCTAAGTGCCGCTTTTTCAGAATCCTCACTTGCAAGAGCCTTAAAGGCAAGGTTTAACTTCTCGTTTTCCTTTATCTCGTAGTCCTCTTTAGATGCCTTAAGCCTATCTGATGCTAGATTTAATAAACTCTCTAAGGTTACATAGTATTTACCGTCCTCGTTTATAAGGTCTTCTTCCTTTAAATCTTTAGGAAGGTTTTCCATGTCAACCTCTGCCCTTTCTTTATCGCTTTTAATTGCTTCAAGTCCTTCCTTTACGAGAAGTGTGCCTTTATACAGATAATTTTCCTGAAGCCAGGAGTTTAGCTCTTCTTCTGTAATCTCGCCGGCTTCATATTTTTGAACCATTGATGAATAAGTCTGTGTCTCGGCAGCCTCTCTTATTTCAACGTTTCCTGAAAGCTCCTGAGCAGACTCTGTCTCAGGCTCTAATGTTTTCCCATAAAGGAGTGCGGTCATCTCCTTGTCTCCATTGTCTTCATGTGTAAGTGCAAACGCCGGAACAGCTAATGCTGCACAGGCTGCAAGAACAACGAATGTTGATAATAGTTTCTTCATGTTTATTGTCTCCTTCCTGCTTAGAATTGACTGATTTTTATATACTTTTCATGTTTTGATTATATCGAAGCCAAGAACTCAGCCTGTCATAGACTCAGCCAGTTTCTCTTAGTCCATTTCGGCGTATTTTAGAATATTTTAGATACAAAAATAGCGGGAACCCTCAATTATAAGGATTTCCGCTATCTTCTAAGCAATGCACCTTCAGGGGCTCGAACCCTGGACACCCTGATTAAGAGTCAGGTGCTCTACCAACTGAGCTAAAG
>CAVBWS010000024.1:0-30221 GCA_963599255.1 Treponemataceae bacterium
GGAACGGAGAAAATCCATTTCAAAGAACAGTCCGAAGAACTGCCCTGTGAATAAGGAAAATACAATAAGGCCGCAACCTTCTTTGGAAAAGGTTGTGGCCTTGCTGTTTACTCAGCGTGATCGCGGAGATTGCAAATGCAATCCAGTCAGCAAAGGGCGTTGCCCACGCGATGCCGGAGACACTATTTAGAATCAGCGCGAATACCACACGCCTCTGCGTCTGCCTACATTCCATTCCACACATTCATCATTCTTTGTGACCTTAAAGAACATCAATTATCCGTCTCAGTCACTCACTAACCAAGATGGTGACCAGGACATGACTGGTATTCTTTCAGATAGGTATGGTGCATACGTCCGTATTTGCCGATCTGATAATCGTCCTTATCTGGCAGGACAAGGTTTGGGATGAAATAATCGCCCACTTGACGGTATGTACCGCCCATTTCTTCAAAAATAGATTTCCAAATATCAGCTCCTTTTTGTGTGATTTTCAACGGTTATAAGGTTTCAGCTCTCCTTTCTTACAACTGCTTTTCAATTCACCACAAATGAGCCGCAGTCATATATGTATTAGGTGGTAAAAACCACCCTCTACATAGTAACTCTTGAAAAAAAATACTAACCCAATTTGTAATTTGATCTTACGCATTGGATTAGTAAATATTTTTCAAGATAAAACCGCGGTTGTCTATTTTCCGGCAAATGCATTCCTGTTTTTATAGAGATAATCAACAAGCGACAGCACTGTCATAGCCAATGCCAGATACATTAAAATAATTCTTATTGTTTCAATAACTCCACATAGGTCGGGAGCCGTATCCATAAAATAATAAGAAAAATTAAATGTCGTAAGAATAACGAATGCCATCTGGGTCACGGTTTTGAACTTGCCCAGCTTTGATGCAGCAATCACAACGCCGTTTCCGGCACAAACAAGTCTGAATCCGCTTATTGCGATTTCTCTGGCCATAATAATTATACATATCCATGCCGGCATTAAATGAAGCTCAACGAAGCAGATCATTGCCGAAAGCACTAATAATTTGTCTGCCAGAGGATCGGCAAACTTGCCGAAGTCAGACACCAGGTTATATTTTCTTGCCAGTCTTCCATCGAAGAAATCCGTAACAGAAGCGATGATAAATAAAACCGCTGCAATAATAAAATGATATTTGCTGATTTCGACAAGTAAAAACAATACAAATATAGGTATGATAGCTATTCTTGAAATTGTCAGTTTGTTAGCAATATTCATTATATCAGTTCCTTATAACTTTTCTATAAACTCACCATAGAGATCATAATCACTGACATTTGTAACCTCACATCTGACATGATCACCCGTCATAAGCTGACTGTCACATTTGAAGAAAAATGCTCCGTCAACATCAGGTGCATCCATGTATGTTCTTCCTACATAGACATCCTCATCCGGAAGATATCCGTCAATGATAACATCAAATGTTTCTCCGATATGTTCAGCAAGATTTTCATATGAAATAAGCTCCTGCATAGACATGATCTCATCTCTTCTGGCAGTTTTAACATCCTCATCAATCTGATCTTCAAAAGAATATGCAGGGGTTCCCTCTTCCCTTGAGTATGTGAAAACGCCGAGACGGTCAAAACGCATCTCCTGCACAAAGTCTTTTAAAATCTTATGATCTTCATCAGTCTCACCCGGAAAACCTGTTATAAGAGTTGTTCTAAGGGTTATGCCGGGAACCATCTTGCGAGCCATATTGATAATGCGAACCAGATCGTCGTGATCAGTTCTGCGGCCCATTCTCTTAAGAATATGATCCGAAGCATGCTGTATCGGCATATCGATATAATGGCAGATCTTAGGCTCAGAAGCCATAACCTCAAGGAATTCCTCGGTTATATCCTCTGGATAACAGTAAAGGACACGGATCCACTTAATGCCTTCTATCTGGGCAAGTTTTCTCAAGAGCTCCGGAAGTTTGTCTTTATGGTATAAGTCTCTTCCGTAAATACTTGTTTCCTGTGCACATAAAATAAGCTCCGAAACACCCTGCTCCGCCAGGTACTCAGCTTGTGAGATCAGGTTTTCCATCGGATAGCTGCGATAATTGCCTCTGATATATGGAATAATGCAATATGTACACCTCTTATTGCAGCCCTCTGCTATCTTCAGAAATTCATAATGTCCGGGTGTAGTGATTATACGATGTGAAGATGTTAATGTACTCTTCTCATCAGTAGTCTCATTATCTGTTAATTCATCTTCTTCAAGCTTTTCTTTAACCAGATCCACAATCTTAGTTAAATCTGATGTGCCGATAAATCCATCTACCTCAGGCAATTGAACCAGGATTTCTTCCTTATACCTTTCTGCCATGCAGCCCGAGATAAATAGATATTTACATTTTCCGATTTCTTTATATTCGGCCATTTCAAGAATAGTATCTATTGATTCCATTTTAGCGTCATCAATAAAACAGCAGGTATTAACAATTATAATATCTGCCTCGTATTCATCATCAGTAAAAGAAAAACCAGCAGCACCTAAGTGCCCCAGCATTTCTTCTGAATCTACTCTATTCTTATCGCAGCCAAGTGATACTAAAAATATTTTCATTTATTTTCGTCGTTATTGATAATTGTGACCTTCTGAGAATAAATTTCTTCTACTGCTGTGGATAATGGCTTAGATCCCTTGACAGGAACTAACGGTTCTGCTCCGTCAACCAACTGACGTGCCCTCTTAGATGCAGCCATAACAATAGAATATCTGCTCTGAACTACCGGCTGTTCGCCTTCTTCAACCTCACTGTTAATTGCGTCCATTAAATCTGTATATGATGGATGTAACATTTTATACCTCCTTAGATAATTTGTCCTTTATAGATAGAGTAATATTATGCAATAAATCAACAGAATTTTCAACGACTTCATTTGTTATAACATAGTCGTACTCTTCTGCATATTTCATCTCTTCACCGGCTCTTTGTATTCGTTTTTCAATCTGCTTCGAATTTTCCGTTCCTCTGCCGCCCAGTCTCTTCAGCAATTCGTCCTTATCGGGCGGCATAACGAATATGGTAACAGCAGAAGGACATTTCTTCTTAACCTGAAATCCTCCCTGAACATCAATCTCAAGTATAACATTTACGCCTTTATCCAGCTTGTCTTTGACCCATTCAAGGGGAGTGCCGTAGTAATTACCCACATACTGAGCATACTCCAGAAACATTCCCTCGGATATCATCTGCTCGAATTCTTCTTTTGTCTTAAAAAAATACTCTTTTCCGTTAACCTCATTGCCTCGAGGCTTTCTTGAGGTTGCTGATATGGAGAGCACATATTCATCCGGATATTTGTCCACAAGTCTTGAACAGACTGTGCCCTTGCCCACTCCTGACGGGCCGCTGACTATTAGTATTATTCCGTTGTTATTCAATGTTCTGCACCTGCTCTCTTATTTTTTCAATGCAAGTTTTAAGTTCAATTCCGCTGTTTGTTATATCTATATTATTAGACTTAGACAGAATCGTATTGGATTCTCTGTTCATCTCCTGTGCCAGAAAATCAAGGTTTCTTCCAACCTCTCCTCCGGCATTAAGTATATCTCTCATATGTTTAATATGTGTCTTTAGCCTAACTAATTCTTCGTCTATTGCGATCTTGTCTGCATAGATGGTAACCTCTGCGGCAATTCTTGCATCATCAATCAGGCTGTTCTCCAGAAATTCCTTAACCTTTTCTTCAAGTTTGGAACGATATTCGGTAATTATCTGCGGCAAATATCCTTCAATGTAGTCAGTAATCCTATCCATGTCATCAAGTTTTACAAGAATATTATTTTTAAGAGCCTCGCCTTCTTTTATTCTTGATTCCTTAAATGATGAAAATGCCTTTTCCAATACTTCAGAAAGTACTACCCACAACTCTTCTTCATCGGATTCCTGCTCTTCTAAAACAAGTACGTCCATGCACTTTGCAATAACAGATGGCTTAATATCCTCTGTTATTCCGATATCCTGCTGAATCTGCAAATAATATTTATAATATTCCTGTGCCAGAGATGAATTATAGCGAAGGGATTTTTGCTCATCGCACAGATCCTCATATGTAATAAAAAGGTCAATTTTGCCTCTGACTGCATATTTTTTCAGAAGATTTCGAATATTGTTTTCAAATAAGTTGAATTTACGCGGCATCTTAATATTCAGATCCAAATATTTATGATTTACCGATTTTAATTCAACCGTTAGCTTTAGCTTTTCATTAATAAGTTCATAGCGGCCGAAGCCTGTCATACTGCTGATCATAGTTACCCTTCCATTGTTATACTGTTTATTTGAATGCAGAGATATCTCTTATTCCAAGCTTAATTAAAATAATAATCAAAAATCTGTTTTGTTATATTAGCTGCTGTAGTTCCTGCTGCATCCGCATCCTCTAAAATAACACAAACAGCCAGCTTTCTCTCGTTGTTCTCGGCCCATCCTACAAACCATGAATGATCATATTCCTGGTCATCGGAACGTTCCTTCTGTGCAGTTCCTGTTTTGCCGTATGCTACGAAGTTGCCCGGATACAGAACCTGCGCAGTTCCGTCGGTTACTACAGCTCGTAAGTATTCCTTCAGAGATGCAGCCTCTTCTTTTGTAAATAAAACCTTATATTGTTCATTTCTGAACTGCTTGATTATCTCACCATATGGATTAAGCACGGCTGATACTGTATGTGGAGTCATACATACACCGTCATTTGCTATTGCACTTACAACCATAGCCAGATGCAGAGGAGAAACAAGAGTATTGCCCTGTCCTATGGCAGTCGCCATAATATCAAAATCTGTATCGCTGTCTGACAGGGAAAATCTGCTTTCGTAAGATGATAAATCTACTGGCAGTGCTGTGTCAAATAGTAATTTGGATGTTGTCTCACTGAATTTTTCAAGATTAAGACCTGCACCTATTGTACCGAAGGCACAGTTGCAGGAATTGGCAAATGCAGTCCGCAGATTTTCAAGACCATGAGCTCCGCTGTAGCATGAAAGCGAGGTATCTCCTACTGTTATCTCACCGGTACAATTATAAGAAAAATCCTGAGCAGCCTTGGGATTTTCCAGACAATATTCATATAATGTAAATATCTTAAATGTAGATCCGGGAGTATATAATCCCTGTGTTGCCCGGTTAAGAAGCACTGTGCTGTCCGAAGTGGTTTCAGCACCTTCCTCATCACTGCCGGAGGAAACTATTGAATCCCATATCTCGCTTATAACATTAGGGTCAAAATCAGGCTTAGACACCAGTGAATATATCTCACCCGTATCAGGATTCATGCATATTGCTGCTCCGTAATTATCACCTAAAGCCTCATATACATAGTTTTGAAGTCCTACATTAAGTGTTGTCAGAATATCATCGCCGGAATTTTTTTCATTATTAAATTCGTTGGAAATTTTTTCAAATAAACCCAGGTGTGATGTGAGAAGATAATAATTATACGAGGATTCAAGCCCTAATCTTCCATTTGTAGAAAATCCCACAACATGTGCAAAAACATTACCATAGGGGTAAATTCTTGTTTCCGTACCATCTTCATTTATTGTGGTATATGCCAATGCCGTTTTGTCTGATGCGAGAATGCTGCCTCTTTTTACTGATTTAGTCAATGCCTCAGACCTTCTGTTATAGCTGCTGTTTATTACAGAACTGGCCTGAAATGAGAGAAAATATGTAAAAAAGATTATAAGCGCAGCAAATATTACGACAAAGAATCCGAATACCTTCATGATATCTCGGTTAATTGTTCTTCCTTTGTTGATCTTTTTTCGAACTCTATTTATTTTTCTTGTATTTCTGTCAGAATTCATCATCATCTATACTATCCGAGTCAATCATTATTATGGTTCTCTTGTTAGTTTCGTTTCCGGAACGATCACCGTATGATCTCTGCTCCGCATCATCAATTGTACCCAGCTTTTTTACCCTTAATCGGCCGTTATATTCAGCATTTTTATCGGTACCGGGTCTATTCTCATCATAGTCATTATGCTGGGCAAAGGTATATACTACCTGCTCACGTCTTGTTCCTCTGACGTTATTATTCGAAATTTCCGGATATTCATCATCGTAATCCTCTTCATCATCATAACTGCCGTCATAATATTCATCATCGTCGTATGAATCATAGTCTTCGGAGATCTCATCCTGCTCGTCATCTTCTGAATACGGCAGCTGCTCTGTATCCTGCGGATCATTGCGGTGATAATAATTATATTCGTCTTCTTGCTGCTGGCTGTCTTCAGCCAGGTCTTCATAACCGGCAAATTCCGAAATATCCGCTCCCGAGGCCACCATTCTCCTCTCATGAGCCACATCAGATTCTGAGATAACATACAGAGACTGAACTATTCCCAGCATGATCATGGATGCCAGGATCGAACTGCCGCCGCTGGATATAAAAGGAAGTGTAACACCTGTAAGCGGTATGAATTTAAGCGCACCACCTATGGTAAGAAATACCTGTATAGCATAAGACACGCCCAACCCGAATGCCAGCAGCTTATAAAATGTTGACTCAATCCTGATCGCAACTCTGAATATCATTAAAGTAAAGCATAAACATAACAATATGAGAAATATTGCAAATATAGCACCCAATTCCTCAGAAATGGCGGATATTACCATATCCTTTGAGATAAGCGGTATTGATGTGGGACTGCCCTTAAATAGTCCCGAGCCAAACCATCCGCCCGTACCTACGGCAAATAATGACTGAGCGATCTGGTATCCGTCTCCTTCTATATCAGCCCAGGGATCAAGCCATACCGACACACGTACCTGAACATGACTGAACATTTTATATGCAATAACCGCAGCAGCAGCAAATCCTGCAGTTCCGAGAAATATATATCTGAATTTGCGTGTGGCAACATATAACATCATCAGGTATATGACAAACAGAATAAATGCAGATCCCAAATCCTTACACATAACCTGAATAAGCACATGAATAGCTGCAGCGATCGCAGTTATGACAACATTTTTAAATGAATTGGACTTATTAAATGCAGCTGCTACAAATAAAACGAATAATATTTTGACAAATTCAAGAGGCTGGAAGGAGAAGGGTCCCAGTTCCAGTGACAGTTTGGCACCTCTTGAAACTGCCGAAAGCACTAATACCAGCAGCAAAAGGCCCATGCCCACGATACAGTATACCCATGTCAGGTTCTTAAGAAATGTCATGTGCCTGCACAATACACACAGAATAACAAAAATAACTGTTCCAGCCAGAATTATGAGAAACTGTTTGAACGAATTATTAAGCGAAAGCCTGGTCTGTATTATAAACCCGATGGCCAGAAACATGCACATTACATTATTCAGCCCCGGATTCAGATGTACCACTCGCGGTATAAATATCGTCATAAACATCAGATATGCCAGCTGTGCAATATAAAAGCTGACAACATACCAGATATTTAAATCAGCATTATTTGTCAGAACATTCATACATATAACAAAAAATGCCATGGCATGTATCGCAAGCATAAGCACTCTTTGTAATGAAAACGTATTCGATTTTGTTTCGTCCGGAACATCCCTTTGTGCCATAAATGATGTCAAAGTGAATGCACCGAAACAAATAATTATAAGATACTTACATATTGTAAGAATAATATCAATCATTTGATAATCCTAAATGCGAATAAGCAAGATCTGTTGCCATTCGTCCTCTTGGTGTTCTGTTGATAAATCCACATTTTACAAGATATGGTTCGTATACATCCTCTACTGTTCCGGGATCTTCACCAACAGCAGCTGACAGAGTATCAAGACCCACCGGGCCTCCCATAAATTTATTGATCATTGTTGTAAGGATCAGCCTGTCTGTAAGATCCAGTCCCCTGCAGTCTATATCCAGAAGTCCCAGAGCTTCATCAACAATCTCTCCGGTAATATATCCGTTATATTTAACCTGAGCATAATCCCTTACTCTTCTTAATATACGATTGGCAATACGAGGTGTTCCTCTTGAGCAATTGCCTATCTCCAGTGCGCCGCTTTCATCAATGTCTGCATTTAATTTCCTTGCAGAATTAGTAACTATCTGTGCCAGTTCTTCAGGTTCATAATATTCCATTCTATGGATGATTCCGAACCGGTCTCTTAAAGGTGCTGACAGAAGACCTGCTCTTGTTGTAGCTCCGATCAATGTAAACGGCTCTACATTTATGCGCCTTACAATAGTTTGTTCACCATTTTCAATGACTGCATCGAAGACGAAATCCTCCATAACAGAATAGAGAGCTTCCTCTACAGGCTTGCTGAGTCTGTGAATTTCATCCACAAAGAGAACGCCGCCTGTAGGCAGCTGCTTGATTATAGCAAGGATCTCTCCGGGATATTCAATAGCAGGACCTGAAACGATCTTCATTTTTTTGTTCATTTCATTGGCGATTATTCCCGCCAATGTGGTCTTACCCAATCCGGGAGGTCCGTACAGCAGCACATGGTCAATCGGCTCGTTTCTTTCATTGGCTGCCTTAATATATATTTTCAGATTTTCCTTAATACGCTTCTGACCTATATAGGTATCGAAACTCTGAGGCCTGAGATTATTTTCAGTCTCATGTTCATCAGGCATTATATTTGTATTTATCGGATTTTCCTTGACCATGCTTCACCTATATATTTATATTCTTAAAAATCAAATCAATTATTGTATCCACATCTGCATTATCAGGAATATCCGCCTTAGATATGGCCTTCATGCTCTGAGTTCTGGATATACCGGTTGACTGCACAAACATAATTGCAGTTTCAATATTATTATTAACAGCCTGCGAAGGTCTATCCGCCGAAACTATAGCGGCATTTTTGAATTTGCCCTTTAGATCAACCACAAGCTTTTGTGCCGTCTTAAGGCCGATGCCTTTAGATGTGGAAATAAGCTTGGCATCTTCAGCCGCAATGGCCATTTTGAGTTCATCGGTACTTATATTGGATAAAATCCCGAGAGCTCCCTTAGGCCCTACTCCGCTGACCGTAATAAGCTGTTTAAACATATACAGATCCTCATTACTTAAGAATCCATACAAAGACATATCGTCCTCTTTTACGGCCATATGCGTGTAAACAACAACTTCCATGCCCTCTGAGAGCTTATACAGAGCCGAAGAAGGCATGGAAATATAAAATCCTATATCGTGACAGTCCAGGATAATATAGCTGTCACCTACTAAATTAATTGTTCCCTTTATAAAACTGATCATGCTGTTTTAATCATGCATTGTAATGAACAATACGTCCAAAGTCAGCCTTAAGGCTCGCACCGCCTACCAGACCGCCATCGATGTCTTCCATACTGAACAGTTCATTGGCTGAATCACCGGTAACTGATCCGCCGTATAATATTCTGATTTCTTCTGCAGTCTCTGCATCATAAATTTCAGCAATGGTGTTACGAATATGGCGGCATACCTCTTCAGCCTGTTCCTTTGTGGCAACCTTACCGGTTCCGATTGCCCAGATCGGTTCGTATGCGATTATAGCTTCCTTGGCCTGATCTGCAGGAACATCTGCAAATGCATTCTTAATCTGTCCAGAGATCCACTCAAGTGTGATTCCTGATTCTCTTTGTTCAAGAGTTTCGCCGCAGCAAACAATAGGTATGAGTTCATTCTTAAATGCCTGGATGATCTTCTTGTTGACAGTTTCATCAGTTTCGGCAAAATACTGTCTGCGCTCGGAGTGTCCGATAATTACATATTCAACGCCTGATTCGTATAACATTTTGGCTGATATCTCGCCTGTAAATGCGCCCTTATCCTCAAAATGCATATTTTGTGCGCCAACAGAAACACTACTTCCCTTAAGCATCTCTATAGCAACCGGAATGTCAATAAAAGGAACACATAATATAACATCTACATCGTCGCTGTGAATCAACGGAATGATCTCTGTCAGTAATTCCCTCGCTTCACGCGGAGTCTTATTCATTTTCCAATTTCCTGCAGCAATTTTTCTTCTCATTTTAATTTCCTCTACTACAATATATTTATGTTCAACCTTCCTTACTGTCTATAGAGACTGTAAGGAAGATTGGCATATTGTCTATCTATTTTTCTGCTATGACTGCAACACCCGGCAGTTCCTTGCCTTCAAGAAACTCCAGTGAAGCTCCGCCGCCGGTGGATATATGAGTCATCTTATCGCCATATCCCAATTGGTTAACGGCTGCAGCACTGTCTCCGCCACCGATTATTGTTGTGGCGTCCAGATCTGCCAGGGCAGCGGCAATTGCCTTAGTTCCTTCTGCAAAATTAGCTGTTTCGAATACGCCCATAGGTCCGTTCCATATAACAGTCTTGCAGTCCTTTATTGCATCCTTAAAAAGTTCGATTGACTTAGGACCGATATCCAGCCCCATCATGTCATCAGGGATTGCAGTTATATCACAAGCCTTGCACGGAACATCATTTGAGATCTCTGACGCAATGATGCAGTCAACAGGAAGCAGGAGTTTAACCTTCTTCTCGGCTGCCTTTTTAACCATGTTTGCGGCATAGTCAAGATAATCCTCCTCAACTAATGATTTGCCGATCCTGCCGCCAGCAGCTTTGACAAATGTATATGCCATGCCTCCTCCGATGAGCAGCACATCCACCTTCTCCAAGAGATTGTCAATAACCGAGATCTTAGAAGACACCTTAGAACCTCCCAGAATTGCTGCAAACGGACGTACCGGATTATCTACAGCATTTCCCAGAAAATTGATTTCCTTTTCCATAAGGTATCCTACAACAGCCACAGGTACATACGATGTCACTCCTGCTGTTGAAGAATGGGCTCTGTGAGCTGTTCCGAAGGCATCATTAACATAAACATCTGCAAGTGAAGCCAGATCTTTTGACAGATTTTCGCCATTTTTCTCTTCTTCAGGACGAAATCTCGTATTTTCCAGAAGAATAACCTCACCGTCCTTCAGGTCCTGAACTGCTGCTCTTGCATTCGCACCGACTACTTCATTATCCTTGGCAAATACAACCTTTTGACCAAGAATCTCAGAAAGCCTCTCAGCTACAGGCGCCAGTGTCAATTCTTCCTTCACTTGTCCCTTAGGCTTACCCATATGAGAGCACAGAATGATCCTGCCGCCATCATTAATAAGCTTTTTTATTGTAGGAACCGCCGCTGTTATACGTGTATCGTCTGTGATCTTACCGTCTTGAACAGGAACATTAAAGTCACATCTTACAAGTACCTTCTTGCCCTTAACATTAATATCATCAATAGTTTTTTTGTTAAGCATATCTTCTCCTCCTAATCCTCTGATTTAGAAACCCTTACATTCATATCCACCCACATATTAGTTCCGTCTACAGTTCCTTCACTTGAATACTGCCACATATTAATGGCCAGATCCGTAGACAGTGTATCTGAATATTTGGCCAGCCAGATATCATAATGTTTTATTTTTTCAAAATTGAGTTTGTTATTAAACCATGTTTCATTAGCATATACGCCGCCCCTGTATCCGGCTTCTTCAACCTTTTCGCAGAAGGCCGCAGCTACTTTGGTAAAATCATCAGAAGTAAGCTCATCCGTCCTTGCGGTGTCATAAACTTCTTCCATATCTATATATACGGGCATCTCTATCTTATGCCCTGATACATATTTAAGGACATATTCAGCTTCCTGGACAGCCTCCTCTTCGTTAACTGCCTGGGTGACAAAATACACCCCCACCTTCAGTCCTGCCTTCTGGGCAGCCTTAATATATTTTTCAAAGTTCTCATCCAGAAACAATCCGCCTTCTGTATATCCCCGATATCCGAGACGAAGGATCACAAATTCAACTCCATAATTTTTTACAGCTGCAAAATCAATATCCTCAACCCATTGTGAGATATCAATGCCCACACTGCAAGAATACCCCTCCTTGTTATAATTCATAAATCCCTTGTCATCTGTCTCCCAGTTCTTATCATCAAGCACAATACCAGAATTGAAATTAACTGATGTGATTTCCTTCACTGAACAGGAGGATATGGAGATGAATAAAATTAAGCCCAAAACAATAGCTGCAGCGACTGCTGCAATCCAAGGGTGCCTTATTATGTAAAGCTTGATATTATCCAACACCTTTGTAAATAAGTTTTGTTTCATAGGTTGTATTATAACACTTAATAGTATTTCAGCAACCTAAATCGCCCCGTAGATTCATTATAAAAGCAAATAAAATCCTTATTGTATAAAAAATAATTATCTTTGAAATTGTATTTAAAAAATACATAGTTAATAATTACGTTTTAATTTTGTGAGCATACTGCACAAAACATCAAATATATTTTGTGAATAATATGTGCATTGTACACGAAAAAGTACAACATTTATCATCGTAAGGGGTATATAATATAAACGATTTGGAACAATATATAGGGGAGGACGAATTATGTTTAAAAAAATCACAAACGGCTGCGTTCGCGTGGTCAACAGATGGCTTCCAGATGCGTTTTTATTTGCAGTAATTCTTACGATCATCGCCTACGTATTCGCAATGATCGCAACGAAGATGGGACCACTTGAAATCCTTAGTGCATGGGGAAGCACAGACGGATTCTGGAGTCTGCTTTCATTCTCAATGCAGATGGCTTGTGTACTTGTATTTGGCTCTGCCATGGCTTCATCCAAGCCGATCAAGGCATTGCTTCGTAAGATTGCCAGCTTGGCTCATAATAATTTCCAGGCAATCTTCATCACAACATTTATTTCAACTATCTGCTGCTGGCTGAACTGGGGATTCGGACTTATCGTAGGCGCACTTCTTGCTAAGGAAGTAGTAAGAAGAGTTCCGTCCGTTGACTATCCGCTTCTTATTGCATCAGCATATTCAGGTTTCGTAATCTGGCACGCAGGTCTGTCAGGATCTATTCCTCTTGCCCTTGCAGAAGGATACCAGGGCGCAGGAATGACTGAGAAAATGTATGCTTCAACAGCTGATACGATCTTCCATCCAATGAATATCATTATGGTTCTCGTAATTCTCTTTGTAATGCCTTTCGTATTATATGCTATGCATCCTAACAAAGATAAGGTCATTACAGTTGATCCTTCATTATTAAAGGATGAGGCTGAGATTACTCACAAGAGAGAAACTCCTGCTGAAAAGATGGAACAGTCTAAGATCCTTTGGGGAATTCTTATAATCGGATGTGTTGTATATATTGTTTACAACTTTGTTCATAACAAGGCATCTCTCGGACTTAATGTTGTTAACTTCATCCTGTTAACACTGGGAATTATCTTCCACGGCAATTTAAGAAATTATATTGATGCGGTTGATGATGCAGTTAAGGGTGCCGGCGGAATTATCTTGCAGTTCCCATTCTATGCAGGTATCATGGGCATCATGGTTGCTTCTAATGCCGATGGTGTATCACTTGCCAGTGTAATTTCGAATTTCTTCGTAAACATTTCTACACCTGTTACATTCCCAATGCTGACATTCTTAAGTGCAGGTATCGTAAACTTCTTCGTACCGTCAGGCGGCGGTCAGTGGGCAGTTCAGGGACCTATCGTAATGCCTGCAGCTACAGCACTCGGTATTGAACCGGGACGTGCAGCAATGGCTATCGCATGGGGCGATCAGTGGACTAACATGATCCAGCCATTCTGGGCATTACCTATACTCGGTATCGCTAAATTATCAGCTAAGGATATCATGGGATATCTGGTAATCGTAACAGTATTTACAGGACTTGTTGCCTGCCTGGGATTCCTGGCCTGGGGATTATTCTTCTAGAAAACAAAACAAATATATCGGATGATTGTCAGTAAAACAGCATCCGACTTACAGTTAGAAAACGCCAATATAATTTTGGTATAAGATTTATTTAAAAATTAGATTTACAATATTGTTCTTAAACGAAATAAGAGCTATCTGCACTATGGCAGATAGCTCTTATTATCAAGTGTTATAAAATGTGTGCCGGGAACCTCGGCGTGCAGGAACTGTTTGAAATCGCCTTCGCTGATTGATTTCTCACAGTTCCTGCGCCGTCCCGGCACACATCAATTTACAACTTTTCTACTTTATAAATCACATATGCAAGTTATTCAGTCAGGTGTATTAATCATTAGCGCAGGCAGGTTTCTTGATCATGATCGCAAAAATACCTGCAATTACGCAGATAACAGCAACACCGGCAAGTACAACGATATATGCGCTGGATGCTGCCATACCGCCGCCGGTAAGTCCACTCTGTACTGCCTGTACCAGCTTAGTTCCGAATGATGCAATAAGAAGGTTCATTGTCATAAGCGGGAAGTTTACGGCATAATATTTTGCGCCATAGAACTTATTAACAAATGCTGACTGGCTAGGTGTAACGCCGCCATATGAGAGACCTGTAAGAATATATGCAATAATGAGAATAAACTGGCTTCCTGTAAGCATTGAAAGAACAATAACGCCCATAGAAATAATAAACATTGCCGAAACAATAAGAAGTGTCGGCTTGTAACCGATCTTATCAAATAATGCGCCGAAGATAATACGTCCGATACCGTTGAAGATTGAGATAAGACCAACAATAATAGCTACTGTGCTGGCTCCGTCTGCTGTATCAAGTGCAGGAACTGCTACTGTTGCAATAGGACGTCCCAGGAATACTACTGCAAGACCAGCTACTGATACAAGGATAGCCCAAACAAACATAAACCAGAAGGAACTTCTCTTAAGCATATTTGAAGTATCAACATCTTCATACGGAGCTGAAGATTTCTTCTTAGCTGTGTCTGCTCCCGGAACTTTATAATCTGGTGCCGGCTTCTTGATAATGATCGCACCTATAGCGATGATAACCAGACATGCTATAGCAATATAGAAGAAACATGTGTACCATGGTGTTCCTCCGGCGCCCTGATCAACGATTGACGCATACAATGTTCCCATGAGGAAGCTTCCGATACCGAATCCCATGAGAAGAATACCGGAGATAAGACCCTGCTTGTCAGGGAACCATCCTGATACAGCACTAAGTACAGCATTATATGTGAATCCTGCGCCCAGTCCTGCAAGAAGACCGAATCCAAGATAAATTACTACGATAGATCCTGTTGCATTTCCAAGGAATCCTGCGATAGTAAATCCTGCAAACATTAAGATGGCACCTAATGCCAGGTTGATTTTCACATTAATACCCTTCTTCTGAAACTGTCCTCCGAAGAAACCACCGAGACAGAAGAATACCATTACAACTGTTGATGTCCATGTAAGTGCGCCTTCATCCCAAACACCTTTAAGCGGGCCTGAGAATGTTGTCCATGCATAAATAAGTCCTGCAAAAAGAAGGACAAGCACACCCATGATGGCGTAAACCCAACGATTTAAGCTTTTCATTTTATCTACCCTTTCTTTGTATTAATTATATAAGCAACTTGACTATTCTAACAAAATGCATAATGAAATTCAATTATTAAAAACTTTCTTGTTCTAAAAAAAGTGCTTGCATTATTCGAATGGTTGTTGTAACATAAACAAGCGTTCGCGTGTATGGCTCGTTGGTCAAGTGGTTAAGACGCCGCCCTCTCAAGGCGGAATCAGGAGTTCAATTCTCCTACGAGCTGCTAAAAAAGATTTCGGTCATTTGATCGAAATCTTTTTTTGTGCTGGTAAATCAGGTCATAAACGACTGAGCGCAATATTTTCTAATCTATTTTGATTTAAAAGGCTACCCGTGTGCTGTGAACCTCGGCGTGCAGCCACTGCTCGAAAACGCCTACGCTGATTGTTTTCTCGCAGTGGACTGCGCCGTCCCAGCACACTGGCAGCCCACTGTTTAAAATCTTGAAAAAAGTTGATTGCTACGCACATTGTGCTCCCGCAATCAAAACTTTTCAGTTCTTGATAAAAGTTGATTGCTTCGCACGTTGCGCTCTCGCAATCAACCCTACATTCGCAATCCGAGCTATCGCTCTACTTGCTCATGCAGTTTAGCCTGTCCGATAGATACGAATTCGCTCGTGCAAGCACGGCTCATTCGTATCTGCCGGACAGGACTTTTATCACACGATCACAACGCTGTTGTACAGTATCCTTATATTCCAGTCAGCAATCTCCCTGTCAATATGAATATGACCCGCATACCACTTCTTATATTCTACTTCGTCAACTATCATATCAAGGAAGCGCTCTACAGCACTGTCATAGTCTATAAAATCCTTCATGGGCGCAAATGCTGTCTTTCGAACCTTTTCAGGAACTGTATGTGTAATAATATAATCAACTTTATTTCCGTACTTTGCCAGGTTATTAAAAGCTGTAGAGTAATCTATTGCTTCAGGTTCTTCTTGGGGCCACCAGGTCTGATGCTCTACCCGATATATTTTGTCTACTGATGTTGCCCCGCCCATGGTAAAAAATGTTTTTCCGTCCAGATTAAAGATCTGACCATTCATAAGATGAAAGACATGGTCGCGAATCTTATGTACCAGTCCGCCATTCCACTCAATTACAGGATACTGGTTAAGGGCATCGTAATTTTCATGATTGCCTGCAACAAATAACGTTGTGTAAGATTTGTTCTCATGATAATCGAGAACCTCATCATCGTCGCTGTCGCCGGTCCATATTCCGCCGAAATCGCCGGCAATTATCAGATAATCCCTGCGGTTCAGCAGAAGCTGCTCGGTAAAAAACTCAGGATCTAACTTCTGAATATCCATTTTTCTATGAGTATCACCAGTAACAAATATCATTTTTGATTATCTCCAGACAGTAGGAACATCTTTTCTTGGCACTGAACAGAAATATTCATCGTCAGTATGTCCCAATGCAATTGCAATAACACATTTTTTGTTTTCAGGAATATTATATTCCGTTTTAAGGTTTTTGTCTTTATTGAAAGGATCGGCAGCCAACTGAAGATAGCATGCCCCCAAGCCCTTCTGCGCTTCAACCATCTGCATCATATTGTGAGCACATATAGCACCGTCTATATCATTATCAGAAAATACATATATAACGGCAGGTGCATTATAATACAGTCCGTCTTCACCCGTTTCCTTGTACATTTTATACTTCATGGTAAAGAATGCACTTAAGCCAGGATTAGAATCTGCCACATCCCTTCCGATCTGCCTAATAATTGTCATTGACTTATCCAGCAGCTCCTTTTTCCCTTCTTCTGATGCAACTACCAGAAGGTAATTATCCTGGCGGTTTTTGGCAGTCGGAGCGTATTTAGCAGCCTCAAGGACATAATTTAATTCTTCCTCTGAGATTCCTTCCTCATTAAATCTTCTGACTGAGCGGCGCATCATTATCTGACGCCTTATCTGCTGCACTGTCGGAGGCGTAAGAAGATTAAATTCTTCTACATCTTCGATATTATATCCGTCTCCGTCAATCATTATAGCGTCCCTTGGACAAACTGCAAGGCAGTGTCCGCAGTAATTACATTTATCCTTGTCATGCATCAGCATGTCATCATCAAATGACAGAGCCTTGCTCGGGCATGCATCTATACATGTGCCGCACTGTATGCATAATTCATTATCCATTATAAACATTACTTTTCCCTCCTAATGTTGTTAGATCTTTTGTCGTATCAATTTAAATCATTTACGTGTGCCGAGACGGCGCAGCTTGCTGACTTCAAATTGTTCTCTAGCCTTATTACATCTTAAAGTAATCTGACAGCGACATCTGACTTGATTCCGGCATATCCCCTAATACGCCCAATGAATACAGCTTATCCGTAAGGGTCGCCGACAGTCTGGCTCGTATCTTAATATCCTCGCGTGATACGAACTTTTCCTTGGCTGCAGCTTCCTCGAGCAAAATAGCAGCCTTGTCGCCCATGCCGTCTATTGATTCAAATGAAGGCATAAGCTTACCGTCAATTACCTGAAACCTTGAGGCCTTAGCCTTGTAAATATCAATAGGCATGAACTCAAATCCTCTTGCATGCATCTCAAGAACATTATACATGTATTTAAGAAGATCCACATCCTTAGGTGATGCCTCATTTGCTGCTATTCTGGCCTTAATAGCATTCATATTTTCAATCAGTTTGTCCTTGCCCTGGCACATCAGTTCGTAATCAAATGATGAAGCCCTGATGCTGAAAAATGCAGCATAATAAGCCAGCGGATAAAATATCTTATAATACGCGATCCTATATGCCATCATTACATATGCAACGGCATGTGCTTTAGGGAACATATACTGGATCTTGCAGCACGACCACAAGTACCAGTCCGGAACATCATGTTCCTTCATTGCCTTTTCCCAATCAGGCCATTTCTTTTCCTTGCCTTTGGCTACCTTGCCCTTTCGTACCGCCTCCATAATACTGAAGGACATTGCCGGATCTACGCCCTTCTGAATCAGATATAACATGATGTCATCACGGGTACATATGCATGATGAAAGTGTAGCCTTGCCGTCCTTAATGAGAGTCTCAGCATTAGACAGCCACACGTCTGTTCCGTGTGACAGACCCGCAATACGTACCAGATCTGAAAAGTTCTGAGGCTTGGTATCAAGAAGCATGCCTATAACAAAATCTGTACCGAATTCCGGTATTCCCAGGGTGCCCGTCTGATATCCGTCAATGTCTTCCGGTTTAATTCCCAGTGCATCCGGATTTTTAAACAAGCTCATGACGTCTTGATTGTCCAGCCTTACATCCCTGGCATTAGTTCCGGTAATGTCTTCAAGCATCTTGATCATGGTGGGATCATCATGGCCGAGGATATCAAGCTTTAACAAGTTGTGGTCAATGCTGTGATATTCAAAATGTGTGGTTACTGTATTCTTGCTGGCATCATTTGCCGGATGCTGCACCGGTGTAAATGAATAAATTTCCTCGCCGTGAGGCAGAACAACAATTCCGCCGGGATGCTGGCCTGTACTTCGTTTAACACCCACCACGCCCTGAATAAGCCTGTTCATTTCGCATTTGCGAACCGGCTTATTTCTGTGTTCCATATAGCCCTTTACATATCCGTACACTGTTTTATCCTGCAGCGTAGCTATAGTTCCGGCTCTGAAGGTATGACCCTTGCCGAATATTACTTCTGTATAATCATGGGCGTGGCTCTGGTATTCACCGGAGAAGTTAAGGTCAATATCGGGTTCCTTGTCTCCCTTAAATCCCAGGAAAGTTTCAAACGGTATATCAAATCCGTCTTTATACAACGGTTCGCCGCACACAGGACAGACCTTATCAGGCATATCGCATCCGGAACCTCCGGCAAATGCCTGAACCTCCGGGGAGTCAAAATCACTATATTTGCATTTTAGGCATCTGTAATGGGGCGGAAGCGGATTAACCTCTGTTATTCCTGACATTGTTGCGGCCAGAGATGACCCAACAGATCCTCTGGATCCAACCAAATATCCGTCAGAAACTGATTTTACAACCAATTCCCTTGCGATAATATACATTACAGAATATCCATTTGAAATAATGGAATTAAGTTCCTTATCCAGTCTGTCTGTAACAATCTGCGGAATATTTTCTCCGTACATCTCATGAGCAGTCTGATAACAGATATCTCGCAGATTCTGATCTGAATTCTCAATAACCGGCGGACATTTATCAGGTCTTACAGGTTCTATAACCTCTATCTGATCAGCAATGAAGTTAGTATTGGTTATGACCACTTCTTTTGCCTTTTCTTCTCCCAGATATGAGAATTCCTCCAGCATCTCATTTGTATTATGAAAGTACAGCGGAGCCTGCCTGTCGGCATCTTCATATTTCATGCTGTCTTCAAGAATACTTCTGTAAATGCTGTGTCCCGGATCCAGGAAATGAACATCTCCCGTGGCCACAACGCGTTTGCCTAATTTATCTCCTAGTGCACAAATCTTGCGATTTACATTCCTTATTGCTTCAAAATCCTTAAGCGCATGTCCCTTGTGATTAGGCTTATTATACTCTCTTATAAGAAATTCATTGTTGCCCTGAGGCTGAATCTCAAGATAATCATAAAATGATGCGATCTCTTCAAGCTTTTCATCGGACACCTCAGAAAGCGCAGCATCATATACTTCGCCCATAACACATGCCGAACCGATGATCAATCCTTCTCTGTATCTGGCCAGAACACTCTTAGGGATTCTCGGCCTTCTGTTAAAATAATTGACATGGGAAAAAGAAACCAGTCGGTAGAGATTTATACGGCCGATTTCATTTTTAGCAAGAATTACCACATGGTAATATTTACTTTTTTTAACCTTGAGAATGGCATCGTCCATCTCCGGGTTCGGCTCCTGCGGAACCTCATCCGGAATAGCTGAAGTTCTTATCAGTTCAACATCCTCATCGTCCTTTATTATCGGATTGGAGGAATCATCTACCAGGTAGCCTTCTACGCCATATATGATCTTAAAATCAAGATCGGGATTAGAGCTCTTAAGATCTTCTAATTTATGAAAAGCCACAGGAAATGCCTGAGCTACACCATGATCTGTGATAGCCATGGCCTTGTGACCCCATTTGACAGCTTTTTCGATAGCTGCCCCCACATCTGTAAGAGCATCCATATCTGAATATGTGGTATGAAGGTGAAGCTCTACCCTCTTTTCGTCACAAGTATCAGGTCTGCTATCCGAAATAGGAGCAGTTTCCTTGATACCATTGACTCTTGTTATCATGAACTCCCCTTCGAAGTTGTCATATTCAACTTTTCCGTTGATCTTAACAAATAAACCCTTATGAAGAAGGTCAGGAAGATCATCCTCTCCTTCCTTCAAAAAAAGCTTTACCGCAATGCTGTCCGTGGTATCTGTTATAGAAATTTTCAGGATCTTAAAGCCGTTCTTCGTTGTGGTCAGTTCATTTTCGAATATCATTCCGCAGATGATCACCTGCTTCATATCACCTATAATCTCATTGATAGGTGTGTCCTGCCCCTCGAATTGTTTTCCGTACAGCATGCCCTCGTCAGGGCCTTTCTTCTTGGCTTTATATTTTGATTTATTGCCCTGAGTTCCTCCTGCTCCCGGAGAATAAGATGAGAAATTCGTACTGTTCCCGGAAGGTGATTCATTAGAAACCGCGGCCTTGGAAGAAACTGCAGTATCCTTCGCATAGGCGGTCGGATTATTGTATACTCCTGCTCCGGGCTCAGCGAATTCATAATCGCATATGTTTTCAATTCTTACGTTGACAAGACCATTAAGCAGCTGATTTGTTATATTATTTTCAACCATGCGGATCTGCATAGGTGAGATTATCCTGCTGCAGTTAATCCTGATCCTTAAGAAGCCTCCGCTCAGAACTCTGGTAACATTTTCAACTTCAGCATCCTTAAGAAGCTCATTAATTTCATTATCAACATTTATTTTGAAAACTTCGAAAAACTTCATTTAGTTACTTCCAATTGTCCAATTCTCTCTTTAATGCCGGCAGCAGTTCTTCCTCCGGAAGTTTTGCTACGATCTCACCATGCTTAATTAATAAACCGCAGCCATTGCCGCCCGCAATACCTATGTCAGCTTCTTTGGCTTCGCCCGGGCCATTTACGACACAGCCCATAACCGCTACCTTGATTGGAATATCATATGCGCTGACCATGGTCTCAACTTCATTTGCCAGGGATATAAGATCTATCTGGGTTCTGCCGCAGGTCGGACAGGAAACCACCTGAACTCCTGAGCCTATAAGACCCAAGTTGCGAAGAATCTTTCTGGCACTTTTAACTTCCTCTACCGGATCTCCTGTAAGTGACACCCTTATGGTGTCGCCGATACCTTGATACAGGATGATGCCTATGCCCATAGCTGACTTAATGTTGCCGGACATGATGGTTCCGGATTCCGTGATCCCTACATGCAGCGGATAATCTGTCTTCTGTGCGATCAATTCGTGTGCCTTGGCACTCATAAGAACATCCGAACTCTTAATGCTGATAACCAGATTATCGTATCCGAAATCTTCTATTATCTTAACCTTATCCAGCGCGCTCTCTACAAGTCCTTGTGCAGTTACACCGACATATTTTTCAATGAGATTTTTCTCAAGGGAACCCGAATTGACACCTACTCTTATGGGAATGTTTCTCTCCTTAGCACAGCTTACGACTGCCCTGATATTATCCTCAGATCCGATATTGCCGGGATTGATCCTTATCTTGTCTGCTCCGTTTTCCATGGCCATAATGGCAAGCTTATAATTAAAATGAATATCTGCCACCAGCGGAATGGATATTTCTCTTTTTATATAAGCAAATGCTCTGGCGGCTTCTTCTGTCGGAACAGTTGATCTTATGATCTGACATCCGGCATCCTCTAATCTGTGAATCTGATTGATAGTTGAGACATAATCCTCTGTCTTGGTATTGGTCATGGACTGAATAGCAATGGGATTGCCCCCGCCTATGGAAACATTACCTATATGAACAACCTTTGTCCTATCTCTTAACGCCATTTTTGTATTCCTCGCTGTTTAACCTTACATCTGCTGCAGTTTCTGCACATTGCCAATCCCGGTGCGCAGTAACCTGACTCAATGGAGCCTCAATATCATAATCTGCGTCATGAACGTCAGAATCAGAAGAATCTGGTGACGTCATTAACCAATACAACCACCATCAACACGAACAGAAGGCTGGCTCCTATCATGGTAATAATTCCTTCTGTTTTTTTAGGAACAGGTTTTCTGGTAATCGCTTCAATTATCAGGAGTACGAACTTGCCGCCGTCCAATGCAGGAAATGGAAGCAGGTTCAATATCCCCAGGTTAGCACTCAACATCAGCATTATGCTGAGCATATTCACAAGCGTAACTACAAATCCGCTGCTTACAGAGGCATCATATGTTGTACCTACGACTTCAACAATCCCTACAGGACCTGACAGCATATCAAGAGATCCCTGTGACGAGAATAATATCCTAAGACTCTTAAATACTGATACGATCTCGTATTTCATTTCTGCCAGGCTGTATTTAATGGTATCTCCAGCAGATGCCTTAACATTTGCTGTATTATATGTAAATCCCAGTTTATATGCAGTCGCCTTCACAGGATGGATAGTGGTTGTGAAATCACCGCCGTGACGGGTATACGTGATCTCGATATCATCCTCTGTAAGTGTATTTGAAGAAAAATAGTCGCTTATGTCATTGCCGGTCTCAATCTTTACTCCGTTAATTGACGTAATTATATCCCCGGCCTTAAGACCTGCCTTATCTGTGGGGCTTCCTTCCGTAACTTCAGCAATTTCCGCGTCTTCCTCATTAGCATAATAGGATATTCCTATGCTGTAATACTCATATTCAGCCGGCGATAATGTTATTGTATTTTTCTTACCGTCTCTCAGGTATGTGATAGCAACTTCCTGATCCTCAGAGGTTATGGGATCTATATAATTTTCAAGGTATATCTCCTTGCCGAAGCTTACAGAAGTACCGTTGTAATTGGTTATGACATCACCTTCACGAAGACCTGCCTCATATGCAGGTGAATCCTCAATTACAGAAGTAACGATGGCAGGATCATATCCACTTACACCTATAACAATTACAGCCAAGATCCAGGCCAGTAATAAGTTAAATACCGGACCTGCCAGCGAGATGGACATTCGTGCCCACACAGATTTACTGTCATAAGAACGCTCATCATCTGTTCCTGCATCTTCATCCTCAAACATGCCCAACATTTGGCACGAGCCGCCGAAGGGAATGGCCTTCCATGACAGGAGCATTCCGCTCTTGCATTTGTGTGAAATAATTCTGGGGCCAAATCCTATGGAAAATTCCTCGACAAATACACCGTTTTTTCTGGCAACAATAAAGTGACCAAACTCATGTACAATTACAAGAATTCCGAGAATTATTATGGAGATAATAATACTAACAAAGCTCATTAATTATATCCTCGCCTGTTTTGATGATCTGCTCAAGGGTTGGATCTGCTATCACCTCATGAGTATTCATCTTGCTTTCAATAAAGTCTGCTATGTCTAAAAATTTTATCTCTCCGTTTAAGAAACGTTTAACTGCAAGTTCATTTGCCGCATTAAAGACACATGGCATCGTACCCCCGATCTCAAGTGCCTTATATGCCAGAGCCAGGGCCTTAAAGGTCTGAACATCCGGCCGTTCGAAGGTAAGAGTTCCTATCTCGAAAAGATTCAGTCTCTTACCTTCCAGATATCTTCTCTCCGGATAATAGAAAGCATACTGGATAGGGATCTTCATATCAGGTGTTCCCAACTGCGCTATTACTGCGCCGTCCTTATATTGAACAGCCGAATGAATAATAGATTGCGGATGAACCACTACCTGAATATTTTCGGCAGGCATATCAAAAAGCCATCTGGCTTCAATGACTTCAAGCCCCTTATTGGCAAGAGTGGCAGAATCAATGGTAATCTTCCTTCCCATTTTCCAGTTGGGGTGATTTAGAGCCTGCTCCACGGTTACATTTTGAAGTTCCTCTGAAGTCCTGCCCCTGAAAGGCCCGCCTGATGCTGTAAGAAGAATTTTATCAGCTTCAGCTCTGTTCTCTCCGTTTAGAGACTGAAATATTGCGCTGTGTTCAGAATCTACAGGATAGATATGGACATTATAGTCCCGGGCTGCCTGCATGATGAGCTTGCCTGCACAAACCAGAGTTTCCTTATTAGCCAGGGCCACATCCTTACCAGCTCTGATGGCAGCCATAGTCGGTCTGATCCCCACCATTCCCACAATCGCTGTAAGGACAATATCCGCCTCAGGATACTCAGCAGCCCTAATGAGTCCTTCCATTCCGGAACAAATCTCTGTTTTATCTAAGGCTTCCGGATTATTTTCCTGAAGCCTTGTTTTTAAAATCTCAGCATTTTTTTCACTGTAAACGCAAACAAAATTCGGAGAAAACTCCGAAATCTGTTCGATAAGTAGATCAATATTATTATTAGCACTCAGAGCGCATACCCTGAGGTCGGAATTGGCTCTTATTATCTGCAGTGCCTGTGTTCCAATGGAACCGGTTGAGCCAAGAATAGATATAGTTTTCATAAATTTACCAGATTCTGATTAACAATGTTACCACATATATAACAGGAGAAACGGCAATCACACTGTCAAACCTGTCCAGTACGCCGCCATGTCCCGGAAACAGATTACTGTAATCCTTAATACCCACACTTCTCTTAATAGCTGATGCAAATAAGTCGCCAACCATTCCGATGACTGAACCCACCATACATGCGATTGGGAAAATGATCAATTCATTATCCGTTACCGGAACAATATTCTGAACGATCAATGCCCATATAAAGCCTAAAATTCCGGCTCCAATAACGCCTGACAGGCAGCCTTCATATGTTTTCTTAGGACTGATATCAGGAAATGCCCGATGTTTGCCAAACAGCATACCGCCCAGATAAGCAAATACATCACTGCCCCAGGATGACCAGATGGCAAGCCATACCAAGTAAGCACCCCAGTCATGCACCCTGGTAATATACAGAAACGAAAGCGTTACTCCTACATAAAATACTCCGAAGAAAGACATGTATACATCCTGCAGGGAATATTTAGGATAGTTTAGAATAAAGATCAGCATCTCTGCTATTACAAACATCGCCAGCAGGAAGATAAGATACAGAGCCGAATATTCATTGCCATAGAAGCGGATCAGCACATAGTAAAATATATCCGCTACAAAACCACATATAGCAAACGGTTTCCACAAAATGTCCTGTGCTCTGTAAAATTCCCATAGTCCTATCAAAGACAAAACGCCCAGTATGCACAGCATGATCGTATAACCCAATACAAATGCCAGCACCGTAAATGCAAATATGATCACAGATGTAATGGCACGGGTTATGAAAGACTTATTCTTCAGTATGCCTATGCCCCGTTTGTCTTTAACTAAATTTTTATTTGATCCTGCCATATCTTCTATCCCTTGAAGTGTACGTTTCTATCGCTTTAATCAATTCATCTTTATTAAAATCAGGCCACGGAATATCCGTAAAATAAAACTCAGAATATGCCAGCTGCCACAACAAGAAATTGGACAATCTTTCCTCGCCACTGGTTCTTATAAGCAGATCCGGATCCGGGAAATCGGCTGTATCCAGGTATCCCGAGATTGTCTTATCTGTAATATTCTTAGGATCTAACTGTCCGTTGACAGCATCTTCTGCAAGTCGTTTCATTCCCCTGCATATCTCATCACGGCTGCCGTAATTAATGGCAATAATAAAAGTAATCCCCGTATTACCAGCTGTTGCCTGTTCAAGATTATTAACTGCTTCCTGAATGTCAGGACTTAATCTGCTCCTTTCGCCTATTACTCGGCAAATAACATTATTCTTCATGCATTTTTCAATGCTGTGAATCAAATATTCTCTGAAAAGGTTCATTATTATCTGAACTTCTTCAAATGGTCTGGCCCAATTCTCAGTCGAAAATGCATATACCGTAAGATACTTTATGCCAAGACTGTTACAATCCTCCAGTGTCTGTTCTAGAACCTCAGCGCCCCTCTTATGTCCGAAGGTTCTGGGCATATGCTTTTTTTTAGCCCACCTGCCATTGCCATCCATTATTATGGCAACATGCTGCGGAATCTTAAGTTTATTTAAATCAGCCAAATTGTTCTCCTGATCGATCTGCGCGGATCCATCCTCCAAATATCCACATATACCTGTGCATTTAGCGAAAAAATCCCGCATATCTTGATTTTACATAATTATACAGTCATGATCTCCTTAGACTTGTCAGCAATCATTCCATCAATATCCTTGATATATTTATCTGTGATCTTCTGGATTTCGTCTTCAAGATCCTTGCCTGTATCTTCTGAATATTCGCCTGCTTTAGCTTCCTTCTTAATTATATCAACAGCATCACGGCGAATATTTCTGATCGCAACCTTAGCATCCTCACCTTTTTTCTTAACATCCTTAGACAATTCCTTACGGCGTTCCTCAGTAAGATCAGGAAATACCAGTCTTACATTCTTGCCGTCATCTGACGGATTGATTCCTATATCGGAGCACATGATTGCCTTAGATATAGCCTTAACAAGCGTTGCATCCCATGGAGAGATAACAATGGTCTTAGGCTCCGGAACTGAGATGTTGCCCACCTGCTGAAGAGGAGTCTCTACTCCGTAATAATCGACCTTGATCTTATCAAGAATATGCGGGTTAGCTCTTCCGGCCCTGATACCCTGATATTCAGCATTCAGTGCATTAATAGTTTTATCCATTTTATCTTGGTATTTCTGTAATTTTTCACTTGCCATAATAATTGACCTTCCTTATATTTATTGATTCACTTAATTTTTGATTATTTATATATTGCCTGATTCAAAACGATGCAGGCAGTTTTGATACTTTCTGCACGCCGTGGCTCATAGCATAATCGAACTTCAAACTAATACGCTAAATCAGATGGTAACTTCCGTTCCGTTAAAATTATCATTCAGCGAATTGCTGATTGAATTTTCTTCATTTAAAGAGAATATTCTCATCGGGATCCTATGCTCCATCAGAAGACATGAAGCAAATAAATCTATTACCCCCAGCTGCTTCTCTACAACTTCATCGATGCTGATCTTGTCAAATCTCTTAGCATCCTGATACTTGGCAGGATCCTTATCATAAACGCCATCAATGGCTTTGGCTGCAAGGATCATGTCGCAATTAAGTTCAATTGCGCGAAGTGCCATAGCTGTATCTGTAGAAAAATACGGATGACCGGTACCTCCCGCGAAGAATAAAACCTTATGTTCTTCAAAATATTGATTTGCCAGATCCTTAGAAAACATCTCTGTAAATGTTCCACAGGCAAATGGTGTCATAACAGCTGTCTTCATGCCTGCATATCTGAAATGTTCAGATACATAAATGCAGTTCATAATTGTAGCCAGCATTCCTATGGTATCAGACTTAGGTCTGTCAATTTCAACACCCGTTCTGCCTCTCCAGATATTACCGCCGCCGATAACAATACAGATATCGACCCCCTGATCATACAGAACCTTAACCTGGCCTGCGATTCTCTTTATCTCTTCCTCGTTATATGCTCCGTCTTTGGCCAGAGCTTCACCGCTTAGTTTCAATAATACTCTTTTTAATTTGTTCATAATCACGTCCCTCCGATGATACTCTTAAGTTCATCACACGAGTACAAGTATAACATATATATTGCTTTTTTGAAAATACGCACCCTGATTTTTAACAGTGAATTTTTCGTGAAGGTAAATGCATATATATGCTGTTGGTTTTGCCGAAAAGTTGTGTTAGTATATGTATCGTTTGTGTAGGAGGCAAAAAATTATGCAAAATACGTCATTTTTTACAAAGGACAAATCATTTTACAAGGCACTGTTTTCAATGCTGGCCATTGTTGCGCTGCAAAATCTTGTAGCATATTCTGTAAACATGACCGACAATATTATGTTAGGCAGCTATTCGCAGAATGCGCTGTCAGGAGCTTCTACTGTTAACCAGATATTCTTCGTGGTTCAGCAGTTTGCGCTGTCATTAGGCAATTCTCTTGTGGCATTATCCTCACAATATTGGGGACAAAAGCGAATCGAACCAATCAGAGCGATCACAGCCATTACACTCAAGATTGGTGCAGCCATTGGTGTTATCTTCATCGCAATCTGCCTGATAATTCCTGATGGAATATTAAGAATATTTACAACAGATGATGCTATTATAGCCGAAGGCAAGGATTATCTGTATATAGTAGTATGGACGTTCCTGCTCTTCCTTATAACCAATATATTCATGGCAGCATTAAGAGCTGTGGGAACTGTCAAAATATCATTCTATGTATCTGTTGTTTCACTTGTTGTTAATATTATCATTAACTATGTATTGATATTCGGCAAATTAGGATTCGAAGCCATGGGCGTTCGAGGCGCAGCCATTGGTACTCTGGTAAGCAGGATCATAGAGCTTGTAATAATAATAGTTTATATTGCCAAATGCGATCAAAAACTTCATCTGTTTTCAAAGGGCTGGCTCAAACATGACGGACAGTTATTCACGGATTTCGTTAAGATTGCAGCTCCGACAGTGGGTGCCTCTGTACTGTGGTCTATCTCCGTTCCGCTTCAGACAGCCATCTTAGGTCACCTCTCAGCAGATGCTATTGCTGCCAATTCAGTATCTACTACCTTCTATCAATATCTGAAGGTTGTAGTTCAGGCCATGTCAGCCACATCCGCCGTTATGATAGGACAGTCCATCGGCAAGGGCAACATTGAACGAGTTAAATCCGACGGTCGTACTCTGTCAGTTGTATGTATCGCTCTGGGTGTTGTACTGGGTGCATTGTTATTTGCCCTCAGAACACCTCTCCTGTCACTTTATACAGACAGTTTCAGTGCTGAAGCTCTTCAATTAGCCGATGGCCTTATGATAGTTATGGCCTGCGTAATGGTGGGAATGTCTTATCAGATGCCTGTATGCTTCGGTATCATTCAGGGCGGCGGCGATGCAAAATGGAACATGGCAGTTAATCTTATCAGCACATGGTGCATCGTAGTTCCTCTGTCATTTATGGCAGCCTTCTGGTGGAAGCTTCCGGTTGTATGGGTAGTTTTATGTATTCAGTCTGACCAGTTTTTCAAGGGAATTCCTGCATTTATTCATTTCAGAAAATACACATGGATCAAGAAATTAACGCGTGACGTTAAATAATGCATGCAAGCCGAATGTTTCATGCAGAAGATTTCGACTGATTAAACAAAAATAATAATATTATGAATTGATAAAACACGGTACAGTTTTCAAAACAGATAGCTGCACCGTGTTCTTTGTTATTCGAACTGGCTATTATAAAGTGCGGCATAAGCTCCGCCCCTTGCCAGCAGTTCTTCATGCGTTCCCTGTTCGATGATATTACCTTGTTCCATGAACAGTATCATATCCGCATCACGGATTGTGGAGAGCCTGTGAGCGATTACAAAACTGGTTCGTCCCTGCATGAGCTTCTTCATAGCCTTGCCTATCTCCACCTCAGTTCGTGTATCTACACTAGAAGTAGCTTCATCCAGGATCAAGATCGGAGGATTGCATAAAAACACCCGGGCAATAGTCAAAAGCTGTTTCTGACCCACGGAAAGATTGGCAGCCTCATTGCTCATTATGGTGTCGTATCCCTGAGGCATGGTGCGGATAAGATAATCAATCTTGGCAGCCTTGGCAGCAGCTTCGATTTCTTCTCTTGATGCATCCGGCCTTCCATAAGC
>CAVBWS010000025.1:0-29426 GCA_963599255.1 Treponemataceae bacterium
TTCGATGACGGACAAATATATCAAAGGGTTGGATAGTTATGATCTGTTACAAGACCTTATTTGATGGTCAACCCGCAGTCAACCTAAAAAACTGTAGCACAAATTCCCGTAAGCCCTTGAGTTTACGGGAACTTCCACGAGGCGACAACCAGATTTGAACTGGTGATGACGGTGTTGCAGACCGTTGCCTTACCACTTGGCTATGTCGCCTAATATCAGCTGCGCTCAACGCGCTTGAGTATTGTATCAGTATTTATAATATGCGTCAAGCACAATTTTCAGTTTTGCTCGACTGTCTTGACTGATGTTTTAAACAGATGCCGGTGTTCTTCTTTTTTCTAGGGTTTACGGATTGCTCCGTGCTTTGCACTCTCGCAATCCTGCGTCAATTCGGATTCTCGCACTGCATGCGGCATTGCTTCATCCTCATTGACGGGCGTATCGAACAAATGTCAGGGCTTCATTCATGCAAGCATGATGAAGCCCTGACACTTGTTCGATACTTAAACCCTAGAAAAAAGGCGGCCACAAATTCATGCAACCGCCCCTTTTCAACAATATATAATGGATAGATAATAAACCGCTGGTGATGTACTCACTCGCGTCGTTTTTGACTTGTTAGGATTGAGAAGTCATTCTTTCTCATCGTTTTTTCTCAGCCTAATAATTTTGCGAAATACTTAATTGTTCTGCACATATTTGATGTAAATGATGCCTCGTTGTCATACCATGATACAACCTGTACCTGTGTAAGTCCATTGCCTACAGGAATAACACTTGTCTGTGTTGAATCGAATAATGATGAATATGTCATGCCGATGATGTCGCTGGATACGATCGCATCCTCGTTATAACCAAATGATTCATTTGCACATGATTTCATCTTAGCATTGATCTCATCAACTGTTACTGTGCCTTCTACAACTGCAGTAAGAATCGTCGTAGAACCTGTTGCTACAGGAACACGCTGTGCTGCTCCGATGAGCTTGCCGTTAAGTTCCGGAATAACAAGGCCTATTGCCTTAGCTGCGCCTGTTGAGTTCGGAACGATATTGCATGCCGCTGCACGTCCTCTTCTCTTATCGCCCTTTCTGTGCGGTCCGTCGAGGATCATCTGATCGCCTGTATATGCATGAATTGTCTGCATGATGCCTGACTGGATCGGGGCCAATTCATTAAGTGCCTTGGCCATAGGTGCCAGACAGTTAGTTGTGCATGATGCAGCTGAAATGATATCATCATTCTTAGTAAGGATCTCGTGATTTGTATTATAAACGATGGTCGGAAGATCATTGCCTGCCGGTGCAGAAATAACAACCTTCTTAGCGCCTGCATCAATGTGAGCCTGTGCCTTAGCCTTGCTTGTATAAAAGCCCGTGCACTCCAGAACTACATCTACATCCAGTTCCTTCCATGGAAGCTTTGATGCATCAGCTTCCTTATAAATCTCAATCTCTGTGCCATCAACAATGATGGAATGATCTGTACATGAAACCAAGTCAGCCTTGGCATAGCGTCCCTGTGTTGAATCATACTTCAGAAGATATGACAGCATCTCCGGGCTTGTAAGATCATTGATCGCAACGATATCATAACCCTCCTCGCCAAACATTTTTCTAAATGCCAAACGTCCGATACGGCCAAAACCGTTAATTGCTACTCTAACTCCCATTTTGTTATCTCCTATCTTTCTGCCTGATTTTTCCTGTCGGCAGGATTGTTTCTTGTACAAATTTCGAACAATTAAATTTTAGCCCTTTTAATTGAAAAATCCATACATACTACCGACAAATTTTACAGTAAATAAAGGGAGTTCATAGACAGAATAAACAAATTTTATAACATTTCATACACTTTATTTATATTTTCGCCATGTATTTATAACTTTTTCTTTAGTTTTTATATACAAAAACGCTGTATCATATTTGTATATCTCGTACTGTGTCTTGCCGAAATTTCCCTGACTCTATACAAAAAGTATTACCTGCATGTTTTTCCTGCCAAGCATGGATACCTGCCTCCATGCACGCCAAAATCGGCGGCCTTAGAAAGTTCTGAAACCGCCGATTTATAATAGTTATATTTAGTTGTACCTGTCTGCTGCGTATGACATCTGCTATGCCCGATCCGACATACTGCCTGCACAGCACATACACCGACTTACTTTATCCAATGATCCTAAGTGCTCCTGTCGGACATGCATCTGCACACAGATGGCAGTCCTTGCAGCCGGCGATTGTTGCCGGATCATTAAATTCCGGCTTAATAACCGATGTGAAGCCTCTGCCTACAAGTCCTAATATACCCTTCTTGGCATTCTCATCACAAGTTCTTATACACAGGTTGCACAGAATACACTTATTCTGATTTCTTTCTATAGTTACCAGTCGTTTCTCGGTAAATCCAGGATGGTACTCACCCTTGAATCTATCCGGATTGATATCATTCTGTCTTGCGCAATAAATCAAGCGGCAATCCTCATAGTCATGGCATCCGCACTCCAGGCAGCGCGCAGCTTCCTTACGTACATCTTCCTCTGCAAATCCCAGATTAACCTCCTTGAAGTCATTGCGTCTCTCTGCAGCCGGACGCTTAGGCATCTCAATTCTCGGAGCCTTCTCCTTAAGTGCAAGCTCTGCCTTAACCTTCTCCTCATTTCTCTCTGAGGCAAATGGTTTCTTATAAGGAATGATCGCACCTGCCAGGTATGAGTCGATAACCTTAGCAGCTTTATTAGCCGCGCCGATAGCCGCAATAGCAATATCGTCGCCATTATTAGCCACGTCGCCGACTGCAAATACTCCCTCAAGATTGGTTCTGAAGGTTGTCTCGTCAATTGCGATCTTGCCCTTCTTATTAAGCTCAAGAGCTTCGAATCCGGCTGTATTAAACTTCTGTCCGATGGCTGAAATAACTGTATCGACATCGAGTGTTTCGAATTTGCCTTCCACAGGTATAGGCTTTCTTCTTCCTGATGCATCCGGCTCACCCAGTTCCATTACCTGCAACTTGATTTTCTTTACCTTGCCGTCTTCTGTGATGATCTCAGCAGGATTTGTAAGGAACTTAAATGTTACGCCCTCTTCGATCGCCTCGTCGATCTCATCATCGGCTGCCGGCATCTCATTTCTCGTTCTTCTGTAGATTACATATACATTCTCAGCACCAAGCCTAATTGATGTTCTGCAGGCATCCATAGCAGTATTGCCGCCGCCTACAACTGCAACATTCTTGCCAATGTTGATCTCCTTGGTCAGCTTGCCGTCTGTTCCGTACACATCAACAGCCTTATCAACCTCTCTTAAGAAATCAATACCGCCGATTACGCCCTGCGCATCACTTCCCGGACATCCTACACCTGTGCTGTTCCATGCGCCGACTGCGATTATTACCGCATCATACTGGCTTCTGAGAACCTCAAGTGTTATCTGAGAACCGCTGCCAAATGTATTTCTCGCAAGAACTGCATCCTTACTCTCTGCACCGCAGGAGCTGTCAGGTACTATTCTTATATTATTCTTAAGTTCTACTCCGAGATTAGCTATCTCAGCGATCTCTCTGTGAAGTATTCTCTTAGGAAGTCTGTATTCAGGGATACCGTATCTCAGCATGCCGCCCATCTCAGGCATTGCATCATATACAGTAACTGCATGTCCCATTCTTCTGAGGAAAAATGCTGCCGTAAGTCCGCCCGGACCTCCGCCGATGACGGCAACCTTCTTGCCTGTATCAGGTGCAACTGAAGGCTTGTATGTAGGCGGAATGCTTACACCGCATTTGCCGTCCTTACCGCAGGCAAATACTGAGCCGTCCTTGATCCCGTCATAAGCACTTGTAAGATGCAGATCTCTGTCAGCTGCAAAATATTTCATATAAGCAATGCTCATCGGCTGCTCTACGAAGCGGCGTCTGCAATTTTTCTCGCATGGATGCGGACAGACACGGCCGATTGCTGCAGGAAGAGGGTTAGTCTCCTTGATGATCTTAACTGCCTGATAGTCATTGCCCTGGGCGATCTGCTTGATATAACCCTGGACGTCTGTTCCTGCCGGACAGTTAAGTGAACACGGTCCTATACAATCGCCGTCATGATCACTCATAAGAAGTTCGAATGCTATCTTGCGTGCTCTTTTTACTCTGTCTGTCTCTGTGCTTAATTTCCATCCGTCTGCTGCGACTGTCGAGCAGGCTCTCATAAGCTTAGGAAGTCCCTCGCCTTCTACAAGACAGACACCGCACGCTCCGTAATCCTTAACGCCTTCGAAGTGGCACAGCGTAGGAATAAATACGCCATTTGCAGTTGCTATTTTCAGAATAGTATCGCCTTTATTGCCGGTACATTCCTTACCGTTAATAATAATCTTAATCTGTTCCATTTCGCTTGCCTCCTATCGTACACCAATTGCACCAAACTTACATGTAGCCTTGCACTGGCCGCACTTGATGCACTTGGCTGTATCAATGCTATGGGCAGATTTAACCTGTCCTGAAATAGCTCCTGCAGGACATTTTCTTGCGCAGGCTGTACAGCCTTTGCACTTGTCTGCATCGATATAATATGTCAGCAAGTCTCTGCACTCTAATGATGGGCAGCGTTTTTCCCTGATATGAGCATCATACTCATCACGGAAATAGCGAATCGTTGTAAGTACCGGGTTAGGAGCAGTCTGGCCGAGGCCGCACAAAGCACCGTCCTTGATAGAAACGCACAGTTCCTCCAGAAGTTCAACATCGCCTTCCTTACCCTTGCCTTCTACAATACGATTTAAGACCTCCAGCATTCTCTTAGTACCGATACGGCAGTGAACACATTTGCCGCAGGATTCCTTAGAGGTGAAATCCAGGAAGAACTTGGCCATACCTACCATACAGGTATCCTCGTTCATAACAACCATACCGCCGGAGCCCATGATCGCACCTGTTGCACTCAATGCCTTGTAATCAATTATGGTATCTAAGAGATTCTCAGGAATACATCCGCCTGAAGGGCCGCCCATCTGAACTGCCTTGATCTTCTTATCATCTCTGATACCGCCGCCGATATCGAAGATTACGTGTCTTAATGTCTGGCCCATCGGGATTTCAACAAGTCCGCCTCGTTTGATCTTACCGGTAAGGGCAAATACTTTGGTACCCTTGCTGTTCTCGGTTCCCATAGCTGCAAACTTATCGCCGCCGTTTAATATGATCCAGGCAACATTGGCAAATGTTTCAACGTTATTAATGTTAGAAGGCTTCATCTTGTATCCTGCAGCTGCCGGGAACGGCGGCTTAAGTCTAGGCATACCACGTTTGCCTTCAAGAGATTCAATAAGAGCCGTCTCTTCGCCACATACAAATGCACCAGCGCCGGCCATATATCTGAATTCACATGAGAAGTCTGTTCCCATTATATTTTTGCCGATTATGCCCTGAGCTCTGGCCTGCTTGATAGCTTCATTTAAATGAGCGATGGCCATAGGATATTCAGCTCTTACGTATACGATGGCTTCTGATGCACCGATTGCATATGCACCAATAAGCATACCCTCAATAAGAGTATGCGGGTCAGATTCGATAACAGCTCTGTCCATGAATGCACCCGGATCGCCTTCATCTGCGTTGCAGATAAGATACTTCTCCGTTCCCGGTGACTGTCTGGCAGCATTCCACTTAAACCATGTAGGGAATCCCGCGCCGCCACGTCCTGCGAGACCTGAAGTCTTGATCTCTTCAATGACCTCTTCAGGTGTCATGGTTGTAAGGACTTTCTCAAGAGCTTTATATCCGTCTCTTTCTTTATATGATTCAATGTCAGTAGGATCGACAATGCCGCAATTTCTGAGAGCAATACGTGTCTGCTGCTCTAAGAAAGATGCATCGTCAGCTGTGATAAACAGATCAGACACACTGTTCAGATCGCCTGATCTTACGGCATTAACAACTGCCTCAGCCTTATCTTCAAGTACATGCACAAGACGAGCTGTAAGCTTGTGTCCGTCATATATATCTACAATAGGCTCAAGGAAGCACATACCATTGCAGCCGGTACTTCCCAGTTCAAATGTATCTGTATCTGTCATTAAGGATCTGATTGCTTCATATGTCTTGCCTGCGCCTGCGGCTACACCACATGAACCCTGTCCAACTACGATTCTCATGCCTGCTCACCTCCCTGTGACTTCTTACGGAAATCATTAATGATCTCGATTGCCTTGGCCGGTGTAAGCGAGCCAAATGCTTCATCATTGATCATCATTACCGGTGATAGTGAACAGCATCCAAGGCACGCTACAGTCTTAAGTGAGAACAGTCCGTCCTTCGTAGTCTGACCATTTGTAATACCAAGTTCCTTGGTTACGGCAGCCTCTATTGTATCTGCTCCGTTTACATGGCACGCTGTTCCCTTGCACAGCATGATCAGATACTTTCCTACAGGTTCAAGCCTGAATTGAGCATAAAATGTTGCTACACCCATTACACGTGCCGGAGATATTCCTGTCTGAGCGGCTACATAGTAGATAACCTCAGACGGAAGATAGCCATATATCTCCTGTGCGTTCTGAAGAATTGTAATCAGATTCCCTGCGTCATGGTTACACTCTTCTAAGGCTCTGTCCAATGCCAGCATTTTTTCATCCTTGCAGCTGCATTTATCCATTGCCTCATCCTCCTTTTTCAATTGTCAAATTATTGTTGCTATTTATATAAGCAGGTATGCCATTAATATCAGCATGTCTGCAAATATTACTAATGAAATGCAACCGGCCATTTCTGACCAGCTGCATTCAATTATCCTGATATTTATATCCTACTCTTCTACGCCTTCTGTTTCTTCGATGATCCTCTCAAATTCTGCAGAAACTCTGTCGAATTCTTCGTCGTCCTCGATATCAAGAAACTCGAATTCCTCGTCACCGAGCTCATGATAGATATACAGATATACATCATCTGATTCTTCATCTACAGGAACGAGTGCAATGTAGTCCTTATTATCAATGCTGAAAATAAATAATGGTTCTACTTCTACTTTCTCGCCATCATCGAATTCAAGTGTGATGCTCATATCCTCATCAGCGCCGTCCTGGCATCCGCATGAGCAGCCTTCGCCGTGGTTGATTTTGTCAGCCATTGTATTTCCTCCTTAATCAAGTGGCATTTTTGCCATACTTGATTGGATTGTACCGCAGCGATTGACATTTGTACACACTAATTTTTTCAAAAATGGCGGAATGCACTAATGCAATCCGCCATGATGTGCATGTGTGAGTTGCGTGCCGGGACGGCGCAGACCCCTGCGAGAAAACAATCAGCGTAGGCGTTTTCGAGCAGGGGCTGCACGCCGAGGTTCACGGCACGCAATCATTAGCTTGCACCAATTGCCATGTCCATCCATCCTGGTATGGCATTTATCATCCTATACCCTGTGCTGATGTGATATCCGGAAGTGCCATGCCAATCTCGAATTCTTCGAACGGAACTGCCTGATAGCTGTGCTGAAGTGCACCGAATACCGTGCCGTCTTCCATGCCGTGGTATTCTTCCTGGGTGATCACTGCCAGTTCGCCCTTCATCTGCTCATAAAGTTCAAATGACGGATCCAGATCTAAAACGTCATTAAGGTACTGTACATATGCTGCCCATTTGTCAACTTCTGCTTCTTCTGCTGCAGGAGCTGCATCTTCTGCTGATTCGCCTTCACCTGCTGGTGCCGATTCACCTGAGCCGCCTTCACCTGCTGACTCGCCGCCGCCCTGGCCGCCTGCCGAGGTTTCTTCTGCAGGTTCAAGAACTGAAAATGTTCCATATGCGCCTGCTGCCAGTTCTTCCTCTGAAGGAGCAACTGTAATAGTTCCGTCTTCATTTTCAGTTACTGTACCGAAAACATGTGATCCCTCTTCGACTGTAAGGCTGTTAAGGATGCCTTCGCCTGATACGTGCCAGGTTGAGCCATTGGTAAGTGTCAGATTGATCTGTCCTATTCCGTTGTAAGCCGGTGTGTTCATAACACGGCGTGCCTGGAGATAATCAAATGTATTCTCTTCTGTTCCTTCCATCGGCTCACCGGTCTTATTGAAGAAGAATAATCCTTCGATAGCATTGCCATCCTCATCAACATGCTGAGCATATGATGTAGAAACAACGCCTGTAAGTTCTGCATTATCAAGCGTTACATTGATAAGTGATGCATTCCATGTTGAAAGATATGGTGTAGAACCATCATATGCATCTGATACATGTGTATTATTTGCTGAACCTGTTGAGTTATAAATGTCACCTTCGAGAGTTGAATTGCTGATCTTAACGGTCTTAGTTGTACCATCAGCTGCAGATTCATTTGCCATGTACTCATCATACGTAAGGTCTAAAACGTCCATTTCCATGTCATTGGCGTCTGTACCTGTATCATCTGTATCCATGAACTGGAATAATACGCCGCTCCATGGATTTGTGCCGTAGATATCAACTGTTACATCGTCTAATGTAACATCAACTGCGCCCTTAGACATTATTGACCATAATGCATCTGAAACCTCGAAGTCTGAATGGCTTAAAACAGCTGTATAAGCCTGTCCGTGGCTCATGAAGCCGATACGATCTGACTTGCCGTAGCCTCTTGCATTTTCAGATTCTGTAAAGTCAAATGTTCCGCCTGTAAGGATTGCAATATAATCAGGAGCTACGAATGTACATCCGTAGAAGTTGTCATCAAATCCGTCACAGTATGTAACATATCCGGAACCCTCTGTTGTGTCATAGAAGTTAACCGGATACTCCACTCCGTTAACAGTATAGGTTGCTTCTGCCTTGTCAGCATCAACAATCTCACCTATAAGAGCTACTGTATCTGTAGCATTTAATGTACCTGAACCTGAGTCTGTGGACAGAACTGCCCAGATATCAGAAACTGCCAGGCTGTCATAGAAGCTTAAAGTAGCTGATCCGTAGCAAATGCATCCGCGCATACTTCCGTAAAGGCCCAATGCCAGAGGCACACTCTGAAGCATAGGTGCTGACCAGTTGCTGGTGTAATTGTCATTGTAGTAATAATAATGTGTTCCGGCACCGAACATGCTTTCATAATCTTCTGAGTAATATTCGCCTGAGATACCATATTCTGCTATCTGCTCATCTGTCAGCGGTTCATCTGCAATGATAAATTTATCATATGAATATGGTGTAAAGTTATAAGTCTCCGCATCTTCCTTTGCGATAACTACAGTATTATGAACATCTACTACTGAGCTTCCTCCTGCCCAGATACCATCGTGAAGCGGTCCTCTTGTATTAACTACAACATTGTCAATGTCTGCTGTTGCTGAACCTGATACAGAAATAACTGTTCCCCAGCCGCCATTTGTACCAAAGTCATTGCCGCCCATTCCGGCAGAATTGATAGTAAGGTCCGAGATCTGTGTATGAGCACCTGTTTCATTGTAAACATACACGCCGCTTATGTAATCAGCGTCAATGTTGATCTCTCCGCCTGAGATGCTGTCTTCTGTGATTGTTGTGCTTGAGGTTGCTGCAGGAATAGATTTGCTCTCAACATATGCCCCATCTTCAAATGTTGCAGCTCCTGTGAAGTAGAATGGTCCCCAATTAGCGTTGTTCATGGACATTGCTACTTCGTCGTATACGCCCTTGTCAACTACATACAGTTCTGCTTCAGAAACCCAATTGTCTGGATCATTAAGATCTACAATGGTTCCGTCAACAACCAGAACGAAAGTCTGTGTCTCAGGATCAATACTCTGAGTTGTTCCGTCTGAGAATGTTACAGTCTCATATTGAGAATACTGCGCAGAGTCAACGTAATTCTCTGCGGATTCTGCCATCTGAACACCTGTGATCACAGGTGCACTGCCGGCATCTGCTGCCATTGCGCTGCCTATCATCACTGCGGACATAGACACAGCCAATGCGCTGCTAATAAGTTTCTTGGAAATGTTCATAGTCTTCTCCTTTCTATTATCCGGTGCCCCCGCACCGGTTATAAACCCCTTAAATATGCGTGTTTGTTTCCTAACACTTTACATCAAACCGTTCTATCATTTGGTTTCTCAGCCTGTCCACCAGATTCCTGAATTCTCTTGAAGAAATCAGCATACATCCCTGACCTCTGATTATGATCTGCTCCAGACCATCTGATGTGACCACTGCGATCTTACTCTTCTTGCCCAGAGAATTCGTATATTTCTCTATAAACTGATCTGCAGTTTCATCCTCCCCGGTATAAATTATCTGAACGTCCTGCAGCACCATGCGCTCTGCTATGTGATTTTTCACTCTGTAAGCGTCAAATACTGCCAATACCCTGCCGGATATCATGGATTGGAAACTGCTTAATATGTCAATCAGTGCATCTCTTGCCGAATCAAGATTTCCCCTTGCCAGTTCTGACAACTCAGGCCATGCAAATATAACATTATATCCGTCTACTATAACGCAGTCTGCCTCTTCTATAGGAAACACATGTACCTTCTTAGTCAGATTTCCTGCTGCCTGTACTTCGGCAAAGCCTGTTTCGTCCCGATCCCCAAAACGCCTCTTCCATGTGCCCGGCTTTTTCTTATCTCTGCTGTTAGACATGGAGATACGAGCTATGATCGCATCTATCTCATCCGTTCCCAGATTAATATCCAGTTCTTTAGCTCTGGAAGGTATTCTCTCCGACTCATCAGGATCGTTATCCTCAGTTCCGTCCAGAGACAAATGCATGTGATCATATACCTCGTCATATGGCACGATCACTCCCGAACCGTGTGAACAAAATACTGAGTCAGGGGTATTTCTGATATCCGCTTGCGGATCGTAGCCTTTTCTTGCTATTACTTCCTCCGCATTATGGCATATGTCATATCCGTCATTTGCAAATGTTATATGCCCCATCCCTTGCGTATAAGCGGATATTTCCTTCGGATAATCCTTAAGAAGCGATACTGCTCCTCTTCCGGAAATAACTGCATTTTCGCCTGAACTGTCCAATTCAGGTGCCGAAAAAGCTGCATTTAATCTGTCCAGATCATTAAGGGCTCTGCCTATACCGGCCGCCGGTATCTCCAATGTAAATCTGTAGTATGGCTCAAGCAGTACATTCTCTGCCATCATAAGTCCCTGCCTTACGGCTCTGTATACCGCCTGTCTAAAATCTCCGCCCTCTGTGTGCTTGGTATGTGCCTTGCCTGCAATGAGCGTGATCTTCATATCCGTGATCGGAGATCCTGTGAGCACGCCCTTATGAGTTTTCTCCGTCAGGTGTGTCATAATAAGATTCTGCCAGTTTTTGGCCAGCATATCAGTGCTTATCCTTGAAGCAAACTGCAGGCCGCTGCCTGTAGGAAGGGGTTCTAATAAGAGATGAACCTCTGCATAATGTCTTAAAGGTTCAAAATGTCCTACACCCACAGCAGGTCCTGCAATAGTTTCCTTATACATAACCTCCCCTGTGTCAAATGAAGCCTCAATATTATATCTTTCCCTGAGGATCGCGGTAAGGATCTCTAACTGCACTTCTCCCATTACGCTTACAGATATCTCTTTTCTGTCTTCATCCCAGGAGACCGACAGCTCCGGGGTCTCCTCCTCAATAGTCTTAAATGCAGGCAGTGCCTTGACCGGATCATCTTCTCGGGGCAGCACCACTCTGTAACTTAATATCGGTATCATAAGGGGCATGGTCTTCCCTGACTCTATGCCAAATCCCTGCCCTGCATAACTCTCCTTAAGTCCCGTTACTGCACAGATCTCTCCTGCCTCAGCCTCGTCCCTGGTAATAAATCTGGCACCGTTATAGAACCTGATCTGATTGATCTTAGACTCGTTTGCACCATCCGGCAGCACCGCTCTGGCCTTAAGCACGCCGCCTGTTATCTTCATCATGGTTACGCGGCCGCCGTCACTGTCTCTTAATATCTTGTAGACTCTGGCTCCAAATTCTGAGGAATAACCCTTAACTTTTGTATATTTATCCAGCGCATCCAGCAACTCTGTTACGCCATTTTGCTTTAGTGCTGAGCCAAAAAAGCAGGGAAACAGCTTCCTGCTTTCGATCAGGTCGGCGATCGTATCATCATCAACACTGCCTTTTTCAAGATAACTGTTCATGGCAGCTTCGGAGCACATAGCAATCTGATCATATATCTCATCTGTTCTCTTTGCCGTAAAATCTGCTATGTCTGAAGTAAATGTTTTCCTGAAGGTATTCCACAGAACAACAGGGTCTGCTCCGCTTTGATCCATCTTATTAAAGAAAACAAATGTAGGAATATTATATTCAGCCAGCATTCTCCAAACTGTCTGGGTCTGACCCTTTATTCCGTCTATTGCACTGATGATCAGCACAGCATAATCCAGCACCTGCAGTGAGCGCTCTAACTCTGCAGAAAAATCCGCATGTCCCGGCGTGTCAATCAATGTAAACTGCGTGTCCTTCCATGCAAATCTGGCCTGCTTAGAATATATTGTTATTCCCCTTTTACGCTCTAGTTCATTATTATCCAGGAAAGACGTGCCCTTATCGACTCTGCCGAAGCTTCTTATGGTTCCTGTCTGATACAAGAGTGCTTCAGAAAGTGTAGTCTTGCCTGAATCTACATGAGCTATTATGCCTATAGTGATATTCTTCATTTGATTTATTTGAGCCTGTCAATCAGATATCCTAATTGTCTCTCAAATTCCACGCCATACCAATGTCCGGCCTTGCCGCCTACAGGAATGTCAGTTGCATATGAAGGATTCTTAGACTTAGCTGCTGCCTCGTATCTCGGTGCCTTCGCCTCGTCATCCGCCTGTGTAGCCTTGATGCACTCTACTACATAGTCTGCTGCAATACATGCAGCCTCAACTGCTCCCTTATTCTGAAGCATAGCTCCCACAAATGCTGATGCATAAACATCTCCTGTTCCGTGACAGCCATTTGCGATCTTCTCATGTTCATAATATGAATAGAAGCCGTCCTCATAAATAACTACTCCGGTATATCCTTCTCTGTAGGATACACCCGTCATTACGATACATTTGCAGCCCATTTCATCCAGCTTGGAAATAAGATTAGAAACATACTGCTGATCGTACTCTTCCTTATATTCTATTCCTGTCATAAAGCATGCTTCTGAAATATTAGGAAGAACAATATCTGCCTCTGCACACAGATGTCCCATGGCGGTTACGAACTCCTGGTCAAATCCATAATAAAGCTTGCCATTGTCTGCCATGGCCGGATCAACCACCTTGATGCCGCCGAGGCCTAACATATCGTCAAATATATCTGCAACATATTTAATCTGCTTCGTGCTTCCTAAATATCCTGTATATACACAATCAAACTTGATATTTTCATCGCGCCAATGCTGATGGATCTTAGGTATCTCTTCTGTAAGATCGCAGAAGGTATATCCCGTAAATCCGCCTGTATGAGTTGAAAGCACTGCTGACGGAAGCAGGCAGCACTCATGACCGCATGCCGAAATAATAGGAAGCGCAACACTTCCGGAGCACTGTCCTACACATGAAATATCCTGTATTGTTAAAATTCTCTTGTAATTCATATTTTTTTCCTGCCTATTTTTAGTTTTGCCATATGTGTCATGCCGTCATTTGCGGTACATAACTTTTGACTTTTTCTGTATAATGCCGCAGTCAGCCGCATCCTTGGTTCTTCATATTTTTATCATAATTCAGCGGTCATTTCAATGCAGCCCACACGTTTTGACTTTCTCATATATTTTTCAATGCCGCATGAATTTCCTAACCATATGTAGCGAAATCTTTCGACCAACTGCATATTTTTCAATTCATGTCATTTTGTTGAAAAAAGATTTTATGAATGGTATTATTTATGTGCAAAATTTATATTTCATTAGTTATTCACGACATCATACAAGGATCTGCATATTTCGCAATGAAATTGCTGCCTGCTTACCTGTTTATCAGAAAACAAGCATCCCTTTATGAGACTTTGAATAACGCAGAGAGGGGTTTTTATGAAGAGATACTATGATATCCAAAACTGTATGGAATATCTTGAGCGTGCTGCCGAGAAATTCCCGGACAAGCCGGCCTTTATCGACGATAAAGAGGCTGCAACATTTCATGAGATGATGATTGATTCCATGAAGATCGGCAGTGCTCTTAAGCAATATGATATGCACAAAGAGCCGGTTGTAATTCTTATGGATGCACGCCATATACCATTTCTTAAGGCTATGTTCGGCGTACTTTATGCAGGATGCTTCTATATTCCGTTAGATACTGCATCACCAAATGAAAGACTTCAGGCTATATTCAACAACCTGAATCCGTCAATGATCATCTGTGACGAGAAGGCAGCTGCAGCCAAGGAAGCCTTAGGTGACAAATATAGATTTGTCGATTATGATTCTCTGACCGGTGCAGAGATTGATGACGAATATCTGGAGAAAATAAGAGTTCAGAGTAATTTCTATGATCTGTTATTCATCATGTATACCAGCGGCTCCACAGGTGTTCCTAAGGGCGTTGTTCATACACATGCAGATCTTATCTACTATTCAGAGTTTACTTATAAGAGATACCCGTTTGACGAGAATACAGTATTTGGCAATCAGTCGCCGTTCTATTATGCCAACTGCCTGCTCGATATATATCCTCCATTGGCAATCGGTGCATCGGTTTATGTAATGCCTGCATCACTTCTTACATTCCCTAAGAAGATGGTTGAATATCTCCAGGAAAATAAGATTAATGAGCTGTGCATGACGCCATCCAGCTTCACTGCTATCGCTGAAGCCGGAGTTCTTGAACCGGACTGCCTGCCTGATATGGAATTTATTCTTCCGTCCGGTGAGATCGCTAACTGGAAATCCATGCAGCAATGGGTTGTTGCCGCATCTAAGAAGGGCAAATTCTGGAACTTCTACGGAAGCACAGAATTATTATCAGTTGCTCTGTGGACCGTTGACAGAGATTTTGATGCCGGCGATATCATACCGTCGGGTGATCCTTACAGAAGCACTCATGTTATCATCGCTGACGAAGAAGGCCATGAGCTGCCTAACGGAGAAAAGGGTGAGATCCTGATCCACAATCCTTGGATGTTCTCAGGTTATTATAATGACAAGGACAGAACCGCCGCAGCATTTGTTATTGACCCGCTGAACAAGGGCTGGAATGAAACATTCTTCCGCACCGGCGACATGGGATTCATCAATGAATATGGTCAGTTAGTAGTTGTTGGCCGTAAGGATGCCATGATCAAGCATAAGGGATATCGTATGGAATTAGGCGAGGTAGAATATGCTGCCAAGGGCGTCGATGGCTGCAGCGACTGCTGCGCTGTATTGGACAAGGAATCCGGAGAGATCTTCATGTTCTACGTTGGCTCTATTGATGAGAAGTCATTAAAGAATGAAATTAAGATAATCCTTCCTAAATTCGCTATGCCGGAGAACATCATACATGTGGACAGTTTCCCGCATAATGCAAATGGTAAGGCAGACAGACTAGCGCTGACTAAGATGGCTGCTGAGATGCGGAAAGCATAAGATGAACCGCTTCAAACAGCAAATAGATAATTAAGTGGTGCCGGGACGAGCGAAGCACTACGAGAAAACAATCAGCGAAGGCGTTTTCGAGTAGTGACTTCGTCGTACCGGCACTTATTTTAACTTTCTTCTGAATTCTCTTCTGCTGCCGATGTGTCGGTCTGGCTGCCGGCGCTGTTAAGAACATCTGCTAACGATGTGTCATCTACGAATGTTGTCACATTATAAAGGTATAAGATATCTGTTACGCCTTTATCTGAAATCAGCTTATCCAGATCATCATAATAATAACGAGGATCGATGATTATAATGTTATTATAATATGGAAGCAGGAACTGTACGAAGCAGTTGGCATAGGAATCCTTAATGATCAGAAGTGTTCTCTCAGGTGACTTAGGGGTCTGTATATCTACTCTCATATGATTGCCGCCGAAGAAGACTTCGTATTTATCCTTCTGTTCCAAAGCAGAACTGTCATAAATTGAAGCGGTCTTGGTCGTCTCTTCTACATATGTTACCAACGAATCCAGGCTGCTGTCATTATAGACATAGATATCAATGGTATCCTTCGAGCCTGTGTATCCGCTGGTTGATGCGAGAGTTCCCTGAAAATCATGGGTTACCGGATATGCTGTATAATTCGTTGAAGCATTCTCAATCTTAAGAGCAGGTATTAATGCTTCATATGCATACATTGCTCCCAGGCTGGTCCAATGATGATCTGTTTTATAATAAATTGCTTCTGTTTTATGTTCCTTTAATGTATCCGTCAGATCAACAAATGTCAGCGAGTTTTCGACTGCATTTTTCACCAGAGCTATATCCTCGCTCTGATCATGTACTGGTGCTGCTGTCGGGCGCAGCTGGTCACAGATATACGCGGCATTCGGGACTAAGGTCATAACCTGGTTCAGATCCGAATGTTTCGCCGAGAAATCTGCTATCGCCTGTGATGTCTTCAGAATATTTTCATTATCGGGTTCGTCCTGAATCTCCAGCAAATATCCTTTTTTGCCAATATAGACGCCATTTGACTCTCGTTTTCCTACAGCAATATCCTCTGCTGTCTTAAGCTCTATCCACTGATTTCTGAGGAAGAACTGATCCGTTATGTAGCTCTCCATGTCCGTCATGAATTTGCCGCTTATGATATTATTCCATGTAAGTTCCGGCTTTTGTGCCAGCATACGATTTTCAACTTCAGAATATGTCTTGTCCTTAGTTATAAGAGTCCATAAAATGCCGACAACAATAACACCGAGTACGATTATTGTGATTACCCGATGTATCATATTCTGTCTTTTCTTCACTTGCGCGCGGCGAAGTTTTTTCTTTTCTTCACGCGTAAGCTGTGTTTCGCTCATTTTAGGCTCCTTCCAATGTCATGCCAGACTTATGCTCTGATTTAGCCTGATTTTTATTTTGCCTTGGGTCAGTCTCCTCAGACAACACCTATATTCATTTTCAGTCTGCCCATTCAGGCATGTACTCATACTTCTTATCTGCCAGACAGGCTGTCCGGCAGGTTATCTTAAAATCTGAAATACAGGAACGGGTTATATGTTGCATTCACAAGGTAAGCAAGGGACATGACAAATATCACTGCATATGCCGCAATTGCCGCTATCTGTCTACATTTGCCTCTCTTCAATGCGAACCTACGCATGTGATCCCATGCGAATGGTCCGCTGGCAATGAAGCATAATATTATTAGGATCAGATTCGTAAGCAGATAATAAACAGCTGTATTATCTGCAAATCCGAGGGATGTATTTCCAAACATGTTACCGAAATACGAAGTCATATCGCTGAATGAGCTGCTGAAGAACATTACCCAGCCAAACATCACCAATATGAACGTAATGATCATCTGCACTATGTCAGGGAGCTTCTCCAATTGATCTTTTAGTAGCTTCTTCTCAAGCAACAGTAATATTCCATGGTATACTCCCCATAATACAAAATTCCACGCAGCGCCATGCCACAGACCCGTAAGTGCCCAGACGATCATGATATTTAATACATTTCTCGCATCCGAAACTCTGTTGCCGCCCAAGGGAATATATACATACTCTCTGAACCATGTACCCAATGAAATATGCCAGCGTCTCCAAAAATCTGTAAGATTTCGGGAAACATACGGATAGTTGAAGTTCTGAACAAACTCGAATCCAAACATTTTGCCCAAACCTACGGCCATATCAGAATATCCGCTGAAGTCAAAATAGATCTGCATCGTGTATGCAAGGGCTCCGAGCCACGCAGTAAGCACAGATCTGCCGTCAGATCCAAGAGCATAAATTGAATCGAACATCATGCCGATGTTATTTGCCAGCAGCACCTTCTTGCCCAGACCGCGCACGAACCATGCCATACCATCACCAAACTTCTGAAGTGACAGGGTTCTTCTGTTTAATTGTTTTGCTATATCTATATATCTGACAATAGGACCTGCTATCAGCTGCGGGAACATGGTTATATATGTTCCGAACGAGATGAAATTCTTCTGAACTGAAATCGAGCCCCAATACAGATCAATGATATATGACAGCGTCTGAAATGTATAAAACGAGATTCCTATAGGAAGACTGAGTTCCTTGTACGGAATATTCACGGAGAAAACTGAATTGATCGTGCCTAAGATAAAACCATAGTATTTAAAAAATCCTAAGATAGCCAGGTTCACTACGACCGTAAAAAGAAAACTTATCTTAAGCCCTCGCTCATTGCCGCATCTTCGAAGAGCATCTATCTGTATGCCGCCGAAATAATTAAATACTATGCTGAACATCATAAGAAGAACATAAACCGGCTCTCCCCAAGCATAGAAAATAAGACTTACTATAAGTAATAGCAAGTTTTTGAATTTCCATGGCACAACGTAATACAAAATCAATGTGACAGGCAAAAATACAAATAAGAAAAATATACTGCTGAATATCATTTGTTTAACTTACAAGCTGTTTCTGAATGCTTCATCCGCCTTCGATGCATTTGCATTAACTACATACAGGATATAATTGCCCTGCACATCCAACACATGGTTTTCCAACAATGCAGTCTGCTCCGCACCGTATCCCTCAAAGCTGTTTTTTTGTGTCTCAAGCCGCTTGGTAATGGCCTCTTCCACCGCCTCGGCCTGAGATGTGTCCTTTAATTTTATGATAAGAAGTTCCTCGGCATCCATATTCGTAACCGGAGAGTAGAATACCACGCTCTCATAATCCGATGCAGTGAGTCCGTAGAACTTCTTAAAGTCGAGCGAGCCTGCCTCTTGTACTGATGACATATCAAGAGTTGCTGTCACGGCACCTGACACATCCGCCATATCAGCATTGCTGCTTTTTTTATCGGCTCCCAGCACTATTATAAAAGCTATCAGCAGCACGACCATGGCTATTCTGATTGCTGCAATTATCTGTACATTTCTATTCAGTCTCAACTCTTGCTACCTCCGCCCATAACGCCTTAGCCCAGTGCTCGTAAAACGGCGTCTGCATATGGATTCCGTCAATCTCATAATATTCAGAATATTCATTTACAGTATCCGTTATGTCTATAAAATGAACGCTGTCGCTTTGCGCAAAATGCGCCTTAAGAGCTTCATTCCATTCAGGAATGTTATACCAGAGCGTTGATGTCTCAAATGCCGGATCCGTCGCCGGTATCGTGGAAACTACGTAAATATGCGCATCAGGGAATGCCTCCTGAAGCTTAGCAATCTGCGCATCATATTCAACTATATAATCCTCAACCGTAGACCAAATGCCGATTGAAATATCATTAAGACCAAATGCCAGGAAAAAATATGTCGGATTAACATACTGTGCCTGTTCTATCCAATCTGAGATTTTCAAAATGGTGGCTCCGCCCTCTGACGGCGCATGGGACTCATCCAGATATCCAAAATACCAGAAGCCTACTACTCGTGAATCCCCCATAATAATAGCGTCATCAAATAATGACCAGACATCCACATCGCCGCTCTCGATCGCAGCAGCCCTCTTTTCTGCCTTGACTTCCTTTATCTGCGACTCCACGTCGGCAACGTCCTTGTCTTCAAGGGCCTTTATATAAGAAATTCCTGCCGCCAGGTCATCATTACTGTCGGCAAATGCTGCTACAGGCATAAAACTCAGCGCAATAATTGAAGCAACTGCTGCCATAACAGATGCCGCCAGGTTATGTTTTAATGTTTTTTTGTATTTGTTTATCTTTCCGAACTTATGTTGAGACATATCTTAATTTATAATTTTTCAGAGCGCCGCCTATCCACACAGGCAGGCATCCTCGTAAAGTATTTTGATGTAACGGATGCAAAATTCCCCCTGTTACATAAAAATAAACAGCGCCGCTATGGTAGCACACTTTTTGTAAATAGTACATACTTTAAAATCCATTTACAAAGCCGCTGCGTAAAAGGACAGCGCCCTGCGATTGACAGAATAAAATCCCTGTAATACACTTTTTTACGTATGGCCGCGAATATTTAATACAGCCAACAGCATTTGCAGGGTCAACAAGGCACTGCTTCTAAAAAAAGCGGCCATGACCAGCCGGTTGCGGCACTTTCGCAGCTGCTAAACAGCAAGAGGGAAAACATGCTTACATACAATCTGGATTCATACAAACCGATGACGCTATATGAGGCCTTATACGAATGTATAAAAAATGATATTCTGGCCGGCATCATAAAGGAAAATGAGAAACTTCCCAGCAAACGTGCATTAAGCGGACACTTAAATGTCAGTGTCACCACAATTGAGAATGCATACGGTCAGCTGCAGCTGGAAGGATATATCCGCGCTGAACATGGCCGCGGTTTTTTTGTTAACGCAATTGATCTGAATAATAAGGCTGACGATGTCCTGACGTCAGAGGAGAAGCCTCATCAGGCACCATATATTGCCTCCCAGCCTGTAGAACCCACATTTCTCGTTGACTTCAAGGCCAACTCTTCATATCTTACGCTGTTTCCCATGGCAACCTGGTCCCGTCTGATGAAAAATGTTCTGTCATCTCAGGATCTGAAGCTCCTGGAGACCATACCATATAATGGTGTTCTGGCTCTTCGTGAAGCCATCGCTGAACATTTGCATTCATTCAGAAATATGAATGTAAATCCCGAGCAGATCATCATCGGCGCCGGAACTGAATATCTGTACAGCAGGCTTATGGGATTATTCGGTCCAAGCAGTGTGGTTGCAATAGAAGACCCGGGGTATAAAAAATTTGCAGACATTTCCGCCAATCACGGCATTATCTGGGACTACATTCCCATTGACTCAAATGGAATGCAAATTGACAGGCTGCAGACAAGCAAGGCCAGTATCGTCCATGTCTCCCCTGCCCATCATTTTCCAACCGGGATTGTAATGCCTATCAGCAGACGGTTAGAGCTGCTTGACTGGGCAAAGAAGGAAAACTACAGATATATTATTGAGGATGACTACGACTCAGAACTTCGTTATGTAGGCAAGATGATTCCCACCATGTACAACATCGATACCAATCAGAAGGTCATATACATGAATACATTTTCTAAAAGTCTCGTGCCTTCTATCAGGATCAGCTACATGGTTCTGCCGCCTATGCTGCTGGACAGATACAGAGAGACCCTGAGCTTTTATTCCTGTACGGTTTCTTCTTTCGAGCAAATGACATTGGCGCATTTCATCTCTGAGGGATATTTCGAGCGTCATATCAACAGACTTAAGCAGCACTACAAGGAAAAGAGAGACCTTCTGCTCAAGGCAATCACAAATTCCTCCCTGGCCAAGATCATGACAATTGAAGAGGCAGACGCGGGAACTCATTTTCTGCTGAGAGTCAATACAACTATGAGCGATGCCCAGATCAAGCTGCTGGCTCTGATGCATCAGATTAATTTTTCTATGCTGAGTGATTATGAGAAATACCACAATCTTAGAAATGCCCACACCATAGTTATAAATTATGCAGGTTTAGATTCAGAGAAGATTGACCTAGCGATTTCAATAATGGAAGATATATTCAAAGATGACATCAGCCACGCACCACGCATGTAAAAACAGTGTGAAATTTTATACATTTAGTCTCATGAAGTTTTCATTATAGTTATTGTAATTTGCAACAAACGCTTGCCCGTGTACATACCAGGCAAGCGTTTGCTACTATATCTGAAACTATGGCAATGACTGCTTATGCAGCTGTGAAAGTAATTATCAGATTTTTATTTATTTAATAGTAATGACGATATCTCCTTCATACTGCTGTCCGGCAGCTATCTCTGTTTCAACTCCATCTACTGTCATTACAAGTTCTCCGTCTGCTGCTATAACCGATGCATCTGCGCCTATGGTCAATTCATCTATAATGCATTCTCCCGTAACAGTCCATATTGCATTGCCATCAAGTGCCACTGATACTACATTATATCCATTCGCATACTGAATATTTTCAACATGTCCCAGATAATTAGCATTCGCCCAATCAGGTGTTGTGTCATTAGCCTCGGCATATGCATTGCCAACCAGCGCTTCATAGTATCCGCCGGCATCTATGCTGCTGTCTTCTACGTATAATTCCTCATTATTCTGAAGAGTGTGCTTATATGCTCCTGATGAAATAATTCCGGTAAGTTCTGCATTTTCGCCCAGATTAACACTCAGGCTGGTTCCGCCATTTTCAGTTACATAGCCTGATGAATTCCATACATTGCCGTCAATTGTTGTGTTAGACAGGTTCAGGTTTACTACCCAACCAGAATCGCCTGTTGTATTAAGAGATGCCGCCGTAACTGCCATATCTTCTTCCGTCCATTCATAAGACCAGCCTGCAGGCTCTATCAAATGTTCTGAGAATGTAGGGAAAATGCACGGATTGCCTGCCATCATGTCTTCAATATTGGTACGTCCGATAACTCTTCCTATTTCTGCATCATCTAATCCCCATGTAAGGCTCATGTCAGGTCCTACATAATCATCGTCATTATCAATAATCTGCAGAAGTATACCGTCATTGCTTACTACAGTCGCATCATCTACGGTGATGTCCGCATTTATCTTCTTAACAAGGAATGTGGCATTCTCAGAATATACCTCTGTTCCATCCAGAATATTTACAACGTTCCATCCATTTGCAAAATTATTATGGAACATAAAAGCAAATGCATCCGACTTAATAACCGACGGAACCACTGTGCCTTCTTCAACCTGATCGCTTACTACAGTTGCAATCACATCACCGCTGTCAGCTACCGGCACTCCACCCGCCTCTGCATAATCATCATCTTCAAATATATAACGGCTGTCCTTTTCTGTCTCCTCATTATACTGGATTATATCTATTTCCTGACCGCCTGTATAACCCTTAAATGTTGCCTCGCCGCCGGTCATGATAACTACATATGTTCCTGCAGAGAAGTCTACTCCATAGAACTCAGCCATATCATCTGACTGCACATATGCAATATATCCTGAGTTTTCCACATTTGAAGATGTATTTATCGCAACCAAATGCTGTTGCAGGCTGCTGCTTTGTCCGGCATCCGCATCTGTTGACAGAGATCCCCAACCTGCAGAATCAACCTGACAGTCTACAAATGTATGCGTTGTAAATGCTCCCATCATGCTTGTTGTACGTACATTAGCAACTGTATCATCAAGTCCCAATACCCATGGCGGTGCCACCATCATGTTCTGGCTGGCATTGGAATAATACCCGTCATACAGCGTTCCGCCCTCTGATGTCAGGATACAATTCTTCATTATTGTATTGGCACCATTATCTGAGAATACCGCGGTTTTGGCTACACCAGTGGTATTAATTGTTGTATTTTCAATATAAAGTGTTCCGCCATTAGTATTCAGGATTGCTGAACCAAATCCGCAGAAATCATTTACTCTGGTTCCGTCCGAAGCCGAATCAAGATTGATAACCGAATCCGCGATTGTATAATCTGAATTATTCAAGATTATTGCAGAAAATTCATCCTCTGATGACTGTATCTTAGCTTTCGTCATTGCAGAGGCATCATATTCGCCCTCTTCTACTGCCGATACTGCATCAGTGTCAAGATCAGCCAGTTCCCCATCTTCTACATAAACCGCAGGATCGTATGGCATCCCGTCAAATCCTGTGAAACTAGATAATCCATAATAGACATTACTGTCAGCCGGCTGCTCATTTACTGCCGGTGCCGCTGCCTGCGCATATCCAGCTGTTGTTAGAACAACTGCTGATGTTACTAATAATGCTGTGATTTTTCTTCTTTTCATACTACTCTCCTTGTAAAGCATCGTTAAAGTTTCCCCATATCCATAACAGCGCTCTTATGGCACAGGTAGTAAAACAACAAAGTCCCTTTTTCTCTGCTGTTTTTTTGTTTTGGCATCACATCCAATCTCGAGTTTAGCATTTTGCCCTGCTTATAATATCAGCCACAGCAATAATTTCATTCTATCCAAGGTACAATTTATAAGGCTGCATTTGCAATGCCTATTGTACTCATGATACAATGCGCCAAATTGATTTCATCGGAGGAAATATCCTTGATCTTTACATTAAATATGCTTTTTGAAAAATTAGATGAGTATGATTTTGTAATTGCTGATGATGCTGCATTGTCTCGGGAATACAATTCTTTTCATTTACTTCCAGAATGTGACTCCTATTACCGTTCGGATCTGGTCTATCTTACGGATTCATATGATATGCCCAGATTCTACACATTCAAAAAGGCGCAGGAACGCGGCGGCAACTACTGTCTCATTTACGTTTATGAAAAAGACGAAGAATACGCCGAGGGTGCCTCAATTTATATAAAGACAAGGGATGAGCTTGCTATTGTTCTGAACCGTATGCAAGAATTTATCATTGATCTCATGATGCTCGAGCACAGTCTGAATGATGCCATAATCAAAAAGGCCTCTGTGCAAAGTATTTTAGATGGTATTCATACAATGGTTCAAAATCCTCTCCTCCTGATTGATCCCAGTATGAAATTAATCGCTCATGCAGAAAATAATATTCCTGACAATCCTATTTATCAGAAGCTTATTGCTGATGGCTACCTTGCCAGCAGTTTTTCTTTTGCATCACCGGATAAAAAATATGTTATCTACAGCAGCGAGTATGCATACTCAATCATCAAAAACAGCAGCGGCCATTACGAGATTCACTATCTTATAAAAGTAACAAATTCCATATCCACGCTACTATGTTGTGTGGTTTTAAAGGAACATTACACCGGGAGTATTCTGTCTATGCTTCACCTGCTGGTACCATATCTTAGGCAATCTCTGTTTCAAGATAAAAAGATTGCGACCAGCAACATTTACGAAGGACTGATTACAGATATACTCTCTGATGAAATATCAGATGTTGAAGTCAAGGCTCGCTGCCAGGCATTGAACATGAGTTATGCCGGAAATTTTGCCGTTTTAAGCATTGATTTTTCTGAGACATCCTCGTCTGCTGATATCATCTGTGGCAATATCCATCTGACATTTGCCGACTCAATGCCGCTGATATACAACCGTCACATTATTGTTATAATCAGCTGCCCGTCCAGCAGCGTCTCAGATTCTCTTAGGAATATTCAGCACATGTGCCACAGTATGAATCTTATATGCGGCATCAGCCATGTGTTTCACAAAATATCAGAAGCTGCAGCCGCATATACGCAAGCCGATGCGGCTATTAAGATAGGACCGCTTATTTCCGGCAGCAGATTTGCAAGGCATTTCAATATTCCTCTTCCGTTTGCAGCTGGTCCTGTATACTTATATGCTGACATCGCTGAATTTCACGCATATCACATCGCATCCTCACAGCTGGATTATAAGAATTTCTGTCTTCCGGAAATATTGGATCTGGTGGAGCAAGCTACCGAAAGCCATGCAAATGTAATTGCGATCCTCTACACTTATATAACAAATGGCTGCTCCTATGTAGAAACAGCCAAACAATTATTCATGCATCGCAATAATGTTGTATATCATATAAACCGCCTCAAGGATACCCTGCATTTGCCTGTAACAGATGTACATTTTATGCAGCAGATTATCGCGACATATCATATGCTTATATTGAGGTGGTGAGACTGTCTGCCTTATGCATTGTTTCAAATGCTTTACTGCTCTACAGCTTTTACAAATGGATATTTCTCTGTAAAATCACTGTCCATCTCCATCATGCTTAAGATTCTGCTGGCAGCACCAGATGGATGATTTATACCAGCTTCCCATGCTTCCACTGTTTTTTCAGATACGCCCAGATAACTGGCAAAAAATTTTTGGGACATATTCACATTTGTTCTTATCTTTTTAATTTGATCAGCCTGATATTCCTTAACCGGAACCACTGTAACCACCCTTCTGGGTAATTTATGGGTTGCAGACTGCGCATCCTCTACAGCTTCTGTCAAACCTGCCATTATACTTTCAAATACACTACTCATAGCAACCGCCTCCTAGAAACTGTCCTCTAATAACATTATCATCTTCTTAACTTCATTTCTTTCAGCTTGCGAAAGATTGTCTTTTTCATTTTTGGGATATACAGTTATCAGATATACAATCTCTTTTACAACAAAATCAGACGGGAATGGCAGGCTCCATTTATGCGTTTTTCATTAATCGATGAAGCTTGAATTATCGCATCAATGTCATATGTCATTTCGCGAAAACCATAATTGATGAGAATAGCGGCTCCACCAATCAGAACAATCTCTGCAGGCATACGCGAGCCATTTAATTTACGAAATTCCTTTCCCAATTCCCTCAGATAGCCATCAAGATTATCTCTTGTAAATGGAACTTTAGACAATATTCCGCACCTCACTCTCTACTATATTAAACTGCAGAAACTCCGGGATAGCATCCTTCAGCGCTGCTTCCTTCGCATCATCATTATGCATAACGGCAGACTGAATCAATACTCCCGAAGGATAAATGGTCTGTGACAGCTTATGCTGTCTTATATCGTCATAGTTCGTGCAGCGCGGCAAGCCATTTATCCTCGAAAGATAATCCACCATGCCTAGCAGATATAAGGACTCAATGTACCAATTCTTTTGAAACAATTTTCGAATGGTATCACTTTCCAAGGTTTCAACAATAAATTCAAGATCTCCCTTATCCTTTACCTGATGGCATGTATTGCTCTTAAAGGTTTCAAATGTCATCCTATAATCGTTATCCGGCAGATTCTCCTGCAAGTCTGCTTCTATTATCGAGTCCACAGTAACGTCCAAAACCCTGGCAATCTTATATAATGTTCCTGCCGAGCAATTCTGAAGTTTTGTTTTTCCACTGCACATATCAGATAGTGTAGCCTGTGGAATTCCGCTTTTCTTACTCAATCTATATTTAGACATTTGTTTAGCCTTTAAAAGTTCTTCGATAATCATATGAATTCTCTCCTCCGGAATCATTATATCGGTACATCGAAGTGTTTGCAACAATATAAAATTTATTTCAATCCGGTGCATGTTCCGGACAGACACAGGTCTGGAATTTTTGTAATCCACGAGTGACATTCTGTTTTGAGTCGACAAAACGTCTTGCAGTATAAAAAATACTGTCTCATTCTAACGTCTGATGTATCTTGCATCACGGTATGTGCCGATTTTATCTATTTTGCCTGTTTTAAGCAGCTTGCTGATCACCAACTCCACCGTCTTAACACTTACATCCGGCAATTTGTGCATCACGTCAGCCTTCGAGATCGGCACTATCGCAGACAATAAAACAGCCTCCACGCGTTCAGATTTTTTTGCTTTTTTCAATGATATTTCCGTAAATGAATCATCCAGATTCTTGAAGCACCTGTATAGTAGTTGCAGGAAATTGCTTACAAACGGCATATAGTCATTCGCATTTTCATGCCATCCTACCGAAGATTTCTGAAGAGCTTGATAGTAAGAATCCTTATATTCGTTAATCTGCCCCTCAAATGATATATATTTGCAAATGTCATAGCCCGCTATATATAGCATCAAAACAGACATGAGCCGTGAGACTCTGCCGTTACCATCCAGAAATGGATGGATACATAAAAAATCCAGCACCACACATGGTATCAATAGAATATCCGGAATAACACTGTCCTGTCTGGCGTCATAATAGGCCAGCAGCATCTGCTCTATCGCCGCAGGAGTATCCACCGCATTGACTGTTTTAAATCGTACTCGCCTGGTTCCATCCGAATGATATTCCATAATGAGATTGTCTCGGTGCTTATATTTACCGGCTCCATACGGATCCGATATTTGCTCAATGCTTTTATGAAAAAATAAAATCGTCTCCTCTGTTACATCCATGTGCCGATAGCCTTCATGGATGGCTTGCACTGCGTCCTTGTATCCGCTTATCTCCTGCTCCTGATGAGAGACTGGTGCAGCACCTGCCACAATGTCTCTAATCCTATCATCTGTCGTCACTATGCCCTCAATTGCATTGCTTCCCTTAACAGACTCTATTATCGCCACTTCTCTTAGCTTCTCAAAAGTAGTCTTATACTGTTGCCGGCGAAACATCTCCTTAGTATTCAGATCAGAAATAATTTCAACCGCACCAACCACTTGACACGGAATGCTTTCCCTTAAAAACGAATAATCAAATTTATGCATCCTACCCCTCCTAATTTACTACCTAAAAATTAGCATTTTTTAGGTAGTAAATCAAGATTGTCTCTTGTGATTTCATTCCGATAGTTATAATCCACGAATAACATTCAGATAATCCTGGCGTTGATCCACTACGGCATAAACAATAACTTTTTTATTTTCCTCATCAATTTTGTAAAACACCAGATCTTTTTCTAAGATCAGAACCTTGTATCCCTGCCGGCGAAGTACCGGATATCTTGGAGTTGTTCCGATATCAGGATTATCTCCTAGCTGCAGAATCCCTTTTTCTATTTTATCAAGCTTCTCAAGTGCAACATCATTGCCAAAATTTTGCGCGATATACAAAATTATCTTGCTAATACCCGCATCAGCAGTATCAGTCCTAATAATGTTATACTTCATATTCACCCCTCTAGCAGCATTTCTCTTAATCTTGAAAATGTCTCATCTATCGAAGCGACGCGGCCGTATTTCACATCGTCCTCTGCCTCGGCCAATATTTCCAGCAATTCTATGCGGGATTTCATGTTTTTATACTCCTCATATGAAAGAGTCACCGTGTCGCCTCTGCCATTTACGGTGATTATAATTGCTGTCCTATCTTCCTTACATTGCTTTGAAATTTCATTATAATGATTTCTTAAATCCGCTGATGGACGAATTGACTCTTGTAACATCAATAGTTATGCACTTCCCTTCCGACTTTTTGTAATATGCAAATTATATCATTATATGTCTATGCATGCAATATTTGTTTACTCCTGTCCCCGCTTCATGACAGACATCTCCTCTATTATTGCCTTATTCATGTCATCATAAGAGTTCCACCACTCAGTCTTCACATTGATGCCTGCATATGAAAAAGCTGTTTTTATTTTGTCCATAATCTGTTTGCCAGTAAATCCTGTTTGCTTTCTTATCATATCCTCTGTAATGGAAACAATCTGATGTGCTGCAATATTCCGAAGGTTCTTTTCAACAGTACGGAGATTATCCACCAATTCCTTCACTTGAGCTGTCGCTGCAGATGCCTGTATCAATTCATTCATATGAAATGAATTAACGTCCCCATAGTGGAAACGACTCTTGCTATCTAATATTTTCAGTTCATTCGTTCCCGCCAGTTTTTCCTCTGACCACACCCAGGACTTATTCGCAAGTTGAGTGCAGAAATTTTTCAGTTCTATATTAGCATGTTTGCTTAAAATCCTTTCATATAAATCCCATAGCAGCGGTGTGATTGCGCGAATGTAATCCGCATACTCTTTTCTTGCTAATTTTATCTGCAGGCATAGGGCATACTCAAAATA
>CAVBWS010000026.1:0-26984 GCA_963599255.1 Treponemataceae bacterium
ATGTATACAGAGTCCACGCCACAAAATATAGTAGCATATTGAATTATCAATATCAATTGAAAACGCCCGCATTATACGCGAGATTAACCCAATATTCAGAAATCTCCTTTTTCAGCTTCTCTGATGGCGCTCATAACATCGATTCCCAGATCCTTGCTGTTAAATGTCTCTGAATCCGGCAGTTCTGCTATAAATCTGCTCATTTTATGTACCTGCAACCGGCAGTTCTTAAGAGCTGCTTCTGTCATATGGCCGCCCTTGGTTTTATCGTCGGATATGAAATGAAAATGCCATCCCGGTGCATTCATGCTGTTCATGTACGCCGGGCAGAAGAGGCCTACTATCGTCCCCTTAATATTCTCGTATTCATATTTGCGTTGATCTGTTTTAAGCGCGATATTAAGCATTTTAAATGGCTCTTCCTGCTTCAATTCGCTCCTTACAGCCACATATGGAAAATCTCCGTGTATCTTCGCAAAATAGAACTGATTCCTGCCGTATTTTTCCGTTATATCTTCATTTAGGATTTTCTGCAGTTCCGTCACGGATCCTGCCGAAATCCTGCCGCCTTCTATGTCAGATTCAAAAAACGCGGCATTTCCGTAAGGGATCATATAATCATCTGATGGTATTGCTATGGTTCCGTCATAAAGAGCCTGATATACTACGCCGTCCAGCATTATAAGTTCTCCATTTACGCTCTCGAAGATTCCCATGCCAAAATCTCCGTGCTGCTTGAATTTGCCTACAGAAATAACTCCGTAATACTCGCCCTGTGCTACCGACTGAAACAATGCGATTTGATATAACGTATGATCTGCTCTGCATATCCTTTCAGTTTCTTTTTTCATATGGTGTCCGTCAATATTCATATCTGTTCCGGCCTTATCCTTTCTCAATCACAATTAAATCCCCTGCCTGTACCGTACCGCCTTCTATTACCCTAGCAAATATTCCTTCCCGCGGCATCACGCAGTCTCCGACCATCCGGCGAATGGCACAGTCGGCGTGACATTCCTTTCCTATCTGTGTAACTTCAAGAAGCACCTGTCCGATTCTAAGTTGCGTTCCTATGGGAAGTCTCGTAAGCTCAACACCCCGTGTCAATATATTTTCCGCAAATGCACCGGTGGGTATATCCGGATACACAGAGCGCATCTTATCCACACTTTCATCAGCCAACAGACTTATCTGCCTGTGCCAATTTCCGGCATGCGCATCTCCTTCGATTCCATGACCGACCTTCAGATACGCCTTACTTATCTCGTGCTTAGGAGTCCCCTTTTTTTCGCTTATACATACAGCAACGACTCTGGCTGTTCCGACAATTTTATTATTCTCAGACATTTTCATCTCCTTATGCAGCTTGTTTTCGTACAGCGATTTAAATGCAATTGCTTAAAATTATTATCCACCGGCCGGTCGAAAAACGAGGCTGCAGCACTGATCAACAAAAGACAAGCCGATAAACCATTACGGTTCACCGGCCTGACATTTATCCTTATTAGTTTGTCTATGCATCTTCAGTTCTGGCACATCGCTGTACAAATACATGCGCCAAAGCTCACCTGAATCTATACGCTGCACTAGTTGTTAGCTGCAAGATAAGCATTCATCTTAGCAACAATAGCATCTGCATCTGTTCCATGTACTACGCATGCATCAACAAGGCTCTCAGCCTGAGCTGATGGGCATCCCAGACAATGCATTCCGGTCTCTAAAAGAATAGGTACCAGATTTTCATTTACTCTGAGTATCTCACCAATCGTCATGTCCTTAGTAATAGTTGCCATTAGATTTCCTCCTTGTTATACCCTTCTCAAGATTTGTTGATTATAATCTATGACCCTGGCTTTTTCAACATTACAGAAATCGATTGGCGGGATAATAGTACCCAAAATTTTTCTTGCTGATTTGCCCGCAAATAGTACATTTTTACAATCTTGCTCTTGTTTAGATTGTTAAAATGTTATACAATCCCACATACAACAATTACAACAATAATAAAGGAGGCTATATATTATGGCATACAAGATTTCTAGCGGCTGCGTAAGCTGCGGAGCATGCGCTGATGCTTGCCCTGTTAGTGCAATTTCTGAAGGTGACGGACAGTATGTTATCGATGCTGATGCTTGCTTAGATTGCGGCACATGCGCAGATACATGCCCTACAGGTTCTATCTCTCAGGAGTAAGATTGGTTATACCAATTTCATAAAGGCTCGTGTACCAAACGGCACACGAGCCTTTTATTTTGTTAAAAACGTCTCTCCTCAGGCTGCTGTCCATAGCTTAACATCACTGTATCCATTGCGATGCAGCCATTTTTTAGAATTTTAATAAACTTCGTCCGTGAATTCCCGTTTCATCAGGGTATTGAACATGCGCTGTGGAGATGCGTTTTCAAATACGACCTTATTAACCGCCTCCGCCAGGGGAAGTTCCACTGAATACTTCTGCATCAGCTCCATGGCGGCAGGAAGCATATTTACGCCTTCTACTACCATGCCTACTTCTTTGATGGCATCCTGAGCACTCATGCCCTTACCTATAAGATAACCGGCTCTGTTGTTTCGGCTGTGCTTGCTGGTCGCCGTAACTATCAGATCCCCCACTCCCGCAAGCCCTGCAAATGTCTGCTCCTGGCAGCCCATGGCTTTACCCAGACGGGTGATCTCAGCCAATCCTCTTGTAATTATTGCAGCCCTCAGGTTGTCTCCATATCCCAGGCCTTCTGCGATACCCGCGGCCATTGCCATTATATTCTTCAAAGCCCCGCATATCTCCACGCCTTTTATGTCGCTGTTAGTATAAACTCTCATGACAGAATTAGAAAAAGCCTGCTGAACATACTTGGCAATATCCGTTTCGCTGCTTGCAGCAACGATCGTAGACGGCATGTCACGTGCCACCTCCTCTGCATGAGTCGGCCCCGATAACGCAACCAGGTGTACCTTGAGTTCCGGGCGCATTTGTTTCAAAACATCTTCTATTACCTCAGTCATGGACAGCAGCGTATCTGTCTCCATTCCCTTGGCAACATCAACAATTATCTGCCCATCCTCGATAAACGGTGCCGCCTTCTGTGCCGTCTTTCTGACATAGACAGAAGGGACTGCAAATACCAGGATATCCTTGTCTGTGCACACCTTGCTCATGTCTTTGGTGAATTCTATCTTCTCAGGAATCCTTACACCCGGAAGATTCTTATGCATATGAGTATTCTTCAACATATCAGAATCAGCCTCAACAGCTGACCAAGCCGTTACCTTATGGCCACTGTTGCTGAGCATTCTCGCCAGCGCAGTACCCCACGTACCGGTTCCGATTATTCCTATTTTTGCTGAGTTATTCATGTATGCTCCTTATCGATATATTTTATAAGAGTTTATGTCAGGTAACACCCGTACCGCAGTAGCACGCATTATCTGACCCGAATTCAATATTTAATGCAGCGTGCCGGATGGTGCATCCACTGCAAAAATGCTCAGCGCAGGCGTTTTCGAATAATTCCTGCACTCCTAAGTTTACGACACGCAGCAGTCAATTATTTTGATTATATCGCAGTGGCTGCTGCCAATCTATGATGAAATAATATCATATCTCTCAGCAAAAAACATTCTGCCCTTTAAGTTCTTAAAAAAATACTGCATTTATTATGCAAATTTCAGCAACAGTCTGGTACAATGTATTTGATATTTATAAATATTAAACAAAGTTTTAGGAGGAAGGTATATGAAAAAATTATTATGCGTATTCATTGCCATGTGTACGGCAATGAGTTTATCTGCCACTGCATTTGCGGCAGAAGCACCGGCAGGCGGTGCACCGGCCAGTGAGGCTGCTCCCGGCGGCGATTCAGCCGGCGGCCAAGGTGGTGAGTCAGCCGGCGGCCAGGGTGGCTCAGGTGGCAAGGAGGACTCTAACAAAGTATCAGCTACACCTCTTACGGCTGACGAAGTCATAATCAGCGAGGATACCTATGACCCGCAGGTTACCGAAAGGGACCTGACAGGACTCTACACAGGTGAGGACGCCGGTGAGAGCCTCGGTGATGTTACCGTTGCAGCCGGAGAAACCTGGCACGTTGATGACAACTGCGTTGTTGATAAACTGGAAATAGAAGACGGTGCAACTGTAGAAGCAGACATTCCTGTTATTGTATTTTTCTCAGAAAGTTCATCTGTAAATAATGGTGATATCATCGGAAATGTTCAGTTCGTAAGCGACTATGATGAGGTTGTAGCCATTATCCACACCAATGATACCCACGGCGAACTGGCAACAGAACCTTATGTAAAGGGTCTTAAGAGCCAGCTCATCGACAGCGGCAAATACTCACTGGTATTAGCTGTTAACGGCGGCGATCAGTATGCCGGCGGCAATGCGGTTGCTCATATATATGAAGGTGAATTTATTCCTAACATAATGAATGATATCTATGATTACATGACATGGGGCAATAACGATGCCGGACTTACCAATAAAGGTCTGCAGACTTATTTCCTGTCAATACTCGGGGATAAGACAGGCGTAACTACTCTTCTTGCTAACCAGAAGGCAAGCGAGGACATCGACATGGAAGCATATGCTGAGTCTTACGAAGCTGCAGTAGGTGCTGAAAAGCTGGTAAGCCTCTATCCTGATGTTCTTTCATTAAACGATGATGGCACCATAGATTTCTCAGGACTGGATCTGGCTGATTACAATCTTACAGCAGGAGAAAATGCGGTAACAGACGGTGCTGTAGTAGAAACATTGAACGGAACCAAGATTGGTCTCTTCGGTGAGTCAACCCAGGGCGGTTCTCTTACAGATGCGTATTTTACAGGCGGCATGAATACCGTAAATACAGCTCAGACTATGTCTGATACTCTGGCTGCAGACGGCGCCTCTGTTGTAATTATGATCTGCCATACCGGATGGATGGGTGCAGATTCAACCGACGCATCATCTAATGATACTAACTCTGCTCAGGTTGCTATGAAAACAACCGGCATTGATGCCATCATTGACGCACATACTCATTCAGTTATCAACGACGGTGAAGGATACATCTTCGCAGGATACGGCAATAATCCGACTGTAAATCAGGCCAGCTGCAAAGGCGCTGCCATCGGTATATTATACATGTACCTTAAGGACGGCAAGGTTGTAGGTAAAGACTGTGAGAATCTGGTTCCTGCAGAAGATGGAACAGTAGCAGGCGTTGAACCTGATGCTTATGTTCAGGCTGAAGTAGATGATGCTTATGCCCGCCTTGATGAGGACGGATATTCTACAGTATGGGCAAGCACCGAATATTTCCTGAACGGCGAACGTATCTCATCAGAGGATGCAGGCGGCGGTGTACGTGCCAATGAAACCAACCTGGGCGACCTGGTTGCCGATTCAATACTTTATACAGCTCAGAAATTATGGACCGAAAACGAGATCTCCATTGCTCTCTATCCGGGATTCTGGGTTCGTTCTTCAATCGATATAGGTGATATAACACTTATCGATGCGTTAAGCGTATTTGCAAATCCGCTTAAAATCTATTATGCTGAATATACAGCTGAAGAGCTGGTAAGCAAGATGAATACCAGCTGCGAGAAGATAGGTGAAGAAAATAATAACATGATGCAGGTAGCCGGACTTACATGCAAGTACGATCCTGATACACATGAGGTAGTTTACCTTGCTGTCGGAGATGAGGTGATCTACGAAAACGGTGAATATCTGGTAGACGATTCATGGACTGTAGGATGTGCAGCAGAAGCCGGAGGCGGCGACATTGATAACGCCCCTGAAGATAAGACATTTGTTCAGTCAAATATAGATATGGCACAATACTTCTGTGAATATTTAGGTGAAGCAGATTATACAATCCTTCCTGATGAAGTATGCCCGGGCGGAAGAGTTATTCCTGCCAACTAATTATTTGTAAGAACCTTGTATCCGTCGAAAACAAATAAGCCCTCTGCCCTTCGTGCATAATAAAAGGAGTTTTTATGAAAGCTTCAAATAGATTTATCAAATTATTGATACTTGCAATTATATGCACACTTTATTTGACAGGATGCAAGTCTTCTGATCAGACGACAGATACTGACAGGACATCTTCGGATGTCCCTGTCACATCTGCCACTGAAGAATCATCTGCCGATGAAAACAAATCAGTTGCCACCGGCAGCTACGACGAAGAAAATTCCAAAGTTCCTGTTCTTTCTAAGGAAGAATCCTCTGAATTATCAGATATTATAAACGCAGCGGCTCAAGGTGATGATCCAGGCGCCTTGGCACTTCTTGAAGAATTCTCAAAATCAAAACCTGTTTATGCCGACTGTATCCAGGAGATCATCAATTATTGGCATGAAGCCAATGCTGATGATTATGTTAACCTGTCTTATCTTCCTGACGATCTGGCAGATGATAACAGTCTATGTCTCATGGTTCTGGGCTTCGGTCTTAATAAGGACGGCTCCATGAGGCAGGAACTTATAGACAGACTTAATCTGGCACTTGACTGCGTCGAGCAGTATCCCAATGCATTTATTGCCGTCACGGGAGGCGGAACTGCATCAGAAAACCCGTCCGCCACGGAAGCCGGTGCCATGGCTGAATGGCTCATGGAAAACGGCATCGCAGAAGATCGCATCATAATAGAAAACAAGTCTAAAACTACAGTAGAAAATGCAGTCTTCACATACAAGATCATCACATCTGAATATCCTCAGATAAAAAATATCGCTGTGATCACAAGTGACTACCACATCCCTATGGCCTGCACATTATTTAATGCGCAGTTTTTATTGGCCGCTTACAATGAACAATCAGATGCAAGTTCATATGCAGCGATCATCCCTAGGCTTCAGATAGTCGCACATGCAGCCTGTCTTACAGACGGCAAATATTCATTTTCCATGTCCAATCAGGCTCAATGGTTATTTACCCTATTTTCATACAACACAGTGATCTCCTAAGAGCTCATATAATGTCATCCGGCATTTGTAAAATATGCATTTGGACAGATTACCCGACCTAAATCATTATCACAAATAAAAGTGAGATTTTCTGTTGCATTTTCCTTGAAAAGGATATGCCCCCATGTTAAAATCCGCGTAGTATAAAGATTCTTTGTGACTGACGGATAACACAGTGAACTGTGAGGGAGCAAAGAATTAAGAGAATATTATAATTGCTGATACATATAATATTCTGTAAGCCGACCGTCTGGGCACAGTTAAAAGCTTTTTTAACTGCGCCCTTTATTATTTTTAGGAGAAAAAACATGAAAAAAGTTGGAATCATTATGGGAAGCGACAGTGATATGCCTGTTGTTCAGAAAGCAATTGATATGCTCGAAAGCCTCAACATTCCTTATGAAGTTCATATATATTCGGCGCACAGAACCCCTGAGCAGGCCAGAGATTTCTCAGTAAATGCCAGAGCCAATGGCTTCGGTGTCCTCATAGGAGCAGCCGGAATGGCAGCACACCTGGCAGGCGCAATAGCTGCCAATACCACTCTTCCTGTTATAGGAATCCCATGTAAATCAACAACACTCGACGGCATTGACGCTCTGTTGTCAACTGTACAGATGCCATCCGGTATTCCGGTAGCAACTGTTGCGATCAACGGAGCTGCCAATGCCGCTTTACTTGCAGCAGAAATTCTTGCAGTATCAGAGCCTGAGCTGGCAGCTAAGCTGGATGCATTGCGGGAGGAAGGTGCTCAGAAGGTGCTGGCTAAAGATGCAGCTATTGCTGCTCAATTCAACGAATAAAATACGTTATCACGGCACAATCTCACTTTCGAAGTCCGTGCCGTGAACCTCGGCGTGCAGCCACTGCTCGAAAACGCCTTCGCTGATTGTTTTCTCGCAGTGGCTGCGCCGTCCCGGCACTGGCACTAATGCAAATCAAATTGTGCCGTGATGGCACACAGGAACTTTATTTTGTAATCATAGATTAACCAAAGGAGAACAGACATGCACGAGAATTCAAGATCTGAAGCTTATGCAGCCGCCGGCGTTGATATCGAAGCCGGTTACAAGGGAGTTAAACTCATGAAGGCCTCTGTAGAACGCACATTTACGAGCGGTGTACTGACAGGTATCGGAGGATTCGGAGGATTATTTGCTCCTGACATTAAAGGAATGAAGGAGCCGGTGCTGGTTTCAGGCACAGATGGTGTAGGAACCAAGCAGCGTATTGCGCAGCTCATGGGTAAGTTCGATACTGTAGGTATCGACTGCGTAGCCATGTGCGTTAATGATATCATCTGCTGCGGCGCAGAGCCTTTATTCTTCCTTGACTATATAGCAATCGGCAAGAACATTCCTGAGAAGGTGGCAACTCTGGTATCAGGCGTTGCCGAAGGCTGCGTTCAGTCAGGCTGCGCACTGGTAGGCGGTGAGACAGCCGAACATCCCGGCACCATGGCAGCAGACGACTTCGACCTGGCAGGTTTTTCTGTAGGTATCGTGGACAAATGCAGCATCTTGGATTCAGCCACAATGAGATCCGGAGATGTCGTTATCGCCCTTCCTTCAACCGGTGTTCATTCCAACGGATTTTCCCTTGTCCGCAAGGTATTTGATGTGGAAAATGCTGACCTTAACGCCTACAGCAATGAACTGGGCATGACCATTGGAGAAGCACTTCTTACCCCAACCAAGATCTACGTTAAGCCAGTTCTGGCAGCCCTTAAGGCAGCTGACATTCACGGCATCAGCCACATCACCGGCGGCGGCTTCTACGAGAACATCCCCCGTTCCATACCTGATGGGCTGGGAGCTAAGATATGCAAGGCAGATGTTAAGATCCTGTCTATTTTCGACATGATCCAAAAACTTGGAAATGTTAGTGAGCGTGACATGTTCAATACATATAACATGGGTGTCGGAATGACTGTTATCGCTTCTAAGGACACAGCTGATGCAGCAATCGAAACATTTAAGGCAAATAGCATTGATGCATATGTTATCGGTGAGATCATTGAAAGCGAAGATAAGATTACGATCCTGTAGTCTGCCGCAGTAATCGGAGGAAAAAATGGCTGAAAATAAAGCAAATATTGCCGTTTTAGTATCAGGCGGCGGCACTAATCTGCAGGCACTTATAGATGCGCAGGATCAGGGGATTCTCACCAGCGGCCAGATAAAACTTGTCATTTCCAACAAGAAGGACGCATATGCCCTGACAAGGGCAGCCAATGCCGGCATCAAGTCCTCTGTTATTACGAGAAAGGACTGTGGCAGCCAGCAGGCAATGGAAGCAAAAATGATCGAGGCTCTTGAAGAGAATAAGATTGACCTGATCATCCTGGCCGGATTTATGAGCATATTAAGTGAAGATTTTACTAAAAAATATGATCACAGGATCATAAACATACATCCTTCCCTGATCCCTTCATTTTGCGGCGAGGGCTTCTATGGACTCCATGTTCACGAAGCGGCTCTGGCTAAAGGGGTAAAAGTTACAGGCGCTACCGTTCATTTTGTTAATGAAATCCCTGACGGCGGCGAGATCATAATGCAGAAGGCTGTTTCGATAAGAGAAAATGACACCCCGCAGTCCCTGCAAAAGCGTGTCATGAAGCTGGCCGAGTGGAAGATTCTTCCGGCTGCAGCCGAGAAGATATGCAGGCAGATAATTGAGAACAGATAAAAGCGAGGTCAATAATGGATATTTATAAGATTAATACTATAGACGAACTTATCAAGGGCAACTCATATGTGGGACGAGGCATAATCATAGGAAAAACTCCTGACGGCAAGAAGGCTGTTTCGGCATATTTCATTATGGGACGCAGTGCTAACAGCCGCAACCGTGTCTTCGTTGAGCGAGATGATGCTGTATTTACCGAACCATTTGACAGCAGCAAGGTAGAAGACCCAAGCCTTATAATCTATGCAGCCGTAAGAGAATACGAAAACAAACTGATTGTTACTAACGGCGATCAGACAGATACGATCTACAATTTTATTAAGGAAGGCAAATGTTTCAACTCTGCCCTTAAGACTCGTGAATTCGAGCCGGATGCCCCTAATTTCACTCCGCGTATCAGCGGCATGCTTACATTTGAGGACAATGATTTTACTTATAAAATGAGCATTCTTAAGAGTGCCGACGAAAAAGGCAGCGCATGTAACCGTTACTTCTTCTCATATGAGCCTCTGGCAGGACTTGGTCATTTTATCCATACATATGTATGTGACGGTGATCCTATTCCCACATTCCAGGGAGAACCGGAGAGAATCGCCACATCAGATGATATTGAAGAATTTACCAATACTCTGTGGGATGCCCTGGATGCCGACAACAAGATCTCTCTGTATGTAAGGTATACCGACCTGACAAGCGGAGACACCGAATCCATGCTTATTAACAAGAACAAATAATAGGTGACATATCATAAAGTCACGCGGCAAATCATGCTCGTGCAAATTAGTTGATTTTATCCCACATTTAATAAAGGAGACAGCTGCAATGAAAGAATTCGAACTTAAATATGGTTGTAACCCTAATCAAAAGCCTGCCAGGATATATATGCAGGACGGATCTGACCTTCCGATTGAAATTTTAAATGGTCGTCCGGGATATATAAATTTCCTGGATGCATTTAACTCCTGGCAGCTTGTTAAGGAATTAAAGGAAGCCACTGATCTTCCTGCCTGTGCATCCTTCAAACACGTAAGCCCTACCTCAGGAGCAGTAGGCCTTCCTCTTCCTGAGGAGCTCAAGAAAGCCTGCTTCGTAGATGATATCGAAGGGCTTGATGATTCACCTATTGCCTGTGCATATGCAAGAGCCAGAGGAACTGACAGACTCTGCTCCTTCGGCGACTGGGTTGCCCTGTCAGATATTTGCGATGTAACTACTGCAAATATGCTTAAGAGAGAGGTGTCGGACGGAATCATCGCTCCGGGATATGAACCGGAAGCACTGGAAATTCTCAAGACTAAAAAGAAGGGCGCTTACAATATCGTTAAGATTGACCCTGACTACATTCCAATGGAGAAGGAATCCAAACAGGTATTCGGTGTCACATTTGAGCAGGGAAGAAATAATTTCAAGATCAATAAAGAGCTCCTGTCCAACATTGTTACAGCCAATAAAGATCTTCCGGAAAGTGCTGTAAGAGACATGATCGTTGCTCTTATTACTCTTAAATATACCCAGTCCAACTCGGTTTGTTTTGCAATAGACGGTCAGGCTATCGGTGTCGGTGCCGGACAGCAGTCACGTGTTCACTGCACCAGACTGGCAGGCAGCAAGGCAGATACATGGTTCCTGCGTCAGAGCGACAAGGTATTAAACCTGCCATTCAAAGAAGGAATCTCCCGTCCTGTAAGAGACAATGTTATAGACGGATATATCAACCAGACAGAGGAAGATGTATGCGCAGAAGGCGTATGGCAGAACTATTTTACTGAAAGGCCAGAACCATTCACTGCAGCGGAGCAGCGCGCATATCTTGATAAGATGGACAATGTTGCTCTGGGTTCAGACGCATTCTTCCCATTCTCAGACAGTATAGAACGCGGTTTCAAGAGCGGCGTTAAATATGTGGCAGAACCAGGCGGCTCCATCAGAGATGATGAAGTCATTAAGTGCTGTGATAAATACGGCATGGTCATGGCATTCACAGGCATGAGATTATTCCATCATTAAATCCCGATTATTCAGTGCCGCCGGCTTAAGACAATCAATCCGGCATATAGGCATTGCATAATTACACATCACGAAACGGAGATATACATGAATATAATGGTTGTAGGCGGAGGCGGCCGCGAACACGCCATCATTAAGAAGTTAAGAGAAAATCCCGGCATCACTAATATCTATGCTCTTCCCGGAAATGGCGGTATCGCCAGGGATGCTGTCTGCGTGGATATTAAAGCCACGGAAATAGATAAGATCACAGCATTTGCGAAGGAAAATGCCATTGATTACGCGGTAGTTGCTCCTGACGATCCTCTGGTCCTGGGATGCGTTGATGCATTAAATGAAGTCGGCATCCCATGCTTCGGTCCTAAGGCAAATGCTGCCATTATCGAGGGCAGCAAGGTCTTCTCTAAAAATCTCATGAAGAAGTATGGCATCCCGACGGCAGAATATGAGACATTTAACGATATGGAAGCCGCTCTTAATTATCTTGAAACAGCCCCGATCCCAACGGTCATCAAAGCTGACGGACTGGCCCTCGGCAAGGGCGTTATCATCGCCGAAACTCGTGAAGATGCTAAAAAGGCTGTCAAGGAGATGATGCAGGATAAGAAATTCGGCAAATCCGGCGATAATATCGTAATTGAAGAATTCCTCACAGGCCCTGAAGTATCTGTTCTGTCATTTACCGACGGCAAGACAGTGGTTCCTATGATCTCTTCTATGGATCACAAACGTGCAGGTGACAATGACACCGGGCTTAACACAGGCGGCATGGGAACCATCGCTCCGAATCCGTATTATACTCAGGATATAGCAGATCGCTGCATGAAGGAGATCTTTCTTCCGACCATAAACGCAATGAATGCGGAAGGCCGCACATTTACCGGCTGCCTGTATTTCGGACTGATGCTCACAGAACAAGGTCCTAAGGTTATTGAATACAACTGCCGCTTCGGAGATCCTGAGACTCAAGTAGTCCTCCCGCTTCTTCAAAGCGACCTTCTTACGATTATGCAGGCAACTACCAACGGCACCCTGGCAGAAACAGAAGTTAAGTTCAGCAATAAGAATGCCTGCTGCGTGATCATGGCATCTAATGGATATCCTCTTTCTTATGAAAAGGGATTCGAAATACAGATTTCTGAAGAAGTGGCAGACAGTGTGTACGTGGCAGGAGCTAAGCAAGAAGACGGCAAACTGCTTACAAACGGCGGCCGTGTACTGGGCGTTACTGCAGTTAGTGATACACTGGCCGGAGCAATCGATGCCGCATATGAGAAGGTTGAGACTATTTCATTTAATAATGCATATTACAGGCATGACATCGGTGCACGAGCACTTAATGCTGTAAAGTAGAATTCTTATTGCTGCATACTGTGCCCTAAACCTCGTCATTTGGCGACTGTGCCGTTCATGCACGGCATGCAGCTTGGCAACATTTCCATAAAAAGCCCTAAGGAGGCATAAATAGATGGTATACAGAATATTTGTAGAAAAGAAGCCGGAATTGGCTCATGAAGCTAATTCTCTTCTCACGGAAGCTAAGACACTATTAGGCGTACCCTCTCTTGAAGGTGTACGCATTATTAACCGTTACGATGCGGAAAATATAACTAAGGAGCTCTTCGATTATTCTATCAGCACAGTATTTTCAGAGCCTCAGTTAGATATTACATCTGATAAATTAAATACTGATCCTGATGATATCTGCTTCGCAGTTGAATATCTGCCGGGACAGTTTGATCAGCGCGCAGACTCTGCTGCTCAGTGTATCCAGATCATCTCCAAATCCGAGCGTCCTCTTATCCGCACTGCCAAGGTATATGTATTAAGCGGTCAGCTCACAGAGACAGATGTTGAGAAGATCAAAAAATACGTTATCAACCCGGTGGAAGCCAGGGAAGCCAGCTTCGACCTGCCTGAAACATTAAATATCAGATACGATATTCCTACAGAGGTTAAGACCTTAGATGGATTTACCTCTCTTGACGAGGCTGGTCTGGCTTCATTCATTAAGGATTATGGTCTGGCCATGGATGAGGGGGACATCGCTTTCTGCCAGAAATATTTCCAGTCAGAACACAGAGATCCTACTATCACAGAAATCCGCATGATCGACACATATTGGTCAGATCACTGCCGTCATACAACATTTAATACTATAATCGACGATGTTACATTTGCGGAGCCTCAGGTGCAGAAGGCATATGAAGACTACCTGGCTGTCCGTAAGGAACTGGGAAGGACGAAACCTATCTGCCTTATGGATCTGGGCACCATCGCTGTTAAGGCACTTAAGAAGTCCGGACAGCTCACGAAGTTGGATGAAAGCGAGGAGATCAATGCCTGCACAGTCAAGGTGGACGTAACTGTAGACGGTGTAATCGAACCATGGTTGTTATTATTTAAGAACGAAACTCACAACCATCCTACAGAGATCGAACCATTCGGCGGCGCTGCCACCTGCATCGGCGGTGCTATCCGTGACCCTCTGTCAGGACGTTCCTATGTATATGGTGCCATGCGTGTAACCGGTGCAGCTGACCCGTTAAAGCCTATTGACGAGACTATCAAGGGCAAGCTCCCTCAGAGAAAGATCGTAACAACAGCTGCTGCCGGATATTCTTCATACGGCAATCAGATAGGTCTTGCCACAGGCATTGTTGATGAGATCTATCATCCTGGTTATGCTGCCAAGCGTATGGAGATCGGTGCGGTTATCGCAGCGACTCCGGCGGAAAATGTACGCCGCGAGGTTCCGACTCCAGGGGATGTGGTAATCCTGCTCGGCGGTGCTACCGGCCGTGACGGCTGCGGCGGTGCTACCGGTTCTTCCAAATCACATACAATAGAGTCCCTTGAAACCTGCGGTGCCGAAGTTCAGAAGGGTAATGCCCCTGAAGAGAGGAAGCTTCAGAGGCTCTTCAGAAATAAAGAAGCCAGCCTTATGATCAAACGCTGCAACGACTTCGGCGCAGGCGGTGTGTCAGTTGCCATCGGCGAATTGGCAGAAGGACTTGAGATTGACCTTAATGCAGTTCCTAAGAAATACGACGGTCTGGACGGTACAGAACTGGCCATCTCCGAGAGCCAGGAGCGTATGGCAGTTGTAGTTGAGCCTCATAACGTTGAAGCCTTCTTAAAACTGGCAGATGCCGAAAATCTCAAGGCTACACCTGTTGCTGTGGTTAAAGAAGAGCCTCGCCTTGTGATGCACTGGAACGGCAAGGAGATAGTAAATATCAGCCGAGAATTTCTGGATTCAAATGGCGCTGAAAAACATATATCAGTTGAGGCTGCCCCATGTGTCCCTGCTGATAAGATCGTCTCAGGTTCATTTACTGACAATTACAAAGCCGTTGCAGGCGATCTTAATACCTGCTCTAAGCGGGGTCTGTCGGAGAGATTCGACTCCACCATCGGCGCAGGAACTGTGCTTATGCCATTTGGCGGCAAGAATCAATTAACCCCTGTACAGGCAATGGTCCAGAAGCTGTCTGTAGAGAAGAAGCATACAGACGACTGCTCTCTTATGGCATTTGGTTATAATCCGTTTATTTCTGAGAAGAGCCCGTTCCATGGCGCATATCTGGCAGTAGTAGAATCCGTCTGCAAGCTTATCGCATCAGGTGCGCAGTTTAAGGATGTATATCTTACATTCCAGGAATATTTTGAGAAATTAGGACATAATGCCAAGAGCTGGGGCAAGCCATTCTCGTCACTGCTCGGTGCATTTGAAGCACAGATGGGACTGGGCATCGGATCCATCGGCGGCAAGGACTCCATGAGCGGATCATTTGAATCAATCCATGTTCCTCCGACCTTGGTCTCATTTGCGGTAACTACACAGAAGGTATCAGACATAGTATCTCCTGAATTTAAACAGGCAGGTCACAAGGTGATTTTGCTCACTCCTGAGGAAGATGATAACCACCTGCCAAATCCACAGTCCCTGATAGCAGTATTTAATCAGGTTACTGCACTTCTAAGATCCGGTCAGGCGGTTGCCTGCTATACGCCGGGCATGGGCGGCATAGCTGAGGCTGTCATGAAGATGGCATTTGGCAATGGTCTGGGATTTGCCTATAACGATAAGCTCTCAGTTCAGGATATCTTCGGATACAGCTATGCATCGTTCTTGTTAGAGGTAACAGAGGATATCGACCCTGAGCATACCATCGGTACCATTACAGAGGAAGCGGCTATTACCTACGGAAGCGAGACTCTCGACCTTAAGTCACTGCTCGAGATCTATGAAGGCAAATTAGAGAGCGTATTCCCATGTAACATTAAAGATGCCGATACTGAGACTAATAATTACTCATATGAGACAACAACTCGCGTTGCTCCTGCCATCAAGGTGGCTAAGCCTAAAGTCCTGATCCCGGCATTTCCTGGCACAAACTGCGAAATGGACAGTGCTAAGGCGGTGGCAGATGCCGGCGCTGAACCGGAAGTTATCGTTATCAATAACCTGACAGCAGACGGAATCAGCCGAAGCATTGAGAGATTTGCCCATGAGCTGAAGGATGCTCAGATGATCTTCATCCCGGGCGGATTCTCCGGAGGTGATGAACCTGACGGAAGCGGTAAATTTATTACGGCATTCTTCCGTAATGCTGAGATCAAGGAAGGCGTTACAGAACTTCTCGAGAGAAGAGACGGACTTATGTGCGGTATCTGCAACGGTTTCCAGGCATTGATCAAGCTGGGCCTCGTGCCTTATGGCAAGATCATCGACACTGATGCTTCATGCCCGACTCTGACATTTAATACCATCGGCCGTCACCAGTCCCGCATCGTGCGTACCCGCGTTGCCTCTAATAAGTCACCATGGCTCAGCCTGACCCATGTAGGAGACATATACAGTGTTCCTATCTCCCACGGCGAGGGACGCTTCCTGGCAAGTGAAGAGTTAATAAGCCAGTTAGCTGCAAATGGTCAGATCGCAACTCAGTATGTTGACCTGGAGGGCAATGCATCTGCCGATATTCACTTCAATCCTAACGGCTCTATGCATGCCATCGAGGGCATCACATCGCCTGACGGACGAGTATTCGGCAAGATGGGACACAGTGAACGTATCGGCGCAGGATTATACAAGAATGTACCAGGTGAATATGACATCCGGATGTTCGAGGCCGCAGTCAGATACTTTAAATAATACTGCATGCCGTTTCAGCACTGTATCAAAATCTACTAGGTGCCGTGAACCTCGGCATTCAGCCGCTGAGAGAATGACACAAGCACACAGCTGGCTTTTATATTCATATTTAACCCGTAGGTTGCGCCGCTTCCGGCACTTAGTATTATTTCAACAATATAAACAATGGAGAGAACAAATATGGCATACTTATCGGATATTGAGATCGCACAGGCATATAAGCCGGAACACATTAAGTCTATTGCTGAACGTGCGCATGTAGATGAAAAATATATTGAACAATATGGCAATTACAAGGCCAAGATTGATCTGTCATTATTAAACGAAACTGATCGTCCCAATGGCAAATTGATACTTGTTACTGCCATCACTCCTACTCCTGCAGGGGAAGGCAAGACCACTACCACCATCGGTCTGGCTGACGGACTCAGGCGGATAGGTAAAGACGTAACTGTCGCCTTAAGAGAGCCTTCCCTGGGACCGGTATTCGGCATCAAGGGCGGCGCTGCCGGAGGCGGATATGCACAGGTTGTTCCTATGGAAGATATCAATCTGCACTTTACCGGTGATTTTCATGCCATCGGCGCTGCCAATAATCTGCTTGCAGCAATGCTGGATAATCATATCCAGCAGGGTAATGCCCTTAATATTGACGTCAGAAAGATTACCTGGAAACGCTGTGTTGACATGAATGACAGACAATTAAGATTCATAGTTGACGGCCTGGGCGGCAAGGTAAACGGAACCCCTCGCGAGGATGGTTTCGATATCACGGTAGCCAGCGAGATCATGGCAGTATTATGTCTGGCTACTTCAATCACAGATTTAAAGGAACGTTTGTCCCGCATTATCGTTGGATATACCTATGACGACAAGCCTGTAACCTGCGGAAACCTGAAGGCTCAGGGAGCCATGACCGCTCTTCTTAAGGATGCGTTGAAGCCTAACCTGGTGCAGACTCTTGAAGGTACCCCGGCATTTGTCCACGGGGGACCATTTGCTAATATCGCCCACGGCTGCAACTCTGTTATCGCAACCAAGATGGCTCTTAAAATGGGAGATTATACTGTAACAGAGGCCGGATTCGGAGCAGATCTTGGAGCAGAGAAATTCCTTGATATCAAATGCCGTATGGCAGGACTGACTCCTGATGCTGTAGTCATCGTTGCTACAGTTCGTGCACTTAAGATGCACGGCGGCCTTGACAAGAAGGAACTGGCAACCGAGGATCTGTCTGCGCTTGAAAGGGGCATACCAAATCTGCTGCGTCATGTATCAAATATCAAGAACGTTTACAAACTTCCTTGCGTTGTTGCAGTTAACCGTTTCCCGACCGACACCGATGGGGAGATTGATTTCATCATCGCAAAATGCAAGGAACTCGGTGTAAATACCGTTTTGTCCACCGTATGGGCAGACGGCGGCAGGGGCGGCGAGGCTCTGGCAAGAGAAGTTGTACGCCTGTGCGACGAGGAACAGGGTGACTTCACCTTCAGTTATACCGACGAAATGTCGCTGGAAGAAAAGATAGATGCTGTAGTTCGTAAGATCTACCATGGCATCGGTGTCAATTATCTTCCGGCTGCCAGAAAGCAGCTGCAGAAGTTAGAAGACCTGGGATTTGGCAAATGTCCTGTATGCATTGCAAAAACGCAGTACAGTTTCTCAGATGATGCCACTAAGCTGGGCGCTCCTGAGGATTTCACTATTACGGTTAAGAATGTGAAAGTGTCTGCCGGAGCAGGGTTCGTAGTTGTACTTACCGGTGACATCATGACCATGCCGGGACTTCCTAAGGTTCCTGCTGCCGAGAAGATAGATGTGGACGAGAACGGCAGGATCACAGGGCTGTTCTGATTCGGAAATACATCTCAAAGTACAATAATTATAAATTTGACGTGTGCCAATGATCATATAAAATGTAGTTATGATATTTGACGCACGTCAACTTTTATTTAAGAGATAAGCGCGCTATGATACAAGATTACCTATCGCACACTTAACTCATAACTATCTATTTTTTCAGTCCAAACCTTCTGGCGGCCTTATTTAACTGACCTACAACTGCCAGAACTATTACTGCTGCCACACCTATCTGCACTAGGTTGCCCGGAATAGATGACACAGGTGCGATCCAATTACCGTAAATAATGCCCTCCGCAATATAATATCCGACGACCTTGATGGCACAGGCTGCAGCGATCGCGATCACATACCACTTGAATTTCTGATGGCTAGGTTTTTCCGTTATAAGTCCTACGACGAATCCCATAATCCCGACTATTACGAATGTAAACGGAGCCCACAACGTCCAGCCCGACAGAAGATCAAACAATCCCATGCCAACACCTCCGGCAATAGCTCCCGTCTTCTTGCCAAATACAATGGCGGCAATGAACAGCGGCACGTTACCAAAATGCACGAGTCCGCCGTTGGCTGCGATCGGCAGCCTGATATTGATAAAGGCTGTGAAAACATATGTCAGCGCTACAAATAAGGCTGTAATAGTAAGAAACTGAATGGATGCTGATTTTTTAGTATTATTTGCTTTAATATTTTCCATTTTCTGCACTCCTTTTTCGAGGCTGAGCCAAAGATTTCTTAAATTGTTTGGCTCAGCCCTTTATTGATGTGCAGAAGGATACTGCAGTTCTGATTATAATAAAATAACCAGTTGCTGAGTAAAGTGTATAGCCAGATTATCTCATTTGCTTATAGCAGTCTGATTCCGGCCTTCTCGCATGCCTTCATGGTCTCGTCATCCCATACACTAGACTGAACCTCGCCGATGTGAGCGCAGCCCATCAGCAGCATACATAATCTGGACTGTCCGATACCTCCGCCGATGGTAAGAGGCAGTTCATTATTAAGAAGCATTTTATGAAACGGCATGTCTCTTCTGTCGTCGCAGCCTGCTATTGTCAGCTGTCTGTCCAGGGACTCGCTGTCAACACGGATGCCCATTGATGAAATCTCAAGGGCGCTCTCCAGCGTCTTATGCCAGAACATGATATCGCAGTTTAATTCCCAGTCATCATAGTCAGGAGCCCTGCCGTCGTGAGGTTTGCCCGACTTAAGCGCTCCGCCGATCTTCATAATGCAGGCTGTCGGATGATCCTTAACATAAGCACTTTCCCTTCCATGGCTGTCCAGCTCTGGATACATATCCTCAAGTTCCTGAGTTGTCACGAAGGATACATTCCTAGACAGATCAACGCCCAACTGCGGGTAGTGTACCTTAACCCTATCGGCCGTATTGCAGATAGCCTCCACTATCAGCGAAACTACCAGTTTGAGAAACTCAGTATTTCGGTTCTCCTTCAGGATAACCTTCTCCCAGTCCCACTGATCAACATATATTGAGTGGTAATTATCCAGGTCTTCATCCCTTCTGATAGCATTCATATCTGTATAAAGGCCATTTCCTACCTTGAAATCATACCTCTTAAGTGCGAATCTCTTCCACTTAGCCAGGGAGTGAACCACCTGTGCCTCTGCTCCACCCAGTGCCGGTATGTCAAATGACACCGGTCTTTCTACGCCATTTAAATTATCATTAAGTCCTGATGACTCCATAACAAATAGCGGTGCAGAAACTCTCTTAATATTAAGAGCCTTCGACAGCTCTTTCTGAAATGTATCCTTAATATATACTATCGCGCGCTGTGTGTCATATTCATCCAATGGTGACACATATCCTTCCGGAATATATACCTTACTCATGCCTTACTCCTGTAAAATCCCTGGCTGCCCATGCAGCTCTGCATAAAAACGGATTGCCACAGCATCTGCACGCCTCAGGCAATCCTACCGATACTAACGAAAATTATTCTAACGAATAGGCAGTTATTTGTAAATAGCGAAAACACATACGCCGCCACAACAAAGGAGCCGCATATGCGGCCCCCTTAAAGTACAACTATTTTCTATTTACTCCAGCTCAAACGCTCCCGTATACAGCTGGTAATATGTACCCTTTTGCTTGATCAGCTCATCATGGCTGCCACGCTCAATGATATGCCCCTTATCCAGCACGATTATCACATCAGAGTTTTTGACTGTTGAGAGTCTGTGAGCGATCACGAATACCGTCCTGCCTTCCATTAATTTGTCCATGCCGCCCTGAACCAGCGCCTCGGTGTGGGTATCGATGGAGGATGTGGCCTCATCAAGTATCATAACCGGCGGATCGGCAACTGCCGCACGGGCTATGGACAAGAGCTGTCTCTGACCTTGTGACAGTCCGCTTCCGTCGCCGCCTATTACTGTATTATATCCCTCCGGCAGCATCTCAATGAATCCGTCGGCATTGGCCAGTTTAGCGGCAGCAATGCACTGCTCATCCGTAGCCTTAGGATTGCCATAACGGATATTTTCCATAACGGTATCTGTAAACAGATTTACGTCCTGAAGTACGATACCCAGGCTCTTACGAAGGTCCGCCTTCTTTATCTTATTAATATTTATTCCGTCATATCTTATCTTGCCGTCTGCAATATCATAGAATCGGTTTATCAGGTTCGTTATGGTTGTCTTACCGGCGCCTGTCGCTCCCACAAATGCCACCTTCTGTCCCGGCTGAGCATCGATGGTTATATCGTGAAGGATCATCTTATCCTGCGTATAACCAAAATCCACATGATCGAATACTATATGCCCCTCCAGCTTCGTATATGTAATGGTACCATCACTGTGAGGATGTCTCCATGCCCAGAGATTAGTCTTCTCGTTACATTCCGTAAGAATGCCATTTTCTTCCTTCGCATTTACAAGTGTTACATATCCGTCGTCCACCTCGTCCTTTTCATCCATAAAGGCAAATATTCTCGACGCTCCGGCCAGAGCGATTATGATTGAGTTGAACTGGTTTGAGATCTGGGATATCGGGCTTGTAAAACTTCTCGAAAGTGTAAGGAAGGAAGCGATCATTCCGAGGGTCATGACATTTGCCCCCGACAGGCAGATATTCGCTGCGCCTGAGATAGCTAATGCTGCGCCGACTATTGCAATTATTACATACTGAAGTGAACCCAAGGCATTCATCATAGGCATAATGGAGTTGGCCATGCCCCCTGCCTTGCCGGCATTTTCTGCCCAGGCTGCATTTCGTTCAGTAAGGCCTTCCTTATTCTCAGGCTCGTGGCAGAATACCTTGATCACCTTCTGACCATTTACCATCTCCTCTACATATCCGTTAAGAGCAGCAAGGCTGGTCTGCTGCTGCACAGAGTACACACCGATCTTGCCTGTTATCTTCTTAATGAACCACAGGATAAAGAATATAACAACCAGTACAACAATCGTAAGCCATACGCTTATGCTCAGCATACATACAAATACCGCTACGATGGTAAATACCGATGATAATAGCTGAGCAAATGACTGGGCGATCATCTGACGGAGAGTATCCGTATCATTGGTATACAGGCTCATAATATCTCCGTGTGTGTGGGTGTCAAAATACCTTATAGGAAGGCGCTGCATCTTGTTAAACATATCGTCTCGGATATTCTTCAGCGTACCCTGTGCCACCGTTACCATCTTCCTGTTATAGAGCCATGTTGCGGCTATTCCTATGAGATAAATAACCGCGATATTTATGATTGCCTTGATTAATCCCGAGAAATTAGGATCAGCCTCCCCCAGAAGCGGCGTTATATAGCTGTCGATCAAGGTCTGCAGGAACATGGAGGATGCAGCACTGGCAACCGCACTTATCAAAATGCAGACAATGACAAATATCATGGTTCCCTTATATTGCTTCATATAGCTAAGAAGTCTTTTTACTGTCTTAAGATCTATCTTAAGTTCCGGCATATTCTTCTTTTCATTCATCGTCGTCGCCTCCCTTCTGCTGAGATGCATAAACCTCTCGGTATACCTCGCAGCCTGCCATCAGTTCATCATGCGTTCCCATGGCTGCAATATGTCCGTCATCCAGCATGATGATCTTGTCCGCATTCTGCACGGAGCTGATTCGCTGAGCAATGATGATCTTGGTCGTATCCGGGATATATTCCTTAAGAGCTGCCTGGATTTTAGCATCTGTCTTCGTATCTACCGCAGATGTAGAATCATCCAATATAAGAACCTTAGGATTCTTAAGAAGTGCTCTTGCTATGCAGAGTCTCTGTTTCTGTCCACCTGATACATTGGTACCGCCCTGCTCTATATATGTGTCGTATTTGTCCGGCATAGTTTCGATAAATTCATCAGCGCACGCCAGCCGGCAGGCGTGAATAATCTCTCCATCCGTGGCATTTTCATCGCCCCATCGCAGGTTCTCCTTGATCGTTCCTGAGAAAAGTTCATTTTTCTGAAGCACCATCGCAACAGAATTTCTGAGGGTATCGAGATCATAATTTCTCACATCCACGCCACCCAGTGTAACTGAGCCACTTGTAACATCATAAAGTCTCGGTATCAGCTGAACCAACGATGACTTAGACGATCCTGTCGGGCCTATGATTCCTATGGTTTCGCCGGATCTGATATGAAGATTTATATCAGACAGCACATTTTTATTGGCCTTGCTGCTGTATGCAAAATTCACATGGTCAAATACTATCTCGCCGTCCTTAACCTCCATAACCGGATTGGCTGGATTTTCAATATCTGTTTTCTCATTCAATACCTCTGCAATACGTTGGGCAGATGAATTGGCGATGACTATCATAGCAAATACCATTGACAGCATCATAAGGCTCATGAGTATCTGTATAGCATATGAAAACAGTGCCGTAAGATCGCCGGTTGTAAGGCCGATGGCTGCATTGTTGCCGCTGGCTACAATCGCTCTGGCACCTAACCATGAGATAAGTATCATGCACGCATAGATGCAGAACTGCATAAGCGGTGCGTTAAGAGAGATAAGCCTCTCAGCCTTGGCAAAATCCTTATATATCCTCTCCGAGATTTTTCCGAATTTCTTCTTTTCCGTCTCTTCCTGGTTAAACGACTTTACTACGCGGATGCCCTTAACATTTTCCTGAACAACATTATTCAGGTTATCGTAGGTAGTGAATACTCTCTTAAATATCGGATTGGCCTTCCAGACGATAATACCCAGAAGAATCGCCAGTATCGGGATTATTGCCAGGAATACCAGTGAGATCTGAACATTGATGGCAAATGATACGATCATGGAAAATATCAGCATCACCGGTCCTCTGATAGCCATTCGGATCAGCATCTGATAGGCATTTTGTATATTTGTTACGTCCGTCGTAAGCCTTGTTACTATGGAAGCTGTAGAGAATTTATCAATATTGGAAAATGCAAGTGTCTGCACATTCTTGTACATGTCTTCTCTTAGGTTGGCTGCAAATCCTGCCGATGCCTTGGCCGCGATCCATGCAGACAGATATCCTGCTGCCAGCTCTAAAATGGCAAAAATGATTATTGCAATTCCAAACTTCCACACAGCTCTCATGCTTCCTTCATAGATGCCGTAATCGATCAGGCTTGCCATATATAATGGTATTATGATCTCAAATACTACCTCGATAACAGAAAATATGATCGTCCATATGGTGGATTTTTTCTGTTCTCTGAGGCTTTTCGCCAGTGTTCTTATCAAAATTAACATCTCCTTTGCTATAAAATTATTGCCTGCGTGCCGAAATGGTACGAGTAATCTCTAGTAATGTCGATATTCCGATGCTTACTGCACGCAGCAATTTCTTCTTTTTGTGTAGCACGCTACATTTCAGTGTTAAAAAGAATTACCGGCTATATTCGGTAATTCTTCATTCAATCAAGATTATTATAAATTATATTAAGCAGCTTCTCTAATTCCTTAACCTGCTCTTCGCTCATGCCCGCCAGAAGCTTTTTTTCCTGAGCAATAATGGTTCGCTCTATCTCCTGCCCGATCTCGTGGGACTTAGCAGTTAATTCTACGATCTTATTTCTCTTATCCTCTCGATCAATATATGTGATAAGGAAGTCTGCCTTCTCCATCCGCGATATGATCCCGACTACAGTAGGATGCGCGACCTCAAGAAAAAGCTCTACTTCCTTCTGGGTTGCACTCCCTCCCTTGCTTGCAAGAAATGCAAGAACTCTGCTCTGCATCATCGTAAGATCATGCTTCTTCAGATCCATATCTGCTTTCTTCTGCAGTTTATCATCAATTACCTTGATCAAATAACCTATATGTGGATGATGCATCCTTGTATTCATCTCCTTTTGTGTAGCACACTACAGATATAAAACATAATTTGAGGATTGTCAAGCGTTGATCTTAAAAATTCCAGTTTGTATATAATGTTATTTTTTTGGAAGTTTTTTATAAGTGACTACATGTTCACCTTTGAGAATAAATAAAGAAAAGCACTTTTTGTCCGTTTATCTTGAACGACCCGCTGAAAATGGTGCATCGTTCAACTAATAGCGTGCAGCACAGGAAAAATAGAAAACAATGAAATTTGCTTTGCAGAAGAATTAGCTAATGCATTAAATGTGAAAGTTAAAGCCCCTAATTAGTTGATATTCATGAATAATCAGGGTAAACTGAAAGTGGGAGATGAAAACTGGATATTTCCACTGGATTTTATGGCGTATTTTAACAAAGAAAAATGGTATATCCCGAAAGAATATGAAGAATACATTGCAAAAGCTGTTCAATCGGAGACAAAATAGTATGTCATTCAGCTTAACGAGGACAAGTTCCTCTCACAGTTGGGCGAGCTGATGGATGTTGCGTATAAGAACAAGAAAGGTGGTGTATGTCATGGCAAATTATCGCTGGATAAACGAAGATGTAGTGATAGATTTTCCGATTCATGATACTGTATTAAAGAATACAATTGCCGACTGTGAGCGGTATGACATGGCAGGTGACTACCAGTATTTCGGTATGGCAAGAGCTGTGGATGTTCTATGCAAGGCTTTTGTTGCCGGGGGACATATGAATCAGTATCAGTGGAACAAGCTGGTGAGCAGATATCCGGAGTGAAGAAAATGATTATTTACAATTTTGATGATGAAGTTAAATATCCATTGAGCAACCGCGATGGGATTTATGGCGGAAATGGTGGTAATAAAGACGGTATACTAATCGATGGAGAATACTGGTTCATCAAATATCCCAAGACAACTCGTGGGATGAGTAAAAAGGCTCAGGAGCTTGGATACACAACAGCTCCCCTATCAGAGTATATAGGAAGCCACATTTACCAGATTCTTGGATTTGACGTCCACGATACTTTGCTCGGAATCAAAAGAGGAAAAACAGTTGTTGCTTGCAAAGACTTCTGTGTTATCCGTGGTGGTCTTTCCGAAATCCGGACCATCAAGAATGCATATAATAGTGAACGCTCTGAAGAACTGGCAGCGCAGAATGAATCAAAATCCGGCGACCGGGTTAATCTTCCAGAGTTGATGCTTCATCTGGAAGAAAACCGACAGTTAAGAAATGTTCCGGGACTGAAAGAACATTTCTGGGACATGGTGATCGTTGATATTCTGATTGATAACAATGACCGAAACAACGGAAACTGGGGTTTGGTGTTCAATGGAGAGGTCTACAAGATAGCTCCTGTATATGACAATGGAAATGCATTTTCGAATAAAACCTCTGACGAGAAAATCCGACAGCATTTATCTGATTCAGATAATCTTGAGAAGGTAATCCTTGGATCTGCGATGACCGCATATGATTTTGATGGTCATATGCTTAACAGTCAGAATCTTTTGCAGATGGATTATTCAGAGCTTAAGGAGGCCATCCTCAGAAATATACCGAATATAGGAAAATATTTGGAGAAAATGCTGGAGATGGTAGACGAAATTCCTGAAACATATGCTGGAAATCTCATTTGCAGCAGCGAGCGGAAGGAATTCTACAAAGCTGGCCTGATATTGAGATATGAGAAAATTCTGCTTCCAGCCTATGAGCGACTAGTTGATAAAAGGCAGGAGCAGCGTATTGGATTTGAAGATGCCAAGTTAGAGGAACGCGCAGCACAAAGAATCGAACTTGGCAAAAGAATCCTCCACAGCGATGAAGAGGCCTTTGAATGCCCCTAAGAAGTAAAGGAAGGGTAAATGTATTAGCAACCCCGTGCACCATCAACCCGCATTTTGGAACCGTTCCGGTCGATATCGGAGAGTGCAAAATAAAGTGTGTAAGTTACAGGTAGCAAAAACTTACGCACTTTAT
>CAVBWS010000027.1:0-26828 GCA_963599255.1 Treponemataceae bacterium
AGTAAGTCCCGGAAGGATTTCAGAAGCCATAGCTGCTGAATGTGTCATTCCTGAACATCCGATGGTTTCAACTAAAGCCTCTTCAATAACTCCGTCCTTAACATTTAAGGTAAGCTTACATGCTCCCTGCTGAGGTGCACACCAGCCGATGCCGTGGGTAAGTCCTTTTACCTCTTTTATTTCCTTTACTTTGTTCCATTCACCTTCCTGCGGAATAGGAGCCGGTCCATGATTAGCTCCCGAGGCGATAGGACACATCAATTCAACTTCTTTCGAATAGATCATTTGAACCTCCCTTAAGAATTATCGTTGTATGATTATCTCACGCAAACTTCCTGAATTATTGCACAAAATCAATAAATTTTATAACATTTGATCGTCTGCATTGTAGCAAAAAAATCTACAGCCTTCAACGCCGGCAATTCATTATTTTAATCCCGTACTTCCAAATCCGCTGGCACCTCTGTCAGTTTCTCCCAGCTCATCTACCAGGTTCCATTCAACCATAAGAAACGGTGCGATCACCATCTGCGCCACTCTCTCTCCCGGTTCAATTGTCTGAACCTGCTTAGAATGATTAAACATCGGAACCATGATCTCGCCTCGGTAATCAGCATCTATAACGCCGACCTTATTAGACGGTGCCAGTCCCCTCTTCGAAGCCATGCCGCTGCGGGCGAATACTAATCCCACATATCCCTCCGGTATCTCCATGGCAATCCCGATATGCACCATATATGCCTCTCCCGGATTAATCGATACCGGTTCTTCAAGGCATGCATAAAGATCAGCCCCTGCAGAATATTTCGTTCCGTAAGTCGGAACTACCGCATTCTCATTTAATTTTTTTATTGCTACTGTACGGGTATTATTCACATTATTCTCCTTATTACCTGAAGCCATCCTTTAACGCTACACTTCTGTTAAATACCAGATGTCCCGGCGCAGCGTCCTTGTTATCAAGGCAGAAATATCCCTGTCTCATAAACTGGAAGCCCTCACAGTCCTTACCCTTTTCAGGCATCTTAACATCCGCAAGGCTGGCCTCAACCTTAGAATTTTTAAACACTGTCAGACTCTCAGGATTTAATGCATCCAGGAAATTCTTATCCGGTCCGTCCGGATCCGGGTCAGCAAATAAATATGAATATTGTCTGACCTCTGCATCCACCGCCGTTTTCTGATCAACCCAGTGTATTGTTGCACCCTTAACCTTATGTCCGTCAGCCGGATCTCCTCCCTTGCTGTCAGGCTGATACTCTGCCAGGACTTCGATAACATTACCGTCTTCATCCTTAACACAGCCGGTGCAGTTAATAACATACGCCCCCTTCAGGCGCACTTCATTGCCCGGGAATAATCGTTTGTATTTCTTAGGCGGCTCCTCAGCGAAGTCTTCTCTTTCTATCCACAGATTGCCTGAGAAGGTAATATTCCTTGTTCCTGCGCTTTCATCCAGCGGATTATTTTCAATCGTAAGTGTCTCACTCTGTCCTTCCGGATAGTTGGTGATCGTAAGTTTAATCGGATCTATTACAGCCATAACGCGCTTAGCATTTGCATTCAGATCATCTCTTAAGCAGCTCTCAAGGAAGGCCCAGTCAACCGTTGAATCCACCTTGGAAACGCCTATCTTCTCGCAGAAATCCCTGATGCTCTTAGAAGTGTATCCTCTTCTTCTGAGACCGCACAAGGTAGGCATTCTCGGATCATCCCAGCCTGAGACATAACCATTTTCCACCAGCTGACGCAGCTTACGTTTGCTCATAACCGTATAATTGATTCCCAGTCTGGCAAATTCTATCTGACGAGGCTTGATGCCCGGAATAGACACATTAGAAACCACCCAGTCATACAAAGGTCTATGGGCTTCATACTCAAGTGAACATAATGAATGGGTAATTCCCTCCAGAGCATCCTGAATAGGATGAGCAAAATCATACATCGGGAAAATGCACCATTTTGTACCCTGTCTGTGGTGTTCAATATATCTGATACGATAAATAACAGGATCCCTCATGTTGAAATTACCGCTGGCCAGATCGATCTTGGCACGAAGAGTATACTTGCCTTCAGGGAATTCACCGTTTTTCATTCTTTCAAACAGATCAAGGCTTTCCTCTATAGGTCTGTCTCTATATGGGCTTCTGGCAGGCTGTCCGATATCTCCTCTGTACTCTCTGAACTCCTCTGCAGACAGCTCACATACATAAGCAAGCCCCTTCTTAATAAGCTCCACTGCATATTCATATGTCTGCTCAAAGTAATCAGAGCCATAGAAAAATCTGTCGCCCCAGTCGAATCCCAGCCAATGTATATCTTCCTTGATCGCATCGACAAATTCTGTATCTTCCTTGGCAGGATTGGTGTCATCCATTCTGAGATTGCACAGTCCGCCGAACTTTTCTGCCATGCCAAAATCAATTGTAAGTGCCTTGCAGTGTCCTATATGAAGATATCCGTTTGGTTCCGGCGGAAAACGTGTATGTATCTTCATACCATAGCATCTGTTTCCCTCTGCCAGATCCTGTTCGATGAAATGTTCGATAAAATTTTTAGAAATTTCTTTTGTCTCTTCCATCACATTTGTTCCTTTCAGCAAAAACTCCCCGTTACTTTCACTCAATATATTACCGTAACCTGCAGGATAACTGTTATAAAAAGAATAAAGCGGGCGGTGTCACCCTCGACACGCAGCCCGCTTGTTACAATTCGTAGATTACTGTAATGCTTTCTTAGCTGTTTCTGCTAACTGTGCAAAAGCTGCTGCATCATTAACAGCAATATCTGCCAGAACCTTTCTGTTCAGATCTGAACCTGCAAGCTTCAAGCCGTACATGAACTTGCTGTATGAAAGGTCATTCATTCTTGCTGCTGCATTAATACGTGCGATCCACAGCTGTCTGAACTGGCGCTTCTTCTGCTTTCTGCCTGCATATGATGTTGCCAATGCACGCATTACAGACTGTTTTGCAACTCTATACTGTTTTGATCTGGCTCCTCTGTATCCCTTAGCCAGCTTTAAAGTTCTGTTGTGTTTTTTCTTGGCATTTAAGCCACCTTTAATTCTTGCCATTCTTCATTCCTCCGTTCTGATCTCTTACAGGTATGGTAAGATCTTCTTCATGTTCTTAACATTAGTAGCATCAGTCATAGTTGCTTTACGAAGGTTACGTTTTCTCTTCGTTGTTTTCTTTGTAAGAATGTGGCTCTTGAATGCCTTATTTCTCTTTAAATTTCCATCTGCTGTCTTTTTAAAACGCTTAGCAGCTGCTCTTTTTGTTTTTACCTTTGGCATATCTATTCCTCCTAGTAGTTAATTATTATCGTTTACTTCTTCTGTGTCAGGAACATAACCATATTCCTGCCTTCAACCTTAGGTGCTTTATCGACATTGGCCACATCTGAGAGCATCTCTGCAAAATCATCAAGATGATGCTTACTCTCCTGCATATGTGCCATCTCTCTTCCTCTGAATCTGAGAGCCACCTTGACCTTGTCACCTTTTTCAATGAACTTCCTTGCGTTATTAGCCTTGGTCCTGATATCGTTGATATCGATATTCGGTGAAAGTCTGATTTCTTTTACCTCTACGATCTTCTGTTTCTTTTTAGCTTCCTTCTCCCTGCGCAGCTGTTCATAGCGATACTTTCCGTAATCTATGATCCTGCAGACAGGCGGATCTGCCTTAGGCGCAATAAGAACCAGATCAACTCCGACTTCCTCCGCTTGAGCAAGTGCTTCCTGTAAGCTGAAAATCCCTAGCTGCTGGCCTTCCTCACCAAGTAATCTTACTTCCTTGGCTCTGATCTGTTCATTAATTAAGTTGTCGATAATTTCACCTCCCAAGTGACAAGCACTTTTTAATAATCGAACATCTCTATCCACTCGAGCAGATAATGCCTCTTTGACATATTATTTTCTGCAATAAAAAATGGATACATACGTATCCACCCATAAATCCAGAGCAACCCCATGATTGCCTGAAAATATTAACCATCGTGCGCTCCTTATGGCGACGCGGTGAGAGTGGAACTCTTCTTTGTTTTCAAACGACTGTGGTAGTTTACCATTGCAAATGCCCGGTGTCAACACAATTATCGTTAAACTGACTCGTAATTTCATCAAATTTTTGTTTGAAATTTTGCCTTTATTTCAGTCATCAGCACTGCTTCTTCAGGTCGAAAATCTGATGAGCAGCATTTCAACTCCGATCTGATCCGGCACCTCCCCGGTTTTACTCTTTCTGTCTGTTTCAGATATTTCATCCAATATATCTTCAATCCTTGTACGCGGAAAATAATTCAGATAGCTCCTCATATTATTGACAGCAAATACAGGCCTTCCGATCGTCTTGGCTATAACCGGTGAAGGCAATCCTTTTTTGCTCATCTCTGCAACCTGCAGCATAACTCTGAATTGATTCCTGAGCATTGCCAGAATGTACAGAGGATGCTCTTTATTGGTTAACAGATCGTGATATTTTGCCAGCACTTTGCCCATATTTTTCTCACTCATGGCTGTGAGCATGTCAAATATCTTTGATTCAACATTTTCCGATGTAATGGCCAATATGTCCGAGTCATCGACTGTATCCTTGCCGTAAGTATAGCTTACAACCTTGTCAAATTCAGTTCTTAATCTGTCATAATCGAAACCGATCCTGGATATCATCAGGTGAAGAGTTGATTTTTCAACGGTCTTACTTTGTCCTGCAAATCCCTTGGTCAGCCATTTTATAACATCCGCCTCTGTATCTGCGTTACATTCACATACAACGCCCTTGGATGCCACAAGTTTGTATACTTTTTTGTTCTTCGCCGCACTCTCTTCAAAGAAGGCAAGGCAGGTGGTCTCAGGCAGATCCGTCAGGATCTTTTCAAGTATATCCGGCTCTTTGGATTTTTTATTAGCATTAGCATCATCTGTCTCGTCTGATTTTTTTGCTTTGAATCTGCCGGAGTTTTCTATTATTACAAGCCTCCTGTTTGCGAAAAAAGGCATGGTCACAACTGCATCATATACCTCCTGCCAGTCTATGTCCTGCCCAGCAAACTGCGCACAATTCATCATATTGCCGGCTGTCACGGCCTCCTTCAGTTCATCCTTATAAATGCGTCGTTTGTAAGCCTCCTCGCCGTAGAAGAGGTATACATTTGCAATATTTCCATTTTTTATGTCGCTCGTAACGGACTCTTTTTTCTGACTCATTAAAAAACCTCAATTATTCGTCTGAGCAATCTTATACCATCTCACTTATCAAGACAAGGGAGACTTCATAAGATACATAGCCACTTCATTTAATCTGCATAACTTTTCTTTTCAACTGATCCTCCGGTACTCAGCATCGAGGAGGCAATGCTGCAGACAAGCAGTCATCTAAAATACTTTCAACTTTCTTTTTCCAATTTGTATGTAATCTCTGCATTCCCGCTTTTATGCGCGGTGATACTTATCTGTCCATTCCATGATGTACAATATACCAACGCCCCCACATCCGTCAATCGCTGCAGGGTCTGTTCATGGGGATGACCGTACATATTGTTAACGCCCGCTGAAATAATAGCGACTCTCGGACTCACTTTATTGATAAATTCAACTGAAGAGGATGATTTCGAGCCATGATGTGCCACATCAAGAAGCGTGTAATTATTTCTCGTTAGTCCGGCGTTATCCGCAGATAATATTTTCTTTTCTCCGTTTTCCTCTACATCCCCCGTTATTACAGCCGAGAATTCACCATATAGCAGTTCAAATACCAGAGAATATTCATTTGCATCATGAGAGCTGAGCGATTCTGAAGGGTAAATGCATCTGATAGTTACGTCTTCATCACAGAGCCTCATCCCAGCGTGGATATTGATTACCGTCACGCCTCTTTCTTCTGCCAGCTGTACCAATTTTTGATAATGTTCATTATCAGGCATGTAATAAAGCAGGAGATTTTTTATTTTTATATTATAAGATATACCATTGTTATCAGAATATTCTGAAGCATTCTTCTCATCAACATTATTACCAGACTCACTGCCGACGGTTTGCCGGCTCTCCTGATCTTCGGTTTGCACTGCAGGCATGGCTTCAAGAAGTTCTAACACTGCACTCATGTGATCGGTGTCCGGGTGTGTTACTATCATATAATCTATGCAGCCTATCCCCTCGTATTTAACCGCTCCCGCAATCCTGTATTTTGTCAGATTTTTTACAGACGTTGTTCCGGCATCTACCATATAATTTGTTCCGGACGGACTCTCGATAAGAAGGCACTCACCCTGCCCTACATCCAGCATGGATATTTTCAGATTCTCCGTCTGCCTGTTACTGCCCAGAAAAACAGCACACGCCAGGACAGGGATCAATAACATGCACTTAAGTAATTTTACCTTAAAATTATCCCTTGATCGTTCATTCTCAGAAGTATAACTTTTCGCTGATATGGTGCGATCTTCATCGGTATCTTTAGACCACGCTCGCAGGCGATGCTTGCTGCGCCTGGTTCCTTTCATTTTCATGCTGATATTATTGTCCTGGATCCTCACATAGACCGCCATAGTGCATGTAATTAACATCAGCACAGAGTAATAGATTGTAATTTTCCACTCAGCCGGAGATCCGGTTACGATATTATGAAAGGGGAGCTTCTGTGACAGACTGCAGGACCATTTGATAAAATACACTATATAGACCGCCAATCCGCACAGGAATCTTCCCATAAGCACGCTGACCATTCCCCAGATTGCCGACAATATGCCCATACCCAGCACAACACTCATAACCGGTATTACTATGACATTAAGAAATATGGAATATATCGGAATCTCATAGTAATTTGCCATAATTATGGGCATTGTGACAAATGTAATTGCTGCACTCATGCAAAATCCTGACATTAACTTTTTCTTAACTCTGAAGAATTCATTAACAGAGGGAGTAACAAATGCTGCTGCCACCAGCGCGGCAAATGACAGCTGGAAACCGGAATTAGATATATACCATGGATTAGTTACAAGCAGCAGGATTGCGGCCAATGACAGGGAGCAGATCATGTCGTAGCTCTTGCCCAGCCATATGGCACCTATCTGCACGGCAAACATTATCGTCGCACGCACGGATGATGCCGAGGCACTGCTCATTATACAGAAGCACAGCATCATAAATCCCGAAGCCATAGCGCTGATGCCGAAGCGGAATCTCTTCCTTATCAATCTGAATATTGTCATACCAATCAATGATATATGAAGTCCTGATACCGCCAGAATATGTGCTATGCCGCTGCTCTGATATAACGTCTTGGTATCCTCCGTCAGTCCAGACCTGTCGCCTGTACATATGGCAGTGAGAATTCCTGCAGTTTCTTCATCCGGCACGGACTCATAAATTGAATCTACAAGTCCCTGCCTTAGTTCATTTAAGAACTGCGCCAGATGGTTATAAGAAGCATTGGTTATTGCTGCAGATTTATTTTCAGCCTTAAGAAAGATGCCGAGAGAATGATAATAATCCTCTTCATCATAGTTGCCATTGTTTCTCGCCTTATTAAAAGCCTTGTAGCTGCATTCTGAGGTTAATTCATTGCCGATCTTAATATCCAATTCTTCAAATTCTTCAGCAGACATTATCAGAATTGCTTTTCTCACTTTCAAGAGATCATCTGCACCGCCTGCGCGCCGTGAACCTCGGCGTGCAGCCACTGTTCGAAAACGCCTACGCTGATTGTTTTCTCGCAGTGGCTGCGCCGTCCCGGCAGGCGCAGGCTGGCTTTCACGTCCTTTCAGTGAAGCACAATATTCTGCACCATTTTGACTCATTGCGGAAACGTTACCAACACTGTCTCCGGCGTAATCCTGACTTGATGCAGAAATGCTGCTCGTCGGCACAGCCACTGCATTTTTCAGATAGATATATATACAACCCGTCTTTTTTTCAGTCTTATATACGGTTCCCGTCAGAACTATCTTCTCATCATTTTCCAGGGTACTTAAATCAGGCTGCCACAATGAAGGACACAGCCTGTTACAGAATATGACCGCCAATGTTAATATGACGGCCACAATAAATATGGGCCTTTTCAGCATTCTATCTTACTGTTCGAGACTCCTGTTGCGTACAAAAGGCATACTAAGATCCGTTACTGTGTGAAGCCTCACATCAGAACTGCCGTCAACCATAAACTGCACACTGCTTACATACGGAAGACTGCATAAAGAATTAACTATAGAATAAATAAGTATCTCATCACTGGCTGGCTGTTCCTGAGTAAGGAAGCTGTCATCAAAATTAACATAACATATGCCATCTGTTGTAACTATGCTGATCACCTTAGTATCCGCACATATGGTTCTGTACGTAGCATCGATGGCCGGGCCTGCTATGAGCTGCTGCACAATATACTCCTCGATAGAAGTATTGCTGTTATTGATAGTAAAATGATATTTTGCAGGAATCAATTTGGTTCCTGTTTCATCCGTAAAATAAATAGTCAGGTCTGTTTCCTGTTTAAGCATGCCCTCCTCGCTTAACAAGACATCTACAAAATTGCTGGCATTCATCACACCTATCACAATCCCGCTGCTGTCCGTAAGGGGTGAGCCGTCAACAGTAACCATGACCTGGGTTATATCAGGCTGCTGTATCATCGTAAGTACCAAGGCAGCCCTAAGAGTAATCTCCTGAACATTAGTCATTTCAAGATAATTGGAATCGAAGTCAAATGTTATCGTTGAATCATTTATATTGTATTCATTTAATGTTACATCCTGCGGCTTGGCTGAAAAGAGCCCTTCATCACTCAGGTCAGTATTAAACATCCTGGCAATCAAGGTCTGTGTCAGCGTCTCCGAATCCATTGTCAGAGCATTTTCTATCTGTACTGCCTTATATGATATGTCATCGCGAGCTGAATTTACATAATAAATAAGATACTGCACAGACTCCGAATTGTCGGCGCACGAAGATAAGGTCATGGTTACCATCACGACCGTTAACATCAATATTATTAATCTGACTAACCTTCTGTTCCTCATTACTGCAGTGCCTTTTCATTAAAATCAGAACCTGCGAAATGGGTCAACGGGATCTGCATGGTAAATGTAGTTCCCTTGCCTTCTTCGCTGTATACCTTAATGTCTCCGTTATGAGCCAGAACAATACTCTTCGTAATAGAAAGTCCCAGACCTGAACCGCCTGTTGCCCTGTCTCTGGCCTTATCAACTCTGTAAAATCTGTCGAAGACTCTGGACAGTGAATCCGCAGGGATTCCCTTGCCGTTATCCTGCACCTTTACATAGAAATATGTTCTGTCCGCATTAAGTGAAACATGCACAAATCCTTCCGGATTGTTATATTTAATACCATTTTCAACAAGATTGGATATGGCCATTGACATCTTAACTTCATCCACTTCGGCCACAATAGGTCTGTAGGATTCTAACACCAGCTCGATATGCTTTTGCTCTGCCAGCGGTTTTACCATCTTAAGAATTGACTCTAACAGTCCATTAATATTAACCTGTGAAATATTCAGCGGTACATTTGCATTATCCAGCTTAACCAGGGTTAACAGATCGGAGATGATCACATTCTCCCTATTTATCTCTGTCGACAGATCCGACATGAACTCTCTGTACATCTCATTTGGTACATTATCCATCTGGAGAAGCGAGTCGCACAATACCTTCATAGACGTCATAGGTGTCTTAAGCTCGTGGGATACATTCGACACGAACATCTGCCGCGAATCCTCCAGCTGATTGATGCGGTCGAGCATCTTATTAAACGAGCCTGATATGGTTTCTACCTCGCTGCAGCCGCTCAGCTTAATCTCCTCTGTCATATGTCCCTTGTCGATCTTGGCAATCGTAGCATTGATATTTTTAAACGGCTTCGCAGTCATATATGAGAGGAATACAGCAAAAAACAGCACGATCACCAATAAGATAACAATAATAGATATACCTATAAGTCTTATGGAATCCATTGCTGAATATATATCCGAAATAGATGAGACGACAAAAACAACGTAATTGATATCAGAGTCCTTATCACGCACCGGCTGGGTTATTATGAGACATTGATTTTTTTTGTCGACAAATGCGGCTCCCTGCCCGTTAAAACAATTATTTACATATTTAGAAATGCAGATCTTACCTTTATTAATCTGGTAAGTATCACTTATTATTTTAAAATCACGATTAACCACCTGAATTCTGTTAAGAAACAGGCCGGACACGTCATCCACCAGTTCTTCAGTTAACTGATCAGAATTTTCATTTGAATTTATTTCCTGAGAGAAATAAGCTGCAAGCATAGAAACCTGAGCACTGGCATTTTTCAACCTGGTTGAAATTACCGTGCTCTCTGCAACCCCTGTTAAGACAAATTCCAGGAAAAATATCGGAATGATACCAACGATAAGGATAATTAACAGGATCCTGAATCTTAAGCTTCGGATAAACTCCCTACTACGCTTTAAAATAATAACCCACTCCCCACTTGGTATTTACATATTTTGGTTCTTTTGGATTTTCTTCAATCTTCTCTCTTAATCTTCTGACATGAACATCGACAGTTCTGACATCTCCCGGATATTCATATCCCCATACAATGCTGAGAAGCTGTTCTCTTGAATATACCTTGTTCGGGTTATTAACTAAAAGCTCCAGAAGATCGAATTCCTTGGCAGTAAGGTTGACTTCACGATCCTTAATCATTACTCTTCTGGCGTCAACATCAAGCTTCAGATCTCCCTTCACGATTTGGTTAGCGTTATCAGAAGCAGTTCTCTTGCTTCTTCTGAGAGTTGCTTTTATTCTGGCCTTAACCTCGAGAATATTAAACGGTTTGGTAATATAATCGTCAGCACCATAATCAAGACCTAATATCTTATCCATATCGCTGTCCTTGGCAGTCAGCATGATAATAGGCACATTTGAGAATTCTCTGACAGCCTTACAGACTTCGAATCCATCCAGCTTTGGCAGCATTACATCCAAAAGGACGATGTCGAAATCGTTTTCCTTTATTTTGGCAAGAGCTTCCTCGCCATCATAAGCACACTCAACTTCCATCCCATCGCCTTCAAGCGAAAATTTAATTCCCTTAACTATTAATTTTTCATCATCAACAACTAGTACTTTACTCATATTCATCTCCGCTAATCTTTTGATGCATTTGCCTTATCTAACCAGATCCTCCGGGCTGTCTAAACCTTAATCATATCCTTTATTTTTTGAAAAGAACTTTCTTTTATCCCGGAAACGTTCATTATATCTTCTATTGATTCAAATGGAGTGTTCTTCCTGTACTCAATTATGGCCGATGCCTTCGAATCCCCTATCCCAGGCAGTGTCTTAAGTTCCTCCAACGAGGCTGTATTAAGATCTACCAGCCCTGAGCCTTCCTCTGTATATGTATCAGGCAAATCTGACGGATCCCCTGAAGTGTTCGGAACATATATCTGCTGCCCATCCTCTATAGGCTGAGCCAAGTTTAAGTGGACCCTGTCTGCGTCATCTGTCATGCCTCCGGCCATCTCGATGGCATCCATGATCCGTGATGAGGCATCAAGATAATACACGCCCGGGTCCTTCACTTCACCACATACATACACCCAGACTCCTGCTTGTGTATCCGTTTCAGGAGCCTCCTGTGTCTCGGTGTCTGACAGAGACAATCTGACATTATCCGATGTATCATCTTCTGTTATTGAAACCTTGTTATTCGTATCCGTACATGAACAACAGAAGACTACACCCGCCACAACAATGGCGATAAGTGCCGGAAACCATTTTATTATTTTATTTTTCATGCTTTTCCTTGTTACAGAAAAAACCTTGACGACTATATTCTACAAAAAAGATTTATAATCCGCAATGTTTAATAAGCACTTTACCATAAAAGAAGGCCTTCTCCTTACCAATCCTCAGCATGCATTATTTTGTTTCCGGCTTCTTCCAGGACATGAAATTGCAATCCGGATACCCCTCGCAGCCGTAATACATACGTCCCTTTTGAGTCTTCCTAATAATAAGATCCTTGCCGCAATCAGGGCATTTAACGCCGGCTTTTTCAATAAAAGGCTTCGTATTGCGGCATTCCGGAAATCCCGGACAGGCCAGGAATTTGCCGTGGGGACCGAATTTTATGACCATGTTTCTGCCGCATTTGTCGCAGATAACATCGGTTATCTCATCCTTTACCTTGATCTTCGTTAATTTGGCTCTGGCTTCATCTATGGAAGATTTAAGTCCCGGGTAGAAATCCCTTATTACTTCCTTCCATTCCTGGGTACCCTCTTCAATCTTATCCAGCTTGCTCTCGATCTTAGCAGTAAATTGTGTATCTACAATATCCTTAAACGCTGTCTCCATTATGTTATTAACAACTATTCCCAGTTCCGTTGCCAGGAGATTTTTCTTTTCCTTCTTAACATAATGTCTTGCAAGAATTGTTGTAATAGTCGGCGCATATGTACTTGGTCTTCCTATACCCAGCTCCTCCATGGCTTTTACCAGAGATGCCTCCGTAAAATGTGCCGGGGGTTGTGTAAAGTGCTGACTGCCGTCATATTCTGCTCCGGTAACAACCGAATCCTTCGTCAGATTAGACACGACCGTATTCTTCTCTTCCTTCTCGTCATCGCTGGAGACATATACCTTCATAAAGCCGTCAAATGTCTGCTTCGATGCTGACGCTTTGAACAAATACCCTGCACAGCAGAAATTGATGGCCGTTACATCATATCTGGCATTAGTCATTCTGCTGGCTGCAAATCTCTTCCAGATAAGCTGATATAACCTGAAGGCGTCCTTATCCAGCTTGGTCTTCACGCCATCCGGAACCACATTTATATCAGTCGGTCTTATGGCTTCATGAGCATCCTGAACATTGCCCTTGGAAGATTTTGAAGCAGCGGTGAAGCTTACATAATCCTGACCATAATTTGCTGCAATAAATCCCTGTGCCATTTTAATAGCTTCATCTGCAACACGTGTGGAGTCTGTACGAAGATAGGTGATCATACCGCTTTCGTACAGCTGCTGGGCAACTCTCATGGTTTTTTGTGTAGAAAAATTCAGTACCTTCGATGCTTCCTGCTGCAATGTACTTGTAACGAATGGCAATGGAGCCTTCTTGATCCTTTCAGTCTTCTTGATATCATCGATAAATATCTGCTGACCATCAAGGGCTGCAAGGATCTGATCCAGCTGCTCCTTGTTGGTTATATTTATCTTCTCTGACTTGGTTCCGTAGAATTTGGCAGGAACCGGCTTCTTCTCGTTCTTGATGAATACCAGCGCATCCAGGTTCCAGTATTCTTCAGGAACAAATTCTTCTATCTCCTTATCTCTGTCGCAGATCATTCTGAGAGCTACAGACTGAACACGGCCGGCGCTGAGGCCTCTTTTTACCTTCTCCCAGAGTATAGGACTTATTCCGTATCCCACCAGTCTGTCAAGAACTCGTCTGGCCTGCTGCGCATCAACCAGATTCATATCAATGTCACGGGAATTCTTAAGAGACTGCGATACAGCAGTCTTAGTAATCTCATTAAAGGTGATTCGCTTCATTTTCTTGGAATCCAGTCCCAATGCCTGAGCCAGATGCCAGCTTATGGCCTCTCCTTCACGATCAGGGTCAGTTGCAAGATAAACCTTAGGCGCATCCTTAGACAGCTTCCTAAGCTCTGCCAGCATCTCTCCCTTACCCCTTATGGTGATATACTTGGGTTCGAAATCATTCTCTATATCAATTCCCATGGAACTCTTGGGAAGATCACGCACATGTCCCTTAGAAGCCACTACGTCATAATTGCTTCCTATATATTTCTTAACAGTCTTAACCTTCGCAGGAGACTCTACTATTACAAGATTTTTGGCCATACTCCACCTCCGAGTATTATTTAATAGCACTTATACACACTTTATGTCAAGCATAAGCTTGCTGCCGCAAATGCTGTACAGGGCTCATGTTCGCCGCTGCCTGCACCGTATCCAGCCAGCTTACATCAGCATGCCTCACCTTATCCGGATCGTATTTATATTCTGGCATAGAGTCCCTGCGATACCTGACTGCACATTCCCATCAGTTCCATTTCTGTCAGACAGGCCGATACTTCTTCCACAGGCAGGAAACATTTTGATGCGATCTGTTCGATTGTCTGAGAGTCATAATCAAGGGCCTTATTGATCTGGACGTAATGACCGTTTGACGGAGCAGTTTTCTCTGCCTTAATGTCTGATATATTACATAATCTTGATTCTCCGTAGAATTGCTCAACCATATCCATAGGATCCAATAGCAACCCCGCACCGTCTGCTATTAATCTGTTGCAGCCCTCGCTTAAGGGATCCGTTATTCTTCCCGGAACAGCATAGATATCCTTGCCCTGCACCAGTGCAAAAGCTGCTGTGGTAAGAGTTCCGCTATGCTTTCTGGCCTCTATAATAAGTAATTTGTCAGACAAGGCACTTATAAGCCTGTTCCTGTGAGGAAACTGCCATCCGATGGGCGCTGTTCCCATAGGGTACTCCGATATGACCCCACCGCCATTTAAGATAATCTGGTAATACAGCTCTATATTTTCCTGGGGATATATTACATCTATACCGCTTCCTAATACCACAAATGTTTTTCCGCCTGCTTCCAGCGCACCCTTAGAAGCATATGAGTCCACCCCTACTGCCATCCCGCTTATGATCTGAATGCCGTTTATGGCCAGGGTCTGTGAACATTTAAGTGCCATTTCCTTACCATATCCTGAGCATGATCTGGCGCCAACTATTCCAACTGACGGAAATTCCGGATCCGGCATCCTGCCCTTCAGATAAAGTGCATAGGGCTTATCCGCCAATGTCAGAAATGCCTCCGGATATAATTTACTTCCATAGTAGACAAATGTTATCCCGTCCTTTTTCAGCTTATCCAGCCTATACATACTTCTTAGGTTGTTCTTAGACAGTACAATCTCATGGGCTCTTTTTTTATCAACACATCCTGATTTTACCAGCATATCCTCAGATGCCTTATATATTTCAGCCGGATCATAGAATACCTTCAGCAATTTCCTGATCCCGTCCTGATACAATCCCGGTATATTACATAACCAATACCAATATTCTTCCTGTGTCATATATATTATCTCCTGTATTATCTGCTTTAAATTATTCAAATCCACTGCATAACTCAGCCTGTCTCCCTGGCACATCCAATGAATGCACGGCCACACCGGCCTGCTTGTTTAGCTATATATCTGCTGTCCGTGACCATTCCAACGCATGTCGAGGAAAGCATTTTCGAGCAGTGGCTGCATGCCAAGGTTTACACTGCGTCAAATGTGCCTACTCATGCATATTCCTGTATCCTATGGCCTCAAGAATATGCTTCTTATTTATATTCTCCGTCCCATCCAAATCTGCTATGGTTCTGGAAACTCTTATGATCTTATAATATCCCCTTGCAGTCATATTGTACTTTTCATAAGCATTATCCAGTAATTTCTGCGCATCCTTATCAATAACGCAGAAGTGCTCTATCTCTTTTCTGCCCATCTGGGAATTGAATTTAAAATCGCAGGTTTTAAATCTTTCCTCCTGTATCTTCTGTGCTCTTATTATATTTTCACGCATTTGCGCCGAACTGTTCCCCTTGGTAATGGCAAATTCCCCCACCTCCAACTTCGTTGTTCCTACGCAGATGTCTATTCTGTCCAGGATCGGTCCCTTAAGCTTGCCAAAATATCTGTTAATGTCAGCTTGTGAGCACATGCAATGCTGCCTGTCCGGATAATAACCGCAAGGGCAGGGATTGGCTGCAAGAACCAGCATGAAATCTGCCGGAAACACCATATTCCCGGCCATTCTGGAGATAACAACCTGCTTGTCCTCTAGCGGCTGTCTCAGCATCTCTATTACATTCTTCTTAAATTCTGCCGCCTCATCCAAAAATAGCACACCCTTGTGGGCCAGGGTGATCTCCCCCGGACGTGGGTTGCCCATTCCTCCCACAAGGGCCGGAGCCGTTATGCTGTGATGTGGCGATCTGAAGGGTCTGGTTAAAACCAGGGATTCTTCCGGGAGTAATCCCATAACACTGTATATCTTAGATATTTCAAGGCACTCTTCCTTACTGAGCCGGCTTAGTATTGTAGGTATCCTTTTGGCCATCATGCTCTTCCCTGACCCCGGCGGCCCCACATACATCAGATTGTGAAATCCGGCTACTGCTACCTCTGTGGCCCTTTTGGCCTGGTCTTGTCCTCGTATATCCAGATAGTCCATCTCCCCGGAGGTGTATGTCTCTTCCAGCGCCTGCTCTAAATCTATGTGGTCAGTGGTAATAAATGAATTTTTATTAAGACATTCCACTAATTCCTTAAGATTCGAAACGCCATAGACATTCAGCTCCTCTATTGCAGAGCCCTCGAATACATTATCTCGGGGAACTACTACGGTATTAATTCCTTCCTTTTGAGCCAGCAGTGCCACCGGAAGCACACCGCATACTTTATTGATATGTCCGTCAAGGCTCAATTCTCCCATGAAGAGTTTGTCCTTGAGGGCTTCTTCCTTTACCAACCCCAGGGAAGCCAATATAGCAACTGCTATTGGAACATCGAAGCCTGAGCCCTGTTTTCTGATACTGGCAGGGGATAAATTAACTGTGATTTTACGGGCAGGAAGTTCGAAACCGGAATTTAAGAAGGCTCTCTCTACTCGTTCCTTGGCCTCTCTTATTTCCGAAGACAATAATCCTACCATGTTAAATTGAGGAAGGCCGCCTGATACGTCGGCCTCGACACATACGATACTTGCATCCACACCAGTGATATTTCCGCTAAAAACTCTGCTAAACATTTTTTCCTTTCCGATTCGTTGTATGTAGTATGCAATATGCCATAGCTTTCAGCGTTACAATTGAGAAATCGCAGCTGCCCGGCTTATTTCGTTCATGCAAATATCTCTCAGGATAAAATTTTAAAATCAATAAGCGTTTCAAAATCAATCCCATGAGCACAAACATGTACTCATATCTCTCATATAATGCATATCATATTCAGCGCGACAAAAAGCGCTGCCGTCATCTATGCAACGAATCATTTAAAAATATTGGATTTTATCAATTGATGTGATCTTCAGATTTGTTTGCGGGATAGAATTCTCCGTCGTTATCCATATAAATATAGCCGCCGGACTTATTTTACGCAAAGAAAAACCTGTGGTCTGAAAATACCACAGGTCTCTGTATTAGTCAAATATTAGTAAATAAAAATGTTAAACTGCGTGGAAGATAAACATACTTAATTATTCCCCATTGTGCGAACATGATCTCCCCGCGCAATATTCACCGGGTTTAGTGAGACTGACTGTCTGCAAGATACCAGTCATTATTGCTGTAAACAAATACCCAGGTTGCATCAAGATCCTGATCCTCGTCTTTGAAATTTTCATCAGAGAAGTCCACTTGCATATGATATTTAACATCTACGCTAAAGCATTCATCGGAATACTTAACATAATTTTTTATTTCCTTGGTTGTAAACTCATAATTACTGATATATTCGTAATTATACAAGGAAGTATCTACACCATATGAATCCTCATCGCCAAAAAGAGCAATATAATAATTTGTGCCAGGAAGCATATATGCTGACAGGTTATAGCTCATATGAATAAAATATGTTGCATATTTTTCCACAGTAGCTTCAACATTTGCGCTTACTGAATCGATAAATGCCTGATTTATAGATGAAGCTGCATATGTAGTGTCAGACTGCGTCATGGTCAGGTCAGTTCCCGAAGCATCCTTGGCTGTAACAGTAGGCTCTGATACCAGTGAAACCGAATAAGTATCATATTCCGGCACCGTTGTAAGGAATTGCTTTATATTCTTAAGAGCCTTTGGCGCACCGGTCTCAGCAATGTATGAACTGTCCAGCTGCTCTTCATTCAGATACACTGTTCCTCCTTGCGGCACCATGATCTTGTATGTGGTGGTATCAGGAAGATATTCTGATATGGCAATCCTGCTGACCTGCCATCCGCTGAAACCCCATCCCTTATCTGAGCCCTTCTCTAATGTGACCTTAGCAATAATCTTGCCGTCTGCCGTTATATTATAGCAAGGGGCATCCGTACGAAAATCACTATTCTGTACGTAAGAAATCTGCTTGCCAGAAGCATTCGTTACACAGGATGTGATCGCTGCGCTGACATCACCGATAACATCTGTCTTATCTGTATTTTCCTGAAGAAGCTTCGTAAGACTGTCAGATGAAGCAAATGTCTTGGTTAATGACTCTGCCTCTTTATACGGGCGGCTATTCTCATATGCTCCCAAATAAGTTGAGAACATTATTGATCCAACTATTAATATAAGCACAAGCAGCGCTATATATGCCAGCAATCCCTTTTTGAATTTGTTTTTCTTTCTTCTGCGAACCGGTACGCTGCCTCGTGTACCTGCAGGTCTGGCTGTCGGTCTGGCCGACTGGCTCCTTACATTAGTCCTGCCGTCTCTGTCTCCGGAAGCCGACCTTGAAACAGAGCTTCTCTGTGCAGATGTTCGTGGCTGTGAGTTCCTCTGTGATGAAGGCCTAGCCGTTCTCTGGGCTGAAGAATGTGAGGATGCAGACGATGGTCGGCGTGCAGTCCTCTGCTTTTCTGATGATACTTTATTGCGTGGGGTATAATCTTCCTGCTCATCAATATCCGAACTATAGATTTCCGCCACCTTCTGCACCTTTGGCTTGCCATCAAAGCCACTGTACTCAGTATATTCACTATTTGAAAAATTATCTGCCATGTTTTATTCCTTTTTCGCAACTATTCAGAGCTAATGCTCTACTCTCTTACAAGCCATGCTGTAGGGCACCTACGAGGTGTTCCTGAATACGGATGATTCAGAATCTCGCCATTGTATACCATCTGCGACGAAGTACCGCCATCCATAGCACATGCATTATATACATCGTATTCCTGAAGCAAATATATCAGATCCACGAATGTTGCTCCTAATGAGTTAGCCTGACGTCCGTCAACTACAAGAAATATGATCGCACCGTCTTGTCTCTGTCCTATTACTGTACGAGGGTTAACACCACCGCCATACACAGATGTATCTGGAACCTCTGCTATCATAGGCTGGCCGTTCATAATAAGAAATGGCCCCGTTGTGATCTCGTTGGTATAAACAGCATCTCGAATGCCCATCTCAATCGCTTCATTTGCTGTAATATTACCCAGCACCAGTTTATTATCTTTTGTAATGCCTGTTATATGATAATACGTATCGTAATCTCCGGACTCGCAGTATACAACCTCCCCGTCAGAGATGACAAGACCGAGGGGCTGTGCTGTAAATGAGTTATTAGTACCCAAATCCACAAAGTCACCGGCATTAATTCCGCCCACAACTCCGGTATAATTATTGATCAAGTCCTTAACAACCTGTCCCTGACCTTCGTAAAACTCCGGTACGGTACCCAGGAATACCTTGGAAGGATCATGAATTATCATCATTACGCCCTTAAAGGATTCGCCTGACACCTCGACTATCTCTATTTCATCTGTTGTCTGGGTGGTATCGATTGCTTCTGTATCAGAATATTCTCCCTCCTCAACAGTCATTATCTGACTTGAATTGATGATGCTATCAACCTCTTCATCTGATAAAAACAGTCTCGGAAGCCACTTCATCTGACTGGTTTCATTAAACATATTAACCCATTCAACACGGGCTGTCTGCGAAGGACCCCTAAATAATATAAGCAATGCCAGTATTACTCCCACTAAAACGAAGGCCAAAGTAATTCCTATCACAGACAGAATGTGTAATATTCTGCGTACTGCAGGATTCTTCTTTGATCTGCGTTTTCTACGATTCGTACTCAAAATCTCTTTATCTCCTTTTCATACTTAACCTGCAAAAAGGACATACCGCTCATGTCCCTTTCGCAATCGCGTCATTCGGTAATGATATCCTATTATCCTTCAAAAGTAAATAAGCGGTTGCCATTTGTCATGACAACCGCTTAACTTTTCATAATATCTATGCTGAATTATGCTTCTTCCTGAGCAATAATTGTGCGCTTGTTGTAAGAGCCGCAGTTCTTGCATACTCTGTGTGGCATAACAGGTTCACCACAAGTTGAGCACTTAGCAAGAGATGGAACTACCATCTTCCAATTAGCTCTTCTCTTATCTCTTCTAGCCTTAGACATTTTATTTTTTGGGCATATTGACATATTGCGTACACCTCCTTGCTGACTTGTATATGGCGATCTGTCAGACCGACCAAGTAAGTATACTCACGACCTACATTTTTGTCAAGCAAATATTATTTTGCCAGAGCTTCTGTGTCACGAGCGATCATTAATTCTTCATTTGTAGGTACTACTAATACCTTAACCTTGGAATCCTCTGTAGAAATAACTACATCCTCACCGCGGATTGAGTTCTTCTCTTCATCAATATTGATTCCCAGATATCCGAAATGCTTGCAAACTGCTGTTCTTACACCCTTGTCATTCTCTCCGATACCTGCTGTAAATACGATGGCGTCCACGCCGTTCATAACTGCAATATATCCGCCCACATAGCTTACAACTCTGTGGATAAATGCATCCTTAGCAGCCTTAGCCTGTGCATTTCCTGCCGCAATAGCATCATCAATATCTCTAAAGTCTGATGAAATGCCTGAAAGTCCCAGAACACCTGACTTCTTGTTAAGTATATTCATAACACCCTTGAGGTCTAAATTCTCCTTATTGGCAATAAATTCCATAGCTCCCGGATCGATCTCACCTGAACGAGTTCCCATGATAAGACCCATAAGAGGTGTAAGACCCATAGATGTTTCTACTGACTTGCCCCCATCTACTGCACAGATAGAAGCGCCATTTCCCAGATGGCATACTACGATCTTAGCCTTGTTATAGTCAAGTCCTAAGATTTCAGCAACTCTCTTGGAAACATATGAATGTGATGTTCCGTGGAAGCCGTACTTTCTTACGCCATATTTTGTATAGTATTCATACGGAATACCATATAAATAAGCCTCTGCAGGCATTGTCTGATGGAATGCTGTATCGAATACTGCAACCATAGGCACGCCCGGCATAAGTTCCTTACATGCATTGATACCAATGATATTGGCAGGGTTATGAAGCGGTGCCAGATCGTTACATTCCTCAATAGCCTTCATAACATCATCTGTAATAAGTGTTGACGAAGCAAACTTCTCTCCGCCATGTACAACTCTGTGTCCTACAGCACCGATCTCGCTGAGATCCTTGATAACGCCATCTGTCGGATTAGTAAGTGCTTCAAGTACCAGTGATACACTCTTCTTGTGATCTGGCTGATCAATGTCACTTACCTGCTTAGCGCCGCCTGCAGGCTGATATGTAAACTTACCGTCAATACCGATTCTTTCGCACAGACCCTTGGCCAGAACTGCCTCTGTTTCTGAATCGATCAGCTGATATTTAAGTGATGAGCTGCCGCAGTTGATTACTAAAATTTTCATTATGATTCTCCTATTTCACATCGTATCTGTCCGGATCTTCATTAGCAAAATCCATGAATGACAGATACAAATTATTTTTATGTTTAAACAGCCATCAACCGGCAATTATTGCCGGTATGAAGGTTTTTGCATTATTATAATTATTATCAGTTTCTAGGCTGACCTTTTATTTGCCTGCCTGCTGTGCCTGTACTGCAGTAAGAGCAACTGTTCCTACGATATCATCAGCATAGCATCCGCGGCTCAAATCGTTAACAGGCATTGATAAGCCCTGAAGGATAGGACCGTATGCGTTAGCCTTAGCCAGTCTCTGAACCAGCTTGTATCCGATATTGCCTGATTCAAGGTTAGGGAATACAAGTGTATTGGCATGACCTGCCACCTTGCTGTCCGGAGCCTTGAGCTCGCCTACCTCAGGAACAAGGGCTGCATCTAACTGAAGCTCGCCATCGATCTGATACTGCGGGAATCTCTCCTGAGCCTTAACTGTAGCTTCTGCTACCATGTCAACTCTCTCATGTTTTGCACTTCCCTTGGTTGAGAAGGACAGCATAGCAACCTTAGGTTCTGCGCCGATAAATGTCTTGAAGCTCTCTGCTGAAAGTCCTGCTGTCTCTGCCATCTTATCAGCATCATTATCAGGGTTAACTGCACAGTCAGCAAATACAAACAGACCTTTCTCACCCAGTTCACAATTCGGAACCTCAATTACGAAGAAGCCTGATACTCCGCTGATTCCCGGCTTGGTCTTAAGAAGCTGAAGAGCAGGACGAATTGTATTGCCTGTTGAATGGCAGGCACCTGATACCGCACCGTCTGCGTCGCCGCATTTGCACATAAGACATGCATAATACATGTAATCCTTTTCCATCTGCTCCTTGGCTGATTCAGGAGTTACGCCCTTCTTGCCACGCAGTTCAACGAACTTATCAATATACTTCTGCTTGTTCGGATCATCTAATGGATTAACAATCTTAGCGCCTGAAATATCATATCCTGCGCCGTATTTTTCGATTTCTTCCGGTGTTCCGATAATTACAAGATTAGCAATATCCAGCTTGAGTATCTTCTCAGCAGCCTCGAATGTTCTCTTGTCCATTGGTTCAGGAAGTACAATAGTTTTCTTGTCAGCTTTCGCAAGTTCAATCATCTTGTCTATGAAGCCCATTTTGTTTCCCTCTTTCTTAAATTATTATTATCTCCTGCTCATAAGGGGTAGGAATTTCTACATCATATTTATTCATTGCTACCATACGATATAACATATCCGCTCTGGTAGTCTGTTCTATCATGTCTGCACCATCATGATCCGGATCCGGCTTATAATCAGCCAGTTTCGTAACCATTTCGATGTCTGATCTCTTCTTTATTTCGCTTAGAAGCGGTTTGGCACTGGCCTTGAATCCCAGAACCTTAACTGCGTTCAAGTTTCTGTCATCGTGGAGTTTTTCCATATACCCTGCCTTGATTCCCAGAGTTATATGCATCAAGGCCCTGCCTACAGTGGCCTTGTTCATATTCTTCGTATATGCCAGTTCTCTAAACTGATTGAATGCCTTGTACTCATTTCTGAGATTCATAAACCTGTTAGCCAGATCCTCCGGAACTGCAAAATACTGCATAAGATCCGCACTTGATTCTGCAGACAAGAGCTTTTCGCCCAATATAATCGAGAAATCATCTCTGAATATAGGAAATGTTACAAGGTATCTGTCAATCAATATCTCAAGCACTTCCTTAGGTACGGTACTTGAAAGTGAGTTAATATCATAATTATTAAATATCGAATTCCTGATGGATGTTGCAGATGAGAATCCCTGTGAGATCTGACTGTCCTTATGAGAGCTTAATTTTCTGGCCACAGGAACCGGCTTGATATTACTTTTAAGCAGCTTAAGCGCTCTTACATATTCAACGCCCAATATGTTATTGGATGTCTCCATCAATTCCCGATATTCTCGTCCCAGCACTACGCCTATGGCTGCAGATGCCGACGCTGCATGTGAGAATCCGGCCTTCATCCGTTCTCTTAAAACGGCTTTGTATTCTTCAGGTTCTTCAATTATCAACTCGGCAATCCTGCCGAACTTCTCTGTCAGTGTATCAGGATCATTACCATCAACATCCATGCTCTCCGTTCCGAAGCACAGACTATCAATTACATTAAGCTTGTTCAAGATGGCAATACCGCCATATGCAAAATATTCTGCGCTGGCAGTTGAATAACAAGACGGCAGCTCCAATATCAGGTCTGCTCCGCATTTAAGAGCCATCTCAGCCCTTGAATATTTGTCAATAATTGTAGGCGCACCACGCTGAACGTAATTGCCGCTCATAACAACTACTACGTAGTCACTTCCAAGGATTCTTCGTGTCTCCGCCAAATGATGCTCATGTCCCTTATGAAACGGGTTATATTCTGCGATTATTCCTGTTACTTTCATATATTGTACCTAAAAAATATATATCTGCGTTCCAACGTCCTGTTCTGCAATATCTATTCTGAAATCCGAAGATTTGTAATTATTATAATGGTCTCCGTCGATTTCGGTTTCCACCGTCAGTCTGGCCAACTCCTTATTATTATTCTTCTGGCTCAAATGCCCCAGAGCTATATATTTCATATTATCATTTAAGAGCCTACTCAGGAGCCTTCCGGAACTTTCATTAGACAGATGCCCCTTATTCCCCGCAACCCTTAACTTTAGAGAATACGGATAAGGCCCTGCTTCAAGCATCCTGATATCATGATTAGCTTCCATGATAATGGCCGACTGGTTCTGAAGATTATCAATCAGATAATCATCATACTCTCCCAGATCAGTTACCACCGCACACTCGGCACATCCGTCCGAGAACTTATAACATACAGGCTGCGTAGCATCATGACTGGTTTTATATGCGGTTATGTTAATATCACCGATAGTAAATTGACTGCCGTCGGTTATGTAATTAAATAAGCCGCTGGACTCTTCCACGCAGTTCTTTTGATGAATCTGCATAAGAGTTCCCTCTGTTGCATATATGGGAATCTCTCTGGTTCTTTCCAGTATGCCAAGGGACGCAATATGATCTGAATGTTCATGGGTTATCAATACCGCATCCAGATCCTCAAGTGATATATCCAGCCGCTTAAGACCTTCAACTATTTTTTTCTTGCTGACCCCTGCGTCGATCAGCAAGTGTGTATTATCACTTCCTATGTAAGTGGCATTGCCCTTGCTTCCACTTGCTATACTCATCATTCGCATAAAGCAACTTCCACATTATTTGAATTCATCAAAATTCAAATTAAAATCCTTAATCTCTTCAGCAGAACCATAAGCAGCTGCATTAGAATTCATATCTGCGCTGTCAGCCTCACCATGTCCCATGGCATCCTGAACCGTCATGCCGTCATACTGAGCTGAGTCAGCTGCAGGCTCAAATGAATTCTCCACGAAGCTGTCTGCTGCCTGAGGCATCTGCGTCTGATTAGCAAATGTATCGCTGTAGTCGTAATGTTCCTCTTCCGCAACCCTCTGATTGTTATCAGTAAATTCCTTAAGAGACTGACGATCCTTAGTAGTTACCTCAAGACTGGACTGCAGAGATCTCATGACTCCGTCATATTTTACGGTCATGCCCTCTATTGCTGTATTTAATATATTCTGAATATTGCCCAATGCATCATCTGTATATTGAATAGCTGATGATCTGAGCTCATTGGCCTCAGCTGTGGCATTCTGAACGATATCATTTGCCTTGGCTGTGGCTTCTTCTATAACAATATTAGCCTCTCTGAAAGCCTGCTGCATTATCTCATGTTCAGATACCAATGTTGATGTCATCTCATTGGCCTTTCTGAGCATCTCATCAGCCTTGTCCTGAGCATCCTTAAGAATGGCATCCCTGTTGGCAATGATTCGCTGGTACTTCTTAACCTCGTCAGGAATGCTCTGCTTAAGATCCTCAAGATAATCATCTAATTCATCTTTATTAACGGTTATTTTGGTGTTGGACAGAGGTTGAAAACGACATCCATCGATGTATTCCTCTATTTCGTTTATAATCTGTTCAATTCTACTCATATCTACTCTCCAGCTCTGTATATTTAATGATAAATCTTATCTATCCTTTTGCTTTCTCTCTATCATCTCAACAACATACTCAGGTACAAATTTCGTTACATCTGCTCCGAAGGAGGCCAGCTCCCGTACTGTACTTGAACTCAAATACGAATATTTAAGTGCTGTTGTAAAAAACAATGTATCTATATCAGGATCGATCACCTTGTTAGTCTGAGTCATCTGCAGTTCGTACTCAAAATCCGTAACTGCCCTGATGCCTCGGATAATAAATCCTGCCTTCTGTTCCTTCACAAAATCAATGAGAAGTCCGTCAAATGACATAACCTTCACATTAGGAATATGTTTAACTGTTTCTCTTATCATGTCGATCCGCTCTTCAGTTGTGAACATGGGTATCTTGGAATTATTGATAAGAATACCTACTATCAGCTCATCAACTATTCTGGCAGATCTCTCTATTATATCAATGTGGCCATATGTAATGGGATCAAATGTTCCCGGGTAGACTGCCTTCGTCATTACATATTCTCCGTATTTATTATTTAAGTCTTAAAAAATAATGCTTGTTGGTCTTATATATCTTCTCCCTGACTATAGTAAAGTCAGTAGCATCTATAAAATCCAGCTCATTATGCTTATCAGCTTCAATTATTATCTGTGTATCCGGAGTGATAATCCCTGAAGAGGATAAGGCTTCCAATGTATTTTGTTCATACCCTGCATCATATGGCGGGTCCATATATACAATATCGAACTTATAACCCTTAATAGACAATTCATTGATCGCACTGAGCACATTTCTGGATATAACCAGGGCGTCCTTGTCCAAATGGGTGTGCTGCAGATTCTCATTTATGCACTTAACAGCCTTCGGATCATTCTCCGCAAATACGCATAAACGGGCACCTCTGCTTAATGCCTCAATTCCTATACTTCCCGATCCGCTGAATAAATCAAGAAATACTGCTCCAGGCAAATCTGGCTGCAGTATGTTAAACAGGGTTTCTTTTATCTTATCAGTTGTCGGTCTTGTATCAAAGCCAGGAGGTGACTTCAAAATCAACCTCCTGGCTTGTCCTGCAATAACTCTCATTTATTCAGCAGCCGTCTCTTCCGTAGCTTCAGCTACAGCTGCTGTCTCCTCTGCTGCCGGTTCATCCGGAACCAGATCGTCTTCGAAGTCTCTTCTGCTAAGAGAGATCTTCTTCTCTTCTTCCTTGAAGTCTACAACCT
>CAVBWS010000028.1:0-26642 GCA_963599255.1 Treponemataceae bacterium
TGCTTGCACGAGCAAACTCGTATCTATCGGACAGGCTAACCTGCATGAGCAAGTAGAGCGGTAGCTCGGATTGCGAATGCAGTACAACTGCAGGAGTGCTGCAAGCACGTAGCAGTTGACTTTTATAATTATAATTCAAGCAGTGGACTGCGCCGTCCCGGCACGGGGCAGCTGATTTTCAGTCATCACAGTATCATAAGTATATTTGCATGTTTATCTGCATAGTCTAATGGTTTCAATTAGCTTCACATTATCCTCATGCTGTTTGACAGCAATCCGAAACCAGCCTTCTCCCAGGCCTTCGAAATTGCTGCAGTTTCTGATGGCTATGCCCTGCTGCCTTAACCTGACATCAAGGCCCGCCTCGGCCTTGAATAAAATATAATTGGCCTCGGAGCGGCATACTTTGAAGCCCAGTCCTCGCAGTTCCTCCGTAAGCCATGGCCTTTCCATCTTAATTACGTCCCTGGCTTTTTTTATAAATGCCTCGTCTTTCATCGCTGCAGCTCCCGCTGCCTGGGCCATCACTGATATGTTCCAGGGCTGAATGGATGCAGACATCATTTGCAGCAATACAGCATCTGAGCATAGACAATACCCCAGTCTTGCTCCTGCCATGGCATAATTTTTTGTAAACGCCTTCAGGATAAAGAGATTAGGATATTCTGCCAGATATTTCTTCATGCTTACTGCATTATCCGACAGATTCAGAAAACATTCATCCACAAGAAGTTTAGCCTCCAAGCCTGCACAGCATACAAGCAGGCGCTTTAGCAAATCGCCATCGACTGTACGTCCTGTGGGATTATTGGGATTACATACAAATACTGCCTTCGGCCTTACCTCTCTTACAAAATCTATAAATCCTCCATCTAATTCAAAATCATTTTCTTCTGTCAATCGATACCTTGCAACCGGCCCGCAGGCTTCCCCTGCAGATACATTTCCTGCTCTTACGGCTCCTCGTGACTTTTCACTCCAACAGCCAAGCAATGGCTTATCTCTCATATCTGCACTCCCTGCCTTTATGGAATTATCTAATGTCTGCTGTACCGCAAGAGAATATTCCGAGAATGTGGGCGCAGGCTCTGCGGCCTTTCGGGGCTTAAGAGCCCAGCAGAAGGAATAAATAAGGTCTGCGGCTCCATTGCCGCAGAGAATATATGATTCCGGGACCTTTTCCCTTTTTGCAATTGACTTAACAAGTTCCCTGCAGTATGGGTCCGGATATTTCGCTATATGTTCTGCTGCCTTTTTGACAGCTCTTATTACACTCGGCGGCGTCCCGCAGGGATTAACACTAATGGAATAATCAAGTTCTATCTTATCCTTATAAATGTCACCGCCGTGTCTGTTTTCTGTATAATAAAGCATTTCCTTTTCCTTACATGGTTCTTATGCGAAGCTGTCCGGCTCTGATTTACATAATCTGTTACGCCATCGACTCTTGTCTTGAGGCCTTGAGGCTACAGACATATTATTGCCTTTATACCTACGCATATTACAACTGCTATTATCGATGTCACATACATTAGTCTGCATGTCCTTGGTATGTCATCAGACTCAACGTCTCTGATATGATCACCTATGAATTTTTTCTTATGAGGCACCCCATGATACCAGGCATCACCGGCCAATTGAACATCTAGCAGCCCGGCACATACAGATTCCGTCTGCGCCGAATTGGGGCTTGCATGATTGTACCTGTCGCGGCGGAATATCTTCCAGCCGTTTTTTATATTCATATGCAAGATCATACCTGCCAGGAGCATTATAAGAGCCGACAATCTGGCAGGAATAAAATTAAGAACATCATCTGCCCTGGCGGGTACTAATCCTATATTTTTATAAGGCATCTCCACATAACCTAACATGGAGTCCATGGTATTGGCCGCCTTATAGAAAAATCCCAGGGGCGCTCCGCCTATCGTCATAAATATAAGTGGTGCGACGATGCCGTCAGAGGTATTTTCCGCAACTGTTTCCACCGCTGCCTTGATAACACCCCTTTCATCAAGCCGCTGTGTATCACGGCCAACTATCATTGAAACTGCCTTTCGAGAGGCTGCAAGGCCTTCATTTTTCAATGTATAATAGACCTTCATGCTCTCATCTCTTAATGACTTAACTGCAAATATCTGCCAACACATAATGCTTTCTGCTATCAGCCTGACCCACGGAGATATAAGTCCCAGAAGCCACAGTAGTACGAGAGGAACCACGAATGATAACCCTGCTGTTACTATCCAGATGCAGGCACCTGCCAGTCTCTCTCCCTTGACCGTCTCCGGAAAGATCCTTCTTGCATATTTTTCTGCCGTGCTTATCAGCTTGCCTATCAGAACAACCGGATGAGGTATGCTGTGGGGATCGCCTGCTAACAGATCAACCAAAAATCCTATTACTAATGCCAGAAGTGACCATTTCACTTATTACGCCCTCCTGCCTGCATCATAAAGATATATACCGGATTCTGCGCATTCATCAGATGGTATGAACCTGCCTTTTTGTCCCTTGAAATATTCATTGATACAACCTGCGTGTCTGTAAAGCACTCCATATTCATGCAATCAGCAAGTTCTGCTACGGATTCTAGTGTAACTGCCGTAGCAACTATTCTTACGTGTGGATTTTTTCTTACCAATAGCCTAATTATATCCCTCATATTGCCTGAACTTCCGCCTATAAAAGCATGTGTAGGTACCGGAAGGCCGGCACAGATCTCAGGGGCACTTCCCTCAATAACTGTGATATTTTGTACATGAAAATGCTGCTTATTCCTGTCTAAAAGCGCTATTGCATCTGATCTTTTCTCAATGGCATATACATGACCTTCTGAAGCCATAAGAGCCATCTCTATCGAAACCGAGCCCGTGCCTGCTCCCACATCCCAGCAGACCGAATGACTTGCCAGCTGAAGCTTAGATAATGCCACAGATCTTATCTCACTCTTGGTCATGGGAATGATCGCGCGGCCCTCTTCATTTCTTATAAATGCATCATCGGGGATTCCCGGAGTTACTATCTTATCCGGGTGTTTGTTTTCTATAACTGCCGCACTCAGAGACGCATAATCATTGCCTGCCAGTTGAGCTGCAGTTCCTGTTGTGATCTTCTCCTCCGGATAGCTGAGCCTCTCGCCTACATTTACGATCACATCCCCGTATCCTGCTTCTGTCAGCGCCCTGCATATGTCATTTACACCGTTCTTACCTGCTGTAAGTGCAAATACCTTCTTATTGCCCCTTACATCCGGAACAATATCATGTTCCCTGCCGTGAAGGCTCACGATCTTCATATCATCATATGACATATTAAGTTTTGCGCACATATAAGAAAGGGAGCTGATGCCGGGGATCACTCGTACCGAACATTTGTCCAGCAGCGGCAGCAGCTTCTTAGTTCCGCTGAAAAATCCCACATCTCCTGACATCACAACTGCATAATTACCAAATTCACGGTGTGTATATATATGATCAGCAATATCTCCGGGTGTAATTGCTTCATATGATGCCTGTCCCGGTCTTAAAACAGCCTCGGTCATTCTTCCTGCACCTATGATGCAGTCAGCATTTTGAATAGCCTCAGCCGCCTCTCTTGTCAGAAGGTTTCTGCTTCCGGGGCCGATTCCTATAACCGAGACTTCAGGCCTATACTCACAGCTATACTCACCTTCCAGAAGACAGATCGTATCTTGATAAGAGATTCCGGCGCGCTGCTCAGGTCTTCCTATTACCACAATTTTTACGCCCATCCGGCGCGCTGCCGTTACCTTCTCGTCAAATCCACCTGCAGTTCCTCCATCCTTAGTTACCATCCAGCCTGCAGATACGAACTTAAGCATAGCCATGTCCATTTCCTCTGAAAAAGGTCCCTGCATGGCTAATATATGCGCCGGTTTTAGTCCTGCTTCTCTGCACAGCCTAATGGAATCTTCCATAGGAAGAACTCTTGCGTACACCCTGTCAGCAAATCCATCAATTGATGCAAACCTGGATATTTCCTTACTGCCTGTAGTTAATAAAATATTGCCCTCACAATTATTTAAGAATTCGGCTGCACCCGCTGTATCTGACACGAATACCACATCTTCCGAAGTATTTGTCTTATCATGGCAGCTGCATTTTGATTGTTCTTCTGTTAACAAGTCCATAATCCTCGATTCATCTCTTATCAGCCTGATATATCTTATGCCGCATTTGCTGCAGGCTGAAGCAATGCTGTTCGTAATAGACTGGGCATACGGATGCGTCGCATCTATTACAAGGTCGAACTTCTCCTCTTTAAACAGTTTAATTATCTCACCTATGGGAAGCCTTCTGGCAGATATATCCAGATTATCTGAAGGTGTCAGCAGTTCTCTTCCATATTCTGTTGCAACGCAGGCTGTAACCTTAACCTTCTGATGACTTAAAAATTCTATTATCCTGCGGCCTTCAGTGGTGCCTGCAAAAACACAGATATTATACATTTTTATATCCTCTCGGGGTAACCATGTTGCCGGATATCATCCTGGTCATTTCATTTCCGATAAATACAGTACAAAACATATCGGCCTCTGCCTCCTTAAGCTGACCCAATGTTAACATTCGTCTGTTCTGGCCTGCCCGTCCTATATTCTGCGCTATGGCACAGGGTCTGTCCTCCGGCAGTATTTCCAGCAGAATCTCGCAGGCTCTTCTTAAATAATCCGGGCGTGACTTGCTTGCAGGATTATAGATCACTATAGAAAGGTCCGCCGCTGCAGCTGCTCTTAATCTGGTTTCAATCTTATCCCAGCTTGTAAGCCTGTCACTTAAGCTTATTACTGCAAAATCATGAGTAAGGGGCGCTCCCAGAATAGCCGCTCCGCTGCATGCTGCCGTAAGTCCCGGGACAACTTCTATCTCAGGCTCTGTGCTCTCACCCCTTAGTTCATATACAAGGGCTGCCATACCGTATATTCCGCTGTCACCTGAACAGATCAAGGCAACATTTGCCCCTTCAATTGCCCTGTCAATTGCTATCCGGCATCGCTGAGCCTCTTTGGTCATGGGAGTGATAATGAATTCTTTATCAGAATATCTTGCCTTAACCAGCTCCACGTATACATTATATCCTATGATCACATCACATTTCTTAAGAGCGTCATCGGCCCTTATAGTCATGTCCTCATATCGCCCCGGACCTATTCCGATAACTGATAGCTTACCCAAAATGAACCTCCAATTGTTCTATTGCAGCTGCGACTGTAACTGCGTTTAAAGCATTTTTTCTCACCAGCAAATGCTCCGCCCCCATCATAGCTGCCCGCTCACATACATTATCTACTCCCGTTATACTCTTGACAAATGCCGATGAAGTAAACTGGCCTTCTACATTATTAAGCTCCTCTGCCGAATAAAATTCTATGGGCAGATTCTCATGTGCAGCATAATCTAACAGTCCTTTTTCATTGAATTTGATATCAATAGAAGATATACATTTAACAGCTCTTTTATCAATGTCATGCTCTACTAATACCCTATCAACGGCTTGTCTTATGCTGTCTTCATCTGTTCCCTTCCTGCAGCCTATCCCCAGGTGAACTGCCTTAGGTATCAACCTCAGTGTTCTTGAAAACGGTTTCTTTATGCTGCAGCCTATATATATTCCGATATCATCCCGGAATTTATTATCTGCATCGCCATTGCAGGATTTGACCGCATTATCGTAATCTTCTTCCGATCTGACGCCCATTGGGAGCTGACCTGCAATCGTAAATTCACTTATAAGTGGTATATTCCTTTCAAGAATAGCAGATGAAACTGCCTTGGCCATCTTAATGTCATCAATTATAAATCCATTTTTAGCTGCCCAGCTGTCCACCGAAAACCTGCCGTTAATATCGGTAGCGGTAGTAATTACAGCTGTGCTGTGCATCTGATCTGCAATATGTACGGCAATACCATTGGCCCCTCCTATGTGACCAGACAGAATAGGAATAACATAGGTGCCTAATTCATCTATACATATAACTGCCGGATCTGTCTGCTTATCCTTAACATACGGAGCTATCTTTCTTACAGCGATGCCGCATGCCCCCACAAATACAAGCACATCATTGGCATTAAACAGCCTGCCATAGATTTCATCTGAACTGCCTTGAGGACTGTTATCTGATTTTTGTACATTTCTATTATTACCCGCTGACTCTATGTCAGCTGCTGCACGCTCTTGAACCTTATGTATGTCTATACATCTTACACCATTCATATCAGTATCTATGAACTTACTGAGAGTATAGATTACAATGTCATCATCTACCTGCGCCTTCTTATCTGATATGCTGGCTAAGGTGTTCAGACACGCCCTAACCTTCATGGCAGTCCTGCATCCCTGCCTACTGTAAGCAAATATAGCAGCTTTCATTCCTTCTCCTCATCCGGCTTTTGGCTTCGTTTCTTCATAACTATGTTTATTCTATCGGCTTTTGTCCCTGCCTGAATTCTGTTGTAAATTCCGGATGATACAAAAGCGACCTTAGATACTTATCTCCCATACAGTTTCCTACTATAATAAGCGAAGTCTTGGTAAGCGAATTATCCGTTGCCGTCTTATGAAGCGTGCCTACGGTGCATCTGAATATCTTCTGTTCTGGCCATGTGGCCTTATATATGATTGCCGCCGGTGTATCCGCCGGGTATCCGCCTTCCATAAGATCTGACTGCAGTTTCTTCGTTAACGATGTGCTTAAGAACAGCACCATCGTGGACTGATGTGATGCCAGACTTTTAATTGACTCTCTGTCCGGAACCGGCGTTCTGCCTGCAGCTCTCGTGATTATAACAGTCTGACTGACATCCGGCAGTGTGTATTCTGTCTTAAGTGCTGCAGCCGCCCCGCAGAAAGAACTAACCCCGGGACACACATCATATTCTATTCCGGATTTATCCAGCTCATCGAACTGTTCCCTTACAGCTCCGTATATACTCGAATCCCCTGTATGAAGTCTAACCGTCGTAAGCCCAGCATTCTCGGCCTCCTTAATGGTTTCTATAACCTGTTCAAGTGTCATCTCGGCACTATTATATATTCTGCAATCCTTCTTAGCATAACTAAGCAATTCAGGATTAACTAATGACCCTGCATATATGATCACGTCTGCGGCCTCTAACAGCCTGGCACCTCTTACAGTTATAAGATCAACAGCGCCGCTTCCTGCGCCAACAAAGTGTACCATCAGTAATATCCTCCAACTTTAACTTGCGTTACTAAAAAGTCCTGGACGGCAGATACGAGTGAGCCGTGCTTGCACGAGCGAAATCGTATCTATCGGACAGGCTAACCTGCATGAGCAAGTAGAGCGATAGCTCGGATTGCGAATGCAGGTTGGATTGCGAGAGCACGAAGTGCGCAGCAATCTATTTTTATAAATTCTTAAATCTATGCGCGACGTGAACCTGGGCGTGCAGCCACTGCTCGAAAACGCCTTCGCTAATTGTTTTCTCGCAGTGGACTGCGCCCTCCCGTCGCGCGCTATCTTGGTTGAATTTCAATCTGTTTCAGCAGTTCCTGCGCCACCATCGTCTCGCACAGAAAACCATACTCTCTTGAGAATAATATGGCTCCTGTTTTTATCTCACCATGCACTTTATTATCTAAGATAAAATCTATTCTTTCCTGTAGTTTATCAAGTACGATCCTGTCCAGATTTTCTTCTTTTAATATTCGTATTGCATCGTCGCAGGTGGCACAGTCCAGCATTTCCGCTGCTCTTACGGTTGGCAATCCATTTGCCGCGGATATTGCTGTCATTATATCCATACGGCAGTCTCCGTATTTGGAATGGGTATTCATCATACCGCCTGCCAGCTTCACGAGCTTGCCTATGTGTCCTACCAGAAGTGCCCCCTCATATCCTAATCTTATGCACATATCCAGAGAATCACCTATATAGTTGGAAGTCATTACCGCCAGAGCCGGATCCATATGAATATGATTTCTGATATATTCGGCTCCGTAATTGCCCGGGGTCAGAAGAACGTACCTGCTTCCCTCTGCCCGACGCTGTTTCAATTCCACTTCTATGGTGTCGACTAATGCCTGCTCACTCATAGGTTCAACTATTCCTGTTGTACCCAGTATTGATATGCCGCCTATTATACCCAGCCTAGGATTGAAGGTCTTCTGTGCCAGCTCTTCACCCTCCGGGGCTGAGATCATTACCTTAAGACCGCCATGATAATCCGTTGTCTTAATTACCTCTTCCAGATTTTCTCTTATCATCTGTCTCGGAACGGAATTAATGGCGGCTGCTCCCACCGGCTGATCCAGGCCCTTCTTGGTAACTCTTCCTATGCCCTCACCACCGTCAATGGTAATCCCCGTCTCTTCGCACCTGCTTACGGAAGCATATATATAAGTACCCTTAGTGATATCCGGATCGTCTCCTGAGTCCTTCTCTATGGCGCAGCTTACCTGATCACTGTCCTTCTTAATATCCAGCACATCCAGCCTGAGATCCACGCCCTTAGGTGTATGGATCCCTATGTGTTCCAGTGTTGTTCCTGTCAACAGCATCCATGCGGCTGCCTTAGCTGCTGCCGCTGCACATGAGCCTGTTGTGTATCCCAATCTTAACTTCTTTCCATTTTTTACGATAAACTCATCCATCGTTATCTCATTATCTGATACAGCAGTGCGTTGCATATGGCCGCTGCCACATTGCTGCCGCCTTTTCTTCCCCTGGCAACGATATAAGGCGCATCGGAAGCAATGATTATTTCCTTGCTCTCAACCACGTTAACAAATCCTACCGGCACACCTATTATAAGTTCCGGCTTCAGCCTGCCTTCATCCATGAGTTCCTTAAGAGAAATAAGTGCTGTCGGTGCATTTCCTATGGCAAATATCAATGGTTTATTAAGCTCTGCCGCCTTCTTCATAGACACATATGCTCTGGTTACACCTAACCTTTTAGCCTGCTCTGCCATATCAGCATCTGACATGAAGCAGTGCACCTCGCCGCCTAGACGTCCTAAAATCGTCTTGTTTATACCTGATTTTGCCATCTGTGTATCTGTTACGATGTCACAGCCATTTTTCAATGCTTCTATACCCCTGGAAACGGCATGCTCCGAGAAAACGAGATTATCTGCATAATCAAAATCTGCAGTTGTATGAATCGCGCGCTTGATCACGAGCTCGTTTTCAGGGTCTAATTTTCTGTCTCCCAGGATCTCAGTTATAATCTCGAAGCTGCGCTTCTCTATGTCCATTGGTTTAATGTTTTCTATCATGATTAATCTATCTTGTTCCATTCCTGATGGGAATACTGCTGTGTAATTTCATATTTTCATCTGTTTCAGGCTTATTGCAGAAGTACAGAGTCACTGTGAAGCTCCGCACTACTTGCTTTTCGTCCTTCTCGAGTAGAAGTCACATATTTCCCTGTAAGCGCGCTTTGTGCACGTAGCTTCTTTAGAAAATAAAAATTGCATTTCAACATATACAGCCAAAATAATTATGTTTTTGTGTGGCTACACCTTTCCCTCAGCTTTTATCACAAATCGTTGTAATGACTGCAGGCATTATAGAAATTCCGGGCAAATTCCGGATTAGCATAGAAATGAAAATGCGGATATCCGACGTACAGGCTGTCTGTCATTATTATCGCTTCCCAGGTTTTTCCAGACTGTTTAACGGCCTTGAAGGAGTCCCCTGTGTTATCACAATCCCAGTGATGAAATTCATGGGCAGCAATACTCTGGCCCCGCTTGCACAACATGCCGTCGTGTTCCGCCACAATATTGATGTATCCAAATCTGCTTAACTTACCTGTATCATAACAGCTGCCCTTAAGAAATCCTACCATGGTATGATCAGCTATCTTCTCAGTCAGGTACATAAATCCGCCGCATTCTGCAACACACGGAAGCTTATCCGAAAGTGCAGCTCTAATGTCCTCAAGCATGGTCTTATTTTGGCTTAGCTTTTCGGCATAAAGTTCAGGATAGCCACCACCCAGATACAGTCCGTGTATATCATCCGGAAGATGACTGTCATTAAGCGGACTAAATGATACGAGTTCTGCACCCATCTTCTCTAACAGCCGCAGGCTGTCCTCGTAGTAGAAGCAGAATGCTCTGTCCCGCGCTACGGCAATTCTCACTCTGGAAGTATTGTTTTCACATTCCCGTGCTGTAATTTTATCCTCCGAGCTTATTGCCGGTTCACAGGCGTGCTGGGACGGCGCAGTCACTGTGAGAAAACAATCAGCGCAGGCGTTTTCGAACAGTGACTGCACGCCGAGGTTCACGGCACGCCGTGGCAGATTCTCCCCATGAGTATTGATACAACCTTTATCTGTCTCATTTAACTGCAGAATGCCAGACAATGCTTCTGGAAGTTCGAACTCTAAATCTGCCGCACCTCTCGCCATGCTGATCACTCCATCAATGTCTATTGATCTTTCTGCCTGCTCTGCGAGCCTTTGCAGTTTCTCATTAAGGTCTGTAACCTCAGCTGCCGTAATAAGTCCCAGATGCCTGCTTTCCAGTGAGCAATCCGGCATCACCGGCATGAAGCCCAGCGGTTTTATTTTGCCTTCAAACCTTCTGATTATCTCATCAGCCAGGATCTTATATGTCATCTGGGTACATTGATTTAATATTACCCCGCGGATATTACTGTCTTCATCTCGGCTGAAATTAAGGAATCCCTCAATGATCGCAAGTACAGATAGCGAGGCTCCTCTGGCGCCTACCACCAAAACAGCAGGTGTATTGGTTAATCGGGCTACCTCATAAGTGCTGGCCTTAAATGAGCTTAACTGCAATCCGTCATAATACCCCATAACACCTTCTATAATACTGATGTCATGTCCTTCAGAATCCTCTGTCAGAAGGTATTTAAGCGTATTCTCATCGAAGAAGAAGGAGTCCAGATTGCCGCATACAGCGCCTGTTATGCTTCTGTGGAACATAGAATCTATATAATCCGGTCCGCACTTAAATGATACAGTATTTAATTTTCTGTCTACTAGTGCCTTAAGCAGGGCGCATGTAACTGTGGTCTTGCCGCAGCCGCTGTTGGTTCCTGCTAGGATGACTCTCGGGATATTTGCTGTCATTTTATCTTCCTTATCGCATGTACCTGTATAAGATGATCGGAGCTGTTTCTAATATTACCTTATCCTTGCTGTAGCCTTCATATTTCTCCAGACATCCGTATAATTGCCGTATGCTTCTTACGAAAGCCCGGATAGTATATCATCTAACCTCTCAGCTGAGACCACTGTTTTCATCCCGACCGCCAGCCGCCTTAACATATCTGCCTCCGGTGTATCGGCTCCTGCATCTATTATATATTTGCACTCCTTCATCAACGGTTCACATACAACCGCACAATCCCTGCCCTTCAGCCCTTCCGTTGTTATGGTCTTAACGGCGTAGAGTCTGGCAAGCCTGTAGTCTATGTCTCCCTCGGAGAAAACTCCCGCGGCAAATGCCATATTAGCCTTCTGAAGTTTTCTGTAAACCGGGATGCCCATTCCGTGTCCGGATATTACAAACGCCTCGGCCTTATCTCCTTCCGGTTTCGCAAGTTCAATGTTGCCCATCAGAGGATCGAAGTATCCCTTGTCAATCTCGTACAAGTCTCTTATTTTTTCTTCTCTAAATATTTCTTCGGCTGTGCCGCTGGCAAATGTCTTCTCGCCTTTTATTGTAACAATCTTATCCGCGGCTTTTTCTGCCAGATCTATCTCGTGGAGGGATGTAACCACCGTAATATTCTTCTCGTACGCCATTCTCGTCAGAATTGATAAAAGTTCCAGCTTATATCTTATGTCCAGAAATGATGTGGGCTCATCCAGAAGAATTATCTCAGGTTCCTGCGCGATGGCTCTTGCCAGCAAGACTCGCTGCCTCTGACCATCACTTATTTCGTTAAAATCACACTCTGACAGTTCCAATGCATTTACCGACTGCATTGCTTCCGTGATAATCTTCTCATCCTCCGTGGTCAGCAGTCCCAGCCTGCCTGTATATGGGTATCTTCCCGTAGACACTATGTCCCTGCATGTAAGAAGCTCCGACTTGATCTTATCAGTAAGTATTACTGCCATTTTCTTAGACAGTTCCTTATATGAATATTCCTGCAGATTTCTGCCGTCCAGATATATCTGCCCGCTTATTATTCCCAGAGACCTCGACATGCTCTTAAGGATAGTTGATTTGCCGGCACCGTTAGGACCGATCAGAGCGACTATCTCTCCCTTCTCAATCTCAAGGTTCATATCGGATATCACAGGGACCTTATTATATCCGACTGTCAGATTATGGAATTGTACATAAGGCTGAGCCATATATATCCTACTTTCTCTTGCCTGCTCTCTTAAGCATCATAAATATGACTACCGGTGCTCCAAATATTGATGTGACAGTGCTTATATTCAGCTCCGTCGGAGAAAAAGCGGTTCGCGCAATAAGATCGCTGACCATGCAAAATACTGCCCCTCCCAGGAATGTCGTGGGAATAACTACCAGCGGCTTGGAGGTATTAAGGCATCTTTTTATCAGAAAAGGAACTGCGATCCCTACAAATGATATGGGGCCGGCAAATGCTGTTACTGTAGCTGCCAGCACACTCGAAAGGATGATCAGTACAACCCTGAACAGTTTGATATTTACACCCATGCTCTGGGCATAGGTCTCCCCTAATTGATATGCACTGATAGGTTTTGCCAGGAAGAAGCACAGCACAAATGATATCCCGATCACGATCGCAGCCACCTGCACATTATTCCAGTTCATGCCGGAGAAGCTTCCCTTAGACCAATTATGCAGGTTCACAATATCAGAATCTGCCGCAAATGTAACAATAAAATCCGTAATGGCAGAACATATATATCCTATCATGATTCCTGCCACCAACAATGTCGCCATATTCCGTATTCGTTTGGAAAACAGCAAAACAAATCCTATAGACAGAAGTGCGCCTATGAACGCTGCAACTATCAGCACATACGAAGATACCGATGTGTACATTTGCATAAAATATATCATGGCAAGTGCTACCATCATCTTGGCACCCGATGAGATTCCCAGAACAAAGGGACCCGCTATAGGATTCTCAAAAAATGTCTGCAGCAAAAATCCTGACAGCGACAGCGCACCGCCCAGGATTGCCGACATGATTATACGCGGAAGCCTTATCTTCCATATAATATTTACCTGGCTTGCTTCCCCCTGCCCCGTGAATATGATCCTGAAAATATCAGATACTGCTATCTTCGTACTTCCTGTATTAATATTCAGTATTATGATTACAATAAATGCTGCTGCAAGCGCAGCGATCACTATTGCATATCTTAATCTTCGTCTGGCATTTTCCCTGGTGAGGGAAGAATTATAAGCATTATTATCCATAGAAAATCAATTAACTTTTCTTAAGAATGTCAGCTGACTGTCATCTGCGCCGGACAGCATCAGGTTAACATCTCTGATCAGCTGACCTATTATATCCGTTGACTGATAGAATTCCCTGCCTACAGTCCAGACATTTCCTTCCTGAACTGCCTTCATATCTGCAAATAACTGATCCTTCTGTATCAGCTCATTAACGCTGCTTATCTCTCCTTCAATAGAGCCGTTATAAATCAGATAATCCGTATCACAGGCTGTTGCGTAGAATTCCTCCATTGTTATAGAAAAGGAAGTAGCCTCGGTGGTGGTCTGTATGTCAGAAAATGCATACACTCCGCCGCCGATCTCAATCATCTTAGGAATATAATCCTCCGGACTTCTTATAACCACAGAACCATCTGTGTTTATGTAGAAAAATGCAACTGTTTTTCCTGTATTTTCCGTACCTTTCAGATCCTCAATAACCTGAGCCTGCTCATTAAAGAAGCTGTCTGCCGCATCTTGTTTATCCGCAAGCACTGCATAGAGCTTGATCCATTCCGTCCTTCCAAGTGGATGATCCTCATAACTTGACCTGTCAACCAGCACCGGTATGCCCAGGTCTTCTATCATCTCCTTAACCTTAGGAGTATGAAATATCATAGTGGATTCTATTGCCAGGTCACAGTCCTCACCTATCAGGAGTTCGTAGTCAGGCTCACTGTATTTACCGGCATAAATCATATCTCCGGACTGCATGGCTTTGACTGCGTCATCAATGTACCAGGCTGATTCCGTAAGCCCCGAGAGTCTGATATGATCAACTGCATCTATCTCGCTGAATAAAGACATGGCTGAACTGGCTGCAAGATATATCCTGTCTAATGGCTTTTGAAGCACTATCATATCTTCAGCTCCGTCAGGCACATCTGCTCCTTCCGGAACAACAATATATGTACCGCTACCCGGAATGTCTATTACAGAATATCCGTCTTCGTAATTGTATATAGCAAAATTCTCTGCATACAGAAGTTCCGTCTCACCGATAAATTCATGACCTTCCAATACCGGCGCCGCCGTCAGTGATTCTTCTGCATTTGCCTCAGCCGCAAATGTCAGCCCCGGAAAGCTCATTGTTACTAATAACAATATGGATATTATTTTCTTGATCTGTGATTTCATCTATACTCTCCATGCATGACTTTATAAATGTCTTCAGACTATTGCCGTGCCGGGACGGCGCAGCCCACTGTTGAACTGGGATTGCTACGCACTTCGTACTCTCGCAATCCAACCTGAATTCGCAATCCGGACTATCGTCCTACTTGCTCATGCAGGTTAGCCTGTCCGATAGATATGAATTAAACCGTGCAAGCACGGCTCATTCATATCTGCCGTCCAGGACATTTAAAACAAACAATCAGCGTAGGCGTTTTCGAGCAGTGGCTGCACGCCGAGGTTCACGGCACGCAGGCACAAACTTTCATCTAAGGTACACATTGCCCTGCAATATTGACATTAATTCTCTGTGATAAGACTGTAGAAGTCTCTCCAGGCAGCCTTATCCGCGTCATTAACCGCATCAGATATCCTGTCAATTATAACTGGTATTCCCAGTGTTTCCATTCTGTCGGTAAATGTATTGTATAATGCACTTGTTTCAGAAGATGTGCTGTCTTCTGATGATCTCAAGAACTCTGATGATATAACTGCCAGATCTATCGAATTTTTTATCATACTCTTATAATCAGGCTCTTCATAAGTTCCTTCTTCAGCATCTGACAAACTGCCTTCATTTAATGTCTTAAGAATATTCTCAGCTTCATCTGACTGCACATAGATATGCTCTTTAGGAAGGTTAATAATGACCATTTCCTTTTCAAGGCCTGCCGGAATCTCCACACCTTCCGGAACGATGAGATATTTTATTATATCATTTTGATAGAGTCCTGCCTCGGTGCTGTCATCCTCCAGACCATTCGCCCGCTCTGTCAGTGCATCGGTATCTGAAATATCTATCTCGGCATATACAATGTCATCTTCATAATAATATAACGTGAGGTACTGTGTACTTATGCAGTCCTTATCTGATGCCGTAAGACCTGTAATCTCAGGCGCAGTACTATCATTGCTGCCGAACTTTTCCGCAGCATCTCCGGCGTCTTCAATATACACATATATTGTATATTCAATCTCATGTGCTGATGACATTGCGGTGGTCATTCCCAGGATCTTATTATTCTTATTGAGTTCTACAGGAATCTCGAATAATGACCCATCCTCTGTTGAAATCGGATAGTAAGTCTCAGCATTTGCCTTTACATATCCGTATTTGCTGCTTGAAAACTTTATCTCTGCATAAGCTCTGCCATCTTCTACCCTTACAGACAGACATGTTATACGCACCTTACCAGTGCCTCCGGAAAACGAAAAACTGTCCGGCGTATATGAACCGTCCGGCAGCGTGGTGGAATTATCCACTATATCTGTTGTGCCGTCCGAAGCAGCTTCCTCTTGTGTATCTGATGATATATTATCCTCCGAAGCAGCAATTACCTTCTGCTCTGCAGGTGATAAAATATATTCATTTGCCGCCGCAGGCACGATCATTCCGAACATCAGCACAGTCGTCACTGTAAGCAGCATCGTTTTCTTGAATTTTCCAGTCATTTCAGCTCACCTCGTGATCATCCTTAATGATGACCAATGTATAATATCCGGCCTCAACATCTCTGCCGGGATTACGGATAATCTGCTCATCCTGCATACCGATATTTTCAGCCATTATCATTTTAAGGCCCTTCTTATCTGCATCATCAATGACGCAGCCTATCTTCTTGCCTGCCTTCATCAGCACTTTAGTTCCCGGCAGGTTCAGTGCCTCTTCTGCTCCGTAGGACGACGGAATAATATGGATCTGTTCGTTCCCTTCACCCAGAGATTCATTTATCCTGGCTGCAGCTGCACAAAAAGATGGTATGCCTGGGATAACCCTGGTGTCATATCCATCTTTCTTAAGAATCTTATTAACATATGAAAATGTGGAGTATACCGAAGGATCTCCCAGAGTCGGAAATGCCGCATTTAAGCCCTTATCCAGATATTTGCTTATTATTGCGGCACCATTTTTATGATTTTCCTCCAGAATCTTTCTGTCCTTGGTCATGGGAAATGCAATTCCCACCACTTTCTTGTCTTCCAGATTCACGACAGATTGTATGATGCTCCATGCTATAGTTTTCTCCGGATCCTCGCCGGGGAAAACTATAACATCCGCATCATTCAATATCTTAATTGCCTTCACAGTCAGCAGCTCCGGATCTCCCGGACCGATGCCGACTCCGTACAAAATTCCTCGCATATTATTCGTCATACATATGTAATACTGCAGGGTTTACGGGTGCCAGTGCCGGGGCAGCGCAGCAGCTTATTCTGCAGCTTCAATGCTGTCTGACAGGAATACTAATGTGTATTCGATCTCTTTCGAATCTCCCATGGCTGTAGTATCACCGACTACTTTTAATAAAGAATTAAATGACTCTACAGGAATCTTAAAGGTGGAACCGCCTTCTGTAGTTTCTGCAAGATATTTCTCGCCGCCTACTAACATGTAGTCATATTTCTCGCTGCTCCACTGAACAGTTGCATATGCTGTACCATCAGTTATCTCTAATTCACACGGAGACTGAATATAAGCCTTGCCTGAGCCGCCGACGAATATAAGTTCTACTTCATAGGTACCGTCTTCAAGTCCTAAATCAGAGACTGTAACCGCATCAGCATATGGCTGAGGATCAGAAACAGATATCTTGTGATCCTTCCATGTCTGGCTCTTTTTACCTAAAGTTGCCACGCTGTATTCTTCATTCAGAACAGGTACAGGAATGTTGAAGCCGTATACTTTATCAGTAAATCCGTCACTGTATGTAACCTTGTCAGTTGTAGGCTGTATTAGTTCTTTCTCACCGGCTTCCTTAGCATCTGCTGCTGATCCCATATAAACGTTAGCGAATCCGGTTCCTGCAAGACTTACATGAACAGTCATCTCGCCATCATCAACAACCAGGATTCCCTTATAATCATCAGCTTCATTTGCATGAAACATGGTGCTGTCCGTGTCAAATTCTACTGTATAAATACCATCTACCAGAGTATCTGTTGTACTCTCTTCTGCTGCCATACATGGCACAAGCATTGCTGCCGACATGATTACTGCCACAGCTGCTGTAAGAAATTTCTTCATAGTCTTCCTCCTTTACATTAAATGTCAATAAGATTATCTGCAAGTGCCGCCTGATTGCATCACGTGCCGGGACGGCGCAGCCACTGCGAGAAAACAATCAGCGAAGGCGTTTTCGAGCAGTGGGCTGCACGCCGAGGTTCACGGCACGCGCAGCCACTGCTTAAAATCTTGATAAAAATTGATTGCTGTGCACTTCGTGCTCTCGCAATGACTTTTATTACAGAACGGCACTGCCCTGGTAGATCCAGACAGTGCCATTCTTAACTCCACTTCTATGGAGTGCGATTATTTATTTTGCAATAGAATCAATAGCTGTTGCTGTATGAGCAACATATAACTGCTGAACAGCAGCGATTCTTCCTAAGCCGCTGATCTGTGTAAGTACAGTAAATCCTGCTTCTGTAAACATTGACTTCCATGAATCGTCATCGTCGCCTGCCATATCGTTGTTAGCATGGTCACCTGCAACAACCATCAGCGGACGAAGAACAACTGTTGTATATCCTGCTTCCTTAACTGCCTCGATAACTGCCTCGCATGATGTCTCTTCAGGCTCGCCTTCAACTGTTCCGATAAATACATTAGAATATCCCAGATCTGCCATCTGTGTTGCCATCTGGCTATAGCTTACCTTAGCAGAATGTGATGTTCCGTGTCCCATGAATACAAATGCAACACCTTCCTCAGCAGCTGCATCAAGTGATTCATATCCGCCTTCCTCTAATGCTGCAGCTACGATATCTTCTGCAACTGCCTTCTTGTCGTCGTTGATAACTGTTGCATCTGAACCAACTTCACCTAACAGCGGCTCTGCGATGGCAACTGACTCGAACTTATCTTCGTATTCAGCAATTGCTTCACACATTTCATCATATTCAGCACCATGCATCAAATGTGTAGGCTGAACTACAAGATTCTTAACGCCGTTACTTACTGCACGCTCAAGAGCCTGTGTCATATTGTCGATATTCTCACCATCTCTTGCTTCTACATGGTTGATGATGATCTGAGCTGTAAATGCTCTTCTTACTGACCAATCCGGATATGCAGCCTGGATAGCATCCTCGATACCCTTGATATCTTCAACACGGCTGTCATTGAAAGATGTTCCGAAGCTTACAACAAGGATTTCATTCTCACCGATTTCGTCCTGATTTCTTGCGTCATCCAGTGAAGCATCGCCTGTATCTCTTCCGAAATAATCAGGATCTGCATTTTCGCCTTCAACTAATTCCTTCTGGGCATCCGTAAGGGCGTCCCATGCTTCCTTAGCTGCTGCGCACTGCTCATCTGTTTCGTCAGTTCTGCTCTGAACGTAGATGGCATCAATAAGTGCTGCTACATTGTCAGCTGCTGCCTGATCTTCTGCTGATGCATCACCGGCAAATGCTGTTGTAGCCAGCATAGAGATAGCCATTACACCTGCGAGAAGAGTTACCATTAATTTCTTCATTTTCATTTCCTCTTTTCTAATATTTTCTGAAAGGAAATACAAAAAGTACCGGTGCGCAGAAAAACAAAAATGACCGCATTGCTGCGGTCATTCTTCTCTCGTTATATGTATACCTCTACACCGTAGAACCATACTCAATGTCAGAAGTTTAATCCGTAAAACAGCAGATTAAAAGTTCCACGTTAAAGGCAGGTCTCCTGACTTAGTTCATCGCTTCATTGCTCTTCCCGGCTGCCCAGTGAGTTTGATCAGTATGCCCTGATCAATCCAATTCAGCTCCCATTTACAGTGGCTGTAACCGTTCTGGATTTGCACCAGATTCCCTTTTCACCTATGCATGTGCACAGACACCTTCACGTTACATTTCATATTAAATTTCAGATGAAGGAATTGTAACACTTGCACATGTTTCGGTCAATGCAGATAATACTAGTGCATAAAATTTTTGATAACGATTTACATTATTCTGTCCTAAGGGCAACCACCGGATCCTTCTTCGCAGCGCTGCTTGAAGGAATAATTCCTGCGATCAATGTAAGCAGCATGCTGATTCCAACAAGTATGGCAGCTGTGCCGACTGGAAGATTTGCTGACAGCGAATTAATTCCGGTAAGTACATGTAAAATCGCATTTATCAGTATACAGAACAGATATGTAATACCTATACCTACCAGACCGGAGGTGAAACCTATTATCAGCGTCTCTGCATTGAACATGCTGGAAACATTTCTCTTCGATGCACCAATAGCACGCAGGATACCGATCTCCTTGGTTCTCTCCTGAACTGATATCAATGTTATTACACCGATCATAATTGATGAAACTATCAGGGATACCGCAACAAATGCTATCAATACGTATGTTATCGCATTGATGATCGTGGTAACTGATGACATGATGAGGCCTACATAATCAGTATATGTGATCTTATGTATGTCATCGACGCCCGAATTATATGTATCGATCAGCTCCTCAATCGTGTCCTTGTCAGCAAATGTTTCCACATATATGTTAATGCCCGAAGGCGAATTCATATCAATGCAGCCGAACTTAGCAAGATTTTCCTCATATGTCGAATCTGAAAATTCGAATAATGTGTCATACATATTGGCATAATCATCGTCTGTATACGAAGACAACATCTGATCCATCAGGGCAATCTGCTGAGTCTCGTCCATTCCCTCCAGACTGGATGATGCGCTCTGTGCATACTCAGATGTGATCTGAGACTTGATAAGTTCCTTATAAGCTGTCTCTAATTCCTCGTCGCTCATTGAGTCTATGTATGCCTTAACCTGGCTTTCATCCATACCCAGCTGTGACTCCATGCCTGCCAGTATTGTATTCATTATGTCATCGCGAGTCATGCCTGAGGTGGCACTTTCGATCATCTGATTTACAGTGTCATCAGAAGGTGTTGCAAGCATCTTCGCCAGGGCAGTGAGCTTATCTGAATCGCTTAATGAATTAAGGTAATCCTTGACTGCCTGTGCCTTATCCTCAGTTGTGAGCGTGTCTTCATTTGCGGCAAATTTAAGACCTGTTAATATATCTACGTCAGGATTTTCCTTCTGTGCCTTAACTATATCAGAGTCCTGCGCCTCATTGATCACATATTCTGTCAGAGCATGAGTATAACCGATCGCATTGCTGCTTGTTGATGAAACTGCATCCTGATTTGGCCTAACTATACCTACAACACGGAGCGTAAGACCGTTGTCATACAGGTATCTAAGACCTGTGTCAGTCTCTCTCAGATCCTTATAAGTTCCGCTGGCTTCATCATATGAATAGCAGCTGCAGTTTAAAATGGTTTTAAACTGCAGTCCGCATATTTCTTCGTATGTCCATTTGTGTGATTCTGATTCAATCGTAGTTTCATCAATTGCCGCGTTCATAAGCGACTGCATCTCTTCTTCGGACTTTAAGCCCATGGCATACAGACACAGATCACTTATCTCATTATTCTCATCAACAAATACTACCACCTCATCATAACTGTTCGGCCAACTGCCGTATATAAGATCATACTGATCCTTAGACGCGTCACTTATAAGGCTGCCGTTATCTCCCGGAAGCAGTTCAGTCCACAGTGAAGAACCGCTCTCAAGGGTACTCATATAACTATTGCCTAATGTAGAAGATTCGGTAAGTGATATTAGTGATGAAAAATCAACGCCGGTATTTTGTGACATCAGATTCATTACCAGCTGCTGTGTATCTGTGCTTATAATGTCTCCGTCAACATTTTCTGTATATATCTGAAGATCAAGGTCATATTTATACTGAACGGAGGTTATGGCATCTGCCAGTCCCGTGCTCTCATCAGCCATTTGCTGCTCCAAATACTCCTTGAATGAAGTCAGATCATTTTCCGATGTTTCCATGGAACCCATGGAATTGACCATTGAATACAGCATATCCTTCTGATATACGGCATCATTATCATGCTCCTGCTCGGAAGACGCTGTTCCCATAAATGATGTGATCAGGCTCGACATGTCGACGGACTGCGCCTCGAGCGAGATAGGGTAAGAGGACAGGGTCTGTTCCTGTACAATGTTTATATAATTGGTTGTTCCGTTTGATACTGCATAAATTAATGCAATTCCGATGATACCGATAGAACCTGCGAAGCTTATGAGTGCAGTTCTTTTCTTCTTGGTAAATAAATTCTTAAGGGATAAACCGAATGATGTTCCCAGTGACATGGACGGCTTCTTCTGCTTACTATCGCTCTGTGAAACCTTATCTTCTGCCTCGGCCCGGCTTACCTCGTCATCTGTAAGCGGCTTAGAATCAGCTGTGATACGACCGTCTAACATTCTCACGATCCTGGTGGAATATTTTTCTGCCAGCTCCGGATTATGGGTTACCATGATGACCAGCCTGTCAGCTGAGATCTCCTTCAGGATCTCCATTACCTGAACACTGGTTTCTGTATCAAGTGCGCCCGTCGGCTCGTCTGCCAGGATAATGTCCGGATTATTTACAATGGCACGGGCAATTGCAACACGCTGCATCTGTCCGCCAGACATCTCCGCCGGCTTCTTCTTGATCTGATCCTTAAGTCCTACCTTTTCCAGAGCCTCTATAGCCCTTTTCTTTCTTTCTGACTTCTTAACACCCGACAGTGTAAGTGCCAGTTCTACATTCTGCAGAACCGTCTGATGCGGGATCAGATTGTAACTCTGAAATACGAATCCTATCGAATGATTTCTGTACGCATCCCAGTCTCTGTCCTTATACTGAGTAGTGGATCTGCCATTAATTACCAGATCACCTGATGTATATTTATCCAGCCCGCCTATTATATTAAGCATGGTGGTTTTGCCGCATCCGGACTGCCCTAATATTGACACGAATTCATTCTTTCTGAACTTAAGGCTTATTCCCTTCAGAGCCTCTACCGTCTCGCCGCCGGTCTTGTAAACTTTGGTAATATTCTTTAATTCCAGCATATATTTCTCCTCTATATCTGCAGCCTCTCCTGATTCGGCTATAACTGCCAGCCAGCAGTTACCTTAAATAGAGTATAAAAAAATATTTCATATAATGTCAACGAGGCTTTTGTGAACTTTTTCTGAAATTAAGTTTTTTCTTACTTGTTAAATGTGGTATTATTATCCGCATTCAAAATGAACTCATATGTATTAATATTATCTTTCAACGACCAATTAACTCTCTGCCAGAAGGAATTGCCTTCTTCATTGCTCTTAAACGCGATCAGGGTGATCTTATTTATATGCTCCTTCTTCAGCTGCTCCATGGCGGTGATTGCCATAGCCTTACCTATGCCGTGGCGTCTTAATTCCTGCTTAACACATACATGGTAGAAGCATGCCTGCCTTCCATCGTGCCCGCACAGTATTGAGCCGACTATCTCATCGCCCAACTGGGCAACAATGCTTGTATTCGGATTTCTGAGGAGAAATCTCTCAACGCCCTCTCTTGAATCGTCAATGCTTCTTATTCCAAACCCTCTTATGGTCATCCACAGAGACATTACACCGTCGTAGTCGTCTATGGTCATTTGGCGGATTATTATATCGTCTATCATGTTCTACCTGTCTTTACTTCAAAATTTTCCTGCAACGGCTTGATTATAGCTATAATCATCTAAGCCTTCAATGTTTGGTTTGATTTTTCGAGTGTTTTGGTTGTTATCTTTTTTCATTTGCGTTAGAATCCGTAGCGTTATTATTTATTCAGGAAGTTTTATCAAAATGAATTCAAATGAAAAATTGTTTTCGGATGCAGGGCTCATAAAGCGAGCCTTTCTCAAGTCGATTCCGGTACTGGCAGGATACCTGGTACTCGGAGCCGGCTTCGGTATGTTGGCAGTCTCTAAAGGTCTCGGCATTATCTGGCCGCTGGCATTGAGTATCTTCGTCTATGCAGGCTCATTACAGTATGTTGCCATCGAACTGTTAAGCGGCGGCGCAGGACTTATAACTATAGCTTTTACCTCATTAGCCGTAAATGCCAGACACCTCCTGTACGGTCTGTCTATGCTGGGCAAATATAAAGATGCCAAGGGCAAGAAACCATATCTCATCTTCGCACTGACTGACGAGACATATTCTCTGCTGTGTAAGGATGATACGGATGAACGTAATAATAATCCGACATTCTATTTTCTGGTATCTCTCTTCGATCAGATATATTGGGTGGCGGGAAGCCTTATCGGCATCGTGGCAGGCAGCCTTATTCATATCAACACGACAGGTATGGATTTTTCGCTTACTGCTCTGTTTATTACTGTTGCTGTCGATCAGTGGTGCGAAGCTAAGAAACATTGGCCTGCCATCGCAGGCGGCATCTGTGCGATCGCCTGCAGGCTGATATTCGGTGCCGGCAGTTTCCTTATTCCTACAATGTTCGCTATAGTGATCGTTCTGTGCGCACCGGATATATTTGCCAGAATCGCTGAGAAAAAGGAGGCCTGCCAGTGACCGGAAATACTTATTTCATAATTGCAATCGCCGTCATGACCGTCATAACCGTCGCTCTGCGCGCAATTCCGTTTCTTATATTCGGCGGCAAGAGAAAAGCCCCTCAGTCCATCATAAATCTAAGCAATCTACTGCCATATGCAGTGATGTCTATGCTCGTGGTGTACTGCCTTAAGAATGTCTCATTTGCGTCAGTAAATTCATTCATGCCTGAGCTTATCAGCTGTGTGATCGTCATTGCTCTTCACCTATGGAAGCATAATACAATCTTGAGCATCGTTGCCGGCACAGTTATATATATGCTGCTGGTACAGATAATCTTTGTATAAAAGTCCCGGACAGCGGAGACACAGGCTTTTAAAGCAGCTTGCTGCGCCGTCCCGGCTATGCAGCGATCTGCTTTTATTTTGGCATTATCCGTCTATTGGTTTAACTCTTCTCCTCTGCTGCTGACCTTCTTGTAGCATATGAAGAAGGCCGGAACCAGAAAGCAATCCGCCAGTATCCATGCCAAGGATGAGCCAAGTGCAGCACCCTCGAATCCCATTGCATTTGCCAGCACTATTCCGGCAAATGCTCGTCCCACGGTTTCCATGACGCCAGAGATCATGGACAGTCCTGTATATCCCATGCCCTGAATGGTAAATCTGAACACATTAACAAATGTAAGGAAAATATTAAAGAGATTCGTACACATAAGATATGTATATGCATATTCTATTATGTCCGCACTCGGATCTGAAAGGAATATTCCGACAATCGGCCTTCCGACTATGAGCGTAAATGGGATCGTTATGAGAACCGACCAGCCCAGGCCCAGCAGCGTAGTCTTCCAGAGTCCTTCCTTGATACGTTTGAACTGCCCGGCACCCAGGTTCTGACCTGCAAAGGGCGTCATTATCTGGCCGATGGCATCCAGCGGACATGCTATAAGAAGACGCACCTTGTTGGCCACCGACATGCCTGAAACTGCAGCTGTTCCGAATCCATTTATGGCTGACTGAACAACCAGCAGTCCGATAGCCGTAATTGAATATTGAAATCCCATAGGAACGCCCAGTTTGCACAGTGCCTTGATCACTATCTTATTGCACTTCCAATCATCCGGCTGCATTTTTAATACATCGAATTTATTTTTTAATACTACAAAGCAGTACGCTCCTGATATTCCCTGGGCAATAACTGTTGCAAGTGCCGCTCCGACCACTCCCATAGGAATCCACAGCATAAATGCAAAATCCAGCCCGATGTTCACAATCGACGCGATCACAAGAGCAATAAGCGGTGTCTTAGCATCCCCCAGGCTCCTTATGATCGATGCCAACAGGTTATAGAAAAACGTACACGCCAGCCCCAGGAATATTACAAATATATAATCCCTGGCGTAATCTAATATTTCATCCGGTGTGGACAGCCACCTTAAGAATGTTCCGCAGAATATGCATGAAAGCGCTGTTATGACAACACAGAATGCTGCGCACACCCACACAGAGTTGGTGACATATTTTCTGAGTGCTGCATAATTGCCAGCGCCAAATTCTCTGGCAACCGGAATACCGCAGCCTGCGCATATTCCCATGCAGAAGAATACTATCATAAAATTCAGGCTGGATGTGGAGCCGACTCCTGCCAATGGCTGCTCTCCCAGCACCTGTCCAACAATAACAGTATCTGCCATGCTGTACAGCTGCTGTATAGCATTTCCCAGGGTCATTGAAACTGCCAGAATAATTATATGTTTCCATACCGAACCGCTCGTAAGATCTCTTGTCATATCATTCCTCCGAGCACTATTTTATACTTCCTTTATTGCAAAATTGCAAGGTTCGATTGTTATCTTCCGCCATGTTTTCTGTAGTAGGCTGCAGCATCTTCATAATCGAAGAAATCATAATAATAGTAGTCGTAGAAATCCTCTTCATTAGAAAATCCCTCTACACTAGGCTCATGTGAATAGGTTGTTTTCTTTTTGTCAGAATTTGATTTATTGTATGATGCATATTTCTTCCATTTATTATACAGTTCAACCTCTTTGACATCGACGATTGTGGTCCAGGAGAATTTATAATAGCTTACTGTCGCTTTACATTGCAGATGTTCACTATCTATAATGTCCGACTCGTACCATAAATATATGTATGTTCTGTCTGTTACCTTTTTCTCTACCGTATAATGTCCCAGCTTTGTGCTATTGAGTAGCCACTTAGACATTCCGACATACGGAACTTCCGGAATCTCTATTTCAGTCTTAGTTGTTGCAGCTTTGTATACACTCGTTCCGGTCTCTGCTGCCATTACACAGTTTGATGAAAGGCATAATGTGCTTATTGCTGTAAATGTTGCTATTACATATAATCGTTTAACAAAAGTTTTCATGCCCGACCTCCTTATGCATATCATGCATCACCATGATTCATTCTCTAATGTCGATTGTTTCTCCTATTAAATTGCGCTGCACTCAAACTCCAATCGTCGGCATAGTACCAACCGCGGGCTTGATTCCCCTACGAAAATGCACCGCTCTCAAACTCGATAAGCTATAAATTTCGGGAAAACTTGGCTTGATTCCCCTACGAAAATGCACCGCTCTCAAACATTCATAAATGCGATCATTGCTTCTAATG